>JBEBTY010000018.1:0-66918 GCA_040393525.1 Victivallis vadensis | reverse complement strand
AATTCGCAGGAATATCAAGAGGCGGCATAAGCCATTCCGGTTAAGCAGGCCCTAAGGAGTGTCCCTCGCCGCGATGTGGTGATCCCTCCGAATGACAGACCCGGTAGCCTGTTTTCGGTTTGTAGTCCCTGAGTTGGCTCTTGCTTTTTTCAAGGTGAAATTCAGAAGAAAAGCGTCCAGTCAGGATGATACTTGCTCCAGAGGCACAACGAGGAAATCGTAATCAATCAGAGAATCAAATGTCCGCATCACCGCGGACACTTCCCTCGGCAGATACCATGCGGGAGTTATTGCTCCATCGGTGCGGCGACGGGAAAAAATGGTTTCGGTGCGGTCGAGGTGTTGAGAATCATTTCCAACGCGTCGGCGTTTCCCTCGATTTTCGCTTTACCTTCTTTGACCAGAGCCGAAAGTTCCGTGGCACCGTAAAGGATTTTACACAATGATTCCCGATCGAGCGTGATCTCGGCATCCGGCTTCCCGGTGCGTTTGATACGGTAGTTGAGTACGCTGTTTTTCAGCGTCAATGCGAGCGTATCATCCTTTCCCGGGAAGACGAAGAAGACGGAAATTTCTTTGTCGTCGGCCTTTTTTGGGTCGATTCGCGTGGAGAGGAAATCCAGCAACATTTCAGGAGTCATCGCCATCAGTGTGTCGCTGGCGAACGATTCGGTGGGGATGGTGACTTCTCCGTTTCCGCGCAATTCTTTCGCGCCGACCAGATAGAAGCCGCGCCATGTGGAGGACTCCGCCTGATACCCCATCTGTTCAAAAGCGTCCGCCTGCAACAGCCGGGCGTTCCGGTTGTGCGGATCGGCGTTGATGACATGTTTCAGCAGCTCCGCCGTCCAGCGGTAATCTCCTTGGTTGAACGCCTCTTGAGCCGCCTGCATGATCTTCGCCTCTCCGAAGGTTTTGACGAACCGTTTGCCCTCTTCGACTGGACCGTACGGGTTCAGGTTCGCCGGGTTGCCGTCGAAGTAGCCAAGATAGAAATTATACACGGCACGGGCATTGTGGCTGACGGAGCCATAGTACCCGCGTGTAGCCCAATTCTTTGCCAGAGAGGCCGGCAGCTCGATCATATTCCCGACATCGTTGATTTTGTAGCCTTGATTCAGCAAATTCAACGTCTGGTCGTGGATATAGCGCAACGCGTCGCGGTAATCTTCGATGTGCTTTGTCAGATTGGCATTGCCCCAGATGGGGGTGTTATGCGGCGCGTACAGAATTTCCGCTTCTTCTCCCCAGCGGTCGAGCGTTTGATTCAGGTAACCGGCCCACTTTGAAACGTCGCGCGTTTTGGCTCCGCGCAATGTGTAGAAGTTGTGGAGCGTGTGGACGCAATTCTCCGCCGTGCAGAGCGCTTTCATGGACGGGATATAGAAGTGCATTTCAGCTGGAGCTTCGCTTCCCGGCGCCAGCATGAATTCAAATTCGATTCCGGCAATCGTCATCGCCTGCCAGTCGTGCGTGATAGTATCGGTCGGGGCGATCAGAGTCGTGCTCCCCACAGAAGGCGAGGGGCCGAGGCCGGTTCCCAGATTGCCGCGCTCTCCAGTTGGAATTTCCATGGCATACGAATAGCCACTGCGTCGAATCATTGCGTTTCCGGCCAGCACATTTTCGCTGATCGCTTCGTCCATGAATCCGGCGGGCGCGATGATTTTTACTTTGCCGCTCGCGACCTCTTCCGCCGTGACGACGCCTTTCACGCCGGCATAATGGTCGACATGACTGTGCGTATAGATCACCGCCTTGATCTCTTTTTTCGGTCGGTGCTCAAAGTAAGTTTCGAGCGCGTTTTTCGCCGTTTCGACACTGATGAGCGGGTCGATGACGACAATGCCGTCGACGCCTTCCACGATCGTAAGATTGCTGATGTCCTGTCCCCGAACTTGATAAAGGCCATCGGCGACTTTGAACAGTCCGGAAATTCCGTTGATTTGTGCCTTGCGCCACAAGCTCGGATTCACTGTGGGCGGTGCGGCTTTGTCCAGTGGGAACTGATAGCTGACCGCGTCGAACACCAGGCGCCCTTTGGTGTTTTTCACGATTCCATCATTCTTCAAGGGGGCGATGAAGCCACGCTTTGCATTTTCAAAATCGGTTCTGTCGCCGAAGGGGAGCTCTCCCAATACTTTCTGATTCTCACGGATGGTGAATTCCGTCGCGTCTTTGGCGGTATCATCAGCCAACAGCGGGTAACAGATGCTCAATGCGATAACGGTTGCAACTCTTACGACTTCAATTTTTCTCATCTGCAGTCTTCTCCTGATTGGTTGCTCCCGGTTTCGAGCCTATGTGTTTTTTAGCGATTTTGCTTGGATTTCGTCATAGTTTCCCGTCGTCGCGGTGGCGATAGACCGATTGCATCAGCCCGCAGGCGGCCATCAGCATCAGAAAGAAAGAGCCGCCGTAGCTGATGAACGGAAGCGATAATCCGGTGACCGGAGTGATTCCGATGCTCATCCCGATATTGATGAAACAGTGTGCCGAGAGAATCGCCGCGATTCCGATACAGAGATAGCGGCCGAATGGATCGTCGGTCAAAAACGCAGTTCGTAGAATCGAGTACAGCAACAGCAAAAACGCCAGAAAAATCAGGCCGGAGCCGACAAAACCGATTTCTTCGGCGATGATCGCAAAAATAAAGTCGTTGTTGGCGGCCATCTGCGGGAGAAATCCCAGTGTGTTTTGCGTTCCTTCCCCGATCCCCTTGCCGGTGAGCCCGCCGGAAGAGACGGCGAGGTATGCCTGCCACGGCTGGTATCCGGGGCCGGCCAGATAGTCTTCCGGGTGGAGAAATGCAAGGATGCGGGCCAGTTGATACTCTTTCAGGAAGGGGCGGATTCTCAGCGCCTCGTTGGCGATCACCAGCCCCAGCCCGACGGCGGAAGTGACCGATACGAAAATAATATACCGCCAGCGCAACCCGGCGCAAAATACCACCGACAGATAGATCGGGATGAAGATCAACGCACTGCCGAAATCCGGTTCCTTCAAAATCAGCACCAGCGGAACCGCCACCACAATCCCGGAAAGCAGCAGGCAGAAAAATTTATTCACCGAAAACATGGTGGTGGAGAACATGGCCGCCAACAGCATCACCATCGACAATTTGGCGAACTCCGACGGCTGAAGTCGGAACCCGGTTCCGGGAATATCCAGCCAGCTGACGGCTCCATTGACTTTCTGCCCGAAGAACGGCAACAGAATCAACAGTGCCAGCGTGGCCAGATAGAACAACACCGACAGTACCTTGTATTCCGTCCGACGCAAGTTGATGCTTGCGCCGATGATCCAGAGGACAATGCCGCCGCCGACCCAGAGCAACTGCCGCGAAAACGGCTGTCGTGCGCCCGGAGTGCCGATCTGCTCGCCGATGGAGTAGATGAACACCAGCCCGACTGAGGCCAGAAACAGCAACGCGGTAATTTGCAGGAAATCCAGTCCTCCAAGGGCGTGAAGAAATTGCATCGGCAATCCGAGCTCTGTCTTCTGCTTCCGTTTTGTGGCCATTGGGGACTCCTGTTATGAAAAAGGGGACGAAGACGGCCTTATTCGGCCTCTTCGCCCCCGGATATTCCGTTCCGTACTATATGTCGATCAGGCCTCGAACGTCTGGTCGCGCCGGGGGCCGACCGAAACGATAGCGAGTTTGGAATCGACCTGGGCGGAGATGTACGAGAGATATTTCTTCGCATTTTCCGGCAGATCGGCGTATTTCGTGATCTTGCTGGTGTCGCTCTTCCAACCCGGGAGCCATTCCAGTACCGGCTTGACTTTGGCGAGGTCGTCCGCGGAGGCGGGGAACTCTTTTGTGACTTTCCCGTCGATCTCGTAGGCGACGCAAACGCCGATTTTATCAAACGTATCGAGCACGTCGAGTTTGGTCACCGCCAGTTTGGTCACGCCGTCGACCATGCAGGAGTAACGCCCCGCAACCGCGTCGAACCAACCGCAACGGCGCGGCCGGCCGGTGGTGGCGCCGAATTCATGCCCGATTTTGCGGAGTGTTTCTCCGGTTTCATCATAAAGTTCGGTCGGGAACGGCCCTTCGCCGACGCGGGTGGTGTACGCCTTGATGACGCCCCACACGTCGCGGATTGCCTGCGGCGCGATTCCCGCGCCCGGGCAAGCGCCGCCGGAAACGGTGTTGCTGCTGGTGACATACGGGTAGGTTCCGTGGTCGATATCGAGCAACGCGGCCTGGGCGCCTTCGCAAAGGATCTTCTTCCCCGCCTTGATCGCGTCGTTGACGAGATATACGGTATCACAGACAAAGCTCTTCAGGTAGTCGGCGGCTTCGCGAACGCGCGCCCATTCGGCGTCGATGTCAAGCGGCGCAATGCCGTGTTCCGCAAACAGTTTGTTGTATTTGGCGGCCTCGGCGCGGAACTGCTCTTCCAGCCGTTCCGGGCGGGTGAGGTCGATGCCGCGGATGCCGGTGCGGTGCATCTTGTCGGCGTAAGCGGGGCCGATGCCGCGACGGGTGGTCCCGATTTTCTTCGTGCCGGCTCCGGTTTCGCGGAGAGCATCGGCGCGTTTGTGGTATTCAAAAATCAACTGCGCGCGGTTGGAGAGGCGGATGTTGTCGACAGAGAATCCTTTGGCGGAGACGCCTTTCATCTCTTCGACCAGGCCGAGCACGTCCACGACCAGGCCGTTGCCGATCACGTTGATCACGTTCGGACGGAAAATGCCGGACGGAATCAGATGCAGCACATAATGATCGTTCCCGATTTCAACGGTATGGCCCGCGTTGTTGCCGCCTTGAAAACGGACAACCATATCTACATCGCGCGTCAGAACGTCGATGAGCTTGCCTTTGCCTTCATCGCCCCATTGCGTTCCAACTAAAATGTCAACCGGCATATTTTTCCCCCTGTAACAAGGTGTTGATTAGCGACATGAAACAAGGAAGATAAGATAGCGCCGTTTATGGGAATTTCAAATCACTCCCGGGATTTTCCAAAACATTTCCAGAAGTTTCCTCCCTGTAGGGAACGCGCGCCACGCGATGCTTGCCGGAATTTTGCGCTCCCCGGAAAAATCGCAAGTTTCCCGTTCAATTTGCACCGGTGAGATTTGCATCTTGGCACTTTTCGAGGTATCTTAAATAATAGTACGGTTTCACTGAAAATTAAAAGAGTACAACTATGGGGGCTGGAGAAGTGGCTGATTCGGTCGGAGCGGAAATGATGGAACGGATTCTGCGTGAGATGGGCGAGAAAGCGGTAACGGCATCGCGTGCGCTTGCTGTCCTGCCGCCGGAAGAGAAGAACCGTTGCCTTTGCCGTATGGCCGAAACAATCGAGCGCTCCGCCACGGCGATCAAAGCCGCCAATCAGAAGGATCTCGCCGCGGCGCGCGCCGCCGGGCTGACCGAAGCGATGATCGACCGCCTGACGCTGAACGACCGGCGCATTGCCGAAATGGCCGAAGGGCTTCGGATTGTTGCGGCGCAGGTGGACCCGGTCGGTCGCGTGCTGTCGGAGGTCACTCGCCCCAATGGATTGGTCATCACTAAAATAAGCGTTCCCCTTGGAGTGGTCGGGATCATTTACGAATCGCGCCCGAATGTGACGGTTGACGCCGCCGGAATCTGCCTCAAAGCGGGCAATGCGGTGCTCCTGCGCGGCGGAAGCGAAGCATTTGAATCGAACCGCTGTCTTGCCGCGCTGCTGGATGACGCCGCGGTCGAGTGCGGCTTGCCCGAGGGTATGGTGCAGCTGGTTCCCTGGACCGATCGCGCCGCGGTTTCGATCCTGCTTAAGATGGATCGTTATCTCGATCTGATCATTCCGCGTGGCGGTGAGAAACTGATCCGACTGGTTTGCGCCGAAGCGACCATGCCGGTGTTGAAGCATTACAAGGGCGTTTGTCATCTTTATGTCGATGCCGGTTGCGATATTGCGAAGGCGGTGGAGATTATCCGCAACGCCAAAGTGCAGCGGCCAAGCGCCTGCAATGCGCTGGAGACGCTGCTGATCGATCGCGCGGTCGCCGCGGAATTCATCCCGGCATTTGTCGCCGCGATGAAGGCGGATCGCGTGGAGTTGCGCGGTGATGGGGAGTTTTGCGCGCTTTGCCCCGGTGCGCAGGCGGCCACTGAAGAGGATTGGGAGGCGGAGTACCTCGATCTGATCCTCGCGGTGAAGACCGTCGGTTCGGTTGAAGAGGCGGTGGCGCACATCAACCGGTATGGTTCGCGGCACAGTGACGGGATTCTCAGTGCGAATCAGGCGCATATCGATTACTTTTTTGCCAATGTCGATGCTTCGACGCTTTACAGCAACGCTTCGACACGCTTCACCGACGGCGGCGAGTTCGGTATGGGGGCGGAGATCGGAATCAGCACCGACAAACTGCACGCCCGCGGGCCGATGGGTGCGGACGAGTTGACCAGCTACAAATACCTCGTCCGGGGAGAGGGGCAGATTCGCACCTGACGACTTGTAGCGGAAAGAGAGCATTATGATTGTACCGATGAAAAAAGTGACGTTGTTGACGCTCAGTTCAGAAGAGAACGTTGCGTTGACGGCGTTGCGTCAGCTTGGTATCATGCAAATTGAACATTCGGTGACGAATCGCTCCGCGGTGACCTCGTACCTGATCGATTTGCGCGCCACGACTCATCAGGTGCTGACCGATTTGCAGAAATTTCACGAGGAGTGCGAAGAGTGCGGTGAATTGCCCGCGGTGGATGGTCGCCGCCGTTCCGGTGCGGAAGCGGTGGAGCAGGCGGATATCCTGTTCAGCGCACGGAAGCGGCTTGGCGCCGAACTGTTTTCGATCCATCAGCGACAGGAACGTCTGGCGGCCTGGGGCGAATTCGACCGGGCCGCGATCGAAGCGCTGCATGAAAAGGGGATTTGGGTTTATCTCTGCTCCGGCAATCGCCGTTCCGCTCGGAAGGCGGGGGAACTGCCGTCGGCGGCGGTGCAGATTATTTCGGAAGAAGGTGGCAAACTTTACTTTGCCGTGGTCACGCCCGAACCGGTTCCTGCCGGAGTGTTGCCAGAGGTTCGATTCGAGCCGGGCGACAATCCGCCGGAGCTTCGCAAACAGGAACGGGAGCTGGAAAATGAGTTGAAGCTCATTGAAAGTGAAATCGCCGAACTCCTGCCGTCGATTCCTGCTGTGGTGCGCCGCCTGAGCCAGCTGGATGGCGAGCTTGAGTTCTCCCGCGTCAGCGATTCGCTGGTGGCGCATGGAGAGGTGGTGTCACTGCTCGGATTCGTCCCGGCGCCGTCAACCCCGGCGTTGGAAAAGGCCGCGTCTGAGCATGGATGGGGATTGTTGATCGAAGATCCGGCTCCGGGCGATCGGGTGCCGACGTTGCGGCGGAACTCGAAAGTGGTTCAGCTGATTGAGCCGTTGCTCCAGTTTCTCGGCATTGAGCCGGGATATCACGAGATCGACGTTTCGGGCGGGATTTTGATTTTCTTTACGATTTTTTACGCCATGATCGTCGGGGATGCAGGGTATGGAGTGATTTTTCTGCTCGGCACTCTGCTGGCCGCCTGGAAGTTCCGCGGCAAAGCCGCTGCGAAATTACCGATTATGCTGTTTGGACTGCTGTCGGTGGCTGCGATTATCTGGGGCGTGTTGACTGGGAACATCTTCGGCACCGCAGGGCCGGAGTGGCTGCACTGGGCGGCGATTCCGCAGTTGACCAGCGACCCGCATAAGGATTCTTATACGCAATTGGTCTGCTTTACGCTGGCGTTGCTCCAACTTTCGCTCGGTCGATTCTGGCGGGCGATTTATGACGGGACGATTCGGAGTTTCATCGGGAACATCGGATGGGTGTTTTTCTTGCTTGGGAACTATATGCTGACGTATCGGTTGCTGGTGTTTTCGGGCCCGTTCCCGCAGGCGATGTATGTCTGTTATCTGGTCGGTTTCCTGATGGTGGTGATTGGCGGCGTGGACTGGACGGATATTGCGCAGGTATTTCAACTGCCGTTTTCGATCATCAACAGTTTTGTGGATCTCCTGTCTTACATCCGCCTGTTCGCGGTCGGGTTGGCGGGGTATTATATTGCGATCAGCTTCAACGGCATGGGGGTGAGCGTGTTCAATAGTGGCCCGGTATGGTTGACGTTGCTTCCGGCGACGTTGGTGATTCTGGCCGGACATGCGGTTAACATCGCGCTTTGCCTGATGAGTGTATTGGTACATGGAGTGCGTTTGAACACGCTGGAATTTTCCGGGCAGGTCGGTTTGGGCTGGACCGGAGCGAAATTCAAGCCTTTTAAGAATAAAAGAAAAACCGAGGAGGGATAAAACCAAATGGAACAGGAATTGATGATTACACTTGGCCAGATCGGCGCTTACCTTGCGATGGGTATTGCGGCGATCGGCTCAGCGATTGCCGCCAGCAACATTTGCGCGGCCTCGATCGGCGCATGGAAGAAGTGCTACCAACAGGATAAACCGGCGCCGTTTTTGCTGTTGGTTCTGATCGGTATTCCGCTGTCGCAGACGATTTACGGCATGATCCTGATGATTCTGGTGAAGGCCGCCGCCTCCGAACACCCGACACTCTGGCCGCTCTATTTGCTGGTTGGTATTCTCGGTGGTCTGGCGCAGGCGCTTTCGTCGTATTATCAGTCGAAGGCCGCCGCCGGAGCCGCGACCGCATTTGCGGAGACCGGGCAGGGATTTACCAATATGATTATGGCGCTCGGCGTGGTGGAAACCACTTCGATCTTCGCCCTTGTTTTCTCGATCATGCTGATTTCCTGAGTTCGGCGGATTGCAAGGTACGCCCGGTGGTATTTCCACCGGGCGTTTTTTGTTATGCCTGGCGTGTACTTCGGATCGTGATGGCGGGGCGGGTTTGTTGTTCTTCCGCAACTTGCGTTGTTTTCTTGCCGGGATTGAACAGCAAGTAAAGCGCGCAAATGATGACCAGCCATTGAATGATCCCCTCGAACAGCTTCTGCGGCATCTTGGACAGCAGGAGAATCCCTGTCACTCCACCCAGGATCAGGAACGGAATCATCGTGAGATCGACCAGCAGCGCCTGAGGAGTGATTCGTCCTTCCATGATAAAGATGGGTAACTTTGTCCAGTTGATGATGAGAAAAAACCAAGCATTGCACCCCATATATTTCTCTTTGGGCAGCTTCATCGCCAGAAAATAAATGGCGGCAACCGGCCCCGCCGCGTTGGCAAGATGGGTGGTGAATCCGAGCAGAGAACCGTAAAATCCGCCCGCCAGTTTTCCTGTCGGGATTTTGTCCGGCGCGATCTTGGAGCGGGCGAAGTTCAAAAGAACCAGTCCCAGCACGATTCCGCCGATCATGATCTGCATGATTCGTTCATTCCCCGGCAGTCGCGCTAACGTCAATGCTCCGATCGCCAACCCTGTCCACGCCCATGGGAGTAATTTCCAGATAATGCTCCAGTCGGCTTTGCGCCGATACCAGGCAACGGCGATGATGTCGCCGGTAGCCAGAAGCACAAGCTGAAGCCCGGTTCCGAATTTGCTGTCGAATACCATGGTCAACATGATGACCGGCAGCACGCCGATACCGGGGAGGGCGGTTTTGTTGATGCCGATCAGAACGGCGCTGATGGCGAGAACAATCAACTGAAGCGGCTCAAAGCCGCCGAAGAACTCCGTAAACATAAAAACCTTCCGGGAATGAATTAATTCTATTAATATCGCATAAAACGGGACGAAATGCAAGAGTGATTTACGGTTTTTGCAGTTGGAGCAGCACAATTTCCGACGGGACTCCGAGGCGGATCGGGAACCCGTTCCAGAGCGACGTGCCGTTTGTCACATAGAGCGCCGTATCTTCGACGCGATAAAGCCCGGAGAGGAATCCCGCATTGAACGGCGCAACGACGAGCCGGTCGAATCCGCGGATCACGCCGCCGTGCGTGTGGCCGGAAAGTTGAAGCGCGATTCGCCGCGTCTTCGCCGCCTCCAGGACGAAGTCCGGGCGGTGCGCCAGCAAAATGACTGGTGTTTCAGGAGCGAGCCGGTTCAGTGCCTTGGACAGATCGGGCATCTCTTTCTCCGCCCGGCGCGCAGCCGGATCGGTAACGCCGGCGATGGCGATACCCGGCTCCGGCAACAACACGTGTTCGTTCAACAGCATTCGGATTCCGAGCGTGGGGAGAAACTCCATCCACTCGTCGTAACCCGAGAAATATTCGTGGTTCCCGGCAATGCCGAATACGCCGTACTTTGCGGAGAGCTTTTGAAGCGGGCGGAGGTCATTCGCCCGGTCGGCTACGCTCCCATCCACAAAATCGCCGACGATAGCGACAAGATCCGGTTCCAACGCGTTGGTGCGTCGGACTACGTCTTCGATATATGCGGCATCGGTGATGCGATCGCCGTGAAGATCGCCGAGAAGGACGATCCGCAGACCGGTGAATTCCGTAGACAGAGAGTCCAGGAGAATCACTTCGTTCCGGATTTGCGGCGGCATGGTCGCTTCGCGAAGGCCGATGGCCGCCCAAAACGCGCACAGGCTCAAGAGCAGAAGATTGATCCGGTTGTTAGTCGCACGGAATGATTCCGGTTTCTTCCACTTGCGGCACAATAGATAAAAAAGATAGCCGCTCCGTACGAAATCCGCCACCAGCAGAAAAAGAAACAGAAAAAAGATGGTGACGAATCCCCACGAGGTTACCACCAGAAGCCAGCGCGGCAACTCCGGTGAGAAAAACATCGCTCCACCGAAAAGGAACAGAATGTGAAATTTGAACGCCGCACATGACAGTAGTCCGGCAAGCCCGGCCTTCCATCCCCAATGAAGCTGTAATGGCAGGATTCCCCGCAGGAACACATATCCGGCAATCAGGGTGCAAAGATAAAAAAATACCTGTATCATTCCTCTTGTCCCCATTCTTCATAAAACAAAAAGGCGACTGTGACGCCGCCTTTTTTGTTTTGCTCCGTTCTGTTTACAGGGATTTCCCGGTAAGCATCCGGTATGCCTCGAGATATTTCTCGGAGGTCTTCTGCACCACGTCCGTCGGGAGATCCGGGCCGGGCGCGGTTTTGTTCCAGTCAAGTGTTTCGAGGTAGTCGCGAACAAACTGTTTGTCGAGACTGACCGGGCTGGTTCCGACTACATACTGATCGGCGGGCCAGAAACGGCTGGAATCCGGAGTGAGCACTTCGTCGACGAGGATGATCTGGCCATCCAATTCGCCGAATTCAAACTTGGTGTCCGCAACGATGATGCCGCGTTTTTCGGCGAAATCACGAGCGGTGGTATAAATTTTGAGAGAAAGATCGCGCAACTGCGTCGCCTTGTCTTTGCCGATCAATTCCGCGACCTGCTCAAATGAAATCGGTTCGTCATGTGCACCGATTTCAGCTTTGGTCGACGGGGTGAAGAGCGGCTCGTCGAGTTTCGACGCCTGTTGATAACCGTCGCGCAACTTGATCCCGGAGACCACGCCGGTCTTCTGGTAATCTTTCCAGCCGCTGCCGACGAGGTAGCCGCGAACGATGCACTCAGTGGGCAGGACTTTCGCCTTGCGGACGATCATCGAGCGCCCTTGCAGATCCTTTGCATAAGGCACCAGCTCCGGCCGCGTCGTGACGTCGGTGGAGATCAGGTGATTCGGAATGTCGCGCATCAGTTCAAACCAGAAAAGCGAAATCTGAGTAAGGACTTCGCCCTTGCGGGGAACTCCGCACGGCATCACGACGTCGAACGCGCTGATCCGGTCGGAGGCGACGAATAGCAAGGCGTCGCCAAGATCGTAAACATCCCGCACCTTGCCGCGGTTGATGAGCTGAATGCCCGGAATTTCCGTGGAGAGCAGCGCTCCGTTCGCGTCGTATTTCATGATTCGGGGTTACCCCTTGATTTCACCGATTTCAACGCGGGTCAGGCTCTGGCGATGACCCTGGGTACGGCGATAGCTCTTGCGGCGCTTCATTTTGAAGACGATGAGTTTCTTGCCGCGGAACTGATCCTTGACTTCAGCAGTGACGGTGGCGCCTTCGACCATCGGCGCGCCGACGTTCAGTTTGCCGCCTTCTTCGCCGATCGCGAGAACTTCGCTGAAGGTGACTTTGCCGCCGACTTCAACGTCGAGCTTCTCGATATCCACGAGGTCACCGGTCTTGACTTTCAACTGCTTGCCGCCAGTTTTGATGATAGCGTACATTTTATTTATGCTCCTTACTTTTCCCGTAAATCCGTTGTTTCAATTCACATACATCTAGTTAATATACCCGTTGTTCCTCATTTTGCAAGCAGAATTCGCGGCAGATTCTTGATTAACTTCAGAAAATATTCGGTTTTTGCCTTGGCAGGGTTCTGCCCGTAACGGAGCTTTACGGTCAGTTCGTCGCGCAGGCACGCGACGATGTTGCGGTCGGAAAATCCGCCTTCGCGATAGAATGCCACCGCCTCCGGGACGTAAATGACGTCGAGCTGGCGGATGTTGACGGCGCGATACATGAAGTCGTAGTCGCCGAGCAGCCGCATCGAGGCGTCGTAGTTGCCGATTTGCTCGTAAACCAGGCGCGGCACGAACATTGACGGATGGGGGGCGAAGGCTCCCCGGTAACGGTTCTCCGGGCGGAAGCCGCGCACTCGGCCGAGGTGTTCATAGATTACGTCGCCCCAGAAAATGGATCGTTCGAGATCGCGGCCGTTAAAACTTTTCTCCACCAGTTCCAGTGCTCCGGGCAGGTAGCGGTCGCCGCTGTTGAGCAGCCCGATCACGTCGCCGGTGGCGCGGGCGATGCCTTTGTTCATCGCATCATAGATGCCTTTGTCCGGCTCGCTGATGAATGTGCTGATGCGGTTGCGATAGGAGTGGATGATTTCCGTCGTGCCGTCGGTGGAGGCTCCGTCGACGACAATGTATTCCAGCTCGGGATATCCTTGATTCAGGACGGAATCCATGGTCTCCGCGATCTGGGCGGCATTGTTGCGTACGATGGTTACGACGGATAGTTTCACTTGCATCTCCTGTTGCGAATTCGTTTGGGAACATACACGCGGATTTGCTTTTTTTCAATCGATGATGTTTGACTTTTTATGGAATCACATTTAATTTATATGGTATCCCGAAATATAATAAAAGGAGGGAATCGAATATGAAATTATGGAAAAGCGCTGTATGTGGAGCCATGTTGCTTGGCTCGTTTACCGTTGTTGCCGACGACATCTATGATGATCTGCTGGATACCGCGGATTCGCTCAAGGTGTGGAAGAATGCTGCCGTCATGACCTTCCTGCCCAATGGCGGAGAAGAACGGGACGACAACGCGGTGAAAATCACCGCGACCGACGCGACCCAATCGGCCCTGGCGTCGTTTGTGGTGGATATCGACAAAGTGCGCGGCAAGACCATTGAATTGTCGGCCAAAGTGAAGGGAGAGGACATCTCCAAACCGCCCAAGCCCTATCTCGGCCTCAAGATGATGTTGATTGTGGTTGAGGCGGATGGCAAAACCCGGTATCCGGATACGACTCGGCTTACCGGTAGCTTCGGATGGCGCAAGCTGAAGACGCGAACCGTGATTCCGGCGGATGCGAAGTCGGTCACGATTCAGATCGGCTTGCAGAATTCGACCGGAACGGTCTACTTCTCGGATCTTGAACTGGATGACGAAGATAACGATTGATTTCTCCGTTAAGACAAAAAAACGGCGGGCGCATTGTTTGCACCCGCCATTTTTTTTGTGTGTTTACTGCGGCAGTTCGACGACTTCGATACTGCTGAAGTAGAGCAATCCGCGTGGCGGAAAGTTCGGCGGGAGGCCGGTGGCTTCGCCGAGAAGCGCGATTCCGCGCAACTTCCCGCTCCACTTGCCGGTCCGGGCGCCGCCCCAGGATGTCTGGCGTTTGCTGGTTGGCCCGACGGAAATGGTCTGCCACTCGTCACGGCTTGGATTGAGCTTGACTGAGTACTGGAACGTCTGGTTGGTTTCATCCACCAATCGCACCAGCATATAGTCGTATGCGCTTGCATTGCGAAGAGTGATCTTTACCTCTTTGAACGGACGCGGAATTTGAAGGGTTCGGGAAATGGAGGTGTACATTCCGCCGTGGCGGAAATAACCCTCCAGCCGCCGGGCGGCGGTGCCGTTCGGCCCCGCTCCCGGGATCAGGGCGAAGTTACCGTGGGCGCCGGGGAACTCGCTGCCGAGGTAGAATCCCCAGCCGTTCGCCTTCCCGTCCGCGAAGCCCAGTTCCAAGGCGTCGACCGGGGCAAACGCCCCCAGCGTCAGCAGAAACAGAAGCCCGTAGATGCTTTTTTTCATCTGTTTACCTCAAGATGATCCAGTTGTACTCTTCCGGCGCTTTGTTGCCGGTGCCGATTCCATCACCCCAGTGCAGATAGCCGTCACGATCCTTGCCGTCATTGTCATTGATGACGATGGAGAGGCCGACCGGAGTGCCCGGTTTGGGATCTTTGACTCCGATCTCGCTGAAGGGGACCGTGATCTTGTAAGTCGTCAGATTTCCGTCGCGCTTGGCATCGAGCTTGAGTTGTGTCGGTGTGTTGAGTTTAAGCTGCGAGGATTCCCGCATGATGTCCGCACCTTTTTTCGTCAGACCAAGCTGGTATTCCGTTCCGGCTACCGGAGCGGGCTTGTAGGCTTCAAACGCCGCGAATGCCACCTGGACGCTGTCGCCGCGCCAGAGGTCTTTGGCGGAGAACTCCTGCGAATGCACGTCATCCGTTACCGCGATGTCGAGATAAAGGTTGGTTTTGTCGTAGGTGACTTTGAACTCCGCGCTCAAATCTTTGTCGCCTTCCAGTGGTTTGTTGACCAGTCTTCGATAGTTGGCGTCGCCGGCGATCTTGACTGTTGTGGCTCCGGAGCTGCCGGCCGGTATGGCATCGATGATTTGTTCGGGAATGGACATGCGTCCTTGCGCTACTTGCAGGGCGGGGCGGTCAATGGTTTTGACGGTGTTGACCTTGATTCCATCGAGTTTACCGCTCAGGAGAACCGGGCGACCGGTTACGGTAAAGGAGAAAATGTCGCGCTTCTCTGCGCCGCCGCTGTGCTTATTGCTGTTTGCATCGATCCATTCCCGGAATCCCCAGCGATGATCGACCGGCTTGGTTTGCCCGGTGGTCAGCAGTTGAAGCGCGCCGTCCGGAGCTGTGCCGCGGTTGATGATGATCTGTTTGCGGCATTCGGGTTGGGTGGTCCATGCGGCGAGAACGTTCGAGCCGTCCGGCATGGCGAAGAGCAGTAGCGTCACCGCCGGATTGGGCGAAGAAAGTTCACGCAGGAACGTCCCTTTGCGGATTACCGGAGAAACTGAGCGCATGACGAACCACGGATCTTTCGGAGTGAGATCCGGCGTTACAATACCGAAGTTGTTTTCGTTGTATTCACTATCGTAACCGTCGTCCTGGAAGTCATACCACCAGACCCCTTTGATTTCGGGAACGGTTTTGGCCAACAGGTACATGCGGGCGACATAGTCGCCGGTCAGCGTTTCTTCGCTGCCGCCACGTTTGGCGTGATTCGGCCAGCCAATTTCGGTGAGGTAGACCGGTTTTGCGACGCCGTTATTGTATTTTTTGGAGAGTTCAATCACGCCTTTGACGCGCTTGAGGAATGCTTCCGGGTAGCGGTTTTCGCCGGCTTGGCCGTAATTATAGCCGTGAAAAGCGAATCCGTCGCAGTTTTGCAACACGCCGTTTTTGAATGTTTCTTCAAGAAACGCTTCTCCGGTGCAGACTGAGTTGGCGATGACCACGCAATCGGGGTCGGCTTTCTTCATGCGCGGATAAGCGGCGGCGAGGAGCTTCGCATAGCTCGCGGGGTCGCCCTGGCCTTTGAATTCCGCAGTCATTCCACAGCCGCCGTCCCATTCGTTCCAAACTTGATAGAGGCGGGTGCGTCCTTTATAGGTGGTGGTCATCCATTCGGCGAACTTCGCGAATTCCTCGATCGCTTCGGGTGATTTGGGATAACCCGGCGTCACTTCCCGATTGTGATAGGCGAGGATATGCAGCGGCGAAAGTCCCATCTTGATCGATTCTTCGAGGAAATCGGAATAGATTTGCGGGAACACACAGCGCCCCTCTTTCGGCTTCCAATGCCCCCAGGCGGTATCGTCACGCGGGGACGTCATGCCGCTTTCTTTGAATACGTTGAGGTTGGAGTCCACCACGCCTTTGCGGTGACCGAAGTGCGTTGTCGCGCCCATGATGAACTCCTCATCCGCGGCGGCGAGGGAGAGTGTCGTTGCGCAGAATCCGAGCAAAAGCCCTCCGCGCAACATTTGTTTCCAGGAGTAATTCATTCCGATATCCTTTCGTTCTCAGTTGCTTAGAATGTTTCCGGCGTAATGCCGTCTGTTTTGTAGGAGAATTTGACTGTCATCGGGAGTTCAAACATTTCTCTGCCGTTCATTGCACTGACATGTCCGTCGGCAAAGGCACTGTTTGTCCGGCCGCTGTGCGCCTGCCAGATGGCAAATGCCTTTGGGCTTTCCAGCCCATAATTCAACGCGAAAACGTATGCGGGTGATCCTGTTTTGTCCGTACCGCCGCAAACCGTATCGGCAAGCATCAAGGTGCCGCTTGGAACTTTCATTTTTGTTGTGGCAAAATGAATGTTGCGATTGCCGGCGGAGTCATTGTAGCGGACATAGTTCCCGAGTTTATTCGGGCGGTCGTTTTCCGTGTAGTTATGGGCGCGGTAAAAACCGTAAGTCCCGAAAAAGATTGAGCGATTCGGCTTGTCTTTTGCTAACGGATTTGACGGGCAAAGCAACACTTTCCACGGGATGTAGCCGTCGTCGGTGATTGCGCGTCCACAGTTGGTTGCTCCATTGGTTAACAGCGCGTTCCAGACTTCAAATCCATCTGCCCCGTGATGAGAGATCCCGACCATCAGATCGTTGTAGTCATTGGAGTAAAAGACTTGCGCCATGATGACCTGTTTTTGGTTGGAGGTGCAGCTGCTTGCCCGGGCGCGCTCCCGTGCCTGATTCAGGGCAGGCAGCAACATTGCCGCGAGAATTGCAATAATTGCAATTACAACAAGCAGTTCGATCAATGTGAAAAAACGATGCTTCATAGTGCCTCCGTGCTTAATGGGGAAAGTTGGTTTTGTGAGATTCATAGTGATGACTCTTATTTTGTATGATATGTTGCGTTTTCAAAATGTTCGATTTGGGACAAATCCCGGACGCTGTCCCGTTCCGTCAGTTGAAACGGCTCGATAAACAGCTGTGATTTCTGTGTTTTGGGCGATGAGATGATATCCAGCGCGGTGTGTGCCACGCGAGCCATGTTTCCGGTGGAGAGGGAGATGGATGGCGTAAGCATCTCTTCGAGTTTGTATTCGCTGTTGGAGGCGATGACGCTGATGTCTTCCGGGCAGCGTTTGCCGCATTCGTGAATTGCCCGAAGGCCGCCGATGCAGCCGCGCAACGATTCAAAGTAGAGGGCGGTCAAATCCGGCTCCCGCTCCAACAGTTCTTTGGCGCCGCGATAACCGGCTTGCATCGGCTCTTCCCATGAGGCGGCGTAATCGATGGCCCATTGAATTTGCCGCCAACCGAGTTTGAACTCGCGGCAGGCGAGTTTCATCCCATCCACTTCGCTGCCGCGCTGCTCGCGACTGAGAATTGCTTCGGTCGGGACAAAGCCGATGCGACGATGGCCGTGACGCAGCAGGCTGCGCATTTTCAGATAGCCGCCCTGCCGTTCGTCAAACGTGATTCCGAACCAGTTCGGGTAAGAGCTGAGGTTCGGCAGGTTGCCGAAGGCGACGAATGGAACTTCCAGCGAGTTCAGCTCATTGAGAAAACGGCTCGGGAGATCCGGAGCCAACGGAGGCATGATTACTCCGCCGCACAGATCACGCTGTGCCTTGACCAACTCGGCCAGGCGATCGAAGTCGGTCTGTTGTTGGAGTTTGATGTGAACCAGATTGTAATTGCGGCGCAACGTTTCCATCTCCATGCGATGGCTGAATTCCCAGATGAGCCATGCGTAGAAGTCCGGATAGATCAGCAGAATGGTGCCGCTGTGCCGCGCTTCGTGCCGGGGAAGGATGATTGCCTTGTCGCGTGGGACGACGAATGAACCGCGCCCGACGATTCGGGTGATGTAACCTTCTTGCTCCAGGTTGACCAGAACTTTGGCTACGGTGCCGCGGCTGATGTTGTATTGTTCGCCGAGTTTGCGCTCTGACGGCAGACGGGTATTGCCGGAACTGGAAGAAATCAGTTCCAGCAGCTTTTCCCGAAGCGTCAGATGAATCGGTTGCGTCATGAAAATCCCATCGGATTGAATTTTTTTAAAGTGGACTATGCCAATATTATGACATAAATGATCCGGAATGTCAAGAGTGAAACGTAGAAAAATGAAAAAAACATGATCGACTCCCCATGCAGTATGTGCTGCACTTTTTCGTTTGCCTTTCCCCGCTCCCGTCGGTTCGTCGGTGACGGGTAGCGTGCTGTTGTTGGCAAGGGATGACTTTGTCTTCCTTGCAAGAATCCGTCGTGTGTGGTATATTATTCAGATTATGGCACACACCGCAACACTCGAAGGGCTTCGGCATTACTTTGGCTTCGACGCCTTTCTGGATAATCAACAGGAAGTCGTGGAGGAAATCCTCTCCGGTCACGACCTCTGCGTCATCATGCCGACCGGAGCCGGGAAGTCACTTTGTTATCAGCTGCCCATTTTAATGCGACCCGGATATGGAATTGTCGTTTCTCCACTGATTTCATTGATGAAAGATCAGGTGGACTCTTTACAGGAACGCAACATCCCCGCCGCATTTATCAATAGCACCGTTCCGTTTGCCGAACAGCGCGAAGCCGCCTACGCCGCCGCCGCCGGAGAACTCAAGTTGCTTTATGTCGCCCCGGAACGGTTCCACACTGAGTTTTTCCGTAGCTTTCTGCCCGACAATCCTCCGTCTGTTATGATTATCGATGAGGCGCACTGCATCAGCCAGTGGGGACACGATTTTCGCCCTTCGTATCGGAAGCTCGGGGAAGTGTTGGATGGTTGCCGGATTCCACAGGTCTGCGCGTTCACCGCGACCGCGACGCCGAAAGTGCGCGATGATATTCGAGAACAACTTCACCGCCCGGATATGGGGCTTCATGTCGCGGGGTTCCGGCGACCCAATCTGGCATTCTCCGTAGTGGAGTGTTCCTCTGATGCGAGTAAGTTTGCGGAGATCAAGCGCCGACTGAAACGCAAGGTTCCAACCATCCTTTACGCATCGACCCGCAAGGCGGTCGAGCAACTGGTCGCGGAATTCGGCTGCATCGGCTATCATGCCGGAATGTCCGACGAGGCGCGCAAAGAGGCGCAGGACCATTTTATGGACGATCCATGCCCCATTCTCGCCGCTACCAATGCGTTTGGAATGGGGATCGACCGCCCCGACGTGCGGCAGGTGATTCACTTCAATCTGCCGGGTTCGTTGGAGGCGTATTATCAGGAGGCGGGGCGTGCCGGGCGTGACGGAGAGGCGGCCGACTGCGTGTTGCTCTATGCGTACCGCGACCGATATGTGCAGGAGTTTTTGATTGATCTCTCCAATCCTCCGCCGGAAGTGATTCAGGAGCTTTACAACCGTTTGCGCGAACTTGCGGCGGAGCGTGGGACGAATATGCTGGAAGTCACCTTGTCGGAATTGGTTCCGGAGGTTCCGGGCGCGAAGTCGGACAGCCAGCTCTCGGCGGCAATGGGGATTTTGGAAAAAGGCGAGTTGGTTGATCGCGGCTTTCGCCAGAACAATCGCGGTTTTCTGCGTTTTAGCGGAGATCTGGAGTTCCTCGCCTCGGAACACGCGGAGCAGACCACACAACGCTCGCGTTTCATCGCCCGCTGTCTGGAGCGGTTCGGATTTGAATTGTTGGAGAAAAAATCATTCACATTGAATGAATTAGCCGAAGTTGCCGGGCTTCGCGTCGATCAGGTGCAGCGGGTGCTGCGGGCGCTGAACGGCGACTGCATCGAGTGGGAGGTTCCGTTTGCCGGTCGCTGCACCGAGCTCCTGAAGCCGCAGCAAGTTCAAGTCGATATGGATTATCAGGCAATGAACGAGAAGCGCAATTTTGAGCTTGCCCGGTTGGATGAAGTTTGCTCTTATGCGCGTACCGCCCGGTGCCGGCAGGGGATGCTGACCGGTTATTTCGGCGAAAGCAACGGAAGCTGGAAGTGCGGAAGTTGCGACAATTGCTCTGGCGTTTCCCGTTCCGGCGGCGTGCTCCGTGAGGTGACCGACGCGGTGGAGGAGGGTGTGGTTCGCCGTATTCTTGAAGCGGTCGATGATTTTGACGGTCGGATCGGGGCGGGGAAGCTCAGTCAGATTCTGGCCGGAGGGAAGAGTGCGGAACTCGCGGGTCGCGGTTTTCACCGCAACCGTCATTTTGGGCGGTTGGAGCAGCTGAAGCAGACCACGATCATGGCGTATCTGAAGTCGTTGGAGCAGGCGGGATACCTTGGACGGATCGAGCGTGGGGACTTCCCCTGTCTTGAACTCTCTCCACTCGGGTTGGAGGTGTTGAACGAGCATACGCGGGCAAAGATCGATATGCCGGAGCTGCGTCGTGGGCGGACCGCGAAAGCGAGTGCCGCCCCGCGCCTGAAGCCGTCGCCTTCCCGCGATGATGATGGGGCCGGTTCGTTGCTTGAGGCGTTGCGGAAGCTGCGCAAACAGATTGCCGATGAGCGCGGAGTCCCGGCCTATGCCGTTCTGACCAACGCGGTGCTGGAGGAGCTTGCCGAGCGCAAGCCGCAGACGGTGGAGGAGGCGCGGCAGATTCCCGGCGTCGGCCCGGCGAAAGCAGAAACGGTGATCCCCCGCTTCCTCGACCTGATCCGGGGGCGAACGGGCGACGACGTCGCTCGCGGGTTCAGGGCCATCCGGCCCTGACGGTTTCCAAAGGCGCGGAGCCTTTGGCTGCCGGAGGCAATCGGTCGCCCCGAAAGCGCTCAACAGCAAAATTGAAAATTTTGCAGGGAGCGACCGTGGTGGAGTTGGCAGAAGGCCAACTCACCCGCTCGCGCCGAAGGCGGAGCCTCTCCCTCTCTCCCCTTTTCCCTCTCCCAATCACTTCGATAAAAATCGAATCGCTTCAGGCAGTTCGGAAAAGTTGTAAATGATATAATCTGCGTCGGCTCCGGCATTGCGCTGGTCGCCTTGATTGGATTGGAAAAAGACGGTTTTGATTCCGATCCGGTTCGCGCCGAAGACATCGCGGTACATGTCGTTTCCGACAAAAAGGACTTCGGAGGGGGCGAGATTCATTTTCAGCAACATTTGCTCAAACATTCTCCGATCCGGCTTGCGGTAACCATGGTCGCTGGAGACGATGATGGGGTCGAAATAGTCAAGCAGACCGACCGCGCGGAGCTCCGGGATCGCCCAGATGCTTTGCCCGTCGGACACTGCCGCCATGCGGTAATCTGGGCGCAATTCGTTGAGTACGCGCTCCACATCGGGGTAAAGGCGGAGTTGGAAGCGAGAGGCGGCGCGGAACAGTTCCGCCAGTGTTTCCGGCAAGAATTTCAATTTTTGCGCCGGCATGGCGCGGGTGTGGGCAGAGGCGAACTGCTCCACGATTTCGGCGAAAAGTGCCTTGATGTCGAATTCCGGAAATTCCTCACGGCTCTCCCGGCGTTGGCGCTTGTTGATTTCAAAATAGAGCTCCTTCAGCTCTTCCGGCGGAATTGCGATACCCTGATAATCCAGGAAATTCGAGAGTGTGCGATAAATGTCGCCATTCCCTTCGTCGGTCAGGATGTCCACCAGTGTTCCGTTGATGTCAAACAAGAGTCCGCGAATCATAAGCTCAAGTTCCTCAGGCTAAGTTTGGCTTCGTGAATCAGCCGGAGCCGGTAATCCCACTCCAGCCATGGATTCCGGGCGATCCGCAGCAGCGTGCACCCCATGTAAAACGGCACGCGGCGCGCGAGTTGTCTGAACGTCTGCTCCCGATCCGGGAAATGACAGGCATATTCCCACAGAAAATGGCCGATGAACGGCTCTGCCGCATACTTGTTCCCGGTCAGTTGCAGAAAAAAGTGCATCAGCTCCCCGGCGATGCGCCCGGTGTCGAATACACGGTCGGCGCGGCGAAGCCGTTCCAGATCGAATGAAATGACCCATTGATCGTCACCGAAGAGAAAGTTGTCCGGCGTGGCGTCGCCGTGAACGGTCACTTGACAATCTTCCCACATTTTCGGCTGTTCGCGCCAGCGGTCACGGAGCCAGCCCAGCTCTTCGGCGTCCGAGTAGCCGATCTCGTTTTGAACTCGAAGGCGCTCGATCAGGGAATCCATGTACGACGTCGCCTCGTTGAAATTCACCTTCCACTCCGGTGTGGCGGTCTGATTGTGAAAATGCGCCAGAAACCACGCCAGCGCAGTCAGTTTCGCATAAATCAAGTCGTTGTCGCCGCTGTGGATTGCGCGGGTGAGGATGCTGCTCAGCATTTCGCCGCCGCAGAATTCGATCACCAGCAGACGGTTCAGGGCTTCGTTGCGCCCGAGCGGACGGGCGATGTAATGCGGGGAGCTGCCGTCAAAGCCGCAACTGCGCATGACGGAAAGGTTATGGAATTCGCGCTCAAGCCGCCGCGAAGCGGCCTCGCGATCCGGCTCCCGCTCGGAAAGGAAAAATTTTCCGATCACCCGGCTTCCGCTGTTTTTTTCCTCATAAAGATAGACCGCGTTTGAGCCGTGCAACTGATGCACCCGGTATTTCGGGCGCTCCATGAATCCGGTCAACTGTGGTTGAATTTCGTACTTTAAAAATTGATAAAGCGGGTCGCTTTCCGGCAACCGTCCCAAATAGTTTTGCTCCATCTCTCGCATCTCCCTCGCAATGCGACGAATGTACTCCGTTTTCAAACGGAATACAAACATAACTTGAACAATTCGTTGAAATTATATTGATTCAAGTTGGAAAAACGGCAGGCGCGGGGTATCTTCTCTTAACACTAACATAAATCAGGGGGACGCATGGATCATTCAGAGCAGCTGGAGCAGAAGGAGTTCGCAAAATCTTTCGGTAACGGGGCGCTGTGGGCGACGCTGTTGCTGATTGCCGGTTGTACGGTCAGCCATCTGTTTGCAGCGCCGTACGGGTTTTACTATATGTTCGGCTTTGTCGTGGTGAACCTATGCCTGGCGGTTGTGGTGATTCCCAAAGTCCATGCGTTGCGCAAAGAGCGTGAGTTGTTGCCGTTGCCCGGTTACGGGCGGGCGGGGGTTCGGCGGTTCGGGTACGCCGTTAATTTTGTGTTCTGGAGTTATCTGCTGCTTCGAGCGTTTACCGGGGTTTGGCGGTTTGTGGCGGACTTGCCGGAATCGCTCACGCTATGGCGGGTGTTCGGCGTGGTCTTCGCGTGCGTATTGTTTCTATTTGCCTGTATGTTGCTTTTTTCGATCTGGATTTCTTTTTTCCGGAGAGTGCGCTCTGTGGAGGAGCGGCCGGAGGAAGCGTCGACTTCTCCCGCGACGGAATCTGTGTCGAAACCGGGGCTTCGGCTGATCAAGACCGCTACCCGGAGCGTCAGCAAGCTCGGCGGGCAGCCGAATTTGCCGGATTCGTTGGCATGGCCGCGAAATCCGGAGGGCGTCGAGTTGGATCTGCTTGCACAGATTCATTGTCCGGAGCTGCCTGCCGGACTGGGATTACCCGCTTCCGGGACGCTATTTGTTTTTTATGATTGTGAGAAGATGCCGTGGGGCGACGGCGGCAATGAACGGGATTACTGGAAAATCCTCTACACCGCGGAGGCGTTGCCGGAACAGCCGCGCCAGCGGCAGACGCAACGCAAGGATTATGATGATTCAGCAGAGCGATTTCTTGCCTTCGAGCAATTCGACTCCAGAAAGGAGATTGCGGAAGACGATGAAAGCGAAACAGATACTGTCGCGCACCAGTTGCTCGGTTACCCCGGTTATATTCAAGATGAAGATATGGGGGAACCCGGAAAAATTCTGTTGCTTCAACTCGATTCCGACGACGACCTCGATTGGCTCTGGGGAGATGTCGGCCGCCTGTTTTTCTGGATTGCGCCGGAAGATCTGGCGAAGTGCGATTTCAACCGCGTTCAGCAGGTGATGGAGTGTTCCTGACCTGCTGAGTGGATCAGCGGCGGTTGCGGCGGAAGAGGTGCGTGTAGGGCGCTTGAGCCGGGTATGGCGCAGTCCACTCCCACCCCCGCTTTTCTATGGCGTCGATGAGTCTGCGCGGTTGCCTGGCATCCAGAACGCGGACGGAAACCATCGCGCCGCTTTTTTGTTGAAACTCCAGCAACGCGCTCGGAGAGGTATCGCGTTGGAGGTCTGCGGTGTAGATTACATCGTGAAGCGGCAGTACCTCTTGCGCCGCAAATCCGTCCGGCGACAGGAAGGCGTCGGCGGCGAGATAGAGCGGCAAGGTTTCGACGATCTCCCGCACTCCCATTGCACGACTGTAGGCCCCGGGCGCTCCGCCCAGCGCAACCCCGGCCAGCGCCGGGTGTTGCCCGTTCTTGCGGAGGAATTCATAAAGCGCCGCGTCGGAGAGTGTCGTCGTGTCGAGAATCAGCGAAATCCCGGCGGTTTGTGCCGCGTCCAGCAGCTCCTCCGTGCAGTTGTCGATCCGGGCACGAAGCAGATTGGCCCCGGCAGCCACGGCGTGTTTCAGCTCTTTCTCACCTGCGTTGTCCGGCAACGAAATGCCGCGCCGCAACGGAAGATCGGTGATTCGCGCCGTATAGCGCGCCTTGCCGCCGTACGGAGGCGTCGGTTGCGGCGGCGGAGCATTCACCAGACGGTGGAACGCATCTCGGATGAACGGGCGAGCCAGCGCGCTCCGGGAGCCGGGGAGGGGGCGCTTTGACAATTCGCTCTCCGGCAGGAAAAAGGAGAAGTTCCCGAACTCTCCGTATACGTCGCCGTTCCAGTAGAAAAGCCGGATCATTCCGGCCGGATAGCGCAGTACGGCGTGGTCGTCCGGCAGAACCTGCTCCCGGATCAGCGTCTGCGTTGCGTTCTCGCTTGCGAACCAGCGCCACAGGGGTGCTTCGGGCAGAATCAGGTGAGGCGCCAGCAGCAATGGAACCGCCGGTTGCGGCAGTTCTTCGTCCGGCGCCAGGAAACGCCCTTCAAACCACGGATCTTCCTCGGTCAAAAGCGCGGCGGACTGTACGGTCGCCTCAAACCACGGATCCTTCGCCGCCAGAAGCGCGGCGGGCAGCATGGCCGCCAGAAATAGCAGAAGCGTTTTCATCATCGGTTGCGGTATCCCTTCCTCATTGTTCTTTCGATATTTAAGATAACGGCAATCACGGTAAAAAGCAAGCCGGTTCGATGGAAAAAGAACTTGGAGGTATCGCAATTTCAAGATTCGGAAACCGTGTCGGAATCGGTGGATTTCACTTGAAAACCGAAAAAATCATGCTAGATTGAGAAATATAGGGTAATTGCGTCTGTTTTCTATGGAAAGGGTCCATTATCACTGCTTCCTCTTCATCATTTTGTCTGCTGCTTCGCACAACTGAAATCGGGGGGAAACAACTTTGCGCGGTACCGTTCCGCGCGGAAGAAACTGGGGAGAAATTTTCATGAGTGGCGTTCCATTTGCAATCGCGTGGAATATTTTGAGCCGGGTTTCGGCGGCCGACCCGGTGGAGCTGTTTCGGAAGCTGGCATCCGATGCGGCGAAACTGGAACCGCTGCGAAAATTGGAATTGACCTCCAGCGCAATTCTGGATATGGTCTGGGAACGGGAGAACTTGAGCCCGACCACCCTCGGTTGCGGATTGATCCTTCCTCATGCCCGCGTTCCCGGGCTGGATACCTTGTGCGTGGTCAGTGCGACGCTTGACCACCCGCTTGACTGCGAAACCCCGGATGAAGTTCCGGTTATTTTCGGTTGCCTGCTGCTGATTCCGGAAGCGCGCCCGATGGAGGGCCTGCGTTTTATGGCCGATCTTGCCGCCGTCATGCACAATCCGGCCTGGCGCGACCGCCTGCGTTCCTGCGCATCGACCGATGAGCTGATCCGACTGTTCCACGAAATTCGCAAACAACGCCCCCCCGCGGTGATCGCGGCGGACATTATGGAGCCGCCCCGGCTGGTGCTTTCGCCGGAGATGCCGCTTCGGGAGGCGACGCCGCAGATGGCGGAGCTTCGCCTCGCCTCGGTTCCGGTGTTGGACGGCGATCGACTGGAGGGTGAAATCGTTGCCGATGATCTGCTGAAACTGGGAATTCCCGACTTTTTCTCTCATCTGAAAAGTGTTGGATTCATCCGCTACTTCGACCCGTTCGCGGAATATTTCGCGGTGGAAGCCGCCTCCAAAGTGTCGGACGTTATGAACCGTGAATTCCGAACGCTGCCGGAAGATGCGACGCTGATTGAGGTCGTCTTCGCCATCACCGTTCAAAAATCCTCGACCGTCTATATCGTCGGGGAGCGGAACAAGCTGCTGGGGGTCATCGACCATTCGCTGCTTTTGAAACGAATTATCAATCTCTGAGGAGTTTTTTATGCTTGCAACCACTCTTGTTTTCGGCGCGGCGGCTGTCGGAACCGGGTACCTCTGGGCCGGAATCATCGTCTTCGCCGCCGCCTGTCTGTTGATCGCTTCCGGTAAAATCGACAAGGCCACGGTCGCCATTCTCGGCGTCGGGCTGATGGTCGCGCTCGGTGTGGCGAAATTGCCGCAGTTGCTGGGCGGCGTCGATTTGAATGTGATCGGCCTCCTGATTGGTATGATGGTGATTGCCAATCTGCTTGCCACCACTGGAGTTTTTGAGTACCTCGCCGCGAAAATCGCCCGGCAGAATCGCGGGAACGGTATTCTGGTGACGATTGAATTTCTGGTTGCGACGGCGTTCATTTCGGCGTTTCTCGGCAATGTTTCGACGATGATTTTAATGATTCCGGTGACGATTTTGATCGCTCAACTGCTGCGGCTCCCGGTTCCGCCACTACTGATCGGCGAGGCGATTTTCGCCAATATCGGCGGAATGGCGACGCTGACCGGCAGCCCGGTGAATATTCTGATCGGCGGAATCGGCGGCTTTACTTACAATGATTTTCTGCGGAATCTGGCGCCGATCACACTGTTGCTCGTGGCGGTGTTGCTGTCGATCTTCATCTTCACGTACCGGAAGCAGATGCGGACGACGCCCGGAGCGGCCGCGCAGGTCGGTTTGACCGAGCCGCGTCTGGCGATTCTGGAACCGGTCCGGCTGTCGCGGGTTCTTTGGGTGTTCGGGTTTCTCGTACTTGGATTCCTCACCAGCGGGCTGACCGGGGTGGGGCCGGGGCTGATCGCACTTTGCGGTGCTTTGATTATGACGCTGATCTGCGGCGTCAAGCCGCAGGAGATGCTGGCGAAGGTCAATTGGAGTATGATTCTGCTGTTCGTCGGGTTGTTCATGATGGTTCGAGTGCTGGAAATTGACGGTGTGTTCCTGATTCTCGGTGAATCGCTGGTGAAACTGACCGGCGGGAACCTGATCGTGATGACGATGATCGTGCTTTGGGGTTGCGCATTTCTCTCTCTGGGAATCTACAATATTCCGCTGGTCGTTGCGATGATTCCGCTGATTCACGCGGCGTCGGCGGTTCTGGCGGGGCAGACAGGCGGAGCCATTGCGCCGATCAATGACGCGTTGTTCTGGGCGCTTGCGCTTGGAGCCGGGCTTGGCGGAATCGGCAGCATCATCAGCTCCCCGGTCAACGAAGTGGTGATGCAGGCGGCTTCCAGGAACCGCTGTCAGGTCACGTTTGTGCAGTTCGCCCGCTGCGGATTGCCGTTGATGTTGCTTTCGCTGGTTCTCAGCTCGATTTACCTTTACTGGCGTTATCTGTAGGCCGGACGCGTCATGATTCGGCGGGTGACAGTCAACTCCGGGGTTCCCGGCGACACGACGCGGGAACTGCTGATGCGGTTTCACCGCGACGTGGCAAGCCATGCGCCGACTCTGGTTATTCTCTGGGCCGGAGTCAACGACCGGCTCTACCCGAGGCACACGGTGGAGCCGGCGCAGTTCAAGCGCAATTACACTGCGTTGCTGGATCGCATCCGGGCGCTGGCGGCGGAAGTCTTGATCGGAACGCTTCCGCCGCAGTTTGAACCGTATCTGCTGGAGCAATTTCCCGAAATCGCCTCTTACCCGGATACTCCGGCGGAACGCCTTGCTCCCGTCAACGCTTTTTTGCGCGGACTCGGCTTGCCATTGGCCGACTTTGAAGCTGTGGTGAAACACCGCCCGCCGGGGGAGGCGGCAGATTCGTATCTGCAGAATCCCGCCAATAGCGGCAGGCGCGATGGACTGCACCTGACAAAGGAGGGTGCGGAAGCGGTGGCGCATTGCGCAAACGAGGCAATACGTCGATTTTCCCTGCCGGATTCCCGCATTGTTTGCTTTGGCGACAGCCTCACCTACGGTAGCGGCCTCAAGCGGAGCGAAACTTATCCCGCCCGCCTCGCAGAGCTTTGCTGAGCATACTTCAAAAGTTTCGGACGCATCAGGTGACGCGGGGTCACGATGGTTGAATTCGGGTCAAAGTTGCCGTCATTGCCGATGGTGACCGGCGCATCGTCTTGAACGGTCAGGTTGTAGTTGAAGAAATTGCATTTGCCGATGCGAGTGTGTTTCCCGTAATGGAAGAACACTGACCCCTGCATAAAACTGCCTTCGCTGAATTCAGCCAGAATTTGTGGTGTCAACTCCCGGCGAATGCCGTCGTCTTCGTCGGTGCGGTACCGGAGGCGCGGTTTATAGATTGCGCGCATTCTTCAGGTCGCCCAGCGACTTGGAGTGGTCTGATTCTGAATCCTTGCGGCGCTGATTGCGGCGGTGCAAAATTGCGAACGCAATGCCGGGCAGGGCACCGCCGATGTGTGCCATATAGGCGATTCCTCCGCCGGTGTCGTTTCTGGATATGATTGCCAGGCCGATTTGCAGAAGAGCCCAGAGGGCGAATGCGGCCCATGCCGGAATCGCGAGCCAACGGCCTGAGTTTCTCGTGGTGAAGAAATAACGTCGGGAGAACAGCATGAATGACAGCTTGGCCTTGGGGAAACAAACGGCGTAACAGGCGATTATGCCGGAGATGAAACCGCTGGCGCCGATGCACGGAACGCTGGCGCGTGGATCAAAGAGCATATGCAACAGCGAAGCGCATAATCCAGAAACGGCCAACAGAACAAGATATTTCAGACACCCGAATTCGTGTTCCACATTGTCGCCGAAAATAAGCAAAAAATAGAGATTTCCGAGCAAGTGAAGCACTCCGGCGTGGAGGAACATCGAAGTCGCGAGCGTCAATCCGCCGTGTCGCATCCACTCCATCGGGATGAATCCCCAATCGGCGATGGTCTGGTCTAGCGTTGTGTACGTCAAGCCGAATACCAGCAGGCAGAGAATGGCGATACTCCAGGTGATGATCGGGATTCGGTTGCTGTCGGGGGAGTCCAGCTCCACCGGCAACCCGAGTACGGCGACCACATATTTCCAGGAGGTGTCAGGTGCGTATTCGGCGCCGGCTGGTTCGCGAAAGACCGAATTCAGCCGCGCTTCCTCCTGCTCAATCTGGCGCAGGGCGAGAATTTCTTTCGCCTTCTGCGGCAGATCGTCTCCCGCGTCCGGTTTCGGCAGCGGGAGCTGCTCCAACTCCGTGGGATCGAACCAGACGAACCGGCAGGAGCAGCAAAGATCCAGCTCCAGCGGCATGCCGGCGAGGGGCAGCGTCACCCGTCGCATCGTTTTCTGGCAAGACATGCAGACTGGCCCGGCCTCGGAATAGCCGGTCTGGGCGGTCAGCCACAGCGTATTGACAAACCTCTGGTCGGCGCAAAGGTTCCGCAGTCCGGCAAGAGTCATCATTCTTCCGCCGCAATCCTCGCAGCGAAAATTGATGATACCCTCGTAAAACTCCTTCGTCAGTTCTTTGTGACAGCACGGGCAATTCATACAAGTCGCCATTCCCGGTATTGCGCCAGCTTCTTCCTCAAAGTCGATTCCGCCCGGCTGTCAGAGGACGTTTTTGTTGCACCAGAAGGTGGCACGTTCGCCGGAGGTGGAAGTCAGGCGGTTGACCGGAATTTCATCATACGTCAACGACTCCACATGACCGTCAACGAAGGTGAAGTTCCAACCTTTTCCGCCGCGATGGCGGTAGGAGCTTAGTGTCGTGTTGTTATGGGTGATCTCCGCACGATTTTGAGCGGAAGGCGCGTGCTCTTTGCCGCGCGCGGAATCCTTTTGTTCGATATCGAACAGCATGGCGCGCAAGCTGGGGTTCCGAACGGTGGAAAGAACGTGAGCCATGTTGTTGCCGGAGGCTTCGTCCGGCGTTCCCCGGTGGTTGATTCCGTAATGGCTGAGCATCGCTTCTTTGGTCGTGGAAGAGCTGGACGACGGGCAGGCGAATACATCGCGCGGCTTCTTTTTCTCCTCGTTCAGGAAGCTCTCGAGAGGCGTTGTCGTTCCGGGTGTGTTCATCGTATAGAGAACATCCTGCCAGTAGGCGCTTACCGTGCCGGCCACACCGGCATTGGCGTAGGCGGAGGGGAGGGTATTGCGATTGTCATCCACATACATGATCATGTATGTGCCGAGCTGTTTCAGGTTTCCGGTGCATTTGATGTCCCTTGCCCGTCCTCGCGCCTGATTCAATGCCGGGAGAAGCATTCCTGCCAGAATGGCGATGATCGCGATCACCACCAGCAGTTCAATCAACGTAAAATGTTTTCGATTCATAGCTCTCTTCCTTTGTCATATTTTAATCTGTGATTAATTAGTAATATATCAAAACGATTCTTCCTATAATTATATTATAAATAAGACTTGATGTCAAGAGGAATTTTCACGGCAATACATTAAGTTCGGAAGAAAACACCGATGGTGGCGCAACTCTTCCGGGTTTCGATCATTCAAGCAAAGAAACCGTTTCATATTAATTGTACCATATCGATCGATGAAAGTCAAGTGAAGATTGTGCTTGTATCCTGACATTTCGGTGTGTACGTGGGGATATCGCGCCCATTGGTACGCGTCTGAAAAGTTTCGGACCAGCTTGCCGCATTGCGGAAAGCTGGTCCGACGGTGCCGGCGTCTTGCCGGTCGGGAGCCAGGAGCCAAGTGCTCTGGTCGCCAAAAGCGAAACCCCGATCTCCCCGGAGCAAATCCGGGGAGATTCCCTTACTTCGCGTTCGGAGTGAAGCGGAGGAACCGGAGTTCCAGCGGTTTCAGCTCGAATTCAAACGGAGCGTCGCCGGTGGTGATCAGGTCGGTCAACTTGCCTGCGGCTCCAGCCAGGAAAATCTTGCTTGGGGTGCGTTCGTAATTGACGATGTTGAGCAAATAGCCTTCTTTGTCCGGTACGATCCGGTAGATGACGCCGGTGTTTTCCGGCGTTGTCTTCATCGTGAGCGGAAGCGACTGAGCGGCATTCGCCAGCTCTCCGACGTGGGTGGAGAGCTGCGCCAGCGGCAGATTCCCGGGGAGTGCGGCGAATCCGGGGCGCTCGGTCAGCGCGGTGCCGAATTGGTCGAACGCGGGCTGTTCGCCGACGGTGACGACTTTGCCGCCTTTTTTCTCGAACTCCTTCAGTTTGGCGATCACTTCGGTCGGGAGATGCGTACAGGCTGGAAGGTAGAGCAGCCGGATCGTACCGAAATCCCCCTTCAGTACTTGTGTTTCGGTGCGGAAGCCGATTTTATGACCGGTGAAAGCGATGGCCGGATAAAGCTCCTTCAGCTGCCGGACATAATGGGCCGGGTTCTGGATGTAGCTGGTCGGCGAGTAGAGAATTCCGATCTTGGCGTCGGCATTGGCGAACGAGATGATTTCCGGGGCGAGCCGGTTTCCGTCCAGAATCGCCGTCGATTGCGCGAGGATCGAGCCGGGACGCTGGTAGATGTTGCCCGGAAGATCCGGCCGTTGCCGTGCCGCACTCGGAGTCACCGCGCGCCACACCCAGGTCATCATGCCGGAAACGCCTTGCAGAAACTGCTCGAACGTGGCCGCGTAGATGTGGTCGTAGGGGATGTCCTGCCAATCGCCGTCCTTGATGACGTGGTTTTCGCTGTTGACGATCGGCATGTTGCGAATCGAACGCTGCAAGTCGTGGTACATCGCCATCGTGTACCAGTCGGAGAGCCAGCGCCCGGTTTTGTGATACATGTAGTTGTCGTTGCCGTTGTAATCGCTGAATGCGGCGAAGAGTTCCGGGTCGATCGCCTCATTGTTGTAAGCCGGTTCCAGCGTTTTGAACACCATGATTTTGGAGGAGAGCGTCGCTTCGGGCCAGTGTCCGCGAACGATTCCCGCCATCCAGGCGTGCCAATCGGCGATCGCTGCGCGTTTGTAACGGTGGAACGTGTAGTTGACGGCCGGGTGCGCCAATCCGGCGTCGGCGACAGCTTCCCAGTCGGCGAACCGGGTTCCCGCTGCTTGATTGAAGCCGGCGAGCGAACCGTATTCACGTTCCAGGTATTCAAAGAATTTCTGGCGGGTGAAGGGCTTGTCCAGTCGCGCCCCGGTGTAGACCGGTTCGTTGGAGAGGCAGAGGCTGTGAATCGCCGCCCGGTAGGGGCTGTCTTTCAAAATCGGAATCACCACGTCGAGGTAACGCTTGATCATATCGCGCGCCGCCGGGTGGTCAATCTCGTACTTGAGGAACCCGGATTCGCTCTTCGCTTCCGGATTCGCCTCCAGCCACCAGCCCGGATGGTAGTGCGGACTGAGCAGCAGGCAGATGCGCATGTTATTTTCAAGCGCCCGCTTCATGGCAAGCTCGATGCGTTTTTCATAGTCGACGAGCGAAACCTTGTCGAATGAGGCCGGGAAGAAGGAGCGAGGCCCGATCTCCATCTGGAAGGCGTTGTTGCCGAGCTTTTCCAGAAGCGGCATGTCGTCCGACACCGGGTTGAAGTGGCCGTAACCGGCGAAGAAAAACGGGCGGGTCGTGACGTTTCCTTTTTCATCGACAGCCGGGATGGTTGTTACGTCGAACGGCGTCGCTTTGTCCGTGCCGAGATAGGTGTAGGTGGCGGGGAGGAGGGTGCGCTTTGCATAATTCGCCTCCAGCCGGGTGAATGCGTTCTGAAGTTCCGGAATGACCCATTCGCCGAGGCGGGTATAGTAGTCGAGATCTTCCGGCGCGGTGGTTTTCTCCAGATGCTCGCGGTGCTCGTCCAACTTGTTGCGGATCAGGGTGCGGGGCACGATGAGATAGCGGGACGCGTGTTCCATGCGGTCGATGGCCTGCGCCAGCGGTTCAAAACGTGTTTCCAATTCTTTGAGCGCTTCGAGCTGCCGCTTGCGGAGGTCGGTTTTGCTCATGACAAGTACTGTTTCCGCCTTGCCTGGCGCGTGGAACGAGAGCTTGAATTCTCCCTCCGGGATTGTGGCGAGGTCGAAGTCGTAGTGAATCGCCAGCAGTTCGCCCTTCGTCACCGGCGGCACCGGAGAAAAGGTGACCGGATGCGCTTTGCCGGTGGAGTCGGTCAGCGTCGCCTCTATATTCCACTCGGCGGATTCCTCGAATCCGGTGGCGTAAAGGGTTCCGTCGATGCTGCGGATGGAGCTGCGCCGGTCGGTGGTTGCAAAAAGTTGCGGCTTGCCGTTCAACGGAAGCAGGCGGAAGTTCTCTCGCGATTCTTTCTGGCGGTGAATCCCTTTGCTGAGGAACGCGATTTCGCGGCGGTTGTCGTCACGGACGTTGTTGACGACGGCGTTAATGGTGAAGCCGCGATCAAGGTTGTTCGCTTTCAGGAATTCTGCTGAGAGTGTGCCGACAATACGGTAGCCATCGGCGGTACGGGTTCCCGCCAGTTGCGCTTCGGAGGCGGTGAGCTCCTGGTTGTCGTTGACGTTTCTGCCTTCAACGGCTCCTGTTGCGGCCGGGGCGAGAAACACCAGTTCGACGTCATCATCGGCGCGGTCACGGAAGATGCCGGGGGAGAAGCGCAGTTGAAGGCTGTCGCTGTTCCAGAATTTATCCGTGTCCGGCGTATGGAACTCTTTGTCGACGACGTTCGCCTCAAAGCCAAGTCCGCCGCCGGGAATCTGGTGGAAACGAAGTTTCGCGTGGAACTCGTTCGCGGTCGGCATCGTGCCGTGATAGTGCTGTGGATCGGAGGGGAGGTTCAGCTCAATGCCCGCGCCTTCCGTGGGAAGGAGATAGATTTGTTCGACCTGAAAACGTTCCGGTACGATGGTTTCTCCGCCAGCCGGGGCGATCTTGATATCGTCAAGATAGGCGACGTCGACGATGTTCTCGGAAAGAATGCGGAAGGGCATGGTGCCGTCCTGTTCCAGATCCTCTTTCTCCGGCGTGAATTCAAAGTTGAATGATTTCCAGGCGTTGGGCAACTGACCGAGGCGGAAACGGGGTTTCCAGCGGCTCCCGAGAACCAGCGCGATTCCATAGGCGTTCTCTCCACGCGCCTGAAGCGTCAGGCGGTATTTCACTCCCGGTGTGACGCGAATCTTGCGCGAAAGTATGCCGTAAACATGCGGCTGATATGGCGAACTGTTGGTGATCAGCAGTGATTTGGTGCCGATCGCGGCTTCGCGTTCGGATACCGCAATTTTTACTGCGGCGTCCCGGTTGATCAGAAAATGCCAGCCCGGCGGCGGAACGTCGACCGGAGCCGCCTCGAAGGACCCATCGGGAATGATGGCGTTATCGGTTTCCTGTTCCTGTACGACCGGGGCGAAGACGATATCGGCGATCAACGCCTCTTTCGCCACGTTTTCGGAGAGAATCGAGAGAGGGTACTGTTTCTGCTTGTTGAATTCCGCCGCCGGAGGGGTGAATTCAAACGAGAATTCCTTCCACTCCGGTTTGATGCCGGAGAGCGCGAAACGCTGCTTCCAGTTCGGACCGAAGGCGAAGACGATTCCGGACACGCTTTCGCCTTTCGCCCGGAAGGTCAGGCGATACGGCGTGTCGGGTTGCAGTTTCAGTGTGGCGGAGAGCGCGCCGAAGGTATGCGCTTTGCGCGGCGTCCGGTTGCTGATCTTCAAAACGGTTTTGCCGTCGACTTCTGCGGGCGCCATCGTTACGTCGGCATCGCCGCTTACCCGGAAACGGAAGTCCGCCGGAGTTACCGGCAGCGATTCCGCCGCGGCCAGCAGCGACGTGAAGGCAATGGCGGCACAGAGGGAAAACAATTTTTTCATATGGGATTCCTTTGATGGTGGTTTTTCAATTTACAGTTTGCGTCCACAGATAGCGGCGGCCTTCGTTGATGAATTCCCGGCTGATCGATTGCACGCTGCCGTCGTTTTTGGTGACGTTGGCGCGAAGAAGCCCCTTGTGGCGGAAGTGTACCGCGCGATCGGCTCCGTTCCCTTCCGCGCCAGTGGTGCGGTGGTTGATCCAGGCGCTCTGTCCGCCGCCTCCGGAACGGGCGGCGTCGCCGCACAGGATATCCCATTGATCAAGGCGGGTCAGTTTTCGGCCAAGCGCGCCGTCGGCGCCGATGGCGGTGCCGCCTCCGCCGTTATCGGCGTGCCCACAGGGGACGCCGTAGGTGTTGTCGGGATTGTCGTTGTAGCCGATCGGAACCCATGCCGGGCAGAGAATGATGCCCGGAGCGCCTTTGCTCGGCAACTTCAGATAGTTTTGCTCATGGAGAAAACGCGCCCAACGGCGATTGTTCGTCGCTCCCGGGCCGAGATAAACCGCCGCGCCGGGAAGCCAGTCGTCGTAATCTCCCGCATAAAAGGTGAATACGGTGCCGAGTTGTTTCAGGTTGTTGACGCAAGCGGTCTCGCGGGAACGTTCACGGGCGCTCTGCAACGCGGGCAAAAGCATCGCGGCAAGGATGGCGATGATCGCGATCACGACGAGAAGTTCAATAAGGGTGAAGTTCCGTTTCATGAGAGTCCTTTTGTTAACGTTTATAAGAATGACACGAGTCTCGAAGTACCAGTTGCGGTTTTATTTCGATGGAAGGGAGCTCTTCTTCCTGTCCATCGATCATGGTCAACAGAACACGGGCGGTGTGTGTCGCGATCCGCGGGGCGCACATGTCGATGCTGGTCAGGCGCGGATAGAGCGCCATGGCAAGTGAGCTGTTGTCGAATCCGATGACGCTCAGATCCTCCGGGAGCCGGAGGCGGTTTTCATGCGCCCACTGGAACACGCCCGAGGCGATGAGGTCATTCCCCGCCAGAATCGCGCCCGGCCGTTCAGACAGAGCGGCAAACGTCTGCATCCCGTCATAGCCGCTGGTGACGTCGCCGCTTCCCGGATGGATCAGCGCCGGATCGTATGTCCCTCTCTTTTCCATGTAGCTGCGATAGGCGACTTCACGCGGATCGGGTTCGCCGTGGCAGATGCGTGCGACGGAGATGAGCCCGATCCGTTCATGGCCGATTCCCGTCAGATAATCGAGCGCCTGAACAATACCGTGCCCGTAATCCAGCACGATCGGCGAGCGTTTGTGGCGACGGTAGGTCAAAATCGGCGTTCCGTCGGCGGCGTCCTGCGCGTCTTCCACCGAGAGTTGGGGGAGCATGTTGATGATTGCATCCACCATGCCGTTGGAGATGCGCCGGATCAGATTGCGGCACTCCTCCGGCTCCGGTGAATCCGCGAGGCAGAGCGTGAGGGAGTAGCCCGATTTTTTCAGCTCATGCGACAGCTCGTTGATCAAAGTGACTGTATGCGGATTGTCCAATTCGTTGACTGCGACGCCGACCAATCCGGTCGAGTGCGATTTCAGTACCCTTGCTGCGAAATTCGGGCGATACCCCAGCTCCGCAACGGCTTTCTGCAACCGGCGCGACAGCTCCGGACTGACCTTGCGTCGCCCCGAAAGCGCATGGGATACCGCGCTTTTGGAGACCTGTAGATAGTCGGCCACATCTTGAAGTGTTGCCTTTTTTGCCATGAATCATCGCTCCTGCTATTTTTTTGTCAATCGATTGACATCGTGGTGAAAAAGAAAACTGGTTTCATATTGACCAGTTGTTTATATTATAGCAAAATCCGAAACAATTGTCAAGAGCGGAAGTAAAATATTTCATGATTGCGGCATGAAACGAAGGAAAACAAATCCCCGATTCATTGCATTTTCGCTCAGAATCGGGGAGATGTCATCTGCTGGTCAGTTGACTGTGAGTGCGCTGGGGCCGATCAGATAAAGCGGGCCAGGTCCGACGGTCAATGCACCGGTGGGATGGGGCTTTTTTTCGCCCAGAACGTTTATCATTTCGGTGAGTTCTCCGGTGATTGTGAGTTGGATCGTCTCTTCGTGCAACGGCGTCCAGAGTGCCCAGAGCTGTACCCCGTCCGGCTGTTGCCAGTTTGCCGCCCATACGTTTCCGGTGCGCTTGATTTTCGGCGTGGTGGATCCGGGCGGGCAGAGCCGGGTCAAGGTCTGGAAGGCGTGAAATGAGGGTTTGGGTTCATAATCTTTGCGGATAATCCCAAAATGCGCCTCCCGTTCGTCCGGCCGCGTTTCGCGCGACCACGATTTGTACCAGAAGATCCGCTCCACGCCGTTGCCCAGCGCCAGCAGATAAGTGCGGGGCAGCAGTTTCGCCTGGCTTTCTTCGGAAACGCTGTCGAACGACATGACCGTGCAGACGATCAGGTTCCCCTTGAGATCGCTGTTCAGCTTGTAAACTCCTCCCACCGCGCCGCGGTACGCATCGGTTCCCGCCTCAATGACCGGAATGAACTCATCGCCTTGCGTAAGGTTGCGGCTGTGGAGAAAGCGCCCGGTCGGATGAAAATTGATTGCAAACGTGTCTTCAAATCCGGGGGCCGGTTTTTGATATTGTTCCTGTTTTGGAACATTCTCCTGTGTCCACCAAGCGTCCCATCCGATATGAAACTCCTTGAGGAAGCGGTCGCCGACTTGAATTCGTTTGAATCCGCCGTTCTCATATGGTTGCACATCGTAGTAAAACGGCAATCCGGAGGGTAGCAGCAGTGTTCCGCCGCGTTTTACATAAGCGACCAGATGGGGGATGTAGCTGGCAGGGAATTCTTCGCCGATCGCCGGCAGCAGCACCGGGTATTGCGCCACATCCAGTTCCGCCAACTGCTGTAACCGGACGGTTTCACGCGCCTTGAAGTTTGCCAGATGGAACTCCGGGTCGAAATTCAGTTCGCCGAAGGAGCCGCTCTCCGGGTCGCGGAGGATTGCCGCCGTCGTTTCCGTAATGTCCAGCCCCACTCGTTTCAGCGCCGTCGGCAGCAGATCGCGAAAATAGGTTTGCGGCTGCGAGGTCGCCCAGCCCACTTCGGTGATCCAGATTGGCTTGTGCCCGACGCCGTAGCGCGTCATCAGCGCCTTCAGCTCATCCAACTCCGGGATCATCAGCTCCGGGACGCCCTGCCAATGGTAAGGGTGGATGTTCATGACATCGAAATATTCGCCGGCTCCGGCTTTCAGTGAATCCTCAATGTAACCGATCGGCACATGCGAAGTTCCGCCATAAAGCACCTGAAGCTCCGGGTCGATTTTTTTGATTTCCACATACGAGCGTTTCAGTAGCGAGGCGTAATTGGCGCCGCTTGGAGCGTCGCGCCAGAATTTCTGCGAATTTTGCTCGTTCCAGACCTCCCAATAGCGCATTTGTGCAGCATAACGGCCGACTGTTCTGCGGACATATTCGCTCCACGCATCCGGGTGCTTCCATGCCGGAGTCGCCCACGGAGTGTCGTAGTTGAGAATCGGCAGGAGCTGAATGTTTCCCGCCGCCGCAAGCTCCGTCAGGGTATCCGGCTGGGTGTAGTTCCACTCTCCCGGTTGTCGTTCCACGTTGCTCCAGGTGAAGTCGGTTCGCATCCAGCGGATTCCGGCTTCGTGCATCCGGGCGAACTCCTTCGGCGCGGTTTCCTTGTTGACGTGGGCGCAGATACCGTAGGGGTCCGGCGGTTCCACCGGAGCAGCCGACAGGGAACACGCGGTGGCGGCAATCGCGAAAAGCGTTCGTTTCAAAGAGAAGTACATTGAGTGGATTCCTGTTGTCAGTTGCTGTAAGAACCGTCCTGGTTGCGCCAATACGTGAGGTTGTACGGCATGGATTTCAGCTCACTGCCGCTGTGCAGCGCCGCATGTCCGTCGGCGAATGCGCCGGAAATGCGGTTGTTGTGAGCTGCGACGATCGAAGCATGAGTATCCTGTGCCTCATCATACTTGAAACGCGGATAGGCCAACCCGGAGTCCGCCCGATACGTGTCGGCAATCAGCAGAAAATCTGCCGGCTGCTTCATACGGGAGAGCGAAAAAGTGTAAGACTCCGGTGTCGTCTGTCGTAAAAAACAGTTCCCGAAAATCTCCAACCGCGCCGTGTCCAGTGGAGAGTTGTGAATGCCATAGATATCCGACCAGAACGAAAATCCGCTCATTTCCGGCGATCGCACGTTAGCTGACGGACACTGCAGCGAGGCGATCGGCAGATATCCGCCGCCACTGATCGTATAGTCGCCGGCGGCGTCCTGGCTGTTGCAGAGAACGGCTCCCCACATCCCATAATTGGAAGAGGTCGATTGCCGGTAGGCAATGAAGAAATTCGCGTAGTCGCCGGCATATTGTATCTGTGCCAGCATCGCTTGCTTTTTGTTGTTGATGCACTGCGCCCCACGCGCGCTTTCCCGCGCCCGGCTGAGAGCCGGAAGTAGCATGCCGGCCAGAATCGCAATGATTGCAATTACGACAAGAAGCTCGATCAGAGTGAAATATCGCTTCATGGAAAATCCTTTCGGTTAACGTTTATAAGAATGGCAGGAATTGCGGATCACCAGTTTCGACTTGATTTCGACCGGGGGAATTGCCTTTCGATTCTCATTGATCATGTTGAGCAATACTCCGGCGGTGTGTGCCGCGATTTGCGGTACGCAGGTATCCACCGAGGTCAGCAGCGGGTAAAGCGCTCGGGCGAGGGGGCTGTTGTCGAACCCGATCACACTCAGCTCCTGCGGCAGTTTCAGCTCATGCTGATAGGCCCATTGGAATACGCCGGAGGCGGTGAGATCATTCCCGGTTAAAATCGCGCTGACCGGTTCCCGCAAGGCGAACAGCGCGGCGGCTCCTTCGCATCCGCTGGCGGGGTCACCTGCGCCGGAGACGATCAGCGCCGGATCGAAAAGCCCTTTCTGCTGCATGTAGTTCCGATACGCCACCGCCCGCGGATCGGGGGCGTCGAAGTACAGCATGGAAACCGAAATCATTCCGATTCTCGTATGCCCAAGCCCGATCAGATAGTCCAGCGCCTGCGTGACGCCGGATTCGTAATCCAGTGTAATCGGGGAGTGCTTGTGCCGCCGATAGGTCAACACCGGCGTCGCATCCGCCGCCTCTTGTGCCGCTTCCATTGACAGCTGCGGCAACATGTTGATGATTGCATCCACCATGCCGTTGGAGATCCGGCTGATGAAATTCCGGCATCCCTCCGCATCTTTTGCCTCGCACAGACAAAGAGTCAGAGAGTAGCCGGACTCATTGAGCGCGTGCGATAACTCGTTGACCAAAGCGATCGTATGCGGGTTCTCCAGCTCCGAAATTGCCACGCCGATCAATCCGGTGGAGCGGGTGTTGAGCACTTGCGCCGCAAAGTTTGGCTTGTACCCCAGCTCCTTGATCGCCGTCTGAATCCGCTGCGACAGCTCCGGACTGATCCGTCGCCGCCCCGAGAGCGCATGGGACACCGCGCTTTTGGACACATTCAAATAGTCCGCCACATCCTGAATGGTTGTTCTCTTTGCCATCGTAATTCCTGTCGTTATTCGGTCAACCGGTTGACATCTGCTTGTAAAAAAAACGAGCTTAATCAAACCGGTTGACAATATTATACCAGAGAACAGATCAAATGTCAAGAGGCGAAGTAAAATATTTCATGATTGTGGCATGAAACGAGTTTCTGTGCTTATGCTTCGGCATGTGGGCTTTTCTGTTGCTTTGTTCGTTGTGGTTTCGGATGACAATCAAATCGCAGGAGGGGAGCAACGGGATCATTCGCGACTTCATCAATGCGTAGTAAAGGCGAGGAAAAGGCGCCATCTCCAACGAGGCCGAAGATAAACGCAACGAGAACCAGAGAAAGCCTTCCCCCCCGGCAAACGCGCCAGACCGCAATACGGGAATCCCTGAAGCCTCAACTCAAAACATTCTTCCGTTCAGATAGATTCATGACGTTTGCCGTTCCAATCCCGATAATGGGGATCAGTGCATTGCCCGAAGAGCCAACCTCCATTCGGCTTTTGATCTTATCATCGATTGCCCCATGCGCAACCGCCGTTGCAGCGATTATATGCTGACGTTAACTGATTGCTAGTTCAGAAGCAGGATTCATTTGGTGTTTGCCATGTAGGGGCGCGTATGTTGCGCTTTCCCGATTGTCATCCTTCCTACTCTTGAAAAAGCACCGGAGTACGGCTATATTAGCTGTTGTAAATCATCATCAACCGGGAGCCGCTGTGGCTGAAACGAAACAGAACCGTCTGAACCGCGCCCGCCGGGCGCTGGAGCTGTTGTTCGCCGTGCCCGGGCGCGACGGGTTGCTGACTTTTCCGGAGCATGCGTTGCCGGAGCTTCTTTTGCGGCTTTTCTCGCCCCCGAACGGGACATTTGCGACACGAGCCGATTACGCCAATCAGATTCACCGTGAATTCGGCAATGAGCCGCTGGCGAATACACTTTCTGCGTTGTTGTTCGACGCCTTTATCGGCAACCGGGTTCTTCCTGCGGATTTGAATGACGCGGAACTCGGTGAAAATGCCCGTTTTTTGCTCGCCGCCGCCGGAGAACTGTGGCAGGGCGTCACCGCCGCCGCCGAGATTCTGGTTGCGGATCACGACCGGGTGTTTCCCGCCGCGCGCGATTTTTTTTCCGCCCTTCCGGCGATCCAAAGCGCTTCGGAGCTGGCGAAGACCATTCTTGCTGCCGACCGCTTTCGGCAGACGCGCATGTTTCGCTATCACAATGGAGCATTTTTTGCGACGGTGTTCGACTCGATCAAACCGGCGGAAAAATTCTTCGGTTTCCCTGGTGTTCGCGCTCAATTTCTGGATCATTTTCATCGGTTTGCAAAGGGCAAAAGCAATCTTCCACTGTTGGTCAACAGTCTGCCGGGACATGGGAAGACCAGCATGGTGCTCTCCTATGCCTATGCCGAACCGGGGTTGATTCTGATCCTGCCCGATCCAATTACGCTGGAGACCGGATGGAGCGAATTGATCTCTCCGCTCGCGGCGCGGCCGGATCTGCGGTTCGTCCTGTTTTTCGATGACATCCACCCGGGGGAAACCGATTGGTTTCACTTCCGCACCAACGTCGGCGGCGCGTTTTCACTGCCGGCGAACATCATGCCGGTCTTGTCGGCCAACTACGAGTTCCCGGCCAATATTCTATCGCGCGGGAGGCGGATCTCGTTTCCGGTGTTCGACGAGCTTCGTTGCGGTGAAATGATCGAAGATTACCTCGTTACATTCGGAATCCGGCATCATAACCGGAATCTGATTTCACAGATCGGCGCCGATTACACGGAGGAGTTCGGGCAGAAGAAGTTCACGGAACTCTCCCCCCGAAGTCTGATTCGCTATCTTTCGGCGTACGAACACGATCAGAACAAACGGCGAACCATCGTCGAATTGGCGACGGGTCCGATGGTGACCCGCCCCGACGCGCAGCTTTTCTACGAGTTCAACATCGACTTGATGCGTTCGCTCTACGGAGATGAATACATCAAGCGGCTGCTCAAAGAGCGGCTGGACGGTTTAGGCAAATAACAGTATCGTTCTCAACTACAAAAGAGGCAGAAAATGAACAATTGGATCGAACGGAATATCGAATACACCCTCGTTGACGCGGAGAGCCAGTTCTCCATCGGATTCGCCGGAATGAAATTCACGGCTGCCGACCTCGATGCGATGCAGCCCAAATTTGACCGTGCCACCCGCGAAATGGGGCGCATCGAAGCCGGAGAAATCAAGAACCCGGACGAGAAACGCAAAGTCACCCATTTCTCCGACCGCAAAGTTTATCCTACCAGCGCTCTTTTCTCCTCGGTGGAGGAATTTGTCGAGCAGGTTCGTACCGGTAAAATCACCGGCGAAACCGGCAAGAAATTCGACGCGGTCGCGGTCAACGGCATCGGTGGTTCCGCCCTCGGTCCGCAGTTGATGCAGTTCGCGGTCAACGGTCCGTACTGGAACGAAAAAAGCAGCAAAACACGTGACGGTTACCTGAAGCTCTATTTCCTCGACAATACCGATTCGGCCGAATTCGCCGATCTGCTCGAAGTGATGGACCCGGAGACGACGCTTCATCTCGTCATCAGCAAATCCGGCGGCACGCAGGAAACCAAAAACAACATGATCGCGATGGAGAGCTTCTACGCCGAGCGTAAACTCTCTTTCCCGAAACATGCCGCAGCAATCACCATGACAGGCAGCGAACTTGACAAGCACTCCCGTGGCAACCAGTGGCTCGCCGTGTTTGAAATGGCCGAATCAATCGGCGGACGCACCAGTGAAACCAGCATCGTCGGGCACCTTCCCGCGGCGCTGACCGGCGTCAACTTTCGCCGCTTCATCGACGGCGCCTGCCGTATGGACGAATGGACGCGCACCGCTGATCCGAAAAAGAATCCGGCCATGATGCTTGCTGCGATGTGGTACATTGCCGGAGAGGGCAAGGGTAACCGCAATATGGTCATTGTCCCCTATTCCGACCGCTTGATCCTGTTGTCGCGCTACATGCAGCAGCTGGTAATGGAGAGCATCGGTAAGGAGTTGGATCTCGATGGCCGCCCGGTCTATCAGGGGCTCAACGTGTTCGGCAACAAGGGCGGCACCGACGCGCACGCTTTCATCCAGCAGTTGAACGACGGTCGCGATGACTTCTTTGCGACCTTCATCGAAGTGCTGAAAGATGCGAAAACGCTGCCGATCTCCGAATCGACCGATATGGGAACCTATCTGCACGGCTTCCTCGAAGGTCTTTCGGCGGCGTTGCGCGGTAAGGGGCGTCAGACCATCACCATCCGCATTCCGCAGATTACGGAGTACGAGCTCGGCATGTTGATTGCCCTGTACGAACGCGCGGTGGCGATCTATGCGGAATTCACCAACATCAACGCGTTCCACCAGCCCGGCGTACAGAGCTACAAATTGGCGGCAAAAGGCGTTCTGACATTGCGTGAAAAGGTCATTGCCAAGCTCTCCGAGCTCGGTGGAACCAAAGGCACGGCAGTTGAAATCGCCGAGAAAATCGGAGCCCCGAACGACGCGGTCGAAATCGGAGCCCTGCTTGACAAGGCTTCAGCCAACTGCCCCTGCGTCTCCCGCGAGTTCTGTAAGAAATCGAACCAGTGGGTCTACTCCGTTCAATAACTCGGAGTTGCATCAGGCGAACCACACAACGCGTTGTGGTGAAGTGTGGTTCGCATGTATCAAAAGGGCCGTTCGACGAAAGGGCACGGCATGACACGTTTTGTCGCAAAAGAATTGAGCGGTATCCGCTCTGCGTTGCGGAGTGTATGGCTGACGGTTTCGGTGAGCAACCTTCTGGCGCTGGCGCTCGGAGTGATTTATTGCCGTGCTTTTCTCGGTTTGACCTTTGAGCCGTTGCGTGCGTCGCTTCCTGTGTTGTGCATCCTTGTCCTGAGCGGCCTTCTGGTTATGCCGCTGCAATTGATTGTCGTCTGGCTACTCGGAGTGCGGCTGAAGCTCGGTGCCAGCGCCGCGTTCTGGGGAGTGCTTGCCAGTGTACCGGGCGCCAGCCTGGGAGTTGCCTTGTTGCTGACGGCTCGGGCGCAACGGGTTTTCCGGGGATTCGGAACGCGAATGAATCCTCGGGAATTCCGCCTGTTTGTGGAGGAGAATCCGGAGAGAACGCATGAGCTCAAACCGGGCATTTCCGATCCTATTGTCGCAATTCTGATCGGATTGGTTTTGCTTTTTTGCGGTGAAATCTTCTTTTTTTCTACCTTTACCGTATACCACAGCATTCGGATTTACGGCTTTCAAATGCTGGAGGATGAAGAGTATGAAGATGCCGAAATCCTATTGAAGCTTTTACGGTACAGTGGCGACCCCGCTGTTCGCGCCCGTTATGCAATGGCGCTATTGCACAGCTCGGAAGAGAATTCCCAGGAGGAGCAAGACGCCGTCAGCCGATTGCAGAGAGATTGGGAAATCGAACCGGTTGCCGCTCTCGGGCTGGGGATCGCCTATGAAAACGCCTGGGGGGTGGAAGAAGATGTGACGCTGGCGGTGAAATACTTTGAGCACGCGGCGGAACTCGGTTCCGTCGAAGGCATGTTTGAAGCGGGTGGAACATTGTTCGGCATTCCCGGCCGGGAAGCGGATGGATTGAAATGGATGCGGAAAGCCGCGGATCGAAAGTATCCCGGCGCCATCAACCGTCTTGGCGTGATCTACGAACGGGGCGATTTCGGCGTAGAGAAGGACTTGGGGAAGGCGGAAGCACTTTACCGTGAGGCTTTTGAACGTGGACACTCCAAGGCGTCCTGTTTTCTGATCGATCTTCTGGTCGAGCATGACCGGGCATTGGAAGCCGTGGAGTTCTGGGAAACGAAAACCAGCCGCGATGAGCCGGAATGTATCAATCTTCTGGCTTACTGCTACGACGAAGGATACGGGGGGATGACGCCCGACCCTGGCAAGGCGCATGAACTCTATCGGAGAGCGGCGGAACTGGGGCTTCCGGTCGGCATGTATAATTACGCTGTCGAGCTGCTCGATATTTCCGGTCGTGAAAAAGAAGGGCTGGGGTGGCTGCGGAAAGCGTCGAAAGCTGAATACAATTCCGCGATGAACCTGTTGGGGCGAGCCTACGAAAACGGGGATTACGGATTGGAGCAGGATTTACACTTGGCGGAGGAGTATTTTCGCGAAGCCGTCCGGCACGAGGCATTGGATGCGCCCTATAATCTGTCCTGCCTGCTGTTCCGGCAGGATCGGGATGCGGAAGCGATTCAGGCGCTGGAGCAAGGTGTGGAACAGGAGGATCCTGAGAGCTTTAATTTCCTCGGTTATTGCTACGACGTCGGGCAGGGGGTGGAGAAAGATCCGGAAAAAGCGTTGGAATTGTTCTTGCTGGCGGCGAAAACGGAGCTTCCAGTCGGCATGTCGAACGCCGGAATCGCGTTGCTTGAGTTTAACCGTATCGAAGAAGGGCTGGCCATGCTGGAGAAGGCGGTAGAGAGCAAACACGCCTATGCCATGAATTATCTGGGTACCATCTATGAGGACGGGAAATATGGAGTAACGCCGGAACTGTCCCGCGCGGAAGCGCTTTACCGTGAATCATTTGAATTGGAATATGCGAAGGCCGCATTCAACCTCGCCAATCTGTTGTTCAAACAGGGGAAACCGTCCGACGCGATCCATTTCCTGGAACTCGGAAGCGAAATGAAAGAGTTGAATTGCGTCAGTTACCTGGCCTATTGCTACGATGTCGGTCAGGGAGTGGAGAAGAATCCGGAAAAAGCGCTGGAACTTTACTTGCAGACGGCGCAACTGGGGCATACGAGCGGCATGTCGAACACCGGCCTTATTCTACTTGACGCCGGTCGTGCAAAGGAAGGGTTTGAATGGCTTCAAAGGGCGGGAACCACCGGTTTTACACCCGCACTGTACTGGCTCGGCCACTGCCATGAAAACGGAAATGGGACAGAGAAGAATCTGGTGACCGCGCTGGAATATTACCGGAAGGCTGCGGAGAAAGAAGAAGCGCAAGCCTACTACGCACTCGGGCGCTTTTATCAGGAGGGAATCGCAATGGAAGCGAACCCGTCTGAAGCGCTCAAGTTTTTTGAAAAAGCCAAAGCCGCATGGGTTTTGAAAGAGGATATCGACCAGAGAATCCAAACGCTGAAAGAGCAATTGAACACTCAATAAGCGGAAACGCTCCGTGACCGTGACCCCTGTCGGAATCGGCGGTGAAATACGGCCGCCTGCTTGTAAAAATTCCTCTCCGGCGATATAGTATGCAGTTCCCAAGACAAGGTGATCTCTTTTCGGGACCTCCAACCCCGGCCGCAAAAGCACCTGTCCCGATCATAATTTGCCTGGGTAGCTCAGTGGATAGAGCGAGGGTTTCCTAAACCCTGCGTCGGAGGTTCGATTCCTCTCCCGGGTACCACTTTCACGCTCCCAAACGCTCTCAGAAGTACCATCAGGAACCAGTTAGAGATTTTCCAATATCCCCTCTTGGCTCCCCTTGGCTCCGGACGATACTGGAAGATTTACGGCTTCTTGCGGTAGATTTATTTTGGTTACAGAAATTACTTTGTGAGGTAAGACTGTGGCTAAAAAATCTTTACGTTTAGATGTCGGGGCGATTTTCACCAAAGGCCCCGGCAAAATATACTTTTACCGGTATCAGCTTGAGGGGCGGCGCAAGACGGTCAGTTTGCAGACGACCAATCGGGCTGAGGCGATTCAGAAAGCGGAGGCGCTTTTCCCGATCATCAAGGCGAATTCCACCGAGGTGATCGCCGCTCACGTTCAGCAGGCAAAGGGTTTGAGTGTGCCAACTCGGAATCTGGTGTTGAAAATTCTCATGGGTTGCATCGAAACCAAGGTCAATCACATCGTATTTTTCGCTACCAGTATACCTCCGTGATTGTCGAAAAGCAACCGCATCGTTGACGTTTTATCAAAACGCGGAAATCCATTTCCGAGCAGCGTGGAAACAATTGCTTATCGTCTTGTTGGAAAAAAATCGTGATTTTGGTCCAAAAAAACAACATAAAATGTATTTTTATCAAAGGTTAAATCTCGATCGTCAGGGGATTCGCCATGCCAATCTGGTGGAATTACAAAACCAGCCAGAACGCATGTGCCTGTTATATGAAAACGCGCCCATGTAACCTCCTTGGGAACGTTGGGAATCATCATCTCCGGCGTTCCCCACCAGGGATACGGATGGATGGCCATGACATCGAAGTAGTTGCCGGCTCCCGCCGCATACGAGTCCTCAATGTATTGAAATGGAACTCCGGCGGTTCCTCCATAGAGTACATTCAAGTTCGGATCAATCTTCTTGATCTCTTCATAACTGCGTTTCAGCAGGGCGGTATAGTTCTTGCTGCTTGGAGTATCGCCCCAGAACAGATGGAGATTCGGTTCATTCCATACTTCCCAGTAACGGTAGTCGTTTGAATACCGGGATACCGTGCGGCGAACATATTCCGCCCAGCGGTCAAGATGCTTCCATGCCGGACGCGCCGAACCGATGTCGTAACCGAGAATCGGGAGAATGTTAATGTTCTCTTTCTTTGCCAGATCGCGCATTTTGTCGATGTGGTCATAGCTCCATTCTCCTTTCTTATCAATTCCGCTCCAGTCAAAGTCGGTGCGCGCCCACGAGATATTTCCCTCCTGCATACGGTGGAAGTTCCGTTCGGCGAACGGCCATTCGTGCGCCCGGCTGACGTGTGTGCAAATGCCGTAGGGTTGGTTCAGTACGGTGGATTCGGCGGCAAGCGTGAGGCCGCCTATTGCCAGAATGGTGCTGAAAATCATTTTGGGGATCATAAGAATCATTCCTTATCTATTTTATTGATTTGATATTTCAGTCAAGATCGGCCGCAGCCGGTTTGTATTCGGTATTGGAGGAATTGACGAACGCAATTTTCTTGCTTTTCAGCTCGTTCTCATTCAGTGCCGCAACGTGGCCATCGGCGAAAAGCATATTGCACTTCCCATTGTGACTGGGGAAGACGACCCCTTCTGCATCGTTATCGTGTGAATGGATGTCAGGCATGTTCTTGTAGCCGCCGGATGCGATCATATTTCTGTAGTTACTGTCGGAGAGCATTGCAAATTCCGAGGCGTTTCGGATCGCCCCGGTGTTCCAGAAATACCGTTCCAGTGCGGGCTGAACCCAGGCGCGTTTCTGTTCGGAGTCCACCTGCGGAGCTTTTCCGCTGACTTCGTTGGCGATGACACTGCCATAGGCTGTCCAGCCAGCCGGTTCCGTGCCGGTGGCATACCCTTCACTGATGGGGCAAAGCTCGGTGCGTGCAGTCAGGTAGCCTTGCTTCCATAAAACGCGCTGCCAGCGACTGTTCCCCCCGCCATACGCGATATCGCGCATGACCCAGATGGAATTGTAATCTCCGGCATACAGTTGAAAAGCCAGTCCGTTCTGTTTTAAATTGTTGGTACACTGAATCGCCTTTGCCGTAGCTCGCGCCCGGTTGAGTGCCGGCAGCAGCATAGCGGCGAGGATCGCGATAATCGCGATGACGACAAGCAATTCAATCAGCGTGAAACTCCGATGCTTCATAATAGTACACCTTTCCTTGAGAATAAGTGAAATTGCAATGGACTTGGTATACTACAATTATGCCAGATGTATACGGATGCCGCAATTGCCGTATACGTTTTTTATGTAAAAAGAAACCGCTCCGGAAAATTTTGCCGGAGCGGTTTGCGGTAGATGGTTTTCTGGGCGTGTATTATTTTTTCTGAAGTACGCCGTCGGAGTTGAACCATGCTTTGAGATTGTATGGCATGGAATACAGCTCCTGACCGGTATGCAGTGCAGCGTGCCCGTCTGCGAACGCGGTCGAGATCCGCCCATTATGAATTTCGTGAACCGCGGCGTCTTTTCCTCCATCCGTCAGCTTGTCGTTGTACTGGAAACGGGGGAACGCATAACCATTGTTGTTGCTTTTGAGCGTGTCGGCGAAAACAAGGGCGTCGCCCGGGCTTTTCATCCGGCCGATTGCCAAGGTGGAGAACTCCGGATTGTCGTTTTGCTTGTTGATGTAATCTCCGAGCTTCGATACTCGATCGGCGTCGGAGGTCCATTTTGCGGAGTTCTCAAACCCGAACGAACTGGCCCAGATGTCGAATGTCGCTTTCTCCGGCGTGGAGGGGCAACGAAGCGTCGCCTTGGGGACATAGCCTCCGCCTTCCACCTTATGAACTCCGTTCGCGTCCTGTCTGTTGGAGAGGATGGAAACCCAGACACCGGATGATGTTTCCGAGGTTTTGGTTGGGGTCTGCTGCATGTAGCCGATGTAGTATCCCTCGTAGTCATTGGAATACTGAACCTGTGCCAGTATGGCCTGTTTTTTGTTATTGATACACTGGGCGGAGCGTGCGCGTTCCCGTGCTTGATTCAGGGCGGGGAGCAGCATGGCGGCGAGAATCGCGATAATCGCGATGACGACAAGCAATTCAATCAGCGTGAAATTCCAACGTTTCATTTTTTTATTTCCTTTCAGACGTCCTTGTAATACAATAATAATTATGACAGTATTTGAGGAAAATGCAAATTTCTCCTCTGCTTTTTTGGGAGAAAAATATGTTATACCGGCGCCGGTCCCACGGAATCTCGTTCGATCACGACCGGTACGTCGCGAATGGCGATTTTGCGGTGATCCCCGTCAAAGTAACGCGTCAACGCGTCCGCCAATGAGGCGGCGCGTTCGTCCGGGCGACATGCTACCGTTGTCACCGGCGGCATGAAAAAACGCGGCTCGGGCGAGAAGCCGTAACCCACGATCGAAACGTCTTCCGGAACCCGCAACCCCGCTTCATGCAATGCAAGGAGCGCCCCTTTGCAGGGGTTGTCGCTGACCACGAAAAGCGCGGTGTAGTCGCAACCGTTTTCCGCTAAATCGGCAGAAAGCGCCTCATAAGCGAGTGTTGTGGTGTATTCGCCGTTCTCCGCATGGCGGCACGGGATCACCCGGACGGGCAACCCCTCCCATTTTGTCCAGCGAAGGAAAAAATCCAGGCGCGGCCCGACTTCTCCCGCCAGTGGTTCCGGGGAGAGGACGGCGAGGCGGCGATGTTTCCGCTTTTTCAAATGCTGCAATACCATCATTGCTCCGAGTTCCGGGCTGCCGGAAGTGCAGTGAACCCCCGCGTCGACCAGATTGCGTTCGGTTATGATGATCGGGCGTTCGGAAGCGGCGAGCCATGCGATTTCATCGGGCGTGAACCAACGCCCCGGCGGCTCGAAAATAATGGCGTCGGCCGAGCAGCTTTCCCAAAGGGAAATCAGGTCGCTCTCGTGATGGTACGGCAGTGCGGAGAAATGAAAGCGATCCGGTTGCTTCTGCAATTCCCGTTTCAGGCAAACCGATACTTTGTGTACGCCGTCCCCCGGCCAGTCAACAAAGAAGTGACAGATGTTCAGCCGTCCGATTTTTTGACGGACGAAGAAGCCGATGTTGGGGCGACGCTCCAGCGTTCCGTTCGCTTCCATGCGGCTCAACACGCGGTTGACGATGCGCAAATTGGTTTTGTACCTCCGCATGATCGTCCGGATGGAATGAAATCGGCTGCCGGGCAAAAAGCGGGTCAGCTCCGTATTCAACGTCTGAAAAAGAGTTTCTTCTGCTTCTCCCGGCGGCATGGCGGTCGCGCTCCTATTTCAAAAGCAGTGTTTTGATTTCAAATGCGTGGAACGCGAGCGAAATGGCTCCGTTTTCGGTTTCCAGCTTTGTCTCCGGGTCCTCGATCAAGTTGGTTTCCCACGCTTCGCGGAACTCGACGCCGGGGGTCAGCGTCGTTCGCGCCGGACCACCGCCGGACTCGTAGAGCCGCACGATTCGCCCTTTGCCGGATTCCGCGAGTTTGACCGTTTCTATTATGACTGATGGCGCGCCGTCAAGACGCATGAAACCCTCGTTGCCCGCAGTTTGCCCCCCTCCGGAAATAAGTACCGGGGGATAGTTGAATTCGTAGCCCGCCCGGACAACCGTTTCCGCCCGGAATCCGTCGTGTGGCAGAATCGCGTAGGCGAAATCATGCACTCCTGCGTCGGCGGTGTAATCCGGCCGTGTTCCGCCTTTCGCCAGCGTGAGCGAGAGGTCGCCGCCGAGGATGCCGATCCCGTATTTGCCGTTGTTCAGCAACGCCATTCCTGCACCCGTTTCCGAGAGATCGGTATATTTGAGGTTGCAGACCTCGAAGCGTGCCTGATCGACGTCGCGGTTGCGGTGTGTCTCCTGGCGCTGGTATCCGAACGGAATCTCCGTGCGCGCCGTGCCGCGGCCGTAAACGGTGTTGAACTCCGTTTTAACCAGCGTGTGCCGATCCTGCCAGTCGAGGCGGCAGAAGAAATCGATACGCGGCGTGTCACGGTAGAATACAATGTCTTGAAGCAGTGTGCTGGCCGAAGCGATTTTTCGGCGGATTCGCAGCCGGAATTCCAACGCACCGTCCGCGACGACCTCGACGGAGAGGATGTTCATCTGCGGGCGCATCAGTGGTTTCTGATCGGCGTCGATGTTCCAGCAGTCGTACTCATATGGGACATCATCTCCGGCCGTGACGTTGTTGAAAAATCCGCCCGCCGCGACCAGCTCTCGCCCGGTGGCGTGTTCGATGAGGCTTGTGATCCGTTGGCTTTCATCGAAGCGAAGCGTTGCCCACGGTGTTTTCAATTCTCTGCCGGAGAAAGAGAACGAGGATGTTTCCGGCGCTGTGGCCGCTTTGCCCGGAACAAGTTCCGTCATGCCGAAACCTGGGAGGCGAAGTCCGGCAACCTGAAATTCCTCTTCACAGTCGAAGCTGCATGTCTTCTGGCTCTCCAACCCTTTTGGGGCGAAGGGGAGGTGGAGCGTACCGGCGAATTCCCAGCCGTGCCGGTTAAACAACCCTGCTTTGCTTTCCGCCTTGGCTGCTCCCAGCGCGTTCTGGATGATGGCAAGCGCGGCATTGCGGCAGTCGGTCAGCTCCTCGATGGCCGTTCGGTTGACTTCGGTGATGCTGGAACCGGGCAGGATATCGTGGAACTGGTTGATTGACAGTTTTTTCCACAGCTCCTCAAGTTTCTCCGCCGGGTAAGGGCGGAGGGATCGGGAGCAGGCGATTTCGGCGGCAGTGAGCGCGCCCTCGCATTGGCGGTTCAATTGCTTGATGTCGGAGATGGAAGTGAATACGCCGCGATGTGTCTCCAGATAAAGATCACCGTCGTAGGTCGGCAATCCCTCCTTGCGCTCCCTCTCGAAGTCGTGCATGAATTGCGAAAGCGACTGGTGGGTGGCTTTGGGGCAACCTTCGAGGTCGGCGACATATTCGGCGACTTCGATCATATGCTCTTGCGGGCCGCCGCCGCCGTCGCCTAGCCCGTAGGCGACGACGAACCGGTCGGCGTTGGCTTTGTCGCGTGTTTTCTCCCATTGGCGGTTCATCACGTCCGGTTCTGGCCAACAGTGGCAGGCGATAAAGCTGGTCATCACTTCGCTGCCGTCAATGCCGCGCCAGAGAAAGGCGTCGTAGGGAAAGTGCGTCGTGTCGTTCCAGTAAAGTTTGGTGGTAAGGAAATAGTCACACCCCGAACGCTTCATGATCTGGGGCAGATTGGCGTTGTAACCGAAGCTGTCCTGGTGCCAGCAACAGTCGGCGGTATAGCCGTCGAAATATTTCCGGGTGAATTTGCTGTTGTAGAGAAATTGCCGGACAAGTGATTCGCCACCGGTCATATTGCAATCCGATTCGACCCACATTCCTCCGTTCGGTTCCCAGCGCCCTCCGGCGACCGCCCGGCGGACGCGCTCGAAAAGAGCCGGGTACTCGCGCCGGAGCATGTCGGCATGACAGCTCGCGGGCTGAAGAAAGCGGTAGTGAGGGTACAGGTCGATCATTTCCAATGCGTTGCCGAATGTCCGGGCGGTTTTTCGCACGGTTTCCTTCACTGTCCAGAGCCATGCAGTATCCAGATGAGAGTGCCCCATCAGCGCCACTTGTGCAACGGTGTCGCCGTTCCGTGCCGCCAAAAGCGGCGCCATGAGTTTGCGGGCGCGCAATACGCCGGGGCGCCATTCGTCGCGGTTATGTTCCAATGGGGTCGTCATGATGGTTTGGAACACCTTCTCCAGACCTTGGCCGATCCGGGCGTGACGCAAAGACGATTCCGGTGTGCTTTTATAGAGGGATAGCAGCAAAAAAAGCTCATGGCGGAAGCGCAGAACCTCTTCATCTTCCACCATGATGCGGGCGGCTTCAAACGTCCAGCGGAATTTTTCCGGTTTGCTCGCCTTTTCGTAGGCTGGTTCGCGCAGGTTGGTTCCGGCGATCGGGTGGCTGGCGTAGGCTTCGAGCGCAATCTCGAATTTTGTTCCCGCCGCGGCTCCGGTGGTGAGTACCCGGACTTCGTGACGGTGATCGATGCCGGAGTTCCAGTTGTTGATGATTCCCCGGCAATCGCCGTTGACGAAAAGCAGAGCTTCGTAAGCGCCGGGACGGACGTAGAGCATCAGTTTTTTGTGATCGTATTCCGGCGGAACCGACACGTTGCCTTTGAGCCAGGCAGAACCCCAGGCGTGTCCCCATTCGGTCACGCCCGGAACGGCATCGTTCCATGTCAATTCATGTTCACCGGGAACCCGGCGGAAATGTTCATCCGTTTCCGCGATGCGCATGGGGAAATCCGCCGCCGGGATATAAATCAGTTGGGCATATTCGTTCAGCGCCCACTCCAGTTTGGATACGGTGCGTGCTGCAATTGTCATAGCATGGTTCCTTGTGTTACTTGACCGGCGGGAACGGTTAAACGAAGTCCGGAACATCTCCCCGGGATTCATACCAATCGAAGTTCAATGTTTCGCCCTGACTGGTACGCCACTGGGCGGGGCTTGTATTCCACTCCCAATCCAGCGGTTCGAGGCTCATGGGGCGCTCAGCGGCGATGGCGAGAAATTCGGCGGCCTGTTTCTCCTGTTTCGGCGTGAGAAGTCCGGGCGTGATGGAGGAGAAGAATGGCGTTCCGCTTTTGGCCAGCAGCTCCATCCATTGCGCGTTCAATTCCCACGGAACGGCGGCGGTGACGCCTGCGCAGTCCGCGTCGGCGTCGAAGAACGCCTGATGCTGCATCAGCCGGAACGCGAGTGTGTTAACCCCCATTTTTCGGGTGCGCTCCCAGCGGCGGCCGCTGGTGTCGTCACCGATCCGGGCGATCTGCATCAGCCCTGCGCCAAGATGTCCGACGGTGTTGCAGCCGAGAATCAGCGTTTGCCCGGCCGCTTCGTGAATCGCGCGGTAGAACGCGACGATGATCTCGGCGGAAGTTCGGCTGCGATCGGCGAAGCTCCAGCTCCCGGAGGCTGGCCATGGGCGCATCTCAAACCCCCACGAACCGAACATGTCCCAAGTGGAGAAGTCGTGTTTGATTAGTTCGTATCCCCAGGAATTGAGGGTGCGGATGTCTTCTTTGATCCAGTCCAGCACGCCGGGAATCGAGGGGTCGAGGTATTGCGGATCGCGTTGGCTCTTCCACTCGTTGGGGATGGAGGGGTCGAGGTTCCAGAGCGGGCGGAACCAGATGCCGGGGCGGCAACCGCGTTCCCGGATATCCGCCGCAAGGCGCTTCATATCGGCGTGCCGGGTGTTGGAGCTTCTCCACGGCCCTGCGCTCAGGTGATTGTTTTGCGCCGGTTGCCAGCCGTCGTCGACAACCATGAACGGACGATTTTTCCGATCTCCCGCAAGGCGTGAAATCAGCTCGGCTTCCGCGAGGATGTCCGCTTCGGTGGAGGCTCCGTAGGCGTGATACCAGTTGTTTGCCCCATAAACCGGAGAGGCGGGGAGAATTGGGGCAGGGCTGAGCTCCCGGCAGAACCGGCGGCCCGCGGCGAATGCGGAGAGCCCTTCATAGCGGGAACAAAGCACTGCCGCGACATCGAGCGTCCGTCCGTCGAGGATCACGCCTTTGCCGCCGCTGCGGACGTCGAGCCACAGCGTCACGCCCGTCGGATCGGCGCTCCAGAGCGCAAAGGCGCCGGAGCGAACCTTGACGCCGAAGCCGAATACCGCGTCCGGGGTTTTGGCCAGAAAGTACCACGGCATCAGTCGGGCAGGATCGCCACTCCGCCACTGACAATCGCCATAAGTGCGTTCCCACGCATCGCCGAGAAAGCGTGTTTCGGGGGCGAAGCGAAAGGACCAACGCAAACGGAGAAAGCGGATTGCGCTCTTGCCTCCGGTCAGGGCGATATGAAGTTCGTCGTGCTTTGATTCGACGGTGACTTTTCCGTCGACAAATGCGGAAATCTCATATTCTTTTTCCTCGGTGAAGACCGAGAGCTGCATTTGATCCGGATTCAGAAAATTCATGAGAGCCTCTTGCTGTATAATGATTGACGTCACTTGATGGATAGTATAGCAGTCGGATACGGGACTGCAAAGAAATGTATACGGTATTTTTAGAAATTCAATTTGAGCAGAATAAAAATATGAAAAACGTTTTGAATCGCATGTTTTTTCCTGCTTCCGTTTACTGCAAATGGGAACCGGGCGGCATCGGCCGGAAAAATCGGGAGAAAAATTATTTTACAATTCGCTTCCGGTTGTAAAAAAATTCCGGAAACGTATATTACCGAAGAGCAGGACATGCAGGAGAAATGACGATCATGAGTCGATTTGCCGAATTACGCCGTGAATTAACCACACGGTTTGCCGCGGCGGGGATCGAGAGCGCCGGTGTGGAAGCCGATATTTTGATCTCCGAACTGGCCGAACTGAACCGGGCGGAGCTTTTTCTCTGCGGGGATACCGAAATCCCGGCGGGGCTGGAGAGCCGGATCCGGGCGCTCGGTCGTCGCCGCGCCAATCGGGAGCCGTTGCAATATCTGCTTGGCTACGCTTACTTCATGAATATCCGGCTCAATGTGTCCCCCGAAGTGCTGATTCCGCGTCCGGAGACCGAATGTCTGGTCGAGTGGGTGATGGAGCAACTTCCCGAACGCGGTTGTGTCCTCGACCTCGGTACCGGTTCCGGGGCGATTGCCCTGTCGCTGGCGCATGAGCGGCCCGATGCGGCGGTGACCGCTGTCGACGTGAGCCGCGACGCACTTGCCATCGCGTTGCACAACGCCGCGCAACTGAAACTCTCCTCGGTTCGCTTTCTCGAATCGGACCTTTTCGGCGCGCTCTCCGGAGAAACGTTCGACTTGATCGCCGCCAATTTGCCCTATGTGACTAACGAGGAGTTTGCCGAACTGGAGCCGGAGGTGCGTGTCCACGAGCCGCGTCTGGCGCTGACCGCGTCGGATTCCGGGTTTGCGCTGATCCGCCGTACGGTGGAGGCGGCTCCTTCACATCTGGTACCGGGTGGGCGAATTATTTTTGAGTTGTCACCGGCGCAGATTCCGCGCCTTGCCGGGGAGCTGGCTCGCACGGGCGCGTTTGACGAGATCGCCTCCATGCCGGACTACACCCGCCGGGAGCGCTTCGTCACCGCCCGGCGCAAGGTGCGGGGGCATGCGTGATGAGTGGTAAATCCGGAGCGCCGGGGCGAAAAAAATGCAGCATTCGCGATCTTGCCGGGCACGTCGGTCTTTCGGCCTGTACGGTTTCAAAGGTACTGAATCATCGTGCCGGGACGAAGATTCCGAAAGAGACGCAGGAGCGTGTTTTCGCTGCCGCGCGTGAATTGAATTATGTGCCGAACGTGAATGCGCAGCGACTGTTTCAGCGGCGCAGCGGCGTGATCGGTCTTCTGGTTCCCGCCCGCGCGATCGCGCCCGGCAACGTGTTCGGCGACTCGCATTTTGTCGATATCCTTTGCGGAATGGAGCCGTTGCTGGAGGAGAGCGATCACCATTTGATGCTGCTGTTCCGGAACGAAAAGCGGCACCCTGACTCTGATTACGCCAAACTTTTCCGCGCCGGAACCATCGATGGGCTGCTGATCTGGGGGACCGTTCCCGATGCGACGCTTTATGCCGAGCTGGAAGAATACCGTTTGCCCTATCTCTTTATCACCTGCCGGCCGGATTATGCGACGGACGCGGCGATTCACTGGGTGGCGAGCGACTATCGCGCCACTGCCCGCGAGGTTGCCGCCGCCATGGTGAAAACCGGGTGCCGGAAACTTCTTTACCTCGCCGGGCCGGAAAAAAATTCCGCCGCCGTCGAAATGCGCAAGGGTGTGGATGAGGCTCTGGACGGCACCGGAATCCGTCTGGTTCGATGCTACTCGCAGTACACTGCCGAAGAGGCGCGCGAAGCGGCGTTTCAGGCACTGAAAACCGAGTCGTTCGATGGAATTCTGAACGTTTCGCGCGACATGACTCCCGGCATTCTTGCCGCGGTGGCGGAGCTGGGAATTGCGGAGGAGGATCTTCGGTTGGCAACCATCGACTGTGCCGCCAGCCGCCCGTTGCTGTCGCAGGAGTTGGCTGTCGGTTTGACGGATGACCGCGGCATCGGCCGCGTTGCGATTGAGTCGTTGCTGGCGCTGATCGAGCAAAAAAGCAACCGCATCAATCAACGGGTTCCGGGGCGGATTGCGCTCCATCCTCGCTTCTTTCCCGAAAACTGATGCGGTGTTCGGCTGGTTAGAACGGCATCTCTTCCTGCGTCGGCTCCGACGGTGCGGCCGGAGCGTTCCGACTGGTGTCTGGGACGTTGGATTCAAAGTCGGTCCACTGACCGTTGTTCCCGTCGTCGCGGGTGAGTAGTTCGATTTTGCGTTCAAGCAAATCAAGTTTGCCGCGACACACTTTGGCAAGCTCGCTTCCTGCTTCAAAGTTCAAAATCAACTCTTCCAGCGGGAGGTTTCCCGTTTCCATCTTCGATACCAGGGCCTCGAGTTTCTCCAGCGCCTGCTCGAACGGCAGGGCCTGAAACTCTTCGGTCGCGGGATTTTTTTTGCTCATGATTTCTCTTCTCCTGAAAACAGGATTGGTTCGTCGAGCCGGTAAAAGCCGTGCCGTTCCGGATCATAGTGGAACAGCAGCCCTCCGGCGACATGAAAATACCAGGCGTGCAATGTCAACGCTCCACTCTTTGTCTGCCTCTGAATCCAGGGGAACGTGAGCAGATTCGCCAACCCCAGCACCAGCGATGCTTCTTCACAGGCGCGGCAACGGGTGCTCTCCGGCGAGTCGGTGAGAATAGAGTTGACTCTTTGCTTGGCCGGTTCCGCCAGATCCAGCCACGGGTCGAGGAACTGTCCGGCCGGACGTTCTTCCGAGCGCTGCATCAGCGCCCGGATGCCTCCGCAACCGGAGTGCCCGAGCAGGATCAGATGCTCGACTTTCAGCGTATTGACGGCGTATTCCAATGCCGCACTGACACCGTGGAGCCGGTCGTCCGGCTGGTAGGGCGGCACCAGATTCGCCACGTTCCGAATGACGAAAAGGTCGCCGGGGTCGGTCTGGAGCAGGAGCGCCGGATCAACCCGCGAATCGGAACAAGCCAGAATGCAGGCGTTCGGCTTCTGGCCGTGGCGGAGTTTCTCAAATAATTCCGTATCTCCCGCGAACCAGGTGTCGCGGAAGCAACGGAATCCGTCGATCAGTTTGTGAATGGCTTCTTCCATCGAATCAGTCAAGCATCTCCATCATAAAGCCGAAGACCCGGTCGTTCCAACCAGGCAGGCCTTCATGACCGAAGTCGTGATAGAACACCTGCTCCTTCGGCGCGGTGATTTTGTTGTATGCGGCGAATTGCGTGGAGGGCGGGCAGACCGTGTCCATCAGTCCTGTTGCCATAAAGATTCTCGAGCGGATGCGCGGTGCGAGATTCTGAATGTCGATATAGCCGAGGCGGTGGAAAAACTCATCCTCACGCGAATGCGTCGGGTCGAACCAGCGGAAATAATATTTGAGTTCGTCGTAAGCATCCTTGGCCAGATCCATGTTCCACACCCGGCGGTAGTCAGAGAGAAACGGGAAGGCCGCCGCGGTGCGATTGATCTCAGGCGTCAGCGAGGCGCAGGCCAGCGCCAGTCCGCCGCCCTGTGAGCCGCCCATCGCGCCGACACGGGTCGAATCCACTTCGTCCATCCCCATGACCAATTGGGCCAGTCGAGCGGTGTCGAGAAAGATGTGGCGGAACAGGAGATTTTTCGGATTGGCGTCGTCCACGCCGCGGATGATGTGTCCGCGCAACGTGGTTCCGGTGACCGGGGTGATGTCCTGCGAAAGCCCGCCCTGACCGCGTACGTCGAGTGTGGCGACGGTGAATCCTGCCGAAACGTAATTGAGTTTGTCACTCCAGTCACCGGAGTTGCCTGAGTAGCCGTGAAACTGCACCACCGCCGGATGCTTTTTCGTCGCGTTTCGCGGCCGGAGCAATTTTGCGTGGACGCGGGCATTGCCCGTTCCGGTAAAGTAGAGGTCGAAACACTCCGCGCTCGGGGACTGAAAGCTGGACGGAATCAGCTCAAGCTCCGGCGGTATGGCCTTCAGTTCGGCGAGAGATTCGTCCCAATAGGTGTCGAAGTCGGCGGGGAGGGGAGAACTGCCGAGATATTTGCGCAGTTCGTCGATCGGTTTGTCGATCAGCATGATGAGGCTCTTTCCTTTAAAACGGTTCTGCTGGTTAAAAAAGTGCCGGAAGGGTGACTGTCATGCAACCCGTTCCGGCACCTGTCCATCGAAGAGTCCTTACTTCACGTAATCCGGCATGTCGGTCCGGAAAGGACAGGCCGGGAAGCCGTCCTTGTTGTAGAAGTTCAAATTGTCGGCATAGCTGACCCAACCGTAACGAACCGCGACCGGTTCTTTGACTTTCGGGGAGCTGACGACCACAGTGTCGCCGTCGATCACCGCGTCAGCCCAGACGAATTCACCGTCTTTACCCGCGATGGCGAAGCTGTTGAGTTTGCCTTCGGCAGAATCCTTGGCTTCCAGTCCTTTACCGACGTTGGAGAAGCAGATGACTGCTTTGTTACCCTTGATCTTCATCGATTTGTAATAGGGGCCGGCGGAGATGATGTCCATCCCATAGCTGATGCGCTCAGCTTCTTTCGCGAGCCGGTACCCGATGTCCTGCTTGTTGGCGGGATGGATGTCGGAGTGGTCGCCGATGTCGATGCAGACGGCCATGCCGGTGTACGGCACTTTGGTCAGCGTGGCGGTCTGGCACTCGCGGAACGCGCCCCAGGCCGGGTTGCCCGGCGCACGGTTGACCCAGTAGTCATCCGCCAGGCGGCTGTTCGGAGTGTGTTTTTCAAATCCGGCAAGCTGGACGAGCAGGAACGGGAGCTTGTCGTTGTCCCATTTCGCGCGCCAGTCTTCGATCAGAAGCTGCTTGAGCTTCAGGTAATCTTCGGGAGCGCCGGCGTTGCTTTCGCCCTGATACCAGAGGAAGCCGCGCACCGGATAGACCGTCCACGGAGCGATCATCGAGTTGTAAAGCGTCGCCGGGAAGCTCGGGTGGTTGTCCGCGGTTCCGCCGCCCATGTAAGCCATCGGATCGGGGCGATTGCCGATTTTCTTGAGGTCGGCGGCAAATTCCAGCTTGAGCAGCCAGTCTTTGGCGATCTCGATCTTCTGATCCTTGCCGAGAGCGAGGAACATTTCGTTGGCGTTGCCCTGAAGTCCGCCACTGCCGAACATATCGCTGACACGGATGGCGACGACGTTGCGTCCGGCCTTGACCAGTTCGGCGGGAATCTTATAAACGCGCTTGGCGCTCCAGAAATTGTTGACATCGGAGCCGATGGCGCCGACTTTGACGCCGTTGAAATAGGTTTCGTCGGTATCATCGATGGCGCCGAGAGAGATGGTCAGTTCTTTGCCTGCCCATTCTGCCGGAAGATCCACTGCCTTGCGGTACCAGGCGACGCCGTCCACACCGTCGGGGAAGGAGGAATTGGGCTCCGCCACTTTTTCCCAGTCGGCGTCGTTGAAGTCGGTGTTTTTCCAATCCGCGGCGGCGGCGGTTTTGGGGGCTCCATCGGAGTAGAAACGCTTTTCCCACGCGACATATGCTTCTTTGGCCTTCTCCGCGGCGGCTTTGAAAGCGGCTTCGCGTTCGGCGTCGGAGGCTTTGCCGATGCGATCAATTCGGATCAGTTCCGTTTCTCGTCCGGCCTTTTCGTAGGCATCGCGGCTGATCCACGGCTGGATGGCGGTTCCACCCCAGCTGGCGCTGACCAGACCGATCGGAACGTCGAGATCTTTTTGGAGTTGGCGTCCGAAATAGTAGGCGACGGCGCTGAACGGAGCGACGGTTTCGGGGGTGGCAAGCTGCCAGCCCGGTCCTTTGACCTCATGTTGAACCTTGCCCGGAGAAACGTATTTCTGCGACGTGGCGTTGAAGAGGCGGATGTTCGGGTTGGCGGACGTCGCGGCTTCTTCCTGGCCGTTGGTGGTGTTCCAGAATTTTCTTCCGCTGTAAACCGGCATTTCCATGTTGGACTGTCCGCTGGCGAGCCAGACGTCGCCCAGAAGGACGTCGGTGAAGATGATCGGTTCGCTGCCTTCCGCGCCGGAAACGCTGACTGCATAGGGGCCGCCCGCCTTCATTGCGGGGAGAACGGCGGTCCATTCTCCATTTTCGTCGGCGGTGGCAAACACACTGTTGTTCGCGATGCCGACCAGTACGGATTCGCCGGCTGCGGCATGTCCGCTGATTTTGATCGGAACTTCGCGCTGAAGCACCATGTGGTCACCGAAGACCTTGTGCACCGAATAGGTCGCTGCCATCTTCTCCGGTTGCACCACGCAGGTACAGGCGCAGAGGAAGAGTGCCGCGGCGAACGCCGCGAATAAGGAGAGCCGTCTCAGCATCATACGAATCCTTTCTTTGAAAATGAGAGTCTGTTTGCGATACGGTTGCATTTAGTATAATACCCGGGATGGCGTTTTGCAATCGCCATCGAAAAAAATGCGGGAGTTTTCAAATTTCACCCCGCTTTTTTCCGGCCCGGCCTTGCATTTTGCTTCAAAACAAGTTACCTTATATTCGCAAATAGAGCGCCGAAATTATTTTTCGGTAAAATGCAACCAAACGAAGGAGTTTTTTCTTATGGCGATCTGCTACAAGGATCTCGGCCTCGTGAACACCAAAGAGATGTTCGCCAAGGCGATGAAGGGACAATACGCGATCCCGGCGTACAACTTCAACAACATGGAACAGCTCCAGGCGATCATTCAGGCCTGCGTTGAAACCGAATCCCCGGTGATTCTTCAGGTTTCCAAGGGCGCCCGTGACTATGCGAACCAGACTCTGCTGCGTTACATGGCGCAGGGCGCGGTCGAATACGCCAAGGAAATTTCCGGCGGCAAAGGTATTCCGATCTGTCTGCACCTCGACCACGGTCCGGATTTCGAGACCTGCAAGAGCTGTATCGACATGGGCTTCTCGTCGGTGATGATCGACGGCTCCCATTTCTCCTTTGAAGAAAACATTGCGGAGACCCGCAAGGTTGTCGAATACGCCCACAAATTCGGCGTGACGGTCGAAGGTGAACTCGGCGTTCTGGCCGGCGTCGAAGATGACGTCAAAGCCGAGCACCACACCTACACCCAGCCGGAAGAAGTCGAAGAATTCGTCAAGCGTACCGGCGTCGACTCCCTTGCGATCGCGATTGGCACCAGCCACGGCGCGTTCAAGTTCAAGCCCGGCGATGATCCGAAGATCCGTCTGGACATCCTCGCGGAAATCGAAAAGCGCATCCCGGGATTCCCGATCGTTCTGCACGGTTCCTCCAGCGTTCCGCAGGATCTGGTCAAAGTCATCAATGAGAACGGTGGCAAGCTGAAAGACGCGATCGGTATCGGCGAAGATCAGCTTCGCGCCGCGGCGAAATCGGCGGTCTGTAAGATCAATATCGACTCCGACGGCCGTTTGGCGATGACCGCTGCGATCCGCAAGGTCTTCAATGACAAGCCGGAAGAATTCGACCCGCGCAAGTACCTCGGCCCGGCTCGTACCGCGCTGAAGGAACTCTACAAGCGCAAGAACGTCGATGTGCTCGGCTCTGCCGGCCACGCTTGCGACAAGTAAGCGTCGACGGTTTTTGTCGAAATAGAAGACGGCTTCTCCGATTTCGGGGAAGCCGTTTTTTTATTTTGATTTTTGGGGATCAGAAGGTTAACTTCAGCGTATTTTCGGTTGCCCAGAGAAGGAAGCCCTCGTTATCCGGTGCGATGGAACCGTTTTCCGCCTTTAAGACGGCCTCGAAATTGTTGTGAGCGAAGCGGAGTGCTCCGCTTTCGCAACGCAACGTTGTTCCGTGCTCCGCCATCGCTTTCCGGCAGGCGGAGTAATGAAGGGCGTCTCCGGGGCAGGGGAAGACGATTTCAAGTGACTGGGGCGAGAAATGCAGAAGCGTGATTTCTCCGCGGTCGGATTTCCATTCTACCGACAACTCTTCGCCTTGCCCGGTGATTTCACCGAACTCGCCCGGGCCGCTGGGGAAGGCAATTTGCGCCGGGTTCCAGAGCATGCCGTCCAGAATCGGGAGCGCGTCGTAGGTGCAGGCGTTGCTTTTGCAGACCGAGTTGAGAAACGGCTCCGGGTAGGCTTCATTGAAAGTCTGCCAGTCGCGGATGATCAACTCACGTGTTGTGGTGCGGAACAGATTGATCCGCCCGAAACGGGAAAGATACCAGATCCCGGCATGATTTTCCTTTCGCCAATCTTCCCGCGTGACGACTGCGCTTGCAGGGGTGAGCTCGTATTTCTCTCGGAACCATTTGCCGGATGTCGCCAACGTTTCCACCCGGAGCTTTCCGGAATCGCGGAGGCGGGCAAGTTCTCGGAGTTGATAGGGGAGGCCGCCTTTCATCGCGGGCCAGCCGAAGGAGTTTTCCTGTCCGGCTTGCGCATAGGCCATCGCGAGGTGTGGATGAGAGAAGTTTTCCTGAAAAAACCAGTCTACCCATTTGGGATCCGCACCGGCTCCGGGTGAAATCGGTTCCAGGGAGATCACCGATTGACCGTTCCCGCCAACTCCGGCAGTGTACTGATAAAGCGGGTCGCTGCCGAGCATACGGAAAACCGGAACCGGAATCTGTTCCGTCTGGGTTTGGGCGGGTAGCAACGAATTGTGGCGCGAGGGGTAGTACGCATTTGCCCAATAGCCACCCCAGAGGGTGTAGCCGTCGGTGCCATACTGTTCTTTGCAGTTGCAGGCGGTCGTGATGCCGTGCTTCCGGTGAAGATAGTCAAGCAAGTGCGCGTCAAATAGCCAGCTCCCCATGGAACGGGGTTTTGAACCGAAGACCTCGGTGAATTTCGCCACGAAAACGTCGGCGAGACGTTCGCGCTCCCGAGGGGAGTAGCCGACGGAGAAACCGACGTTGGTATGCCAGTCCCATGACCAACGTCCGCGCCATTCGATGCCGGCGGCTTCGGCCATTTCTTGAACGACTTCAAACCAGATGCCGACTTCGTGACTCTCCGGCATCTCCTGTTTCAAGAAATCCACGAAGGGACCCTTGACCAGAGAGTCGTATTGCAGTAGCCATGTGGTGGGCAAGTTGTGTTTTTGGGCCAGTTTCATTTGCTCGCGAACCGGCTCGATGAGATCGATGTTTCTGCCCGGCCGCGGTTCGACCGCGCGGATGAAGTTGATGACGTTGACGATGTTCGAGTTTTCCATGGCGACCTCTCTTGTAAAAGTGATGCTGTTTGTTATATTATACTATCAATTGATGGAAAATAAAATGTTTAAAGTGCCATATTCTTTGTTATGAATGCGCAACATGTATATCGCTGGAACCAACGGCTTCAGGCCGGCGTGAGCGTGTTTTCCTGCCCGGAGGCGCAGGAACGCGGCGGGATCTGCGACGCGGATTTTGCTTGCTGCTACATTGTTTCCGGGAGCGGGAATTATGTGGATGCCGCCGGGCGGCTGTTTCGTTATGCAGCCGGATCGCTTCTGCTGCGACTGCCGGGGGAGGCGCATCGCCAGACACATGATCCGGGGGGGGATTATGTGGATTGTTTTCTGGTGTTGCCGAAAGAGTTCGCCGTTCTTTTGCAAGAGCGCGCGCTGTGTTCGCCGGAGCGTCCAGTGATCGAATTGGGAGAGCGCTCCGGATTGATCGGGGAATTCGCGGCACTGGCACGGATGCTGGAGGCGGCGGCGGAGGAACGGTTGATTGCGGTTGCCGCGGAGTTCTTCCGGTTTGTCAGCGACCTTTTGGTGCAGTCGGCGCTGGATGATCCGCGCCGGAAGGCGATTCTTGCCGCGGCGGAGCGATTGATTGCGGAAGAAGCGATCCCCGTACGCCGGATTGCGGAAGAGTGTGGAATGAGCCACACGACGCTGCGGCGCGGGTTTGCAGAATATTTTGGCGTCGCTCCGGTGGAGTATCGGATTCGCCGCCGGATCGAGCGGATTCAGTCGGTGCTGCGGACGACGACGCTTTCGCAGAAGGAGATTGCGGAGAGTTTCGGGTACGCCGATGTTTATACGTTTCATCGGCAGTTTCGGAGATATACCGGGATGACGCCGAAGGAGTTTCGGGAGAGATGATGTTGCCCTGCTGGATCGCCTCATTTGTTCACGTTAAACACGATATGCGCAGATTTTCTTCCCGGTAAATAAACATCCTTAGTCACTCAATGCGCCGTATGCTCCCCTCACAACCAACGTTTTCAGGTCGCTTAAGCGCGGTATGCACCGCTTCCCTTCGCAGTAAACAGCATTATTCGCTCATCCCAGGCGCAGCATGCACCACTTCTGCTCCCCCTTTGCTCTCCCTTCCACGAACACCATCCTCAGGTCACTTAAGCGCAGCATGTACCACTTCTGCTCCCCCCTTTGCTCTCCCTTCTACGAACACCATCCTCAGGTCACTTAAGCGTAGCATGCACCACTTCTGCTTCCCTTTACTCTCCCTTCCACGAACACCATTTTCAGGTCACTCAAGCGCGGTATGCGCCGCGGAGCGGATGAGAGGGAATTGCGCGGTTCGGCGTAGCCGAAGCGGGCAACAAGGAGCGTACGCGACGCCGCCGAACGCAGCGCAGCGAAAAGCCCCTCTGGCATTGCCCGAATGGGCAATTGAAGAGTTGGCCGCCAAAGGCGGACAAGTAAGCCCCCAACGGGGGCGCCGTGGTAGTGGAGGAACGATCCCACGACCCCGCGCTCGCCGGTGATCGTGGATAAAGGGGGCGTGGGGGAAAAAGCATTTCCCCCACAATGCCCACAACATTGCCGCTCTATCGCCCGAGCAACACCTGAACTCAAAACAGATATGGGATTAGAACGTTTGCCAAGCAGTAAATTTACTACA
>JBEBTY010000017.1:0-70491 GCA_040393525.1 Victivallis vadensis | reverse complement strand
AATTCGCAGGAATATCAAGAGGCGGCATAAGCCATTCCGGTTAAGCAGGCCCTATTTATCGTATTTTTCATAAACTGAGTGATAGAATTATCATATTTATCATAAAAATTCCTGTATTTTGCTTGACTTTTCTTGCATACGGGTATATATGTATACTTAAACAGATTTGTAGGATCTCCAAAAATCGCATATTTTTTGCCGTTTCTGGCAGAACTCCTTTGATTGCTGAGTGAAATCAGCGGTGGGGCTTTTTGTATTGAAACTATGGGTTTTTATTACCAAAAAAATATAAGGATTGTGCACGCATGAAAAAATGGTTGAAACTGAAATCGCTTCTAAGCCCGGAAAAAATCTCCATGGTCAATCTGTCTGAAGCCTCCGCCTGGGTTGCTGCGACCAGCCAGCGTCTGGCGGAGCGTGTCGCGGCGATTTCGACGACGAAGGCTGCAGAAGTGACGGAGGTCGCGACGATGGCCGGGAGCAGTTTGCAAGCCGATAGCGGCGCAAATACGGCAAGGGCATTCGGTACGTTTGGCACTCCGGTTCTGGTGACGACATATGACGAGTATTCCACTGCCATCGCGAATCTGGAATCAGACATTGCGATCGCGGCGGATTTCAGTTTCGACGACACGATTGCAATTGCGGATTCCGTGGCGACTTCCGGCAATCACACCTTGTCCGCAGGCACCGCAACCAAGATGTATTCTGTTACCGGCGGCACGGTGTCGCTCTCGGGATTGACGCTGGATGGTGCCGGTTCCGCTCAAATCATGACTGTTGGCGCCGGGGCCACGGTGACGCTCGACAGCGTCACGGTGTCGAATGCGCTGATGACCGGCAACGGCGGCGCGATCCATGCGGACAGCTTCTGGACGCTGACTGGCGAGTCCTCGTTCCGCGGCAATACGGCGACGGTCAATGGTGGAGCGGTCTATCTTCGAGCCGGCGGACTTATTTCCGGTTCCGGCTCCGGGATCGTGTTCGCCAACAACCTCGCCAAGGGAACCGGAAACACCTCTTTCGGCGGCGGCGCGATTTACAACACCGGGAACCTGACGATTGAAGGCAATGTTCTGTTTGATTCAAACAGAACCCGCCCCGACGCAAAAGAAATAACCGGAACCGGAACCCTGGGTGTTCAGCTGACTCGCTGGGACGGCAACGGCGGCGCGATTTACTCCACCGGGACTTTGAAAGTGGACGGCACCGGTTCCTCCATCGTGTTCCAGAACAACGTTGCTTCCGGCGGATTCGTCGTCAACGGTGGCGGTGCGATCTTCTTCAACGGCTCTTCGCTGACCGTGACCGGGAATGTTGCGTTTACCGGTAATCACGCGATTTCCCCCGATGATTCGCGGTTGAGTTTTTCAGTAAGAACGTATGGCGGCAGCGGCGGCGCGATCTTTGTGAACAATGGAAGCGCAACCATCGATGCGAAAGCCGGGGACACGATCTCTTTTGTCGACAACGTATCACACGGCATCGACGGCGGCGGCGCGATTTTTCTGGTTACCGGAAAGAGCGTCACGATCAAAGGCGAAGGCGACGTTCTTTTCAAGAACAACCTTGTATATGACAAGAGTATGGAATATCAGGGGAACGGCGGCGCGATCTTCGGGAACATAAACTCCGGAATTGTGATTCAGAACAGCAATACCAAATTCATCGGAAACGAGTCGAGCAACTTTGGCGGCGCGATTTCCACCAATGGAAACCTTTCTATTACGGGCGGTTCAGACTCCAGTCGCGTTCTCTTCCAGGACAACGTGGTTGCCAATGGTTCCAGTCGTTCCGGTGGTGGTGCGATCATGAATCAGCAGGGCAATATTACACTTGAATTTTGTGATTTTGTCAATAACAAAGTCTCGAAAAAGAGTGCCAGCGGTGGCGCGTATGGCGGTGCTGTCTTTGCATGGTCGAATTATTTCTCCACGAAAAACACCATATCGAACAGCCGGTTCGACGGCAATGCGGCGCAATATGGCGGCGCGGTTTTCGTCGGCGGTCGGGATGACCAGCTCAGAGGAATCGCGGAGGTCACGTTGACCGATTGCCTGCTTGAAAACAACCGGGCGATCTCCATCCTCTATGACAACGGCAATTACACCGAGGGAACCCAGGTGGCGCACGGTGGCGCGGTTGCGCTTGGAGCCGGCGACGCCAAAGACAGCGGCAACAGCGGCGCATTGGCCGGAAAGCTGACCCTGAAGGGTGACAATACCTTTGAGAAAAACTCGGCGTATTCCAACGGCGGAGCGATCTATGTCGGCCATGGCGGCAAATATAACAATGTCGCCACCTCCGGAACGCTGACGTTCTCCGATAGTTCCCACACGGTATTCCGGGGAAACTCCGCTGCGAATGGCGGCGCGGTTTATCTGACTTCCGGCGGAACTCTGAATTGGTCCACGGATGCGACTTACGAGTTCACTGATAATCAGGCCTCCAAGGATGGCGGAGCCATTTATCTTGAGGCGACCGATGCGGCAGTTGCGGCCACGCAGAAGGAGATCGCGGGCATTACTTTCACAAACAACTCGGCCAGTGAAAAGGGCGGGGCGATCTACAACGCAAATGAGATTACGGTGAAAAACGTTGTTTTCTCCGGCAACAGTGCGTCGGAAGGCGGAGCGCTTTATAACACCGGCAATGCCGCGTTGATCGATGTGACGCTTGCGGAAATTTCGGATACGGTTTACAACAGCGGATCTTTGACGCTGCAAGGAACAATTATCCTCAATGCCGCGTTGACCACGAATACATTGGTCGATGCGACGACGGCAGGCACCGGCATCGAGCTGGCGCTGAGCAAGCGCGACGGCGTCCGTGGCGAGGTGTTGATCAATGACTATACGCTGATCAACGGGGCGCCGGACTACAGTGTGTCGATTTCCTCCACGCAGACCGGACGCTATGCGTTGATCGGCAATGCGGTCACGTTTGATCGTGCCGTCGGTTTCTCGGTGGATGGTGTGACCCAGACGGAGTTGTTCACGCTCTCCGGAAGCACCAGCAATGCCATCCGTGTCGGCGATGTCCGGTATCAGCTGCTTCTCGATTCGGACGACGTTCTTTACCTGGAGGCGCGGGCCAAAGAGCCGTCGAAGGTGCATGTCACGATTTCGACCGATCTCGTCGATATTTGGGATCATGAATATTCGCTGCGGGAAGCTGTGGTGGAATATGCGGCCGACTGCGTTGACGGCAATGGTCTGGCGACTGTCACTTTCGATCCGAATCTGAACGGACAGAGCATTGTTCTGACCGATGGGGCGCTTGTGGCGCAGACCGATACGCAAATTTCCGGCAACGGTCGCGGCAATACGCTGATCTCCGGCGACGCCATCTATGGCGACGGCCACGCTCTGGCACTGGATAATCTTTCGTGGAATGGCGATATTGTCGGCGGCGCGCTGGATCGCTGGCTCGCCGGCGACGTCGAGCTTGACCTCGACTCGGTGACCAAGACCGGCGGCAGCGTGATCGGCGGTTCGGTGATCACGGATGGCCTCTATGGCATCAATGGCAATGTGACGTTGAATGTCAACGACAGCGCCATCGGCGCCTCCGCGCTCATGACGCTGGTCGCGGGCGGCAAGGTCAGCAGCAGTATCGGAATGCTCCAGATCAGCGGCGATGTCAATCTCGGCATCACCGGCAGTACGAGCGCAATGGTGGTTTACGCCGCCGGCGACGTTTCCAATGGCGGAATCATGCGGATTCAGGGCGACGTCAACATCGCGGTCGACACGACCGAAAGCATCTATGCCCTGTTCGCCGGCGGGCGGGTTGTCGCCGGAAACCTGGTGACTCTGGGCAGCGTCAACGTCACCATCGACGGCGGCACGTTCACCAGCATGCTCGGCGGTGGCGCGCAGGTGCAGAAGGCCGGAAGCGTGACCCAGGGCGGCAGCACCATCACGATCAACGGTGGAACATTCAAGAACGCCGTGTTCGCCGGTCACTACTCCGTCGGCGGCGGCACGATGATGACGGCCGGAACCAATCTCGTCATCAATGGTGGAACCTTTGCGGCGCATGTGTTGGCAGGCGGCTACGCCAGCAGCCTGGCGAATTCCGGCAACAACATCATCATCGGGGATACGAGTATTTCGATCGATGCGTCAACGAGTGAAATTCACTTTGGCGGGAACATCTATGGCGGTGGCTTCGGCTATGCGGTCATCAACGGCAACACCTCGATCACGATCACCGGCGAAGGGAAAAACCTGAAGTTCGGCAATGCGAGCGTGATCCTTGGTGACAGCCAGCAGTCCACGCTTTCGTACAAATTCATCACCGGCGACAAATTGCTCACGTTCGAGGATTTCACCGGGGAGGTCAATGCGGCGCTGTCGCTCTTCGATACCGTGACGTTCCGCGGCGATACGACGGTGACGCTGACGAAAGGCACCATGCTCGACGGCACCAAGTTGGCGGATACCAGCACGTGGAATTTTGAACTCAACGCTACCAACAAAAACGCGGGTGTTTTCTATTGGGCGGACGGATTCAACGATTTCACCGAAGATAAGATGACGCTTGCGTTTGACGCCGGATTGCTCGGCGGCGGTGATTCCGCGTTGGTTTTGAAAACCGACAACGCAAACGGCATTCTGAATGGCTGGACGTCGCTCGGATCGGTGACCTTCGATCTCGGCGGAAGCCTGCAGTTGGCCGCACAGTGGGACGATGATTTGAACGGCTGGCTCGGCGCTTCCGGCAGCGACCAATGGCTGTTGTCGGCGGAATCCGATGGTCTCCGCCTCGGTAAACTGGCATAATGAAAAGCATGAGGGCTAAAATGATGGTTTATGAGAAACCGCAGTTGGTGAATTATCAGCCGCCTTATCAGATCGCTCACGGCGACTCTTTCAACGAGTGCGGTGACAATCTGGTCGACGGTGGAGATCCGGGCGAATGTGAATTCATCGTATTGCCGATTGGTTGAGTATCACATACAATAAAATACGGTTTGGCTTCCTGTTTTTTGCCAATCGGCGGAACCGGAGGCCTTTTCTTTCATAAGGCAGAAAGAAGAAATGATTACGGAATCGGTTACTCCGGAAAAAGTGGATGTCTATCTGACGCATCACTGCAATCTGGCATGTTCCTTCTGTTACTACCGCGGGTTCCAGAAAAAAGAGAGGCGTGACCTCCCTCTGGCCGAGTGGAAACAGTTGATTGACGAACTTGCCCGGTTGAAGGTGATGCGTATCTCCATCTACGGCGGAGAACCGTTGATTTTGAATTGGTTCCCGGATTTTGTCCGCCATGTGGTGGCGAGCCGGATGCGCTATTGCCTCATCACCAACGGCACATTGCTGACAGAAGAGCTGGCGGAATTCATCGGTTCAAGCGGACGCTGTGATTATGTTCAGATCTCCATCGATGGGGATGAAACGGCGCACGACCTGATTCGCGGCGATGGTTCATGGCGCAAGGCGGTTCGGGCGGTGAGGTTGCTGCGCGCGCAGAACGTTCCGGTACGGATCAACATGGTGGCGAACGCTGGGAATTACCGTTCGATTTGTGATGCGGCCGGGGTTCTGGCGGAAACGCTGTCGCCGTCCGCGATTCGCATCACTCCGGTGGTGGAGTATCCGGACGCACCGCTTCCGGAGGCGACGCGTATGCTTACGGTCGAAGAGTTGGCGGAACTGATCCATCTGCATCGGTCGATCGAGGAACGTTTCCCCGCCATTTTTTATCGCTCGACTCCGAGCCGCTTTTACCGGGCCATTCAAAACCCGATCCGGCAGGGAGGGAAAACCGGAGAATTCTGCAGTTGCAGCAATCTCTGGAGCACATTGTGCATCCGTGCGGATGGCGCGATTCTCTCCTGTTCCGCCGCTGAGCACAACGTGCTCGGACAGGTGAACCGGGATCGGATTGAGGAGGTCTGGCGGAACGCCCCGCGATTGCAGGAGTTCCGCCGCGCGGTGCTGGGCGGCAAAAAACCGCCCCGCGGCGAGGAGTGTGACGGTTGTTCCTATCTCTGGTATTGCCGCCAGAATTGCCCCGCAGCGCAACCGGCCTGCCGATATTGCTTTCGGGATATTGCGGACGCGCTGAAATCCAACGGGTGGTTATGAGCACGATTCGCACGCTCTCCATCCCTCTCCCCCGGCTCGGTGGAGAGATCATGTTTGCCGAACACGGTTATCGTGGTCTGCGTGCCAGTACGATCGATTTGTTCGCGCGTGCGATGACGCTTCCCATCGGCTCTCCGGAGCAACTGCCGTCCGCCGCGTTGGAGCTGTTGCCGGGCGGGATTCTCCCATTGCCCCGCAACTGGGAACGGATTGACGCCAATTGGCCGGACTTTCCCGGCTCCATCTATATCGATCACGACAGCGGCAGGAGCCGGGTGATGCTGGATGGCGGCGTTCCGCGTATCGGAGTGGAGTTAGCGCTGCTGTCGCAGAAACGTTATCTGGCTCTGGCGGTTCATGCGGTGAACGATATGCGCCTCTGTCTGATTCACGGCGCATTGCTGGAACTTCCCGGCGGTCAGGACGGCGTCATTCTGTTTGGCGATAGCGGGCTGGGGAAAAGTACGAGCGCGAAACGTTATGAGGCGCAGGGTGGTTGCGCTCCCGCGGACGATATGATTCTGCTTTCCCGTGCGGACGACGGAGAATTTCACGCTCAGCCGCTGCCGACCTGGAGCACGTGGAGATATCTGCCGGACGGAGTTCCGGTGGAGGCCGCGAAATCACTCCGAATCCGGCACGTGATTCAGTTGAACCGGGGGGCGGGGGATTGTATTTTACCGGTGAACCCGATGGTCTGGAAGTCATCTCTGATCCGGGCGTTGAGCCTGCACACGTTAGGCGGCAACGGTTTTCAGCTGCCGCCGGGGATTCGGGCGGCAATGGTGACCCGCTTGCTGAATCACGCCGATTGGCTGCACCGACGCTTCGGCAGTCACGAGCTTCACGCCGATCTGGAGGGTGATTTGCATTCGCGTATCAACGAATTCGCCGCTCGCCCTCGTTGTGGCGACCGGCTTGCAGACACCGGCCTCGATCACGGCGCTATCGGATGAATTTCTCCACGTAGAACCAGCCGGGGGCTTTTAACCGGGAGAAGAGGTAGAGTTCTCCATCGGTTCCGGTGCCGCGTCCGAATTCACGTTTCTGTATCTCCTGAAAGGCAGGGTGCACTTCGCCGGGTTCCCCGCCGTCTTCCGGCATGATCCGCCCCTCGGAGTTGATGAGTATGCCGGGACGCGCGCCTTCCGGCGTCCGCTCGCGGATGATCCGGTAAAGTTGCTCCAGCGGCAGGTCGAACGCCATCACCCCCAGTTTTTCGCCGTTGTCGTCCTGGATGACGATCCGCCCCGCCAGGAGTCGCCGCCCGTTGCTGACGTCGCGGTAACTCAGCCAATAGGGGGTTCCCGGCGGCACTTTGCCTGCCGAGTGCGCCTGATACCAGTCGCGTTTTCGCGGATCATAGTTCTCCGGGTAATCCAAATTGCGGGGGTAGACGATGTGCAGCCCGTTTCGCAACCCGACGAAAAGTCGGGAGGCGGGGAGTTGAGAGTCGGCCAGTTTCAGCTTCAATTCTGTGGCCTCTCCACCTGCGCCGAGGTCGTCGCTCTCGAGAATGAAGCGCAGGAAACTCTCTTCCATCACTTCCAGTTTCCGGAGTACCGTGTCGGCGTCGGCCATGGATAGCCCGGGGGCGCGCAGGTAGTAAATGCAGTCGAAGTCCGGTGCGGCGATCCGGTACGGCGCCGCGCCCGGCCCGATTTCACGGATGCAGATATCGCCGGAGGTGTGACCGCCGCCGTGCTGTTCCGTCAAAAGACTGCGCGCCTCCATCGCGAGCGCCCACAGGCCGGTGTTCAGCTTGTCGAAGCGGGTGTCCAGCTCTTCCCCGGTTCGGATGGCGCGGGAGGCGGCCAGAGTGACCAGTTTATCCAGTCGCGCCGCCTCCAGATGGTTGTAGACAGTATAGGTCGCCGAGGATGATGCGATCAGCAACGCGATCAACGCGGTGAAAAGCAAAAGCAACGCATGGCGTCCGCCCCAGCGGATGACTTTGCGGAACCGGTTGTCCGGGCGGGCTGAAACTTCTTCGCCACGCAGGTATTTGGCAATGTCCTCATCCATGGCGCGCACGCTGTGATAGCGCTCCCGCAGATCCTGCGCGGTCGCCTTTTTGATGATCGCCTGCAAGTCATTGTCGACCCGGCAACCGAAGCGGTTGACGAGAGGCTCCATGTCGCCGTCCGCGACACGATGGATGACTTCATCGCTGTTCTTTCCCTCATAGGCCGGGGACAGCATTGTAAGCTCAAACAAGATCAGGCCGAGGGCGTAAAGGTCGCTGGACATCCAGCCATATTTTCGCGTATCCGGCTCATCTTTCCATGTTTCATCCCCGACGACGGCTTCCGGCGACAGGTAGCGCGGGGTTCCGGTGAGCCGTCGGCTTGTCTGCTTCTTCAGCATCGCTTCCCGGGTTTTGGCGATGCCCCAGTCCATGACATAGGTTTCGTTGTAGCGCCCGATCATGATGTTGTCCGGCTTGAGGTCACAGTGCGCCACCTGGTGACTGTTCGCGTATTCGACGGCGTGGCAGACGCGCCGGAAGATGTTCAGCCGCTCGAACAGGTCTTTGCGGACATCGAATTTACTCACGCCGTTTTGGATGTAATTCTTGCGAACCCGCTCCAGATAATTGGTCAGCGTCATGCCGTCGATCATCTTCATGACCATATGGAGCCGGTGAGCCGGGTCGCCGAGCAATCCGTGAACGGGGGGAATCGACGGGTGGTCGAGTTGCGAGGTGACTTTTGCCTCGGCGACGAACCGGCTACGCAGCTCTGCGTCCTGCTCCAGCTCGCCCAGCAGGGATTTGACCGCGACATTGCGCTCCAGCGCCTGATCCTCATACAGGGAGATCTTCCCATGGCCGCCGCGCGCGATCTCTTTTCGCGGCTGAAAACTTTGTTCGAGATTGTAGAGAAACTCTTCCGGAACCGTGGTCAACTGGACTTCGCGCTGTTTGGCGTTTTCACCGAAATGCTCTTCCACCACCACTTCGTGGACGGAGATTTTTTTGCGAAAGATGGAGCGGGTGATATCGCCGGTTTTCTCCAGCATCGTCAAAGTTGCCGTGTGTTTTCCCACGGTCGTCTTTCCCGTTTCCGTCGCTTCCCGCGCCGGGAGCACGCGCGTGTTAAGCTGTACCGTCTGGTCGACGGTGACATCTTGCGGATCAACATCTTCAGTCTTCATTCCGGATTTCTCTGGGCTTGAAATAAATTTTGCACTATGCGACGGTTACAATAACTCCATTTTTCGGATTTTGCAATTCGTTTCAAACATAAAAATCTTTCCCTCACAAATTGGCAAAAATGATAGTCGGCGTGTATATTTGACTAAGAGTTGATTATTTCAGGAGATGCTTGAAGATGAATATATTTGGCAAGTTCCGCGATATTCTGGTTTATCTGGCGGTATGGGTTCCGTATCAGATCATTCGGTTGATGCCGTATCCGGCCGTGAAAGCGACGAGTTGGATCGGTGGCCGGATCATGTATTGCATCCCCTCGATCCGCAAACTGGTGCAGGAGAATGTGCAGGCCGCGTTTCCGGAATATTCCCGGAAAGAAGCCGCCCGGATCGGACTGCTCTCGTTGCATCATCTCGCGTTGAATCTTGCAGAATTCGTCTGGCTCAATGGCCGGTCGGAGCGGATCGAGCGCTGCTATTTTCTGCCTCCCGACATCACTGAGCAGCTCAAGGGGCATGTTGCGCGCGGCGAACGGATTATTTTCGTCAATCCGCATCTCGGGAGCTGGGAGGCTTCCGGGGTCATGGCTCCCTATTACGCCGGTGTCGATATGGTTGCCATCGCCAAGCCGGTGAGGAACCCCTATCTCAACCGGATGTTCAACAGCGGGAACCGCGAGAAAGTCAAGGGGTTGGAAATCATCTTCTCCAACGGCGCAATTCGGGCGGCGACCAAGGCGCTGCGCGATGGACGCGGGGTGGGGACGTTGATCGATCAGAACACCCGTGTCCGCGACGGTGGCAGTTTTGTGAATTTCTTCGGGTTGCCGGTTCCCAGCAGTACCGCTCCCGCGCATTTGATGAAGTATTGCATTGCCCGCGACATTCCGGCGGTGATTATTTATGGTACGAGCGTGCGCCACGAAGACGGCCGGGTTCACGCGCACTCGGCCTATCTGCCGAAACCGTTTTCCGAGTATCGCGACGAAACCGAGGTGCTTCAGGAGTTGATGAACATCTCCGAAGAGTATGTCCGGCGCTACCCGGAACAGTATCTCTGGTTCTACCGTCGCTTCCAGAACATCGAGCCGACTTGCCCGGAAGAGCTGAAAAAGCGTTATCCGCGCTATGCGAAAGTGGTCAGCCCGCGTTTTTACCGGAAGACGTCCCGCGACGTCCGCGCCGTACAGGAGCAGCAAGCGGGAGAGTGATGAAATGTCGCGCCCCCGTTTCCCCGGATTGCGGAGAACGGGGGCGTATTGGTACCCTCAGGGTTTGACCGTTTCTCCGCCGAGGTCGATGATTCGCACAGTGAGCGGGATGTCTTTGCCGGAGCGTTTCAGCGCCTCTTCCACGATGGACACGGTTCCGCCGCAGCAGGGGACGATCATTCTGGCGACTGTGACCGAACGAATGTGGTGGTTCTTGAAAATCTCCGTGAGTTTGGCGATATATTCTTCCGCGCTGGAGTCGAGTTTCGGGCAGAAGATGGCGAGGATTTTTCCTGCCAGCATATCACGGTGAAAACCGCCCGCCGCGTAAGCCACGCAGTCCGCCGCCACCAGAAGTTCGGCATCGTCGAAGTAGGCCGCGTTGGGGTTCAGCAGATGAAGCTGAACCGGCCATTGGCGCAGTGCCGACGGGATCTCGCCCTGCGGGACGTCCTCGGCGGAAGCCGCCGGAGCCGGGGGGCGCGGTTTCAGCAGTTTAGCCAGAGTTCCAGGGCATCCGCAGGGGAGCTTGGATTCCGCTGGCGTCGCCGGTTTCTCTTCCGGAACCGGGACGCCTTTTTCACGGAGAAATTCGACCGCGATGCGATGATACTCAAGTTCTCCGTGCGCCTTGAGGTGATCGAGGTGCGCTTTGATGGTATTCGTACCCTGGGTTGCGATTCGCTCCATGACGAGGCGTTCGTCATAGGGTTGCGCCTCGCGCTCGATGAGCGTGATGGCGCCGCGCGGACACTCGCCCAGACAGGCACCCAGCCCGTCGCAGAAAAGGTCGCTGATCAGACGCGCCTTGCCGTCGATCATCTGGATGGCGCCTTCCGCGCAGTTCGGGACGCAGAGGCCGCAGCCGTCGCAGAGTTCGTCGTTGATTTCGATGATTTTTCGTTTCATAATGTGTTCTCCTCTTTCTGAATTATTCCGGGCGCAACAATTGTTTCAATGATTCCCACAGCTCTTCACCTGCGGGTTTCAGTTCAAAAGCGTATCCGCTCATTCCCCATTGTTTGATGAGCAGCCGTACCGGGCCGAAGACGATGCGAAACAGCGTGTCCGGCGCGATGTCGCTTCGCAGTTCCCCGTCATCGCGCGCCTCCTGGAACATTCGCCGCAGCGCGTCCCGGTGCGCGTGCATCATGTGTAAAATCAACTCCGCATATTCCGCATCGCCCATGAACATCTCTTCTGCGAACATGACCTTGGCCAGTGGGGGATTCGCCACCGCCAGTTCAAACCGGCTGGTGATGAACGCTCCCACACCGTCCAACCCGCGTTGCGGAATTCCCGCGATCGTTTCGTCGGAGGCGAATTCAAATGCGCGGATCATTGCTTTCACTATCTCGGCTTTGCTGCTGAAATGGCGATAGATCGCCGGTTCCGTGATCCCGAGTGCGTCGGCCAGCCGCCGGATCGTGATGTTCGCCAGTCCCCCTTCCGCCGCCAGCGTCAGAGCCACTGCGAGAATTTCCTGCTGTCGTTTGGTCGATTTCATGGTTCGCTCCGTCTTGTTAGTTATCGTTCACTAACAATATAAGGTTTCTTTCGATGAAATCAAGGAAGGAGGAAGACGAAAAGTGGATTTTTTCTAAAATTGTGCTAAATTAATCGATCTTTGCGTGGTGTCCCGACGGAAGATGGGCAAGGGGGGAACGATGTGCAATCCGATTGTTTCAGCGGATTGTGTGACCCGGGAAATTATCACAATTTTGTGCAGAAATCAAAATGTGTATTGCCGATTAGACGAGGTTTTACCGCGAAAAGAGTTGTGGGGATTACAAAAAAGGAAAACGCTGCACATGGCGCCGCCGATGCGGATCATCGCCGTTGCGAACGCAATAACCCTTTTGTTGTAAGTTGATTGCAAAATTTTTACTGCCCTTGGGGAAGGGTTCGGCGGCGTTTGGCCGTTTCGGTGAAATGTCGCTAAATGGAGCAAAAACGGGTGGTTTTTGCCTATTTCATTACAATTTTGTAAAATAGCGTTATTTTTGCTACAAAAATGTAATAAAGAGTAAGGTGCAAGGGTGGCTCCCCAAACGGCAAGTGTGCATTCGGTCAACTCTTTGTGCCGAATGGCACGGGAAATGCTTTACCAGATATTTCAGAGTCTCGACTTTAGTTAATCGCAGGAAAGGTTCGATCTAAGAATGAGCAAGTATGTTGAACGTGTGTTGGCGGGTCTTCAGAAGACCAACGGTCATGAAGTGGAATTCATCCAGAGCGTGACCGAGGTTCTCGGTTCGTTGAACAAGATGCTGGACGCCCAGCCGAAGTACGAGAAAAACAAGATTCTTGAGCGCATGGTGATCCCGGAGCGCTCCATCGTTTTTCAGATTCCGTGGGTGGACGACAAGGGCGATATTCAGGTCAACACCGGCTATCGTGTACAGTTCAACAGCTCCATCGGTCCCTACAAGGGCGGAATTCGCTTCCATCCGTCGGTGAACCTCTCCATCCTGAAGTTCCTCGGGTTTGAGCAGGTGTTCAAGAACAGTCTGACCACGCTGCCGATGGGCGGCGGCAAGGGCGGCTCCGACTTCAATCCCAAGGGGAAATCCGACCGTGAAGTCATGGCTTTCTGCCAGAGTCTGATGCGTGAACTCTATCGCCACATCGGTCCCTCGACCGACGTTCCCGCCGGTGACATCGGCGTGGGCGCCCGCGAAATCGGTTATATGTTCGGCCAGTACAAGCGGATCGTCAACAGCTACGACAGCGTTCTGACCGGCAAGGGGCTGAACTGGGGCGGCAGCTTGATCCGTCCGGAGGCGACCGGCTACGGCGCGGTTTACTTCGGCGCGGAGATGCTGGCGACGCGCAACCGTTCGTTTGACGGCGCGCGAGTTCTGATTTCCGGTTCCGGCAACGTCGCCCAGTTTGCGGCACAGAAGGCGACGCAGCTCGGCGCCAAGGTGCTTTCTCTCTCCGACTCCAACGGCTGCATCATTGACGAAGACGGCATCGATGCTGAAAAGTTCGCGTTCATTCAGGAACTCAAGAACGTCAAGCGCGGCCGCATCAGCGAGTACGCCGAGAAATTCCCGCGTGCGAAATACTACGAAGGCAAGCGCCCCTGGCAGATGGCCAAAGCGGATATCGCGATGCCCTGCGCCACCCAGAACGAACTCGACCTGGCGGACGCCAAGGCATTGGCCGCCGCCGGTTGTATTGCCGTGATCGAAGGCGCCAATATGCCGACCACGATGGATGCGACCGAACTGCTGATTCACAGCAACGTTCTCTTTGCGCCGGGCAAGGCCTCCAACGCCGGCGGCGTGGCCACCAGCGGTCTTGAAATGAGCCAGAACGCGATGCGCCTCTCCTGGAGCACGGATGAAGTCGACGCCAAACTGCATGGCATCATGATCAACATTCACAACGCGGCCCGTACCGCGGCGGCTGAATTCGGCGAACCGGACAACTACGTCATGGGCGCCAATATCGCCGGCTTCCGCAAGGTTGCCGACACGATGATCGATCTCGGCATTTAAGCTGCAATCGATTTCTTGTCAAATAAAAACGGCTCCCGGAATAACGCCGGGAGCCGTTTTTTTATCCGCGCTTTTGCGCGGTGGCGCGATAGGCGGCTGGGGGCGAACCGTAAAACCGTTTGAAGGTGCGGGAGAAGTGGAAGCGATCTTTGACGCCGATTTCAGCGATGATCGCGTCGATCCCCAGCTCGGTGGATTCCAGCAGTCGTGCGGCGGCGGTGTAGCGAAGCTGGAGCAGGTATTGGTGCGGCGTGCTCCCGGTGACTTCACGGAAGCGGCGGATGAAGGAGTTGGGAGCAAATCCGGCGCGGGCGGCCAGCTCCGGAATATCCAGCTCGCGAGCCGGATGGTTGCGGATCCAGTCGCAGATTCGGGTGATCCGGCGATCGCGATCCAGTTCCCGTAACGCTTCGGCGGGGAGGCGGGCGAGTGCGATCCCGGTGATGGCCAGCCCGAGCAGATCAAGGCGGCTCCCGCCCGGTTCGTTGTCGATCTGGTGCCGCGCCTCCTCCAGCAAAGCGGCCAGTTCCGGCGTGAGTTTGATGCGGTTCAGCGGATACTCCGGGTTGCCGAAGAGCGAGGCCGCTTCAAAGTGGATATAAAACTGGGTGACCGGCTGCTCCCGCCAGGTGACCAGCTCGGGGTAGGGGGGGAGCAGGTAGATGGAATCCGGCAGAAGCTCGATTTTCTGCCCGTTGAACCGGACGCCTGCGCCGGGGATGTCGTGGTGGTAAAGCCGCCAATATCCGCCGGTCAGATGAAAGCGGTGCCAGAACGATCCCAGCTGTGCCTGCCAGATTCCGTCGATCCGGAGCTGTCGCTCGGAGAAGAGGGAGATGTTTGTTTTCCCCATATCTATTCCCACTTTATTCATAGAAAAAATATTGCTAAAATTCATATCTTCCAGTACAATATAACCTGAGCCTGCACGTGATGCAATTCAATCAGGGAGATGAAAATGAAAAAAGGCGATACCCGCTGGTTTGTGCACGATCGATTCGGTATGTTCATTCACTGGGGGCTTTATGCGCTCCCCGCGCGGCACGAGTGGGTGCGGCATGCGGAATTCATTCCGAACGAGGATTACGAGGTCTACTTCGAGCTTTTCAACCCCGATCTTTTCGATCCGGCGGCGTGGGCGAAAGCCGCGCGCGAGGCGGGGATGAAGTATTTCGTCATCACCACCAAGCATCACGAAGGATTCTGTCTGTGGGATACGAAGTACACCGATTACAAGGTGACCAACACGCTGGTCGGGCGCGACTTGCTGCGCGAGGTGGTTGAGGCGTTCCGAGCGGAGGGGTTGAAAGTCGGATTCTATTATTCGTTGATTGACTGGCACCACCCGGATTTTACCATCGACCGGATTCATCCGTTGCGCAACCTTCCGGCAGAGGAGATTGCGCAGATCAATGCGTCGCGCGACATGAAGCGCTATGCGCAATACATGCGCGATCAGGTGACGGAGCTTTTGACCGATTACGGCAAGGTGGATGTCCTCTGGTTCGACTTCTCCTATCCGGGCGAGGACGGCAAGGGGTGCGCCGATTGGGAGTCGGAGAAACTGGTGGAGCTGGCTCGCCGCCTGCAGCCGGAGGTCATCATCGACAACCGGCTCGATCTGCCCGGTTCGGGCGACATCGCCACCCCGGAGCAATATACGCCGGACAAGGGGTTGGCGGATGAAAACGGAAATCCGGTGGTCTGGGAAGGTTGCCAGACCTTCTCCGGCTCTTGGGGATATTTCCGCGATGAGATGAGCTGGAAGTCGCCACGGATGTGCATCGAAATGCTGATCAACCATGTTTCGCGCGGCGGAAATCTGCTGATGAACGTCGGCCCGACCGCGCGTGGTTATCTGGATCATCGCGCGCTTCAGTGTCTGGCGGCCTACGGCGATTGGATGAAGTACAATTCCCGCTCGATTTACGGCTGTGGACAGGCGCCGGAGTGGTTCCCGGTTCCGGCGGACTGCCGCGCGACGTGGAATTCGGCGACCAACCGGATTTATCTGCATTGCCTCGCGTGGCCGTTTAAGCATCTTCATCTGGAAGGGATGTCCGACCGGCTCCGTTACGCACAGCTTCTCGCGGACGGCAGTGAGCTGCGTATCCGCCCGGCGACCAGCAACAATCTGAACAGTGCGACCCCGAAGGGCGCGGTGACGTTGGAGTTGCCGGTGATCCTCCCCGGTCAGGGATGCGAGATCCCGGTCATCGAGCTGATCTTGAAATAGTTTGTCTGCTTGTGCTTCATTTTTACCCGTCGCCGGAGTTCCGGCGGCGTTTTTTTTTGCGTCGTCGTAAAAAAGAAAGAAAAAAATGAATTCCGCCTTGAATCTATAGATTACTCGTGTAACTTATAGAAAAAAGGCGAATGGCTTCGCCGTTTCGGTTTTCATTGAAATACTGAGATAACTTGAGGGATGCAGAGATATGGAAGAGATACGAATTCCGGAAAGCGAGCTTGAAATCATGAAGGTTCTGTGGGAGGATTCCCCTCAGACATTGCCGGAGATCGTCAAAAATGTACAAGCCGCCAACTCTTGGGAGGCGGTTACCATCAAGACCATGCTCGGGCGGCTGGTCAAAAAGAATTTCGTCCGTCAGAGCGGCAGTCGCCGCAGTTATCTGTATGAGCCGCTGATCAGCCAGGCCGCCGCGTTGAAATCTGCGGGACGGCAATTTATGGATAAAATGTTCGATGGAGCACCGGCCGCGATGATCTCGTTTTTCATTCGGAGCGGTGAGCTTTCTTCGACCGATATCCAAGAGATCAGCCGTTTGATTGAGGAAATGAAACAATGAGTGAAGACTTTCTTTACTATCTGGCGAATACGGCCATGCGGGGTGGCGTGATCATTCTGGCGCTGCTGATTCTGGAGTTCTTCCTACGGCGCAAACTGATTTTTGCCGGAGGGCGCAAGGTGTTTTTTTTCGCGCTGCTGCTGGTGCTTGCGCCGTTCGAGCAAATCGAATTCCCGCGTATCGCGGAGAGCGCTCCCGTGCACCGCATTGAAGTGCCGGATTGGAACATCGCCTTGATCTCTCCGGTTCCGCAGGAGATGAAACCGACGGCTCCGCAACCGGTTCCCTCCGCGCCTACGGTCGGAGCGGTTCCGGCTCCCGTTTCGGCGGCGGCTCCTGCGCAAACGGTGGGATGGCGCTGGAAACTGGCCGATGTGCTGGTGATTTTTTATCTGATGGGTGTGTTGCTGTTGTTGGCAAGGCAATGGAAGCATTACTTCATATGGCGCAACCGGGTTTGTCAGTGCCTCGCGATCACAGACTGCCGGGTTTCTAATGTGTTTCTGGAGGCGAAACGCCTGACGAGTCTGGAGCGTTTTCCGATCAAGTTGCTGGATTGCAGCGGTATGCTGCCGGTGGCGGCTTCTTTCGGAACGTTGCGGCGCGGGGCGGTTCTTTGCCCCCTCCGGAGATACGACGGATACACGGATTTTGAACTGCGAATGATCCTGATTCATGAGCTGGAGCATTTGCGTAGAAGAGATAATCCGGTTGCGTTTTTCCTGACGATGCTGTCCAATATTTTCTTTCTCAATCCATTTGTGCGCATTCTCGCCTCTCGTTGGGCGATGATCGCCGAATTCGACTGTGACGGGAAGGTGCGGGCGGCGCTGTGTCTGGATCGGCGGGAGATGGCGCAATACGCCGGTCTTCTGCTGTCCAACCAGACCGGGGCGTATGGCCATGCTCCGGGCTGCGGCCTGGGGGCGTCGGCGAAAAATCTGAAATTGCGAATACAGGAGTTTGCCATGAAACGTACAAAATTACAGTTGTCATGTTACTTTGCCGGAATCTGCGTATTGTTTGCGCTGGGGATTCTCTTTCTCCCGGAATTGAGAGCCGATACCCGGATTCCGCTCGATCCGGTTGTTGTGAAGAATCTTCCGGCGCAGACCCGCAGCGTGGTCTATTTCAATGCCGCGGCGCTTGACGAAGAAGCCGCGAAGTTGCTGGACGCTGCTTGGTCATCTCTTGGCGGCGCGGATTGGACGTGGCTGGAGCCGATTGCTCTGATGGGCGCATCTGTCGAGAATAAAGGATGCTTCTATATCGCGTCTGTACCGAAGATTGGACGATTCACATTGCTGAAGAACGGGAAAAATCCCGATGAAATGCTCTTCTGGCCAGCCGGAAGTTCCGCAGGCAAAATGGTTGTTCAAAAACTTCCGGAGAACGGGTATTTCTCTATGTTCTTAGCGGGACATCCATTGCCGGCAATGGGGCTTCCCCGGGAATTGCAGCAAAAGATCGCCGCAACTCCTGATGAAATATTGAAAGTTTGCTCGCAGGAGAATCGCCCATATCTGCTTCGCGTTGTTCGGCGCGACGGCGCTTACATGTTTTCGGCAATCCTGTTGCAAAAAACCGGAGAAGCCGCATTGACTCTTGATGCAATCGCGGAAAAAGCCGCCGCGATTCTTCCCGGAAAAGAGCAGGAAGAACGCAAACGATTCGTCAAGAGAAATTTAAAATTCACTGAAAAGAAAATCAATGGGCAAGCGATGTATGAGCTTGAATTCCCGCTCAACAAAGAAACGCTGACCAGCCTTGGTGATTATATCCGAAAAGAACGGGAAGACCAAGAGCGCGCAAATTCGCCTCGAGTTGTTTTGCTGTCTCCCGGGAATGGCGCAACGAACGTCGATCCGAATCTCAAGGAAATCAAAGTGACTTTCGATCGCCCGATGAATAAAGGGGGGTGGTCGTTCTGCCAGAAAAGTGAAGTTGATTTCCCGACGATCTCCGGCACGCCGTCTTATGACGAAAGCGGGATGGTCATTACACTGCCGGTTCGGCTTTCTCCGGGAAAAACATACAACATTTACCTGAATTCACCTGCGTTTTCCGGGTTCCGATCCGCCCAGGGGCATGTTCTGCAACCGGTGCATTACACATTCGCCACGGCGGAATAAACGGCGGATTGTTCCTCGAAAAGCGATTTCAAATCAACGACCCGCGTCTTGCAGAAAAAAAGGCGCGGGTTTTTACGCTTTTTTTACGGAAACGCTTTGGTAATGGTTGTTTTTGATGAAAATGGCAGTATATTCTAGAAGTAAAGTGTTTAAACAGGCGGTGCCGGATTCAGAAACAAGGCGACGCAGGGTTTTTAGAGGCATAAGGCTTAGACAGGAGGAGATTGAGATGAGAGCTTTTGCAATCGGGTTGAGTGGTGCGGTCCTGCTCGCATTGGCCGCCGGTTGTCGTCCGCAGCTGGCCCAGGTCGAGCTTGGAGACAAGGAAACGCAGTGGAACAGCATTGTCCGGGAGAGTTATTCGGGCTTCCGTCCCCCGCGGACGGCGCCGCCGGCGATCAAAGATAAAAATACCCCGCTTCGGGACGTGGTTCCCGCGACGGAACTCCCGGCGGTTCCCGCAACCGGTTCGGATGAAGAATTCACGACCGAAATTACGGAGTTGACCCCGGACGAACCGCAGGAAATCAACCTCGGCGGAACCGTTGCGCCGGTTGCCGCGCCGCAGGGCGCCGCCGTGGCGGAGCCTGATGTGCCCGCCCCGGAAATCAAATATACCGAATATGTGGTGAAACCCGGCGATTCGTTGTCGGTCATCGCGAAGAAGGTTTACAAGGACGGTCGGCTCTATGAGCGGATCTACGAAGCGAATAAGGATGTGATCAAGAATCCGAACCGTCTCCCGCTCGGGATGAAGCTCCGGATTCCGCAGTTGTAAGGATTGATCCGAACCGACGAATGCGCGGCCCGGGAGGTTCCCGCGGCCGCGTTTTCGATTTTTCGGATATGCTCAGGGATGATGGAGAAAAAGTACTATTTTGAAGGTGATCTCTCCTGGCACGTCGCTTGTGCCGGAGATGAAGTAAAGTCGCTCCGTACATTGGAGCGACTGTTTGGCGTACAGCTCGCGGCGCGCGACAACTGGGTACAGGTTCAGGGGGAGGCGGACGCGGTCGAGCGTACGATTGCGTTTCTTGATGAACTCTCCAGCTTTTACCGTCTTCGGCGCAAACAGTTGGAAACCCGTGACTTTGATTTTCTCTGCCGTTCGTTCCGCGATCGCCGAGAAGGGGATCTTCGCGATCTCCTGAAGGAGCGGATCGACGTTTCGCCGAAGAAACGCGAAGTGCTTCCCCGTTCCCGCCGCCAGCTCGAATATGTGAAAGCGATCCGAGCCTGTGACGTTGTATTCGGTGTCGGCCCAGCGGGAACCGGCAAGACTTATCTGGCGATGGCGATGGCCGTTTCGGAGTTCCTGAAGGGGAACGTGAGCCGGATCATCCTGACCCGCCCCGCCCGGGAGTCTGGCGAAAATCTCGGTTTCCTTCCGGGGAGCCTGGAGGAAAAGATCATGCCGTATCTGCGCCCGCTTTACGATGCGCTTTACGACATGATGGGCGTCGACGAAGTCGCCGGGTTGCTGGAGCGTAATATCATCGAAGTCGCTCCGCTGGCGTTTATGCGCGGTCGGACGCTCAACAGTGCTTTTATCATTCTCGATGAGGCGCAGAACACTACGGTGGAGCAGATGCTGATGTTTTTGACGCGCATGGGGTTCAACTCCCGCTGCGTGATTACCGGCGACCCATCGCAGTCGGATCTGACCGGGAGAGAGCGTTCCGGTCTGCTTCATGCAATCGAAACGCTTCAGGATATCGAAGAAATCGGATTCACTTTTTTCGACACCCGTGATGTGGTGCGGCACTCGCTCATCGAAAAAATCATTCTTGCCTATCATGGACAGGAGAAAGAAGGCGACTCATGATTAAGCGCTTGCGTGACTTCTGGGATCGCGCCAGAACCCGGCGCCGACTTCAACGCAAAGGGGTGATCGTATCCCGGCGCCGCTTTGATTCGGAGCGGTTTCTCGCTTCGCTGGAGGGGACGCTGGCTCCGGCGATCTTTACGCTGGTTATGGTCTGGGCGATTTCCGCGATGTTGCTGGCGATTTCCGACCGACGGCATGACGAAGAACTTTTGAATCTCCCTGTGGGGCGGCAGGCGCCGCGCACGATCATCGCCGCCGCGGATTTTTCTTATCAGGATGCCGAAGGGACGGAACTGGAGGTGCGGCAGGCGCTGGAAAAGGTTCCGCTCTACTTCCGCATCGACGCGAAGCGAAACCATGCCATTCGGCGCAATTTCAGCACATTTTTTGAAGCGTTGGAGCGGAGGCTGTCGGATGAACGTCAGGAGAAAGTTTATTTCCCGCTGGCTGGCGACCGGGTGTCGCAACTGGTGGCCGAACTTTCGGTGGAGCAGACGACGGCGCTTGGCGATTTTCTGCGTTCCTCGAATGGCTACAAGGAGTTCGATCGGAGCTTGAGCCGCATGCTTGCCCGCGGCATTCTGGATCGCGGCCGGCGCGACGCTTTGAAGATGAGCCAGACACTTCGTATTATCGACCCCGAGCATCGCAAGGGGCCGGTCAAAAACGTCACCGAGCAGGATGATCCGCAGAGCGTGGCGGAGAAATTGGCAAGTGAAATTCTCTCCGTTTCCGGCCGTGGCGAGGTCCTTGGCGCGGCGCTGACCAAGGTTTTGCAGAATCTGATCGGCCTGGATGGGAACCTGGTGGTCGATGAGAAACTTTATCAGGAGATGCTTCGCGCCACGGTGGAAGAGGTGAAGCCGGTCATGGTTTCCGTTTCCCGCGGGGATCTGTTGGTGCGCCGCGACCAGGAGGTGACGCCGGAGATCGGCGCGAAGCTCAAAGCGTATGAAGCCGCCGAGCGCGGCGACCGGCAGCTTGACAAAGAGATCGGGTTGTTGGTTCACAATCTTGCCCGCAGTCTGGCGCTGGTGGTGTTTTCCGCATTTTATCTTTATCATCTGCATCCGGATGTGGCGCGGAAGAATCGGCGGGTGCTGGTGGTCGGGTTTGTGGTGATTCTTTCGCTGCTGATTAACTTCGGTGTGCTTCATTTCTTCGATTCGCTTGCCGGGGAGGGGTTGCCGCGAGAGTTGGCGTCCATCGGCGTTCCGATTGCGCTGGGTTCGGTGCTGCTGGCGACGATCATGGGATACCGGGTCGGGTTGTGCGCCGGATTCTACATCGCGTCGATTACCGCGATGATGCTGTTGCCGGAGCGGGCGTTCGACCTTGCGGTGAAGGGACTGGTGGTCAGTTCACTGGCGACGCTGGCGGTGCGTTCGGCGACGAACTACCGTACGTATTTTTTGCGGATCATTGCCACGGTGTTTCCGCTGGTGATGGTGCTTAACTTGAATTTGCTCAATTACCAGTCGCCGGATTTTCTTCTGCAATTGGCTCAATCGGCAGCGGCGGCGTTCGCTAACGCGGCGCTTACGGCCATCGGTGCTTTGGTTTTAATTTTCATTCTGGAAATCGTGTTCAACATCAGTACGAATATGGCGTTGATGCTGCTTTGCGACTACAACCACCCGTTGCTGGAACGGTTGAAACGCGAGGCGCCGGGAACATTCTTCCACAGCCTCATGGTGGCGACGCTCTCGGAAGACGCGGCTCGCGCCATCGACGCGAACGCGCTGAAGGCGAAAGCGGGCGCGTTGTTTCACGACATCGGCAAACTGGCTATGCCGCAATATTTTACCGAGAACAATCTCGACAGCGCCAATCAGCATCTTGATTTGAATCCGCAGATGAGCAGCATCATCATCCGCGATCACGTGAAGGAAGGGCTGGTGCTGGCGAAGCAATACCGGCTGTGCCGGACAGTGCGCGACGCGATTTTGCAACACCACGGCAATGACTTGGTGCGCTTTTTCTACAACAAGGCGTTGGAGGATCAAAAAGGGGGGAATGCCGCTCCGGTATTGGAGTCGCAGTTCCGTTATGACGGGGTGCCGCCGCAGGACAAGGAGATGGCGATCATCAGTCTTGCGGATGCGTGTGAAGCGGCTTGCCGTTCGCTCGACAAACCGTCAGCTTCCAAGATCGAAGGGGTGGTGGACGGGATTTTCCGCAACCGTTTCGACGGACATCAGCTCGACCGCGCGAATATTACGCTGGCGGAGCTGGAAAAGGTTCGCCAGAGTTTCATCAATACGCTCGTCAGCATGAAGCACGGGCGGATCGCTTATCAGATGGAGAGAAAACGTGATCACTACGAACAGCGCGTGGGAAACACGCCGACTGCCTCGACCGAAGAAAAAAGAATTGAGTCTTCTCGCTGACCGCGCCGCCCGGCTCGCCGGGTTGCCGGATGCGTTCGATTGGGAGTTGGCCGTCCGCTTTGTCGGCGATCGCGCCATGGCGCAGGCCAACGAGGAATTCGTCGGTCACGAGGGAACGACCGACGTGATTACCTTCAGTTATTTCGACGATCCGGATTCTCTGTTTCCCGGCGAGGCGGCGGTGGAGTTGATTATCTGTGTCGACGCCGCGCTTCGGGAGGGAGCGTCGCGCTCCGATTCAAGCTACTCGCGTGAGATGGTGCTTTACCTTGTGCACGGTTTGTTGCACAGCGCCGGAGAGGACGATCTTTCACCGGGGCCGCGTCGCCGGATGCGCCGCCGGGAACGTGAAGTGCTTGCGGTGCTGGAGACGGAATTTGATTTTGCCGCCGTGTTCCCGGAGCGAAAGGCGGAGTAGGAGAAACCCTCATGGATATGATGAAACTAAAAGAGCTTCTCAACCGCGACGACCGTTTCTGCCGGTACAACCGGATTCAGCTCGAAATGGTGGAGTTCGGCTATGCCGAAGCGGTGATGGATCTTACCGAGCATACGATGAATGGGCTTGGAATCGCGCAGGGCGGCTCTATTTTCAGCTTGTCCGACCTGGCGTTTGCGGGGGCGGCTTCGTCGCATGGGCGTCGCGTTGTCGGGTTGAATTCGAGCATCAATTTTATCCGACCTGGCGTCGGCAGACAGCTTCGCGCGAAAGCGACCGAAGTCAGCTATGGCCGTCGTACCTGTGTGTTTCGCGTTGAAGTGTTCAACGATGATGGCAAGATCGTCGCGCACGGTTCCTTTACCGGATTCGTCACCGAGGAAGAGTTCACCACCCTGAACCAGTAGAGAGCCATTATGGCTCCTGCTGGCGGGCGATCCTGTCGTATCGAGGGGCTGATTCTTTCACCTGAACTGAAATTGTTCGATCAGGAGATTACCTGAAAGAAAATGATCAGGATGAGAACTGGAGCAACGTAGCGGATCAGTAAACTCCACAGTGTCATGAGGGTCAGCCCGGAGCTGGTTGACTTCATGTAACTCGGTTCGCCGCGGAACCCGGCGAGCAAGGTAATCAAATTTTCATCCACAATTCCGCTGGTTCCTTCGCGTAACTCGCGCCCGGCGTTCCGGGTACCCCAGATCCAGCCGACGAAGATGACGGTACCAAGTCCGACCAGCGGCAGCATCCAGTTTGAGGTGATATAGTCGAGCATGTCGAACCACGAATTCATCGATCCGCCGAACGCCTTTTGGAGGAAACGGTCAATGATCGGCAGATTTTTCCAGCCGCTCTCGCGGGTGCTGAAACATGTGAGAAGCCCCAATAGTGTGATGCCGGTGTAAGTACTGATCACCGCTGTGACGCGTCGGAGTTTGAATTGGTCGATCAGGAATGTCACGCCGCTCTCCAGCAATGCGATAACGCTCGTTAGTGCCGCGATGGTCAGCGTGATGAAGAAAAGCCCCGCCCAAAGCCAGCCCATTCCGCCGGGAATCCGGTAGAACGTCGCCGGAAGCACGTGAAAGATCAACCCCGGTCCGGCATCCGGCGCCAATCCCATTGCGAATACCGCCGGGAAGATTGCCAATCCGCCGAGCAACGCCGACAATGTATCCAGCCCGATGATCCAGGCGGTGGTGGATAGAATATTTTCGTTTCTACGGAGATAGCTGCCATAGGTGATTGTGATCCCCATCGCCAGACTCAGCGAGTAGAATGCGTGTCCAAGCGCCTCCAGCACGCCTCCCATACTCAATTTCGAGAAATCGGGGCTGAGGAAAAATTGAATGCCTTTTTCTGCGCCCGGCAGTGTCATGCCGCGTATCGCAACGATGGTCAGCAGGAGAAACAGCAATGGCATCAGAATCTTGGACGACAGTTCGATTCCCTTGCGAATTCCGAAGAGAAGTGTTCCAGCGGCCAGCGACATGACGAGCACCAGTTCGATGGCGATTCGCCCCGGTTCGTTGGCCAGATAGTTGGTGAAGACGCTGCCGGCATCCGCAACTTCGGAGAAGTGCAACTGTCCAGCGAATGAGCGCCAGACATAATCCACCGTCCACGCCCCCACCACTGCGTAATAGGAGAGAATCAACATGGCGGTGATCAGCGCCACAAGTCCGATCGCCGCAAACCCCAGCCATGCGAACAGGACGCCGCCGCCGAAGAGCACGGTCGCAAATCCGTAGTGACCGGAGAGCGCGAGGAAAAATGCGCTGAGAAACAGCAACACTGCGATGGTATCACCCAATCGTGACCGTCGATCCTGAAGCTCTCTGAATGCGCCATAAGGATTCTTGCCGGTTCTCCGCCCGATGGCGATTTCACAGAGCATCAGCGGCATTCCGAAGAGGAAGATGCAGACGAGGTAGACCAATACAAATGCGCCGCCGCCATTCATCCCGGTGATGTACGGGAACTTCCAGATATTGCCGAGTCCGATTGCAGATCCGGCGATGGCCATGATGAAGCCGAAAGTTCCGCTCCAGCTTTCGCGTGGCTTTGTTGCCATGGTGCTCTGTTCCTTTCCGGAGGAAATTAGGTTAAAAATCATATAGTATACCATCCTTGGGAATGATTGTCAATTTTCACGGGGTGCTTTTTCAATGAAATATTTTGCACACAGGTAAATACAATGATTTTTTTCTGTTTTCTAATGAATTGATATTTGAAAAGCATCGTTTTGCGGAGTAAGGTAAACATGTTATCCTGAAACCGTATCCAAACATGGAGGGCTTTGTGCGATGAATGATGCGATGTATCGGAAAAAGGTGTTGGGTTGCTGGCTCGGCAAAGCGGTAGGCGGAACACTTGGAGCGCCCATTGAGGGGTGGGATGGGCCGCATGATCTGGATTTTTACGATCCGGTTCCGACTACGATGCTTCCCAACGACGATCTTGATCTACAGGTGGTCTGGGCGATGACCATCGCCGCGCAACCGAAGCCGGTGGTGAACAGTCGGGTGCTGGCCGGGGCATGGTTGAAGAACGTCGGTTTCCCGTGGGACGAGTACGCGGTGGCGATCCGCAATTTGAAGAATGGCATTCTTCCGCCGTTCTCCGGCAGCTACGACAACTGGTTCGTTGACGGCATGGGGTGCGCGATTCGTTCGGAGCTGTGGGCATGTCTGGCGCCGGGAAATCCGGAATTCGCCGCAAAACTTGCTTACGAAGACGCTTGCGTCGATCATGACGGCGACGGCATGTGGGCGGAAGTGTTCCTTGCCGCGATGGAGTCGGCCGCGTTTCTCGAAAACGATGTCCGCAAAATCATCGAGATCGGCAAAGAGCAGATTCCGGCCGGGCTGAAGTTGCGCGAAGGTATCGAAGACGCGATCCGCTGGTATGACGAAAAGCCTGATTTCCGTTATCTTTTCGACAAAATCATGGGCAAGTACAAGAGCGACAACTTCACCGACGTCAAAGTCAACTTCCCGATCATGGTCGCTGCGTTGCTGCTGGGGAAGGGCGATTTCAGCAAGTCGATCTGCTTCGCGGTCAACTTTGGCGAAGACACCGACTGCACCGGGGCGACCGTCGGCGCCCTGCTCGGGATCATGAATCCGGACGGAATTCCGGAGAAATGGCTCGCCCCGATCGGGCGAAGCATGGTTCTCAGCCCCGGAATCGTCGGCATCACGCCGCCGCCGACCATCGATGCGTTCTCGGACATGATCTGCGAGATGAGCAAACATATCATCCTCGATCCGCAACCGGCGGATAGCTTCGAGCCGCGCCCGGTACATGCCCGCGCCGTGGTTCGCCCGTCGCGGAGCAAGACAGAACCGTCCGCCGATGTGACGTTCTCTGGAACATTCGCCGAGTGGCCGGAAGCGATTCCGGATAAGCATGAGCTGATCCTCGACTTCAAATTCAAACTCGACCGGCCGGGTCGTTATGCGGTGATGTTCAACACCAAGTCGCAGGTGATCGTCGAGGTGGACGGCAAGCTCGCATTCCGCCGCGCGGCAGGCGATATGGCGCCTTCGTTTCATCGCGCTCCGTGGAATCAGTCCGCCACGCTGGATTTCGAGGCGGGAGAACACACGATTCGCGCTACCATCCAGCGCGTCGTCGCCGGACAGTGTCCGAATTGGGTGGTCGGCGTTGCGTATGCCGATTCCCTGCAATGGGTTCCTGACGCGATGCTGTGATTGCGAATCACGGAACCATCTGTTTCTCGGCGGGGGCGATAAATCGCCTTCGCCGTTTTTTTTTCGTATTTCTACGAGTTTTCCCGGTTTTTGACCGGGTAATATTTGAAAACCGAAAAAAGCCGATGTACCTTATAGTTGGAACGATAAGACGGCTGAAACCGGCGGGGAGTTTTCCAGGTTGTAAATCCTGCGACAAATCGAAGTCGGCGGGAGTTGTGATTGCGCCGGGCGGCGGAGAAGAACATTCGAGCCCGGCGCTTTTTCCGAAAGCGTTTTCGGAAACGCAGCATTGGGAAATGCCGGGAAGAAGATAATTCAAAGGAAGACATATGGCGGAAGTTGAAATTCGCCCGCCTCAAAACGAGGCGGAGATGCGGCAATTGTGGCAACTGAACCACAAGGTGTTTTCCGAAGAAATGCGGCAACATGAGCTACATGACGATGGGATTCTCGTCGATAAATTTCATTCCAAAAATCTTTACTATGCCGCCTGGGACGAAGAAGGGAAGGCCGTCGGGATGATCTGCGCCCATTGGCAGGAACCGTTTTCCGCGGTCGACCGCTTCGGCGACGTGATGCGCGCGGCGATCATTCCCGGGAAATCAGCGGAAGTGCGTCTTTTTGCGGTCAGTCTTGAATATCGCAAGCTGGCATTGGCTCCGCGGCTCGGAGTCATCATGTTCAAGAAACTGGAAGAGATGGGGCATCGTCTTCTCCTTATCTCCGGAATTTCGGATCAGAAGACGTTTTATGAGCACATCGGTTTCCGGGCGATCGGAGAAGCGGTGAAGGACGGCGATGCGTCTTTCTACCCGATGATTGCGGATCTGTCGCAGGTTTTGCGTCGTTGTTCGCTGGCAGTTACGAGGTTTACGAGATGAAGCGGGTAGAGTTGGTTCCGACGGTTCCGCATCTTTTCCCGGCGACACGGCAGGCGATTCTGGAGCCGCTGTTCTCGCACCGCAGCGAACGTTTCAGCGAACTTTTCCGCAAGACGACCGGGCATTTGTCCCGGATTTGCGGCGAACGCTTTCACCCGGTCATCGCAGCCGGAACCGGGACGTGGGCCAATGAACTTATGATCTGGAACACCGCCCCCGCCGCTCGCCGCCCGCTGGTGATCTCCAACGGCGAATTCGGCGACCGGTTGACACGGCAGTGCCGGATCTGCCGCCCCGATACGGTGGTTTTGAAGTTGGAATGGGGAGCCGCCTACCACCGGGAACAACTGGAAACATGTCTGGCGGAGTATCCCGACGTCGACTGGATCTATGGCGTGGCGACCGAAACGAGTTGTGGGCGCTCCAACGACGTCGCTTTGCTGAATCAGATTGCCGCTCCGCGCGGGATTCGGATTGCGCTTGATGGCGTAAGTGCGGTCGGGCTTGCTCCGGAATTGTTTGAGTACGAATGTATTTCCGTGGTGTCGGCGTCCAGTGGCAAGGCGCTGGCCGGATTGCCCGGCATCTCCATCGTCCTGTGGGGCGAAGGGTTGGAGCCGGCCGCCTGCGGGAATCGCGCGGAGTCGCTCAACCTGGCAGAGTTGATCGCTGCGGAATCTGCCTCCGGGATGGTTCGGAACACATTAAGTTCGATGCAGTTGATGGCACTGGAAGCCAGTCTGGATACGCTCGGGGATTGCTCGGAATATCTGTCGCGGGTTCGTGATCTCAAAGCTCGCGCGGTGGAAGGCCTTCGGGAGTTGGGAATCGAGCCGCTGCCCGGCAGTACCAGCCCGATGGTGACCGCGTTCCGCCGCCCGCCGGAGGCACGCTGGAAGCGGATGCTCGATGCCTGGGGAGCCGCGGGCGTCGACGTCTACTATCGTCCGACTTATTTGCAGGAACGGCAGCTTTTTGAAATTGCTTCAATGGGAGACCTTTCACTCGAAGACATCGAACGGATGCTCGATGCGGTGAGAGATCTGTAATTCCCATTTACTTGTTGAATCCCGTTCAATCCGCAGAATGTTCTGCCAAAAAACCAAAAAGGACATGATCATGTCGAAAGAAAATGTTGTGCTTGAAGCGGAAGTCGTTCCCTCCAAAGAGGAAAAAAATATCGCGGTGCTTTGTGTGCTGCTTCAGTTTTTGAGCTTCTTCACCGGTCTGGGCGGATTGATCGGCCCCCTGGTTCTCTGGCTGCTCAAAAAGGATGAATCCCGTTTTGTCGATGCCGTGGGGAAAGAGGCGGTCAACTTGCAGATTACGGTGCTGATCGTCTCCATCGTCGGTGTTGTCCTTAGTATTATTTTGATCGGGTTCCTGGTGTTGCTCGCTGTTGCGATTTACACGCTGGTCGTCGTCATTCTTGCGGCGCTTAAGGCCAATGAGGGGAAGCTGTATCGCTATCCTGTCTGCTTCCGCTTCATCAAATAATTCGCTCGCGTTACCGTATTGGCCGTGTGTCGATGCGGAATGCGATCGATTGCTCCAACAAAATAGACAAATTCCGGCCAGGTAAGAAAGATGTTATTTTTTTACCTGGCTCGTTGTATTCCAGGAATTGTGTGGATATATTACCCGCCAGAGTAATAGGAAGAGCGGGGAAATTTATGAAGAGTCTGCTTGAGTTGAACTGGCGGCAAGCGTTGGCGTTGGCATTTTTATTTGCCGCTCTGACCGCGTTCGCCGGGCTGCATATCCGGGAGCTGGAGAGCGGTGACGAAACCCGGGTCGCCGGAATCGCCGCCGAAATGTTTATCGAAGGCAATTATCTGTTGCCGGTGCTGAATTCCGAACCGTTTCTGGAGTATCCGCCACTTTATTACTGGTGTGTTTCCGGCGCGTATTCTTTGTTTGGAATCAACGATTTCTCCGCAAAACTTCCTTCGGCGTTCGCGGCGTTCGGCTGCGGTTTGCTGGTGTTCTGGTTTGCCCGGCAGCTCCGATATCCACCGTGGTGCGCCCTTGCCTGTTGTGGAATGTTGATGACCAGCGCGCAATTTTTCGGCAACAGCCGAAAGTGCATGGTTGATATGCTGTTGGCGTTTTTTATCCTGCTGGCGGTTGTCGCGTTTTATGCGTTCATGCGCGCCTGGAAACAGCGTGGCGCAGCCTGGCTCCTTCTGCTGTTTGCCGTCGCGATTGCCGGCGGAGTGATGACCAAGGGGCTGATCGGTTTCGCTTTGCCGCTTGCGGTGTTAGGGAGCTGGCTTCTGGCGGAAGATCTTCTGACGAAGAAATTTTCCTTTCTTCGTTACCTGTCTTTGGGGGTCGGGGCGCTCCTCGGGCTGGCGCTTGTTTCGTTCTGGTACCTGGAACTGTATGGATACGGCGGCAGCGAAATGCTGCATACGGTATTGCTGGAGAATAATTTCGGACGTTTTGGCGGCGGGCAGGGGGATCACGAGGAGCCGTTTTACTATTATCTGGCAAAGTTCCCGACGCTCTTCTGACCATGGTTGCCCCTGCTGCCTTTTGCCCTCTGGTTCGCTGCGAAAAAGGTGTGGCGCGAGCATGATTCCGGCTTGCTTCTGCTGCTTGCGTTTCTGCTTGTCCCTTTCCTGCTGTTGAGTACCTCGTCGGCGAAACGGATTGTGTATTTGCTGCCGCTATATGCCCCGATGGCGTTGCTTTGCGGAGCGCTTTTGATCGGTCTGCCGGAACGGTGGCGCCGGTTTCTGGCGCAATATACGCTTCGACCGGTGACGCTGTGGATTGCCGGTATGGCGTTCTTTCTGGCGCTCGCCACGTTCGTCATGCTGGCGAGGGGGTGGGGCGATTTGTATCCGCTGTTCGCTATTTTCCTGCTGTTCGGGTGTTTTCGGCTCTCTTCTCTGCACTGGCGCACGGCTTGCGGGGTTTGTGCGTTCGCTCTCTTTTACGCGGCGATCGACACGTCGACGGCGCCGTTGCTGAATCGGGATTCGCTGCGTCCGCTGTTTGAAGTCTGCCGCCAGCTGGAGCAGTCGGGGAACGAGGTCATCCTCTTCCGCCCCGCGGAGCGTACCAGCGGCGCGGCCTACTTCTATTTGGGGCGCAATTTGCGGGAGATGGACAGTGACGACCCGGTTCCGGACAACGGAATCGTGCTTGTGCGCGTCAAAGGGAAAACGTTGCCCGGTCGCCTTTTTGCCGACCATCATCTGTTGCTCTCCGGAGAAGAGTACCGGAGTTGTTCGGATCTCTTTCGACGTAAGAAGAAGATCAAAAATCCCATCCCCGCAGCCTGATCCGTCGACACAAAAAAACCGGGTGGAAATCCACCCGGTTTTTTTATGCCTTCCATGGCAGTGCCGTTTGAGGCGATCAGCGCCGTCGGGGCGGCCGGCGATTGCCGGAGAACCGCCCGCCTCCACCGCCGGAAGAAGGGCGACGCGCGGGACGCGCGGGGCCGGCGCCGGGAATGGGTTCCGGCATCTGGACCATCTCTTCGGTCGGTTGGGCGCTGGGGAACTGAACGCCGAGCAACTTCTCGATATCGGGCAGGAAATAAGCGCCGTATTCGCAGAGGAAGCTGACCGATTTGCCGGAGTGCCCGGCGCGACCGGTTCGGCCGATGCGGTGCACGTAGTCCTCGGAGCGCTCCGGGAGGTCGTAGTTGACGACCAGAGAAACGTTGTCAACGTGAATGCCGCGTGCGGCGACGTCGGTGGCAATGATGAGTTTTTCCGCGCCGGAGCGGAATTTCTCCAGAATCTTGATCCGCTTGTCCTGCGGGATGTCGCCGGAAAGAACCGGGACATCGTAGCCGAAACGCGCCAGATCGTATTGCAGCCGCAGATTGACGTCTTTGCGGTTACCGAAGATGATGACTCGCTCGTAAGGTTCGGTGCGGAGAAGGTAGAGGAGCAGCGCGAGTTTTTCATCACGCAGCACCGAGAAGAAGGTCTGCTCGATGTTTTCGCTGACCATATTCTCCGGTTCACTCTCGAAGACGACTGGATCGGCCAGCCAGTCGGAGGTGAGGCGAAGGATGTGGTCTTCCAGTGTTGCAGAGAAAAGCAGCGTCTGGCGCTTCCCTTTCCCGGGGAGCTGGGCGACGATCCGCTTCACATCGGGGATGAATCCCATATCAAGCATGCGGTCGGCTTCGTCAATGACCAACACTTCCACCTTGGAGAGATTAAGGTCGCCGCCGCGTGAGTAGTCGATGATGCGTCCCGGCGTACCGATCACCACATCGACCGGCTGGGTCAGCGAACGGCGTTGCTTCTCATGATCCATGCCGCCGAAGACGACGACGCTGTTGAGCCCGGTGAATACCCCGAGTTCTTCGGCGTCTTTATGAATCTGCATCGCCAGTTCGCGAGTGGGCGCCAGAACCAGACAGCGCGGCTGCCCGGCTTTGCGTTCCCCTTCGGCCGGATGATTGAGCAGCCGGGTGAAAGTGGCCAACAGGAACGCGGCGGTTTTGCCGGTTCCGGTCTGCGCCTTGCCGGCGAGGTCGCGGTTCTCCAGCAATGCGGGGAGCGACATCGCCTGAATCGGCGTGCAGTATTCAAATCCGGCATGTTGAATGCCGTACTGAACTTCTTCGTGCAATGGGAGATCGAGGAAACGCAATTTACCTTCCGCCGGTGCGACTTCCTTCAGCGCGGCCGGGTGTTCCGGTTTCGGCGCTTTGGGTTTGTCGGGCGTTTCGACCGAGAACTGACGCTCGGGGCGGTTGGATTTCGGAGCGCGCTCGCGCCTGGAGCGGTCGCCTTCGGAACGTTCTCGTCTGGGGCGGTCGCTGTCGGAGGAGCGTTCGCGCTTCGGGCGGTCGTTGTCGGAGGTGCGGCGTTCGCTGTTGCGATTTTTTTCTCTCGGTTTTTCGTTTTCCCGTCGCCGGGGGGAGGAGGTGTTTTCTTTTTCCGGGCGGTTTTTCTTCTTGTCCGGCTTAGCGACCGGCTCGATTTTGACTTCGACGCGGCTCTCAGCGCCGATGAGTGCCTTCAGGGCTTTTTTGAGTTTTTTCAGCATGTTTTCTTTACTTTTGTTTCGGACAGGCGCCGCTTCTTGCCGCACCCCGGCCTGGTTCACAGGTCTTTTACCACTTCCTTGAGGAAGGCGGCGAATGCTTCGCGGAACTCGGGCCGCCGCAGCCCGAATTCAACGGTTCCGGTGAGGAACCCAAGTTTGCTGCCGAGATCGTAGCGTTTCCCGGCGATGACCCGCCCGTACATCGGGCGGCGGGAGAGCAGCAGTCGCATCGCGTCAGTGAGCTGGATTTCATTCCCTTTGCCGCGCGGCGTTATTTCCAGCGCCTCGAAGATATCGGGAGTGAAGAGGTAGCGGGAGGCGATGGCGAAATTACTCGGCGCCTCCTCCGGGGTGGGTTTCTCCACCCACCCGTTGACTTTGCACAGGTTGTCTTCAAAGAACTCTCCGTCGACCACGCCGTAGCGGCTGACCCGTTCCATGGGAACGGCTTCCAGCGCTGTAACCGGGGCGTTCAGTTGCTCGAACGCCTCCACCAGCTGTCCGGTTACCGTGGTTTCCGTCGTCGAATCGAGAACGGTGTCGCCAAGCAAAATGGCGAACGGCTCGTTGCCGACGAACGATTTCGCACATCGCACCGCGTCACCCAACCCGTTCAGCTCCTGTTGGCTGACGTAATGGATGTCGGCGATGCTGCTGATGCTGCGCAGTTCTTCGAGTAGTGCGTCTTTGCGCGATTCCGCCAACCGGTGTTCCAGCTCGAATGTCCGGTTGAAATGATCTTGAATCGCGCCTTTTCCGTTACTGGTGATAATCAGGATCTGGTCGATTCCGGCGGCGGCCGCCTCTTCGACGACATACTGAATCACCGGTTTATCCACCAGTGGAACCAGTTCTTTGGGAACCGACTTGGTGAAGGGCAGGAACCGGGTTCCGAATCCCGCCGCGGGGATGACCGCCTTGCGGACTTTGCGGGTCAGCATCGCACACACCCCGTTTTTACGATTTCCGGTTTAATCACGTTGATCCCCTCGGGTTTTAGCGTGCGGATCAAGTCGTTGAACATCAACTCATTGTCGTAAGTCCCGATGATCGCCCCACCGGAGCCGGTGAACTTGGCCGACGCGCCTGCGGAGCGAGCCATCTCAACCATGCGCCGGTTTTTTTCGCTGATTGCGTCGGGACAGACTTCGCAACGCAGGTCGAAATTGCGATCCAGCAATGTCGGGATCGCGGTGAAGTCGCGCCGTTCAAACGCAGTGCGGACGTCGCGGGTCAACATCGCCCACTCTTCCATCGCAGCCAGCACTTTGGGAACCCCCGCTGTGTAATCTTCGCGCAGGCGGCTGTGCAACACCTCGGAGCCTTCCGCCAGGTCGGTGCGGTAGGCGACATAGAGGTTGAGTTCGGCCGGAATTTCAATGGGTTCGTAACGGCCGATGCCGTGTTCCTGCATATAATTGCGGTCGAAATCCATGTAGATCGGCGTGTTGAACGCCTGCGCCACACGGTCCTGAAGTCCCGCCGGAATGTTCAGTTCGTCGCGTTCGGCGGAGAGTACCACGTTGGCCAGAACCGCCGGGGTGAGTTTGACATGATAGAAATCCATCATCGCCCGCATGGCCGCGGTGATGATCGCCGACGAGCCGGCCAGTCCGAGTCGGTTCGGGATCGTGCTGGAATAACGGATCGTGAAATTTTTCCGTTCCAGCCGGATCCCTTCTTTATGGCAGAAATCGTTGAATTTCTTCACCGCCGCTTTAAGCAGTCGGATTCCGCCGTAATAGCCGTGTTGTTCCACATCCGCCGAAAGTGCGTCGAGGCAGGCGAAGATGTTGTTGTCGCGTTTGGACGGAAGGATTTCCAGTTCCGGAGTTTCGTAAAGTTCGACTTCGGCATGGTAGTTGCGAAAGACGAACGCGATGGTTTTGCCGTGGTAACCGTCGGACGGATTCCCGATCAGAGCCGCGCGCGGGTAGGCGATGGTTTTTATAATCATGCTGAATGGGTTCCGCAGTAATGAACGTATGAAAATTATATCAATTCATAATATACTGTTGTTTTCTTCTTTTTCAACCGATAATGCGGGATTCACCCGGATTTGCCGGAAAACAGAAAACGCCGCCGGAGGGAACCCGGCGGCGGAAGAAAGAGAGATCGTTACTCGAATCGGACGTCGCGAATTTCCAGCGTGACGGCCGGGCGCGGGAAGTAGAAGCGCTTGTTTTCGCCGTTATAGAGGAACAGTTCTCCGCGTATTGCGTTGCCTTCTTTCATCGTCAGCGCCTGCGGTCCGAGGAGGAGGCGAATGCGGCGAAATCCCTCGTCGCCGCCGGGAAGCTCCACGTTGTAGCGCTGCGAGTTGCTCCAGACTTTATTCGGAATCACGATGTCGATCCCTGCGGAAACGTCGCTCTTTAGCGTGATGACCAGATAGCGATGTTTTGCCGGGTCGAATTTCGCCGGGTCGAACCAGGACATGGCGTAACTGAAGGATTCCGGCGTTTCCTGATCGACCTTGGGGAATTCGATTTTCGTCACATCGCCGGTTTGTCCGATTTTAGGCGCGGGGATTCCGTTTCGTCCGCCGCCGCTCCATTTCGGGCCGATCGGGAGCGGAGAATCTCCGGTCAGTTCCGCAGTGATTGCTACCAGAATCGGCACCGGCGCTCGTCCAGGCAGATAATCGATGTTCCGGCTTTGCCCGGCGGAGAGGAAGTCGATCGAGGTGACCGTCTTACCCGGGTGCGGATTTTCCCACGAGGCCATGTAGGTGCCGACCGATTCGCTGAGCGGATTCGAGCGAACGATTCCGGGCAATGCTTCGGGCAACCGGGCGGTGTTCCACCAGTCGCCGATATTTTTACCTTGAATCAGCATGTAGTCCAGATGGGTGTTGTCGGAGTAGTGAATCCGGTAGCAGCCCGCTTCCGTGCCTTTCCAGGCGGCGGTGTGCAGAAAGAAAAGTCGGGAGACTTTCGCATTGACCGGAATCCCGTCGATTCGCACCGGGAAGTCCGGTTTGTCGCTGCCCCGCAGAATCAGGCAGGATTTTCCGCCGTTTTTTGCCGGATCGATGATTTCAAAATCGATGCCGTTGACGCTCTGCCTGCCCAGTGGCATGGTGCGGAAGTCGTTGATGCCCTGACCTGTCCAGCCGTTGCCTTTGTCATCGTCCCGGAAGGAGCGGTTGGCGTGACCGCGCAGATCGATGAAACGAACGCGTTCCGCAGGAATGGTGAACATGGTCAAATCGTCCTTCGCCAGCTCCGAAATCTGTCCGTATGGCTTGGCGCCGGAGAGCATGTAATCGAGCAAATTCCGGAGATAGGTGGAGGCCGAGCTGTCGACGCCCCAGAGTGCGGTCGCATCGAGCTGACTCCAGAAAATGCGTCCTTTGCCGACCCAAGCTTCGGTGATGGCGTTTTCGATGTTCTGGCTGCCGAGCAGCGGGCCGCGAACCGCCAGCGCGTTGACGCTGAAGGGGAACAGCGAAGCGGAGATCACCCGGCCATCCTCCGGGTTTTCCCAGAGGTCGAAGTTGCGCTGGTCAAGTCCGGCGAACACCGGATGCGCCGGAAACACCAGATCGGCGAAGGCCAGCGGCGAGTTGACCGCCTGAACACCGGGAAGAATGCCGCCGACGCAGTTCGGTTGCTCCAGCACCAGTAATTTCCCGCCGCGCCTCATCCAGGCATCGAGCTGCCCGGTCTGGAAGCGGAAGTTCTTTTCGGAGAAACCCGGCGGAATGATCGCGGCGGTGAATGACGTATCCAGCTTCTCGATCGGCGTCATGGTGTACGGGATTGTGAGGCTGTCGAGAATTTTGCGGATCGGTTCTGTTTTGCCGAAGTCGATCAGCGCGATTTTCTCCACCGATTTGACCGGTTTGGTCAGCAGGGCGCTGTCGCCGATGTAGACCGGATAGAAGTTGCGCGAAAGTTCTTTGCCGTCCGCGTCGCGGAGGCGTACCCGGAGCTGTGCATGTTTGAGCACCTCGTCCGGCACGCGAAAATGAACCGGTTGAACGGCGATTTCCCAGGGGACGAGTTCGATGTTGTCGAGGTTCGTCAGCGGGAGCTCTTTGCCGCTTTGGGTCAGCAGCCAGATTTCCGCGGTGGCGTTTTTCACGCGCCGTCCGGTGCTGTTGACGGCGAAGAATTCCCGCTCTTCGTTCCGTCCGGCGAAAAGGTTGGAGGGGGGAAGCCCTCGGGTGTTTCTTACGCCGGTGAAGATCGGTTGGTTCCAGAGCGTCGCCGGGCGAAAATGGGTCGCGTGCTGCCACGGCGCGAAGCCGTCCACCCGCGGATTTTGCCGGGCGAGTTCCAGTAGTCGGTGACCGAACACGGCTTTGCCGTAATCCATTCCCCGTTTCGGGTCGAGCGCGGCGGCGAGGCCGATGGTTCCGGCATAGCCGATGCCATTGCCTTGCGCCCAGGTAGTCGGCAAACTTGCGTATTTCGCATACTGCTTCATGTCATTCAGGCGGAAATTGGCGTCGAGCCGGCTACCCCAGGTGAAGCCGATGCACTCCCAGATGATATACGGCCACGGCATCTGTTTGCTGTTGATGCTGTAGTGTTTGATGGATTCGTCGTACATCCGGTCGAGCTCCTTGTTCCAGCGTGTCCAGGAGCCGGAAGAGAGTCCGTAATAACTGTGGAGGTCGAGAAAATCGGTGTTGAGCGCCTCGGTTCCATAGCTGGACCAGGAGGCGGAGCCGGAGAAGGACCCAGCGGGGCGACCGGAGCGATCCAGCTTGCGCAGGAGATCTACCTGTCGGTCGAGTTGCCGTTTGGCGTCGGGTTTGTCACGGTGGCGGACCTCGTTGGCTCCGCTCCACATCACCACCGAGGGGTGATTGTAATCGCGCTTCACCCATTCGGCGAGTTCGCGGTCGTTGTTGTGCTGAAACTCCGGTTCATCGAGGACATTGGTGAAGCTCCAGCCCCATTCGTCGTAGATCATCAGGCCGATCTCGTCGGCGATTTCGAGCGCGGAGGGGAGGATCGGCAGATGAGCGTTGCGAACGACGTTGACGCCCTGCCGCTTGAATCCGGTCAGGTGTTTGTGGAAGCTCCGGCGATCCTGTTCCGGCGTCGTGTCGCGCCCCCCGAAATCGACGGAGCGGATGTTCTCGCCGAACAGATAGATCCGTTCCCCGTTCAGGTGAAACTTCCCGTCGACGATTTTGAAGTCGCGGAATCCGAAACGTTCCACAGCGCCAGAAACAGGTTTGTCGCCGGAACGCAACGTAGCGGCGAGGTAGTAGAGGAACGGATTCTCCGGCGACCAGCGAACCGGATCGGTCAGCTTGAGCGTGATGGAGCCGGTATTGACGCCCGGTTTCAGGTTCATGGCGGATTCCACCGCTCCCGCCGGGAGGTTCGGCCCGGTTTTGAGTGCGGTGACGGCATTCAGCTTCAACTTGCCTGTAAACGGTTTCCCGGAACGGTTGTCAATGGTGTAGTCCACATGGATGGCGTCGCTTGCCAACTCCGGAGAGATTTGCATCGACTCGATGTACAACTCCGGGACGAACGCCACTTCCACGCTTTGCCAGAGGCCGCCTTTGATGTTGCCCCAGCCCCATTGCGAGCCGTAGATGTGCTTCGCTGCCGGAACCGTCCCGTGGATGGTTCCGAAATCGGTGAGTACCCGGATGGCCAGAAGGTTCCTGCCGGGTTTCACTGCGTCGGTGACATCGAATTCGGCCGGGGTGAAGTCGCCCTGGTGCCGCCCCACCTCTTTGCCGTTGACGAACACCAGTCCGTCGTACCCGATCGCACCGAAGCGGAGCAGGACGCGTTTTTCCGTCATCTCGGCCGGAGCGAGTTCAAATGTTTTGCGATAGAATCCTTTCACGTACGGCTCGCCGTGCATATGCGCCTTGGGATATTGCCGGTACCAGTCGCGCGGGACAGTGATCGCGTCCCACCCGGAGTCGTCGAATGCGGCGGACTGGTACCCTTTGTCCAGATCCACGTTGTCGGCGAATGGCCGCGCAGAGCGAACCGGCGGCAGAATTTTCCAATCGTCGCCGTTCAAGGAGCGGCTGACGGTGAATGCGCCTGGTTTCTCGTTGTCAACGACGACTTCCGGTTTGGAAATCGCGGTGGAGCCGTAAGGAATTTCCGGGCCGAGTTCTGGATAGAAAGGCGGCAGCTCCGCCGCGGAGCAGAACGCGGAGCACAGCAATACTGCGAAAATGCCGGATAACCTCATAAAAATCCCTGTCTTTAGTTGGTGTAAAAGTAATCAAACGGATGAACTTTGCTGCCGATCTTGACCATCTCCAGAATGGTGCGCCAATTGTAGGAGCTGACGTGACCGTCGTAGAATCCCAGATTGGCCGAATCCCGGTGGCGGTAGGCGAGAATGCCTTTGCCGGTCAGCGCGTTTTCCTGCCCCAGCATGAAATAGCCGCGGGCGCCGTCAAGGGGATCGTAGTTGTAAACCCAGTGATCCAGCGCGTCGGCGAATGCCGAGGAGGTAGAGGGGCGCGCCAGTTTGGAGAGTTTGAACGCGGTGGCGCTCCAGGTCTTGGAACCTTCATTGTAAAGAGTGCGGTAAGAGGCGCCATAGCAGTAGTCGGCCCGGCCGCCGCTCATGCCGTCGGTCACGGTCACCTGGGTCATGATTCCGCGCGAATTGGGGCAGAGCAGCCCGTTGTTGTAGGTATTGAGCTTGGCTCCATCGGTGATGCTCTCCGGAACGATAAACACCCCCAGCTCCCGCCGGAAATCGTTGTTTCGCACCCAGGTCGGATTGACCGACGGCCAATAATCGTCGTTGCTTGAGGCATACAGCGCTCCGGCTACTCCATACTGCTTCAGAATGTTGATGCAGGTCGTCGTCCGCGCCGCCTCCCGCGCCTGATTCAGCGCCGGCAACAGCATCGCCGCCAGAATCGCGATGATCGCGATCACAACGAGCAATTCAATTAACGTAAACCGAAGTTTGTTCATGCGTCATCTCCATTGTGGTCCGTGGTGTTAACCTTACCATACCTTACCAAATTATACTATAAAATTTTACGAATGTCAATAGGGAAAGTGAAAAAAGTGGGAAAGAGTGTGGGTTCGACGGGGAAACAAGGGAAATGACCTGATGAATTGTCGATTTTACGACTGCATTTCAATTCGTCGAGTATCATGCAAAGTAAGGTTGAGCGATGCAGAGCAGCAAGGCACAGAAAAACGCCGCCGGGATGGAACCTGGCGGCGAAGGTCATCGGGATCTCCCCGTTTTTACCAGCGGTAATAACGGTGGGGATGGTCGGCGTTTTTGAAATGGATGGCCGCGTCGATGTAATCTGAATGGTAGAGCCCGGGCGCCGGCTGGTTCTTCAACAGACGGAACGTGTCCTCATCGCTGAAGAAGCCGCCGTCGCCGAAATTGTCGAATACCCGGATTGCAATGACGTTGCGTCCGGTTTTTACCAACCGCCCCGGTACGGTATAGTTGCGGACGGCCTGGTAGTTGTCGGTTTCTCCGACCAGCTCCCCATTGAAGAAGGTTTTGTCACGATCATCGATCACGCCGAGGTTGAGGATCAGTTCTTTTCCGGCCATCTCTGGCGGGATATCGATCTCACGACGGAAGACGGCCTCGCCGTTCTCTTCCCCCCACTTCGGGTCGTTCTGCGCCTGCTTCTGCCAGACAAACGGCAGGTCGATCGACGGCCATCGGGAGTCGTCGAATCCGGGGCGGACGGCCGCAGTCGCCGCCGCCGACATGCCCGGGTCCTTCAACGGGGCAGGGGCTCTTCCCATCCGAACCAGAAATTTCCCTTTCCACCCTTTGGCGAAACCGATTCGGTTCGAGGCGTTGGTTGCGGTGTTCAGGAACTCTTTGTCGGTGGAAAATTCGCCACCGAGGTTCGCAATCAATTGGTTCAGCGCACGGGTCTGCCGCCAGCGGGTCAGTCGCCAGTAAGGCAGCTTGTCGGTGTCGAACCGATCCGGGTCGAGCAGGGAAACTGCGATGTCGCCGCCGGGAACCGTGAGCCGCCCGAGCTGACCATTCGCTCCGATCTCAAGGCCGGGAGTTTCCGCGAGCAACTCCGCATCCAGCGGCGAGCGCCAGCGCAAATCGCTTGCCGACAATCCGGCCGCTTCCGGCCATGGCGGCGGCGTCAGGGAGCCGCGATAGTTACTTCGTTTCGCAAGGTTGAGGCGGAGAACCGTTTTCGCGGCTTTTGCGTCGATCACCGCGACTTTGGCTCCGCGCCGGACGGCCGTTTCCAGCTCGGAGCGGGTGATATTCGCGCCGTCGCCGACCAGAACAAGCGTCGCGTCGGCAGGAACGGTGTCGGCACTTTTGAATTCAAGGCCGAACGACTTCAGGCGATCCTGCCCCTTTGCTCCGCCGAGATAAACCGTGCTACTGCTGCGCGGAGTGAATTTCTTCGCTTTCGCATAAGCGATCAGGTTGTCGAGCAGGCGCATGGCGGCGGGATCGGCAAGATTGTCCTCGAAATCGAGCTGACAGACGATAATGCCGCCTTTGCCGCGGGCAAGCTCCATCAATGGGGTGTACTGGAGATCGAAGTCGCTTTCCAGTAGCGGGGTCCATCCGCCGTGATGTGGTTTCTCGATGTTGCGGCTGGCGACCGATCCGCGATTTCCCCAGTGCCATCCCCATTTGGCTTGCGGGACGGAGGTCGGAGGGTGCGATGAAATCAAGGTGCCTGTTCCGCGCCAATCGCGCAGATCTTCCTGATCCAGTCCGGCGGTAATCGGTGAATTCGCGTTTATGGGGAAGATTTGTCGCTGGACGAAGTGGCCATAGCGGAAGTCGCCGCCATAGCTTTTGTGTGCCATAATCAGGAGGGTGCCGCCATTGAGAACGAATTGTTCCAGATCAGAGGGGAGTTTTTGATTCCACTCCAGATTGTCACGCCCGATCAGCGCCAATCCACGGGTTGTGGCGAGGTTGTCGACTTTTCCGATTCGGTAATTTGCCGCTTTGAGAAATCTGGAGGTTTCTCCTTTGGGGTCCCAGATGGCAATCGTATTCTGCGCCGGTTGCGGGCGGGGAGGGAAGATGCGCAGGCGGAATGTATCGGAGTGCGTGTCGTCGCCGATCTGCGCGACAAGGCGAAGCTCGGCGTTGGTCTTCTGCCCGACTTTCGGCAGCTTGAATTCAACTGGGAAGAGTCGCTTCCCTGCGTCGTCGATGGAGCCGGAGCCTTTGAGTGCATCAAGTTCTCTGCCGTCGACGAATAGTTTAAGTTCGTAACGATAATTGGTTTTTTGCCGCAGGTCGTTGTGAATCACCACCTGTTTTGTGACGGTTTCCCCGCCATAGAAGTGGTGGCTTTTTTCGGTGAAGTCAACGACGTCGCCGGGAATGCTCGCGCCGCCGAGCCAGGCGAGCGTGGCGGAGTTCACTTCACTGAGCGCTTTCCCCGCCACGTTCGGGGTCGCGGCTTCCGGCCCGATACCGTACCGTTCCTCCCGGGTCAGGTAAGAGCGGTAAAATCCGCGTCGGCCGGGTTGGAACGGCGGGGTTTTCACAGTCGCCATGCTTTTGAGGAGCAATGGTTTGTTGAGCCGTCCGAGGTCGTAGCCGTCTTTGATCATCCACGGGATCATGCCGCCGGTCGAACCGGTGGTGCGCCAACTGCGGAAGACCTGCCGATTCATACGGGCGAAGAGATCGAGGGCGAGTTCGTCGGGGATGATGGCGTCTGTGCTCCGGTATTCCTGATCTTTCACATGGGTGTCGCGATTGTCGGTCGCGGTTCGCCAAGACTCTTTTTCATAGGCTTCCCGCCCGTAGAAGGCGGCGAGGTGCTCGGTCATCTGCTTCTCGGTCTTATTGGTGAAGCGGTACCCGGAACGGCCGCGCCGGAAGTCGAACCCGGCGATGAATCCGAATTCCACCGCGAGAAACGGTTGAGTGCCGTGTTGCACGTAGTCCGAGAGCCACTCTTCCTGTTCCTGTAACGGAATCATACTCAAATAGTTGTTCACGGAGAACACGTCCCCGATCTGCCCCGCGTGCGAGAAATTCGGGCGGGTGGGGTCGAGCTTGGAGAGGATTTCGGACACGGCGTGACCCGACGGAAGATTGGTCAGGCCGTTATTCTCCTCGAGAAATCGTTTCGGCTGGCCGATGTAGCGCGGGTTCTGGTCGCTGTAGCTGTTGTAGGAGTTGGCGGAGTGTACCCACATCACGATGGCGGGGTTGTTGCGATATTTTTTCAGCTTCGCCTCCGTCAGCGCCTGCCATGCGGCGGCGGCTTTCTGGTCCTCGGTGAAGGTCAGGCGAAGCGGCCGCACCGACGGCAGGTCGGCGATGACCGGCCAGCCGATTGCGGCGGCGTAGTCAAGACAGGCGCGTTCCGGATAGACGATTTTCCCGGGGAAGTCTTCCTGCGGCCAGACTTCATGGAGGTTGAATCCGGCTTTTTTCCATCCTTCGATGATTCCCGCCATTCCTTCGATGGTAAATGTGGGGCTGGACCAGCCGGAGAGCACCATCGGACGCAAATTGAACTTCCGGTTGTTCAGGAAAAATTCCCGTCCTGCAATATGGAACTCGCGGAAACCGAAGCGTTCGAGAATTGTTTCGGTGCGTCCGTTCCCTGTGACGGTCAATTCCAGATCATAAAGATTGGGTTGATCGATATCCCAAAGTTCGGGGTTGCTCCACGGATATTCGACCGTTGCGGTCGCGTCGCCGGATTCGCCGGGCTTGAGTATAACGGTGCGCGCCGGGAACTCTTTCGCGCTTTTGCCGTTTTTGTCGATGGCTCGTGCGGCGATTTTCCAGCTCCCGGCTTTGTCGAGGCCGCTGAATTCCAGAATCAGTTTCAAAGTCTGTTTCCGCACCGAAGGCTGGATGAATACGCCGGAATAACCACCACCGGCCGGGCGGCTGTGGAGAACCACGTCCCCGGTCAGGCCTTTGCCTTCCAGAGAGATCTTCCGGGTGTAGAATTGGTCGGCGGCCGCGCCTTCGATTTCAAGCATCTCCTTGACATCGGAAACGGCGAGCACCTTGATGAGAAGTTCGGATTTTTTGCCCGGTTTCGCGGCCGGCGTGAGGTCGACAAATCCACCGGGGTGCTGTGTCTTGCCGCAGAACACGCCGTCGATCCAGACTTCAGCCACAGTTCCGACCCGTTCCAGTTCCAGCTCGATGGTTCGCCCCTGCCAGTCGGCGGGGATCTCCAGCGTGCGGCGGAACCACGCGGCGGCGGCGTCATTCGGATTTCCCGTCCAAAGCGCTCCGCCGCCATGCGCGGCGATGGATTCCACCCGTCGGTTGGAGTTCCAGGTTCCGGGCACGTGGGCAAGCCCCCACCCTTTGGGCGCGGGCATGTCTTTGTTGATGTCGGGATTCAACATCTGGAGTTGCCAAAGGCCATTGAGTACGATTTCGGCCCGGTCACTGCCACGTGTGACGATTGGCTCCTTGCCCCAGTCGATGGTGCGCCCGGGGGGAGGAATGGCGTCGACCGCTTCACCAGGAGAGCCGAGTACTTCCAGCACCGGTTCCACAATCCTTGCTGTGACATCGGCGGAGCGAACCCGGAACTGAATTGCGATTTGCGTGGTTCCGGCAGGCAGGCTGAAAATACGTGAAACATCATGATGCCCCACATTTTTCCCCGCATCGACATCAAGCTCCATCGTCTGAATGATTTTTTTGTCGGCGTTGAAACTGATGACGGCGAAATAAACGCCGAAATTGGCGTTTTTTACCGGTTTGATCCGGCTGATTTCAATTTTTCCAGAGAGGCGCAGCGTTCCCCAGCCGGGAGCCGGTTTCAAGAACTGCTCGACCCGCATTTCGGGGGCCGTGGCAGATGTGACCAGCTCCAGTTTTCCGCTGGCCTGCCGGAGGGATATCCCTCCGGTGTGGCTCCAGTTCGCGATCTGGTTCGGTTTGCCCGCAACGGTCTGGTTGAATTTGCTGTTCTTCAGCAAATTCTCCGCCGCAACGACGCCGAAGCAGAGCAGGAAAGAGAGCATGAACAAAGGGAACGCGATACGTTTCATGGAGATACTCCTGGTCAAACGGATATTATTTGATGTAGGTGGCCCAACGTTTCTTATTTTCGTCGCCGAGCGCGAAGTACAAATCGCCGGATCTCGTATTGGCGGCATGGCCGTCAAAGAAGATAACGTTCGCCCCGATGTTGTTGCGGTGGCGATAGGCAAGCGTCATGGAGGTTCCGTCTTCCTGCGACAGGGCGTAGTTTGCCGGATTGCTGCCGCCCGTGTTGACCCACCAGTTCACGGAATCCATGACCATGATTTTACTGGAGGGGTTGACCACTTTCGACAACGTGTAAGATTCTTTGCTTTTATCTGCGGTGAGGGATCGTGACAGAGTGAAACTGCTGTTCAGCAGATGCCCGTGGGCGTTGATTCCGTAAGAACTGCTCATCAAATAGCTTCCGCTGATGGTCGCCTTGGATTTGGGGCAAAGTGTTTTCGGGGGGTATTTGCTGTTTGACAGGCCGTCGCCGAATCCGATCAATTTGCGGAATGCGGGAATCTTCTCCCAGTCGACAATCTGAAGAACTCCGTCGGATGTGTCGGCGTAAAGATTCAACCCCAGCCCGATTTGCTTCAAATTGCTCAGGCAGCTTGTCTGATGAGCGGAGTCGCGTGCCTGGTTGAGCGCCGGCAGCAGCATTGCCGCCAGAATCGCGATGATTGCGATAACAACGAGCAATTCAATTAGCGTGAATCGAAATCTGTTCATGTTCTCTCCATTGTGATTCGTGGGTTTTGTTGATGTAGACCTTACCATACCTTACCAAATTATACTATAATTTTTTGCGCTTGTCAATAGCGAAAGTGAAAAAAGAGGGAAAGAGTATGTTTTTGACGGGAAATACTTTGGCGTGACTTGACAAAGTGACCAAGTTATGGCATAATATAGTCATTGAGTTGTATGTAAGGTAAGGTAAGCCGAAAATGGACATTCCCAAAGGCAATATGCAGAAACCGATCTACCAGCAGATCCGCGAGGACTTGCTGATGCACTTTCGGGCCACTGGCGAGGAGCAGCTTCCGCCGGAGCGGGAATTGTGCCGGCGCTACGGCGTCTGCCGTCCGACGGTTCACAAAGCGCTCAGCTATCTGGTGGAGAATGATCTGATCGTGCGCCGCCCGGGGAAAGGCTCCTTTTTTCGGATGCAGGAACCCGTTCGACCCCGGATTGCCGCCGGAATCAAACTGGTCATCCGGCGGGACTGGAAAGAGTGGAGCACCGACTGCTACTTCGGTATGACCGTGCAGGGGATCTGCGGCAGCCTGAACAAACTCGGCGTCAATCTCACCATCGAGCAGTTCAGCGATAAGCTGTTGCTGGAATTGTTGCCCGAGGACGGCGCACCCTCCATCTGGTTATCCCCGGAGAAGCCGGAGGAAGAAGTGATCCGGACGCTGGCTGACGCGGGTCGCCCGGTCACGGTCATCAACCGTCTGTTGCGCCATCCGGGCGTCAACGTCATCTCCAGCGATCATGTGAAAGACGGGGAGAGCGTTGCTCGTTTCGCCTTGCAGAACGGTTCGCGCCGGATGATCTATTTTTTGCAGGAATCCGACTCCGGGTTGGCGTCCGGCCGAATGGAGGGGATTCGCAATGTGCTTGGCGAAGAGCTTCCCTACCGACAGATTTCGCTTCCGGTGCGGGATATCGGGTCGGCTATGGCGGCAGCGGTCGAGTCGCTGCGCTCCGAACTGGCGGACGCCTTTGTCCTGCTCAACAGCAAGGCGTTGCTGGAACCGGCGTTGAAGCTGTTTCCGTCGCCCGAACAGTTGTTGCTGTTTGCGGACAACACCGAGCCGTTGCTTCACGGCGTCAATTTGATCGTGATGCCGGTGACGGAGATCGGGCAAAGAGCCGGGCATGCCGCGGCGACCGGGAACCCGGAATCTTCCCGAATCCTGCTGCCCGGAACGCTTCTGCCCGCCCGCCAGTCAAGCCTTGCCATGCAACCGGAAAACGCCTGAGCATATCCGGAAACCGGAAAGACTGAAAAAGGCATGTGTCCGCCTCCTTTCGCCTTGCTTTCCCACCGGGAACGGAGTATATTAATCGGATTGTTTTCTACGAAACGCATCCATTGATCCCATTTTCTCGGCAGGTAATCCATGATATGCAACATGACGTCGGGTAACCCGACGCGACAAATCATCCGTTTTTCGATTCCCCTGTTGATTGGTAACATTCTTCAACAGCTCTACCTCGTTGCCGCAATGGCCATCGTCAGTTGGAACATCGGTATGCCCGCCATGGCGGCGATCGGAGCGACCGGGGCGCTGAATTTTCTGGTGTTCGGCTTCTTTTTCGGGCTGACCAACGGGTTCACCGTGATCACCGCTCAGCGCTTCGGCGCGAGCGATTATGACGGCGTCCGGCGTTCGGCGGCGATCTCGGTGATGCTCGGCATCGCCGCGACGATTGTCGGAATGGCCGCCGCGCTGCCGTTCGCAGAGTGGATGCTCCGCTTTATGGAAACGCCGGAGGATATTTTCGCCGGAGCGACCACCTTCTGGGTGCTGCTCTGCTGGGGAATGGGGGCGACGGTGTTCTACAATCTGTTCGCCTGCCTGATCCGGGCGCTGGGGGACAGCTGGACGCCGCTCTGGTTTCTGGTGGCGGCGACAGTGCTCAACATCGTGCTTGATTTGCTTTTCATCATCGGATTCGGCTGGGGAATCACCGGGGCGGCGTGGGCGATCATCATCTCCCAGACGCTTTCCGGGGTGTTTTGCCTGCTTTACATGCTTCGGCGTTTCCCGATGCTGCGGCCAAGGTTCATGGATTGGAAGCTCGACCCCGCGTTTGTCTGGGAGCATCTCCGGGTGGCGTTGCCGATGGCGTGCCAATTCTCCATCACCGCGCTTGGCGTGGTGATCATGCAGCAGCAGATCAACAAATTCGGTACGGTGACAGTGGCGGCGTTCACCGCCGGAACGCGAATCGAATCGCTGGCGGTTCAACCGCTGTTTACGCTGGGAATCGCGGTGGCGACCTTCACCGCGCAGAACTTCGGCGCAGGGCGGATCGACCGGGTGCGTGCCGGAGTGAGGCAAAGCACGCTGATTTCCGTCATCTGGTGCGTGGCGAGCGGGATTCTGCTGGCGGCGTTCAGCCGCCCGTTGGTTGGTATCTTCATCGATACCGGAAAGGAAGCGCTGGCGACGCAACAGGCGCAGAACTATATTTATATGACTTCTGCACTTTTTGTTGTGCTCGGACTGCTGTTTGTTTACCGCAATGTGCTGCAGGGGATCGGGCGCTCGTTCATCCCGATGATGGCGGGGGTGGTCGAGTTGGTGATTCGTATCGCCGCGTCGCTCTGCCTCGCGCCGATGTTCGGCTATCTCGGCGCGTTCTGGGCCACTCCGTTGGCGTGGATCGGGGCGACGCTTCTGCTCGGCGTCGGTTACTTCTTCATCAATCGTCGCCTGGGACGGGAGCCGGATCTTTTGCCGGTTTCCCCGATTGTAGCCGGGGATTGACGCCGGGAGAGGCAAATTTCCTCCCCCGGCGGGATCTACGCCGGTCGGGATGCAGTATGCAGTCGCGACAGTGCGCCAAGAATGCTGTCGGTCAGCTTGCCGAGCAGCGCGAAAAGGATGATGCAGCCGATGATGACATCGGCGCGACTGGTCTGCTGCGCGTCGTACATCAGGAAACCGACTCCTTTGGCCGCGCCCATCAACTCGGCGGCGACGACAAACATCCAGCCGAGGCTCAAGCCGCTGCGGAGCGCGGTGATCCATGAGGGAAGAGCCGCCGGAACTAGAATGCGCATGATCTGCTTGCGTGGCGAAAACGCAAACGTCTCCCCCACTTCCAGCAGCTTCGGATCCACCTGTTCAATACCGGAGGCGAAGATCAGGTAGACCGGAAAGAACACTCCGGTGGCGATCAACGCCACTTTGCTCGCCTCGAAAATTCCGAGCCAGAGCAGAAACAGCGGAACCCATGCCATTGATGGAATGTTCCCCAGCGCCTGCAAAAGCGGTGCGACCGCTTGGCGGAACTTCGGGAAGTAACCGGTCAACGCCCCGGCCACTGTTCCTGCGGCGGCGCCGATTCCGAAGCCGGCCAGTACGCGCAGCGTCGTCACCGCCACATGCTCTGCCAATCCCTCATCCTTCAGCAAGCCGAAGATGGTGAGTGTGATTGTCCACGGCGACGGCAGGGTTTCCGGGCTTAACGCGCCGAGGCTGGAGAGCAGCTGCCAGAAGATCAATAATACAAGCGGTAATAGAAATCCCATAGGCGTCACCTCATTGTCTTGCGGCCGTCGGTGCCGGGAAGAAGCTGTGGTCGATCAATTCTCCGGCCAATTCTTCCGCAGCGCGGTCATTTTTGATGATTCCGGCGGCTTGCAGCGCCTTTCCGGCTTCGATGATGGCTTTTTCCTGCTTCCCGGTGAAGGCGGAGTCGTTCAGACCGGTGCGCTGGATCAGGAGCGCGGCGACTTCCGGTGTGATTTTCGCCTCGGACGCGACCAGCTCGAGGAATTCCGCCGGATGGGTCTTGGCCCATTCACGCCCTTGCTCGTAAGCGGACAGCACGCGTTTCACCGCATCCGGGTGCGCCTCGGCGAAGTCGCGGCGGACACTGATGACGTTGTAGCTGTTGAAGTCGACGTTGCGGAACAGGTATTTGGCGCCCGCCAGCTCCGCCTGCGCCATCAACGGGTCCAGTCCCGCCCAGGCGTCGACCCGTCCGCGGAGCAGCTCGTTCTTGCCGTCCGGATGCTGAAGCGTCACCACGTTGACGTCCTGTAGCGTCAGGTTGTTCGCCTGAAGCGTGCGAACCAGAAACACGTAAGGATCGGTCCCCGGCGTCGCGGCGATGGTCGCGCCTTTGAGCTGCGCCACCGAGGTTACTTCGCTGCCGGGCTTGACCAGAAGCGCCGTCCATTCCGGCGTGGAGCTGATATAGACGGTCTTGATCGGGTTTCCGTTCGAGAAACTGATGAATGCCGCCACCCCGGCTGAGGAGCCGATGTCGATGCTCCGGCTGCGGAGGAATTCCATCGATTTGTTGCTGCCCTGACTGAAAATCCAGGTGATTTTCGTGCCGTCGGCTTCAAACTCCTTCTCCAGAAACTTCTGTTGGCGAACCACCAAACTGATGGGGCTCCAGTTGGCGTAATCAAGTCGCAGCTCTTTCAGTGCGTTTTCTTTTTGGTCGCCGCCTGACTTCAAGCCGCTGAATATAATTCCCGCGATTGCGACGACGGCCAGAATGATTGCGATGGTGGCAAATGTGATTTTATTCTTCATAATTGGGGTTCTCCTTTGGGGTGTTCGAGCCGAAGGCGCGGACATGGTTCCAGGCTTCGATCTCTTTTCGATGGTTCGGGTTTCCTTGCGCCTCTTCTCGATAGAGCGAGAGGTCGGTTCGATGATATCTCTTCCGGTCCTTTCCAACCGGGCAGACTTTGGTACAGATGCCGCAGGGCCAGTTTCCCTGTTCCTTCAGCTCCTGATGACGAATGGTACAGAGATTCATATCCATTTCGGCAAAAGGCGCTTTGCGATCCCCGGCGAGCGCATTGACCGGGCAGTGACGGCGGCACAGATCGCAGTGGAGGCACAGATCTCCGGTCATCACTTCATCCGGTGGAAGCTGCGCCGTCGTCAAAATCGAAACCAGCCGCACCCGGGGACCGTACTCTTCGGTCAGGAGGGTATGGTTCCAGCCGAGCGTACCCAGTCCGGCAAGATAGCCGGCGATGGTGTGGCTGAAGCTGGACATCGCGTTGTCGATCAAATATTTGAGATCCGAGTACGCATCGCGCGGCGACCAGATGGCCGGGTGCCCTTTGCGTTCCAGAAACAGCACCAGGTCATAGGCGATGCGATCGAGCATGATGTTGCTGGTAGTGTACAGTTCCTGATAATAGATCGACGGCGTTGTTTCCACCATCGGCAACGGCATGGGGACGCCAAGCACAATCACCGAGTCGGCCTCCGGCCAGACGCGGTCGGGGTGAAACACGGCCGGGGCATCCGGAAAAAATTCCCGGTAACGCGCCACATTGGTAAACCCGACCAGCGGGATGCCGAGCGCATGTGCCTTGCGTTTGATTTGTGCTTTGAGTTGTTTCATATGAAGTATTCGATCCTCTGTTCGGCAGTGGCGAAGAATTCCTGAAAGATCGCGCGTTTGATTTCCACGAACCCCGGACTGTTCCGGTCGCGTGGCCTGGGTTCGGTGACGTGAACGATTTTGCGGATGCGCCCCGGGCGCGGAGTCATCACGATGATTCGGTCCGCCAGATAGATTGCTTCTTCGATGTCATGGGTTACCATAATCATGACGCTGGAATCGGCCTTGTGAATTTTGAGCAGCTCCTCCTGAAGGTAGATTTTGGTCATCGCGTCCAATGCGCCGAACGGTTCGTCCAACAGCAGAAGTTCCGGTTTGTTGATCAGCGCCCGGGCGATGGCGCAGCGTTGCGCCATGCCGCCGGAGAGCTGGCGCGGATAGACGTCGGCAAATCCGGCCAGCCCGACGAGCTTCAGGTATTCGGGCACCAGATGCCGTTGCTCTTTCGGATTCTCCAGCCCGAAGGCGACGTTTTGCGCCGCCGTCAGCCACGGCATCAGGCGTGGCTCCTGAAACACAAAGCCCCGGTCGCGCCCCGGCCCGGAGATGGTTTTGTCATTTAATTGAATACTGCCAGAGTAGTCTTTGATGAATCCTGAAATGATTCTCAGCAGCGTTGACTTGCCGCAGCCGGAGCCACCGACAATGGCGACGAACTCGCCCGCATACACGTCGAAATCAATATCGGTCAAAACCGGCGTGGCCTCTCCTGAGAGGGGGAAAGACTTGCCTAGCCCGCGAATGGACAATTTTTTATCTGTACTCATGATGCAACCTGCTTTCTCGTCAAAACGCGTGATCAAATTGGTTTCGGTTTGACAGGAAGATAATAAAGCATGTTGCATAATAAAAATCAACCAATAAGGTAGACTTTATTTGCATTTTTTACGATATCAGGCGATATTTTGCGTGAAATATGTGTCGGTGGCATCTGCGGAAAGGACGTCGTTGACTCCGTCGCCGTTCGCGCATCCGCCAGAAAACACAGCCGGATGGCGCACGATCGTCCGGAATGCAGTGGATAAGATAGACTTTACTGAAGTTTACTTCCATGTTACTCGGGGTGATTTCTGGAATCCGCTCCAATAAAGTCTATTGCACTTGATTCAATGCAAAATACTTTGCGTCGCTTTCCGGTTTTTTTCGTCAGCGAAGCGATTTGCTTTTGCGTTTCAGCTCCTCTGCTTTGTCGTCTTTTTCCCAAGGGAAGGACGGGCGGCCAAAGTGTCCGTAGGCGGAGGTGTCTTGGTAACGCCAGCCGTTTTTGGTCGGATTCTTCAGCTCGAAGTGCTGGATGATCTCCGCTGGCTTCAGCGGGAACAGTTCGCGGATCAGCGGAACCAAGGCGGCGTCGTCCGTCAGGGTTCCGGTTCCGTAGGTGTCGATGTTGATCGAGAGCGGCTCCGCCACGCCGATTGCGTAGGCGAGTTGAACCTCGCACTTTTCGGCCAGACCGGCGGCGACGATGTTTCGGGCGATATACCGCGCCAGATAGGCGGCGGAACGGTCGACCTTGGAGGGATCCTTGCCGGAAAATGCGCCGCCGCCGTGGCTGCCGACGCCGCCGTAGGTGTCCACGATGATCTTGCGCCCGGTCAGGCCGACGTCGCCGTTGGGTCCGCCGATCTCAAACTTGCCGGTGGGGTTGACGAAGTAGGTGATTTCTTCCTGAAGCAGTTCAGCGGGGATCACTGTTTTCACCACCTGCCGCGTCAGTTCCTCCAGTTCGCCGGGCTTCAGTTCGGGGCCGTGCTGGTGGGAGACGACGATGCTCTCCACCGCGATGGGCTTGCCGTTTTCGTAACGGATCGAAACCTGGCTTTTGGAGTCCGGACGGAGGAACGGGTACTTTGCCTTTTCTTCCTTCCGCAACCGTGCGAACTCCTTGACGATCCGGTGCGAATACCAGAGCGTCGCGGGCAGCAATGCGGGAGTTTCGCTGGTGGCGTATCCGAACATGATGCCCTGATCGCCGGCGCCCTGTTCCTTGAACAGCCCTTCACCTGCGCTCACGCCTTGCGAGATGTCGGGGGATTGCCCATGTAACGCCACGAAAACCTGCGCTTCCTGCGCGCTGAATCCGAGTGCGGGGTTGTCGTAGCCGATTTCGCGGATCGTATCCAGGGCGATGCGCTGGTAGTTGAGTTTTGCGCGGGTGGTGATCTCTCCGGCCAGCACGATCAGATTGGTGGCGGCCAGAGTTTCCACGGCGACGCGTGAATCGGGGTCCTGAATCAGGGCGGCGTCGAGAATCGCGTCCGAAATGCGGTCGCAGACTTTGTCCGGGTGTCCTTCCGAGACGGATTCCGAGGTAAAGACATGGGTGGTGTTGATTTTGCTCATGATATATTCTCCTTTGTTTAAAGATAGCTTGAGAGTGTGATGACGTCAGAACCGCTCCAGGTGTAGAGCGCCAGCAGCGGTTCGTCGAATGTCCGCATCGAATGCGCAGCGTTGGACGGGTGGAGGATGAAGGTTCCCGGCGCGTGTTTCTTCGCCGCTCCGTTCAGCGTCCACTCCGCCGTACCGGAAATCACATGGTAAAGTTCGATTGCCGGGTGGCGGTGAATCGGGTAAAGACTGTTCGGGGCAATCAGCGTAAAGCCAAGACAATACCGGCGATCGGGAAACGGCGCCTCCGGTCCGATGATTTCTCCCCACGCCATCTTCAGTTCCGGGTTCGGCAGATCCTTGCGCGGCTGGTAATTGTACTTCCATGGCAGGAGCGGCAGGGCCGGAGTGATCGCGTCGAGCAGCGGCAGGGTCACCGGGGAGCCGTGTTTCAACGCTTCGCGGATAAACGTGGTGATCGGGAACGTGCTTGGCGGGAAGGCTCCGGTTTGCGGCGGAACGCTCTGCTCCAGAATATGCCGGGCGGCCAACCCCGCGTCGTCGTCAACCGTCGCCCGTCCGGCAAGGACAAGGCGGGCGGCTTGTACGGCGTTGTCAATGGCTGTGCTTTTCATGATTTCACCTCGGATTTCAAGACGGCGACGGTGTGCCCGATGACCGCTCCGTTTTGCCACGCCTGCCATGCCGCTTCAGCATCGAGGCGCTTGGGAATGAGTGAGTTCTCGATCTTCAGCGCCCGCTCGCCGGATTCCCGGGGCGGAATGGCGGCAAACGCTTTTTTCAGATCCGCGACATGATAGAAGTGGAAGGGGCCGAAGCCCTCCGCCTGCTTCGCGGCGTAACCGGAAATGACGTCCTTCGCCTCCGCCTGAACTTTCCAGCCAAAGGTGAAAATCTGCGACGAGTATCCGGCAAAGGTACCCAGTTCCTTGAACACATCAAGCTCCACGCGTGCTCCCAGTGTCGAGAGCACCGCGCCGCCCGGCGTGAGCGAGTTTCGCGCCTGGAGAAGTGCAAGGTAATGTAAATCAAGCATCTGGCGATGGATGAGTTCCGGGATCGGCTCCCGGCGTTTTTCCAGAAAGTGTCCGCTGTTCCGCTTGTCGGCGACGTTTTCAGCGTCGTCGATGGGGACGTTGGGCAAATTTTCATAGATCAGGTCGTATTGCGGCGCGAATTTCGCCAGAGGAGCAAGGAGATCCCCCGCGCCGTACTCCAGACGGATCGCTTCGGCATGGCGCAGGTTGGCCGTCACGTTCCGAGCGGCGGTTTCGACCACTTCCGGATCTAGGTCGGTGAATCCGGCGCGACTGCTGCCGAGTGTTTCAATCGCGGCCAGCACGTCCAGCCCGGAACCGGTGCCGATGGAGCAGAATGCGGAAACCGGCGCGCCTTTCTCTTCGCGGAAGAGTTGAAACGCGGGCGTCGTCACATGCGCCACCCAGTCGCTGGCGAGGTCGTCGACCTTCGGCAGATAGGCGTGACCGGAAACGGCGATGTCGAGAATCGGCAGAATTCGCTCCGGAGGCGAGGTGAGATTCAGATATTCCAGTGTGTTTACTTTGATGTGCATGATTGTGCCTTTCTGCTTGCGTAAAGCGCCTGATCGAAATCTGCGAGCAGATCCGCCGCGTCTTCGATCCCGACGGAAACGCGGATCAAGTCGTCCGGGATTCCAGCGGCAAGGCGTTCTTCAACTGATAGTTGTGCGTGAGTGCTGGTCGCCGGGTGAAGGACGCCGGTACGCGCGTCACCGACATGAACCACCAGCGCGGCGACCTTCAACGCTTTCACCAAGGTGCGTGCGGCGGCGGTTCCCCCTTTCAGCCCGAATGTCAAGACGCCGCTTGCGCCATTGAAATCGAAATACCGCGCGATGCGGGCGTGGCTTGGATGATTTTCCAGACCGGGATAAACGACCCAGTTCACTTGCGGATGCTGTGCGAGAAACGCAGCCAGCGCAGCGGCGTTCTCGCTGTGGCGCGGCATCCGCAAATGCAACGTTTCCAGCCCGAGATTGAGCAGGAAGGCATTGAACGGACTGAGGCAGGCGCCGAAGTCCCGCAGATATTGGGCGCGCGCCTTGGCGATAAACGCCGCTTTGCCGAACTTGTTCCAATACGAGGTGTTGGCATAAAGCGGATCGGGATCGACCAGATCCGGGAATTTTCCGTTGTTCCAGTTGTAGCTTCCGCCGTCGATCACCACGCCGCCGAGCGACGTCGCGTGACCGTCGATGTACTTAGTGGCCGAGTGGATGACGATATCCGCGCCATGCCGGAACGGTTTGCACAGAAACGGCGTCGCCAGTGTGTTGTCCACAAAAAACGGTACGTCGAACCGGTGGGCGAGACTGGTGAATTTGTCGAAGTCCAGAATTCCCAGCGCAGGATTCCCGATGGTTTCACCGAACAGCAGTTTGGTGTTGGAGCGGAACGCTTTGCGCAACTCCAGTTCCGGCAGTTCCGGGTCGATGAAGGTGGTTTCTATGCCGAGCTTCTTCAGCGTCGAGGCGAATAGGACATAGCTTCCGCCGTAGATCGTGTTGGCGGAGACGATGTGATCGCCGGCGCGGAGCAGGTTGGCGACCGCCAGCAGAATGGCGGATTGGCCGGACGCGGTGGCGACCGCGCCGACCCCTCCCTCCAAAAGCGTGATTTTCTGCTCGAAGCCGTTGACGGTCGGGTTCCCGGTTCGAGTGTACTTGTAACCGGTTTCCTGCAAGGAGAACAGCCGTTCGACCTGTTCCAGGTCGTCGTACTTGTACGTCGTGGACTGAGAGATCGGCAGAATGCGCGGGCCGCCGATAGGAGGCTCGTAACCGGCTTGAACGCATTGCGTTCCGAATCCAGCTGTGATGTTGTCTGTTTCTGTTTTTTTGCTCATGGTTGTCACCTGTAACTGAATCAATATGGCTGTTCGAGCAGTTGTGCGACGACGGTGTTGGCCAGCATCGCGGCGGCGATCCCCACGCGCGGCGAATGCGGGAAAACGCCTTGTTCCGGGTCCACCCCGGTTTCTCCGTCGCCGATCAGGAACAGCTTCTCCCCGGCGCGGCGCAATCGGATCGCGTTGGAGTTTCCCCAACCGGCGATTCCGCTGACCGCGATCAGGGGTTTTATTCCGGCGAGAGCGGCGAGGATCATTTTTTTGGATTCCGTATTGTCAAACGCCTCGGCGACGATGGCACACTCTGCGAAGAGCTCTCGGACGTTCTCCTTCGTCAACTTCACATTGAACATCTTCAACTCCAGTTCCGGTTCGATCCGCAGCAGATTGGCGCGAAGTGCCTCTACCTTCGAGGAACCGATTTGATCGGCGAAAAAAAACTGCCGATTGAGGTTGCTGGGGGCGACGACGTCGAAATCCACCACCACCAGCCGGCGAAGCCCGGCGCGAACCAGGTGCATCGCGCAGTTGGAACCCAGTCCGCCCGCTCCGGCAATGCCGACGACGGCTTGTTCCAGCACCGCTTGTTCGGCGGCGCTCAAAAAAGGATTGGTTGCCATTGGAATCAGCCTCCGGTGACGATTCGGAAAATATCGATGCGATCCCCCGGATTCAACCCCGGGAGCGGGGCGGCGTTTCCGGTGAGGATCTCGCCGTTGAATTCGATGACGAGTTCCGTCGAATTCAGATTTCGTTCCCGCAGGAACCCGGCGAGATCTCCGGCGTCGGTTTCGGTTTCGGTTCCCTGATAAATGACTTGCATGGATGGCGTTCCTTTCTGCTTCCGGCTTCAGCCGGTAATTTCTGTATTGAAATTGGCCTCTCCTGCCAGTTCGGCGAACCAGCGGAAACTCAATTCCGGTTTCTGTTCATGCTCCCCATCGAAAAAATCGAAGAAGAACTCTTTGGCTCCCCGTCGTTCCAGCTCCAGCGCCAGCTTGAGCGATTGCGAATACGGCACGATTTCGTCGTGCTTGCCGTGATGCAGCGAGAGCGGGAGTTCGCTCAATGCCTCCGCGAATCCGATAGGGGAGCGCCTTTCGTACTCCGAGCGCAGCGATTCCGGGGAGCCGCCAAGACACGCTTCCAGATGACGGTGGTACCCCAACTCGTTCTCTCGGGAGAAACGGTGCCAGTCCACGAGATCCGTCACCGGGCACCAGACGTCGACCGCCCGGAAGATACCGGGATGCTTCGCCGCCGCCAGCAAAGCCGCAAACCCGCCACCGGAGCAGCCGAGCAGAAACACCCGGTTGCGATCCACCGGGTAGCAGGAGCGCACCTTATGCACCGCCTCCGCAATGTCGCCAATCGCTGCGTCGGAACCGCAGGCATTTCGCCGGTCGGGGTTGTCGGCAAGGCTCGGGCCGCGGTATTCCGGGAGCAGCAGCGCCCAGCCGTACTTCCGGCAGAGCGGCAGATAATGTTCCAGCTGGTTGCTCCGGGAGTAGCTCCAGGTGTGAAGTCCCACCACCATTGGTACATCCGTCTTCCCGTCCGGGAAGTGGAACAGCGCCGGCTGACAGGTGCCGTCATATGCGGAGCGAATCAGCAGTTCCTGTATCTCGGTGTTCTTCTCCCCGGTTTGAGCCTGCCGGATTTGCAGGTTGTCCAAGACGCGATGCTGACGGCGGAATGGTTTTTGAAAATGATGTTTGATCGGGTTCACGATGCCACCTCTGTCGTTTTCACTCCGCCGAGCGCCGATTCGTCAGATGCAATAGTCGAAATAGCCCTCGTCGGCGTTTTGCCGGTAATAGTTGTCAAGGATGTCCTGAAGCGTGATCTGGCGCATGGACTCCCGAATTTCGGAATTCAGCCTCTCCCAGATTTCCCCGGCCACGGAATTGCCGCTGTATTTTGTGACGCGTTTGGCGGGGGTGACGATCGCGATCGGCCCCTCCATTGCTTCCACGATGTCAAGCAAAGTCAGCTCCGCCGGTTTCCGGGAGAAACGAAACCCGCCTTTCGCGCCGCGAACCGAACGCACCATATTGGCTCGGCGCAGGCGAACCATCAGGCGGCTGATGTATTTTTCGGAAATCTGCTGCGAGGTTGATATCTCTCGCAACAATCGCGGCTTTCCCCCTGCGTGCAGTGCGAGATCCAGTAAAATGCGAACTCCGTAACGCCCCTTGGTCGAAATTTTCATGTCCTTTTCCTCGGCGCAATCGCGCGTTTCATTGACAACCCTTCAAGCCTTCGCGTAAATCTTCCAACAGGTCGTCGCCGTTCTCCAGCCCGACCGACAGGCGGATCAGGGAGTCGGAGATTCCGCGCTTCCGCCGCTCCGCCGGAGCAATCGACGCATGGGTCATCCGCACCGGGACGCAGAGCAGCGATTCCACTCCGCCGAGGCTCTCGGCAAGCAAAAACAGTTTGACGCCAGCGATGAATTTCTCGACTGCGTCCCAGCCGCCTTTCAACTCGAAACTCAGCATCCCACCGGGGGCGCGCATCTGGCGTTGCGCCAACTCATATTGCGGATGTGAGGGTAATCCGGGATAGTACACGCGCGCCACCTGCGGCGCACTTTCCAGATATTCCGCGATCCGCTGTGCGTTTGCGCTGTGCTCCTGCATCCGCACCTTGAGGGTCTTCAGTCCGCGCAATTGTAGCCAGGAGTCAAAGGGGCCGGGGACTCCGCCAGCTGCGTTCTGGAAAAATTTCAATTTTCGGTAAATCTCTTCATCGGAAGTGATTATCGCTCCACCGATCAGGTCGCTGTGCCCGCCGATGTATTTGGTCGTACTGTGTATCACCAGATCGGCACCCAATTCCAGCGGGCGTTGCAAGTATGGGCTGGCGAAGGTATTGTCCACCGCCAGCAGAACGCCTGCGCGTCGGGTCAGTTCCGCGATCGCCGTCAGGTCGGCCAGCTTGAGCAGGGGGTTGGTCGGGGTTTCGAGCCAGACGATCCGGGTGTTCGGGGTCAGGGCGGCGGCGATGTTTTCTGGCGCGGTGGCGTCGACATAAACGACATCCACTCCCCAAGGACGCAGCAGCTGTTCCAGAATCCGGTACGTTCCACCATATGTGTCGTTCCCGGCGACCACTCGGTCGCCCGGTTTCAGCAGTGGTTGAAGCGTTCCGACCGTGGCGGCGGAACCGGAGGCGTAAGCCAGTCCGAATTTGCCGCTTTCCAGTTGCGCCAGCGATTGTTCCAGCGCCTCCCGGGTGGGGTTGCCGGTGCGGGAGTACTCATAGCCGCGGTCTTTCCCCAGCGCGTCCTGGAAGTAGGTGGAGGTCTGATAGATCGGCACGCTCACCGCACCGGTTCGCGGCTCGGGGATGCTGCCGTCATGAATGGCGATGGTTTCAAAATTCATGGATTGCCTCTCTTTTTTATTCGCCGAGATAGCCGTTTTCGGTCATCCAGTTGTCGTTGTAAATTTTGCTCAAATAGTTGCGCCCGGTATCGGGGAGGATCACCACGATCTCCTGCGGCGTCGCGGCGTCCGCGGCGTAGCGGAGCGCGGCGGCGAGCGCTGTGCCGGAGGATCCGCCCGCCAAAATCCCTTCTTCGCGGGCGAGGCGCCGTGCCGCCAGAAACGACTTCCGGTCGCTGATCCGGTAGAAGCGATCCACAATGTTCTGGTCATAGGTATCCGGGAAATAATCTTCGCCGATCCCCTCCACCTTGAACGGCGCCGGCTTGTCGCCGGAGAGAATCGACCCCGGGGGGTCGGCGCCGATCACCTGAAGTCCGGGGTTGCGTTCTTTGAGGTAACGCCCCGCCCCGGAGAGGGTTCCGCCGGTTCCGATTCCGCCGACGATCGCATCGATTCGTCCTTCGGCGTCGCGCCAGATTTCCGCCCCGGTCGAGTGGTAGTGCGCTTCCGGATTGGCGGGGTTCTCAAACTGCGCCACCCGGAACGAGCCGGGGAGCCGGGCGGCGATGATTTTGGCTTTCTGGATGTAATTGTCCGGCGAATCCGGGGGAACCGCGGTCGGCGTCATAATAACTTCGGCTCCGTAGGCTTTCAGCAGGGCGACCTTTTCATCGCTCATCTTGTCCGGCAGTACGACGATCAGTCGGTAGCCTTTGACGGCAGCGGCCATCGCCAAGCCCGCGCCAGTGTTCCCGGCGGTGGATTCAATGATAGTGCTGCCTGGACGGAGCAGGCCTTTCGCCTCGGCGTCTTCGATCATATGAAGCGCCGCTCGATCTTTGATCGATCCGCCCGGATTGGACGCCTCGACCTTGACGTAAAGATTGGACGAGTACTCCTTCCCGATTTTTTGAAGTTTTACGAACGGCGTGGAGCCGATTGCTTCGAGAATGTTGTTTAAATGCGACATGGTTTTCCCCTGATGCTCTATGATGCGGCTGTTTTGCGATATTGTTAAAATACACGAATCAAAGATAAAGTCAAGCATTATGGTAGTCTTTATTTGAAGAATATTTTATCTCGCGCGGCGAGTTGCTTCTGCTTGAGATCCGAATTTGCTTCCTCGCTTCTGTTTGGTTACATGCTTTTTTGCAATTAAAATCTACCTTAATGGTATTGATTTGTGGTGAAATTGAGCTTTTCCGGTTTTACCGAAAGTCCGGGATGTGAAATATGCCGCATTTCGGTCTATATTTCAAAATAGATACCGTATCTGATTAAGTTTGGGTCGTTTTTGTTTTTTTTACTCTTGGATTTAATTTTCTTTTAATCCATAATAATGAGTGAAAACAGATAACCAGAGGGTTTTCATGCGGCACTATCAAAGTAAATCAAAACGTCTAACTGAAACCATCCGGCAGGATATTGCGAAGGGGAACTTTTCGTTCTTTCCGCATCTGCCCAGCGAAGTACGTCTGGCGGAACTGTACGGTTCCGCCAGGGCGACAATCCGTAAGGCGTTGAGTGAGTTGGTCGACGACGGCATTCTGGTCCGCGGCGTCAAGCAGCTGAGCATTGCGCCGGAATATCGCTCCAAGCCCGTGGGGGGAGATCATGTTCCGGTGGCAAGAAGTCGCAAAATCGGCGGAGTGTTTCCCATGGAAGACGCGACCATCAATGGATTGCTTGCCGGGATTACCGGAGCGGCGGAGCGGCTCGAGATGGATTTTCAGTACTTTCTGCGCATTCCGCAAAATCCGGAGTCCTGGGTCGCGGAGTTGACCGCTTGCGGGTTTGACGGATTGCTGCTCATTCCGCTGGAGTTGGAAAATTACCGCGCCTTCTATCGAAAATTGCAGGAAGTGAAACTCCCGCTGGTCTGCCTGGACCGTACTTTTTACGGCAACGAGGAGAGTTGCACCTGCGTGGAGGCCGACAATCGCGCCGGAACGTATCGAGCCGTAACGCGGTTGATTATGCTTTATCGCCGCCCGGTGCACTTTTTTTGCTATCATCTGAACGATTCGACTTCGGCGACGGAACGTTACGAGGGGTATCTGGCCGCCATGCAGGATGCCGGGTTTGGCAGAGAAACGGAGGAGGCATCGCATTTCTTCGATTTCATCGATTTGACCCGCTTCCCGGAGAAGCATATCCTCAGCGGAGCGTTGCGTGCGTTGCGGACACTTACTCCTCCCGTATCGATCTTCACCCTCAATGATTATGCTGCGTATGCGGTTTATATGGCGTGCGATGTCCTGAACTGGAAGATAGGGGAAGATGTGAAAATCATCAGTTTTGATGACTCTCCGCTGGCTTATCGCCTGCAGCCCCGCCTCTCCGGTATGCGCCAGCCGCTGGAAGAGATTGGAGCGACCGCGGTAGAGTTGCTCCGGCGCATTATCGATGGCGAAGTAACCCAGCCCATGCAGCTCAAAGTTCCGGTCACGCTGGTGGAGAAGGAGTCCAGTTTACCGGGAAATTGCAAAATCACGTCGGAGCAATCAAGCCGAACGCTGACCTACAACGGAATCAACAAGTAACCTTAAAAGTAAAGGAAACAATCATGAGTTACAAGACAAGGCAATTCACATTGATCGAACTTCTTGTTGTGATAGCGATCATCGCCATTCTGGCAGGCATGCTTTTGCCGGCTCTGAACAAAGCGCGCAACACAGCGCAGGGGATCAAATGCGTCAACAATCTCAAGCAGTTGGGGTTGGCCAGCGCAATGTACTCCGACGCGAATAACGATCAGATGCTCCCCCGCAATATTGATGACAACAAATTCTATTACTTTCTCTATCCTTACGTCGGAGGAGGCGATTCGGGATTCGACTCATCAGTGACGGGCTTCAGGATGAACCCGGTATTCGTCTGTCCTTCCAACTCCGACCAATATGATGACGGCAACGCGAAAACCACCAACTATGCGGTCAACGGCCGGTTTCTGGCGCGCTATGGCAACACCAACGGCATTGCGCCCAAGACGTTATCTTCAGCGCCTTCGCCATCACAGAATTTTCAGATTGCAGATCGCCTCTTCGATGCCAATCAGGATCCGTGGTTTGAAGTGGGGTTTGCCGATCGCATGACGGTTTTTCCGGCATTGCACAATAATCGGGACAGTGTGCTTTTCGTGGATGGCCATGCCAAAGCGCTGAGTATTGCGGGTGGCGAGGTGTCTGAGGACGAATGGTACGCTTTCGTTGTTCTTCCCGTTACCGGCAGCTGGCGTTGAATTTATTGAATTACAGGTGGTTACTATCATGACGAAAGTTTTTATCTATCTGCTCCTCGGCACGCTTCCGCTGATTCCGGGAAGCAGCTTCGCCCGAGAAGTCAAAATTCATGCCGGATTTGCCTCCGGTATGCGTGTCGAAAAATTTTGCCAGGCTCAGGCGGATCGACTGGCCGTTGACAGCATGGCGACGAAGGAGCTGTGGAACGTCACCTATCGGACGCCTCAAGGGCTTTTTGCCGGCGGCCGTTCTTATCGCGTTCAATTGAAGTATGCTGTTACTGCCAAGAACCATTCGGAGGCGGGGCTGGTCTTTCTGGTTCGTCCGGAGTCGGTGCAGCATGGGAACGCCGACTTGTATATCTCGATCGGCGACCAGAAAGACATGACGCAGTTGAGTTTTGAAATCGACGTGCCGAAGGGGAGCGATGATTATGCTTTCGACATTCACACCAAGCATGGTGTCAGAGCTGTCATTCAGGATTTCTCCATCATTGAGAAGGAGCCGCGTTTCACTGTTTTTCAGGTGAGTTCTCCCGATACCGCGCAGGTGGTGAAAATGGAACAAAGTCCGGAAGGTGCGTCGGAATTTACCGTGGAGCTGCCGGTTGCCGGGAATGACGTTTCCGGGGAACAATTCGGACTCTCTCCGGAGAATCCGGATAACAGCGTTGCTTTCCGAAATGCCTTGGAGGCTTGTCGGAAAATGGATTCGCCGCGTCTGACGCTGGCTGCCGGAATATACCGTTTTTCTGATTCTTCCTCTTTGGAGATTGACGGTTTCTCCGATTTTACTCTGGACGGGAACGGTTCGACTTTTCTTTTCGACAAACTGGTCGGGGATCACTCCCGTATTCGGCAGGGAGCCGATGCGTATATCAAAATGACAAATTGCACCCGCGTTCTGATCAAAGATCTAACCTTGGATTGGGATTGGAACGCGGCTCCTCTGGCCAGCTTCGTTCGCCTGAGTGCGCGCGGAGAGAATCGTCGCGCCGTCGATTTCGAGAACAATTGGCTGGAGTTTGAGTTGATCGGGCACTCTGTTTTTCCCGCCGAAAAAGTTCGTATTGCCGACATCGAGGCAGTTGACCCGGCGACCATGTCGGTCGGGCGTTCAGATCGTCACCACAGTGCGCTCTTTGAATACATGCCGGGGCATCCGTCATGGGGTTCCCGCGGCAAAATCAAATGGACGGCTCCCAATCGCGTCACCATTTTTCAGAGCAGGGATTCGGGCGATCAGAATTGGTTTTTTCAAGCAGCGGAGGTGGGAATGCTCTACCGTATGCGGCACTTCGCATACGATACCACGATGTTACTTTTCGACGGAGGTAACCGTCACATCACTCTTCGCGATGTGACTATTGCAGGCGCTCCCGGCATGGGTGTGCTGATGCTGAACGATCAATCCTATATGGATTTTGAACGGTTTCGTACCACCGTCCCGGATGCCTCCGGCAGACCGATTTCATGTACGGCGGACAATGTGCACAGCAGCATGTCCAACGGCAATCTGCGCTTCCAGGACTGTGACTTCGGCTGGGGCGGCGACGACCTGATGAATCTGGGCGACGCAAACGGTTGCGCCGAAATCGTGGATGAAGATACTCTTGTTGTGCGCAATTATAATGTCGCGTATCTTGATCGCGATGACAAGGTCGAGTTGCGCCGGGCGGATTTTTCTCCTTTGACCCATGAGTTCACCGTTCGGTCAGTCGATGCCGCGCAGAACCGCCTTACCGTCGTGGAAAAACTGCCGCAGGAGTTCGTCGGGGAGTCGCTGGTGTTATTCCCTCGAAAATATGATACGAGAAATATCATCATCCGAAACAGCCGGTTTCATGACAATCGCGGACACGGTATCGTCGCCGCCGCCCGGGATTTAACGGTCGAAAATAACGATTTTGAACACAATGCCTTTGGCGGAATCATGCTTTCGACCGGTTACTCCATCGGCTTTTGGGGAGAGGGGCTTGGTGTCTCCAATGCTGTGATCCGCAACAACCGTTTCAAGAAGGTCAATCCGACCGCGGCCGATGCGACGGATAAATTCGCTATGGATATCGCGGTGTTTCTCTACGCCATCCCGGAAACAAACCGCTCCTTTTATCCGCTGATGAAGCAAATTTTGTTTGAAGGGAATCATTTTGTCGACCCGTCCGGGGCGGTGCTTTTTGTGAAAAACGCGGATGCGATCTCGTTCGTCGGGAATACGATTCAGGTCGATACGCCCCGTACGGTCGAATTCCCGCATCGTGGAGCTGTGGTGCTTGAGGACGTCACCCGTGCCACAGTTTCCGGCAACGTCTGGATTGCGTCTTCGCTCAATCAGGCGAAGATCATGATTTCGCCATCGACGGCGAAAGAAGCTGTGATTGCCGGCAATCAACTTCGCTGAAAGAGCACCCAAGCCGCCAGGCATCGCCTGACGGCTTGGGTGTTTCTCGAAGTACATCAATTAGCAATTGATATATTATACTTAATATTCTACATTTATGTTGAATTTATTAATATCACTTGTATATTATGCCATAAACATAAAGATGTATTTTGAGGATATCCCATGCACATTCGCCCTCGTTGTGCCAACCGTTTTTCAACGCTTTCGGCAAGTTTGAAATCTTCACTGAAAATTGTCAGTCGCTTTTTTTTGCTCTTCTTATTACTTTGTTTCTGCTTTGTTATTTTTCTGACGGGAAGCGCCATGCTGCGCCCGAATACGGCATTTTATCGAAATCTTTTTGAAACCACTGCACTGCTCGCAACAGAAGGGGTTTATCATAAGGTCGGAGGAATCACGCTAGACAATTATTCTGATGCCTTTATGATAAATATTGTTTATTCGATGGATCCACAGGCTCCTTTCAACGCGATTATGGAAAATAAACGTGCGCAAACGAAAGAAATACTTTCTCCACCGGAAATGTTGGAGAAAATCGTGAAGAGTGAGTTCGCACCGGAGAACCTTGGTTATCAGAAATATTTCCGTTACTGGCACGGAGGGACGGCTTTGTGGCGGACGTTTTTGTTTTTCGGCAACTATTAATGAAATACGCCAGTTTCTGAATTTCACCATGCTTTTGTTATCGACGGTTCTTGCCATTTGTATTTATCGGCGATCCAATTTCGCATTGCTCGCGGCGACATTCTTCATTTTTGCTTTGCTTCATTATCATACCGCCTCATTGTCGCTGACTTTTGCTCCGGCGATTATCGTCGCAACTCTGGCCGCGATATTGTTCACCCTCATTTCGGAGAAAAACTTTATCGCTTACGCCTATACGCTGTTTGGTGCGGGGGCGTTTCTCGCCTATGTCGATTTGAATACCTGTACCATTTTGAGCTTAGGGTTGCCGCTTTTGATTTTCTATACGATTCACGCTTCCCGCAATGCTCTTTCTTGGAGAGTATTTCTCCGGGCCTCTTTCTGGCTGCCGGTTTGCTGGTTTGCCGGATATGCGGCAACTTGGGGAGCCAAGTGGCTGCTGGTGATCCTGTTTTCTCCGGAATCGTGGAAGATTATTTATGGTCAAATTATAATGCGTTTGAATTTGTCCGGCAAAAAATCGATAGAACCTCAGGCTGCTTTGGATCGAGTGTTCAGTGAATTTGTCCGGTTGAACAGTGTCCTCCTTTGGGTCGTCGTCATCCTGATCGTCATTTGCGCCGTATACAGCATTGTTGCTTTGCGGCGGCGGCAGGCGGTTTATTCCTGGCAGGCAATGTTGGGGTATGGCGCGGTTGCGGTTGCTCCTTTTCTGACGATATTGTTGCTCTCCAATCAGACTTACATTCATTTTTGGCAGGCTTACCGTCTGCTGGCTCTTTTTCCGGGGGCATTGCTGCTGATTGTCGCTCCGGGCGGAGCGGTGCGATTCACCTCCGGAGCCAAACCGTTATTCTCTTCTCCGCGCGCTTGGGCGGTGGGAGCCGTCGGGTTTGTCGTAATTTGTTTTCTTGCCTTTTTTCTCAGTAATATCTTTACCCCGAAACCCGATCTGCTGGGGCAGGTGAAGATCTACTGGGAGACGCCGAATAGGGAAGAATTAGCGATTCAGGTCAATAACGCTTTTCGGCACAAGGCGGGCTGGGCCGAGTGGAGAAAGCACACCGGAGTGACCGTCGATATGCCGCTTGGCGATGAATGGCGCGAAGCCGATTTTTCGTTTCATGCTCCGGCGGGTAAACAAGTCGTATTGAGTTTTGCTGCGCTCCCGTATCGGACGCGCGTCAAGAGCTTCTTTCCGGTGCTCGCGGAATACAGCGATATTCGGATCAACGACCGGCCTGTATCCGGTTTCACGATTTCGAGCGGCAGCGACCGAAGCATTCGGTTCCATGTGGCGGAGGAGCAAGAATTTCGCCTCCAATATCGTTACCGGTATCATGCGGTTGCTTCTCTCGATGATCAGGTGCGGCTCCGCAGCTCGGTCTCCATGGGGCCTCTTCCGACGTTTCGCATCGATTGTTTTAATCATGGCGGAGCCGCGAATGCGCTTCAGGCGGATTTGAATGGCGATTTGTTCTTAACTCAGCATACCAGGGAGTGGATGCAAAAAGAAACCGGTTCCGGTCTTTGGATCAATGGTTTGCTGGCAAAGGACTACACGGATTATTCTTTTTCCCTGACCGTGCGGCAAGCCGGTTTGCTCTCTCTGTCGTTGCGGGGCGAAGCGCGTCAGGACGAAGCGAAAAAATGGCTGCCCCAGATGGTCGAGTACAGTTCGGTCACAGTGAACGGCAAAGAGCTTCTTCCCGAGGCTTCGGATCATGCGCCGGAACCAATCTGGTCGGACCGGGCAAAACGGCTGGAGTTCCCGGTGACGGATGGCGAGGTTTTGCGAATCACGGTTCGCTGCCGACAGGCTTCGGGCGCACCTGCACGATAGCGCTTTTCAGGATATCGGCGAGTAAGATCGATGGTGGCGGCCCCTCCGGTCGGGGTGCGGTGGGCGCCGCAGGCGAAATTCAGGAAGCTCCCCGTGTCATGCTCCGGAGAGCTCGCTGATATTTTATCTTACGATAATACTCTTTATAGCGAGAACTGCTGTGCCGCCTTGTCCATGTTCTCCATGATGGAGACGGAGAAGGGGCACTTGGTTTCGCAGCTTCCGCATTTGATGCAGTCGGAGCCGTGCGCGGAAAGTTCCCGGTAATGCTGTCCCGCTCCTTTGGCGATGGCACCCGGGTCCATGAGGGCGATGTCGAGGTATTTGGTGACCGCGGCGATGTCGATCCCGGCGGGGCAGGGGAGGCAGTGGTTGCAATAGACGCAACTGCCCTTGAAGTTCTTGTTCATGCCGGCAATCGCTTCGGTATAATCCAGTTCCGCCGGGCTGGTGTTGAAGTATGCCATCGCTTCCTCCACCTGTTTCCGGCTCTGGCAACCGACCAGGACGCTCGCCACCGCCGGTCTGGTCAGGGCATAATGGATGCACTGGGCGACGGTGAGCGGTCTGGCGAACGGGGTGTGCTCACTGGAGAGCAGCTTTCCGCCGCCAAGGGATTTCATCACTGTGATCGGGACGTTGAGTTTCTCGCAGGTTCTGTAAAGTTCCGCGCGTTTCTCGTCGATTTTCAGCATGGCGTTCCGGTCGAAATCGTTGGTGAGATAATCGAGCACGTCCGTTTCGGCGGGAACCATGTCAAATGCCGGATTTACGCTGAACATCAGCAGATCGACGACGCCGGTTTCGACCACTTTTCTGGCGGTCACCGGATTGTGGGAGCTTGCCCCGATTGCCCGGATGACTCCTTTTTGCTTCAGCTCCTTGGCATATTCCAGAATCTCGGAGTGAAACACGTCGTTGAAATGCTGTTCGCTGTCGATGAAGAAAAGCATGCCGAAGTCGATGTAGTCGGTCTCCAGATCCTTCAGCAGATTCTCGAAGTATCTCTTGCTTGTCGCCAGATCCCTCGAGATGTCATATTGCTGGTTGATGTCGGTCGAGCAGATATGCCCTTGAATGATGAATTTATCCCGGTTACCCCGGATCGCCCGGCCGATTTTCCGGCGGATGTCGCTTCCCGGCATGAAGACGTCCATCACATTCATGCCATGATCGATTGCGGCGTCGATGGTTTCCTTGACCGTCTCGTAATCCTTGCCGTCAAGGTGCTCCGCACCGAGCCCGATGACGCCGGCCGACAGGTCGGTTTTGCCTAATTTGCGATATTTCACGTCGGATATCCTTTCGATTTCGCTTCTGATTGCACCATGCAATGCCAATGTGTCCATCCATAGACAATATAGACCGGAAGCAGGCGATATCAACCGGATTTGTGAGATTCGTTTTTTTGAGGGATTGAAATGACCAGCCAGGCTTGATTGGGAAGGCCTCTGTGATCACCTGTTCGACCAAGTGATATCACGGAGATTCGGTAACCGCTCGTCATGCTGGCGTAAGTATTGCCGGTGGCGCGTACTTGCTGTTCTACAGCTCCACTGTCAGTCCATCGAAGGCTACTTTGATGTTATGCGGGTGGAAGAACGACTCCAACTCCTCGTGGGTGCAATGCCCGTTGTGCGAGAAATGATTCGCGTATACCTGCGTTGCTTCCCCAATACAACCCAGGTTGCAAAGACGGTCACGGAACTCCAGCACCGTGTTTACCCCAAGATGACCATGCGGCTGATCCGGTGCACCCTTTCCCATCGTACAGTCAATCGAAACAAGGTCTAACCGAATCCCACGCAACTGCGCCCAAGTTTTCTCCGTAAGCAAACCCGTGTCGTTGGCGACAAAGAAACGCTTCCCGTTTCGCTCGATCACAAACACCTGCGGCTCCTTTCCCGGTGCATGATCCGCCGCAAATGCCGCAATCCCCATGTCACCATCCTGAACCGTCTCGCCATCCTTAATCTCGACCGGGCGAATATGCAAATCCGCCAAATCGTAAATCCCCGTGTCTTCCCCTGCGAATGAAATAATTCGTGAGAAAATTCGACGACTGCCAATCACCGCCAATTCCCGACTGACCTGACTGAACCACGGAGAACGGCGAAACAAAAATTCCAGTGGACTCAGATGATCCCCATGGTTGTGCGTGAAAATAATCCGCTCCAACTTCGTTAAATCAACGCCGAATTCCGTCGTCTGCCAAAACGCGTCCGGCCCGAAATCAATCATCGTGTCATCGTCGACCGCATACGTGCAACGACGGCGAAGATTCTTGCCATCAAGCGCTTTTGCCGTTTTACAGGTTTCACATTCACACCAGAGTGCGGGAATTCCTTCCGCCGCCGCCGTTCCGAGAAAAGTAATTTTCATGATTTCACTCCACAGAGCTGATCCCTGCTTTTATCCTGAGTCCGTGAAAGAAATGAATAAAAAAGGGGCGTAAAAATAGAAAAAC
>JBEBTY010000016.1:0-71678 GCA_040393525.1 Victivallis vadensis | reverse complement strand
GGGCTTGGGCTTGGGCTTGGGCTTGGGCTTGGGCTTGGGCTTGGGCTTGGGCTTGGGCTTGCGGCTTGCGGCAGTAGTGATTCAAATGCCGCTAACCGGGATTGCCGAATTTTGTGACAGGATCTATCGTTCCTCGCAACTGTAGGAGGAGAACATTGTTTTTTGTTCAATTTGCCCCGTAAATCATGGGGTGGAGCCAAAATAGTGTGCAAATTGTCACGGGTTGCATTTTTCCGTCAGAAAGATAGTTGATTGCAATTTCAGGATTGCTGAATTGTTGAAAATTTGCAAGAAAAATTCAACCGTCTGGCCGTTGTTCTTTGTTATGACCCTTTTTATTGCTCAATTGGCTCTTAATTGTTATACATTCTACAATGAAAAATTTCTTTATAGTTAATAAAGAGTCTCTCATTTCTGTTTTATGGCAGAATGATGATTATATCTGGTATTTGAGGCGATAATTTCCATCTTTTCATATATTCTGAAGGCTTTTAAAAGCTATTAAAAATAAGGCTATGCAATTTTATACTAAGAGAAAAAAAGCCGTTTTTTTATTTGATTTTTCTGTGAGGTACTATATATTTAAAAATAGGTTTTATCTAGCGGGCATAGGGATTGCTTTGGATAAGACTGCAATGGGATGGAATTTTACTTTCCTTTTTCCTCTATAAATTAATGAAATGACAGTAAGCATGTCACCAGCTTATTGTTTTATCTTTATGTGAATGAATAGGGATTTAGCTGTCTTTTTGCCATGTATGTATATCTGTAACAGTTAGTTTTGTTTTAGGGATTAATAAAGGGAATTGAAATGAAGTTTTACAAGGCGTGTGTGTTTGCGGGTGTTTCCGGTCTGCTGCTGATTTCCGGGTGCAAATCGTTCGAGGATTATGAAGAGGAACGTATTGCTTACGCGGTGAAGCATTTTGAACGTGCGCAATACGACGCGCCGGACGCTTCCCGCATGTTGACGCTGAACGAGTGCGTTTTCATGGCGATTCAAAACAACCTTGACCTCAAAGTTTTCGGTTTAGAAGAGCAGGTTGCGAAGGAAATGCGGACCAGCGAAATGCTCGGAATGCTTCCTGAACTGAATATTTCCAACAACTTCACCAGCCGAACCAATGTTCCGGCCTCGAGCAGCCGCCAGCTTCACGGACAGGGAACCGGTACTTATTCCTATTCGCAGAGCCAGGATCGCAACGTCAATTATCTGAACGTTGACCTCGCACTGAGTACGCTTGACTTCGGCCTGGCGTTCTTCAACACCCAGCAGTCGCAGGATCGCATGCTGCTGCGCCAACAGCGCACCCGCCGCGCCGAGCAGAATCTGGTGCTCGATACCGTTCGCGTTTACTTTCAAGTCGCCGCTTCCCAGCGCGCGATCGACACCACCACCAAATTGCTCGAAGAGAGCAAGAGCCGTTACCAGCTGATCGAGAAGATGGGCGAAGATGGCCAGATTTCTCCTTTCCGCGCGTTTGACGAGGTTCGTCGCTTCATCGAGATGGAGAAACGCCTGACCAACTATATCCGCAGCTACGAAAACTCCCGCGTCGAGCTTTGCTCGCTTCTCGGACTTTATCCGAATGCGCAAGTCCGTGTGGATGATGCGATTCTGGACACGGTTCCGGAATTCACGTTCCCGGAAATGGAGCTGATGGAACAGATCGCCTTGCTGAAGCGCCCCGAGCTTTACGAAATCGATATGCAGAAGCACATCAACGTTTTGGAATGTCGCAAGACTCTGGTCATGATGTTCCCGAACGTCCGCATGTTTGTCGACTTCACCAACTCCAACAACAGCTTCCTCTATCACAGCACCTGGTGGGAACTCGGCGTTCGTGCCGCGTATAACCTTCTGAAACTGCCGCAGCACATCGCCCGTTACCAGGCGTTCAGTTCGCAGGTTGAAGCGGAAGAGGCGCGTACCTATGCGCAGGCAATTGCGATTATGGCGCAGGTGCGGATCGCACACGCGAACATGGTTGCGATCAAGGATCAGCTGGACATCGACCTCAAGGTCAACGAAGCCTACCGCGCGAACCTTTCAAAGGCGGAAGAGAGCAAGAACATCGCCGGGGAGCTTTCGCAGCTGGAACTGGCGCATATGCGTCTGTCGACCGTGGAAACTGAAATCGAAAAATATCTTTCGCTCGGCAACTACTATGTTTCCTACTTCCGCGTGCTGAATACGCTCGGAATTGAAGACCTTCACGAAACGACCGTGGATGAGCTGAAGCGAGTGCTGGAAGAAGAGCGCGTCCGCGCCGCCGAAGAACTGGCGAAGGCCAAGGCCGAATTTGAAGCGGAACAGGCGAAGAACGCCGCGCAGAACGAACCGGTTGCGGCGGAACAGGTCGAAGCGGAAACGACTCCTGCCGCTGAGCAGGAAGACACGACTGAAGCGGTTTCTGTGACGGCTGTTGCGGACAACTGATTTTTATTTTGCATAGAGGGATCAAGGGATGAAAAAGAGTACCAGTGAATTTTTCCGGTTGGAAGACCGGGTTTTATTTGAAGCCGCCGCAGTTGCGGAAATCGTGGAGGCGGCTGAGGCCGCGCAAGACAATCCGAACGCGAATGTGAGCGAAGGCGACCGTCAGGCTCAAGCCGAAAAAGATGCGCTGAAAAATGCGCCGCCGGAGAATCCGGCCGCGCAGGGGGGGGCAAACACGGCTCCCGCCGATCCTTCTAAAACTGCCGACATTGATGCCCAAGTCGAGCAGTTGATCCAGGGCGAAATCCCCGCAACCGACGCACAACTTGACGCCGATGTTCTGGCCGTCACGCCTGATGCGTTGGAAGATGCCCCTGTTGTCGAAGAAGTTGGAAACGGTCAGGTCGAAGTGGTGCTGAACGATTCCGGAGAGGCGATTTCAACCGGTAAAGAACTGGTGATCGTCAGTGAAAGCGTCGGAGATATCGAGCAGATTGTCGCTTCGCTGAAACCGAATCAGGAAGTCTTGCTTTTGGGAAGTGACGTTGACGCCTTTGGGCAGATCAACGAATATCTTTTGAATTCGGAGACGGAATATCAGGCCATTCACTTTATGACGCACGGGGCGGAAGGCTTTTTTACACTGAACGGACAAGTGGTTGGTCTTGACAGTTTCGATGCGGAATTCTGGAACTCGATCGGTGAACATCTGAGCGACGACGGCGATATTATGCTCTATGGCTGCGATCTGGCGGCGACGGCCGAGGGACAATTGCTGGTGGATCGCATTGCGGAAGCCTCCGGTGCAGACGTGGCGGCAAGTGTTGACGCTACCGGACTGGGAGGCAACTGGACGCTCGAATATCGCAATGGCGTCATTGAAACCACCAACATTTCGGTGGAAAATTACGCGCATCGGTTGCAGACATTTAAAGTGGATCGCCTGGATGATAGCTCGGCGGAAGGTACTTTGCGTTGGGCGGTCACCTCCCCGAACTCCGATGCTATCGCCAAAGAGATTATTTTCGACGCCAAGATACAAGGCAAAACCATCACTCTGGGTAGCTCGTTGGTGCTTACTGAAAGATTGACCATCTACGGTCATACGTACAATGTCACCATTGCCGCCGGGAGTCCTTTTGTCGGCGATTCTATCTTTGTTGTTGATCCCAATGCCAATGTTACGGTTACGGTAAAGGCCGTCACGCTTGACGGAAATAATCTTGTTCGTGCATTCGAAATTAATACCGGATCGCTTACTTTGAATAACGTTAGCATCAACAATACTCATGCGAGTGCCGATGGTGGAGCGATTCTTCAGAATAGTGGTACGCTGACGATGACTGGTGTGGAGATTAACAACAGCCATGCTGACGGAAATGGCGGCGTTCTCTGGATGAAATCCGGAACGGACGCTGTAATTAGCGGAATTACGATTGAAAATGTTTCCGCCACAGACGGCGGCGCCATCTATAACAATGGAAAAACAATCAAATTCAGCGGCAATATTTTGATTGAAAATAGCAGCGCTACCAACAACGGTGGCGTGTTCTACAATAACGGCAGTGCTGCGGAGATCCAAATATTGGGCGGCGGCACCAGAACCATTACTAAGGCTTCGGCCGGAAATAACGGTGGGGTGCTTTATAATCTCGGTGGACAATTTACAAATAGCACAGATGCCAAAGCTCATCTGGAGATGACTGGAGAAGCCGGGAATGATGGCGGCGTCTTTTATTCCGATGGCGGCGAGATTCAGTTTGGCGGAAGCCGGGATAGCCAGATTACTACGGCGATCACCGGAATTGCCGGAAAGAACGGCGGTGTTGGCTATTCGGTGTCCACAGAGGTGGAGATGGGGTTGATTCGAGTCTATGAAGGCACGGCATTGGATGGGAACGGCGGCGCTTTTTATGCCCAAGGCGGAACGTTGACCTCCGGTGTTTATGGGTATGTGAAGGGAATTGCGGAAAAAGGGAACGGTGGCGCGGTTTATATTGATGGCGGAAAGTTTATTACCGTGAAACCGCTTTCCGGATCGACTTTCTTCAAAGATTCGGTTGCCAAAAATGGTGGCGGAATGTATGCAAAAGACAGCACCCTTATCTTGCAAAGTAATTATTTTACAATCACAGACTGCTTGGCAACCGAAAATGGCGGCGGACTCTTTATAAATGGCGGAATCCTTGCATTTTCCGGCGGTCACATTGGCATTAGCGGCGGCGGAAACAAAGCGGATAAATCCGGCGGTGGTATCTATATCCAGAGCATTCAGTCTGCGGATATTTCGGGATCGATCGGCTATAATGAAGCGAAAAAAAGTGGCGGTGGCCTTTTTGTGGGAGGAAGCACCTCTAAGGTATTCGTCAGCGGCGGTACTGTCGTTCGGAATCGCGTCACCGGGGATAGCAGCGGTAGTAGTGATATCTGTGGCGGTGGCGGTATTTACGTTTCAGATGGCAGGAATCTGGGCTGGTGGAGCGGGCAATGCGGTTGAAGTTCGCAACTCTTTGCTTGCCAAGAATAGCGCGGTGAATGGCGGCGGATTATTTCTCGCGGGATCTTTCAGTGTCAAGCTGGTGAACCTGACGATAGTAGAGAACCGTGCCAGTTTGACCGGCGGCGGAATATTCTCGGAACGCGCGGATCACGTAAGCGTGATCAACTCCATTCTCTGGGGTAACAAGGCTGATGGAGTCGATAGTCAGGCGGTCGGACTCTTCAACGCTAATTTTGCGTTCAGCGGAATTCAGGGTTGGACCGGCGGTCATGAAGTGAACGGCAACATCAACCTTCAGGCCGCCAACAACGGAACGAACAGGGTCGGCCAATACTATGTCGCTTTCGTTGATCCCGGCAACGGTGATTATACGCTCAGTGGTAACTCTTATGCAATCAATCGCGGAGAAAATTTCTTCGTCAACTCCGGCGAAACGGATCTGAACGGTGATAACCGAGTGCATAACCGTGCAAACGGCGGCCGGGTGGATATGGGCGCGTATGAGTCGACTTTGAAGGGAAATCTGATTATCGGCGCCGAATCGATTCAAGACATTGTCTATGGCGACTTCGGCGCGTTCCCCGTTGCCGATCGTGACGGATACGGCGAAGGCGGTTACTCGTACACTTCCAGCGACAGCAACCATGTCGAAGTCGTCAACGGACAAGGTCTTTTGGCATTGAAGGCGAATGAGCTGGTGGTCATTACGGTGGATTACGCCGGTGACGACAACTGGCACGCGGACAGCGACACGGTTACGGTGAACACGCTCCGGCGTGATATTGTAATCAAAGCGAAGGATGAAACGGTAACCTATGACGGCAACGATCACAGCCTGGTCTGGAACGGCGACTCCAGCGGCTTTGTTCTGGATGACTGCATGGGTGATTATGTCTCTCCGCAATACCGCAATGCCGGAATCTATGAAAATGAACAAGTGATTCACACTGCTGATTTTCAGAGTTCCTCCCGCGGTGATGTGACCGGAAACTACAACATCACTTACGAAGGCACACTGACCATTGGCAAGCGCGTCTTGACCGTCAACTCCGCCAGCGCCAGCTGGGTATATGACGGTGTGGAGCATCGGAATCAGGAATGGAAGGTCATCGACGGCTCTTTTGTCATCGGCGAAGGGTTCGCCTCCGTTGATGTTACCGGTAAAATCACTTATGTCGGTTCGGTGGAAAACACCATCGCCGATTATGTCCTGCAGAGCAATACACAGGCTGATAACTATGTGATTCACAAGAAGCACGGCACACTTGCAATAACCAAGGCTTCGATCGTAATTACCGTAGGGGCGGACAGCGACAGCAAGATATATGACGGCGAAAAATTGACGGAGGATGGTTGGAACTTGCTTGATGGCACTTTGATTAAAGGCGACTTGATCAGTACCGTGGACATCAATGGCAGTCAGCTGAATGCCGGAATGTCCGACAACATTATCACGTCGGTGATCATCACCAATAACGGCGTGGATGTTACGGAGAACTATGTCATCTCCACGGAAAAAGGAACGCTCGAAGTCACCCGACGCGAGATTACCATCACCTCCGGCGACGGGAACTGGGTATATGACGGCAAAGTGCATCGGAATCCGCTTTGTGATGTTACGGAAGGCTCTTTTGCCGCTGGCGAAGGTTTTGCTGACATTGATGTCACCGGTGAAATCACCTACGTCGGTATGGTGGAAAACACCATCGCCGATTATATTTTGCAGGACAATACACTGGCTGGTAACTATGTGATTCACAAGGTGCACGGGACACTCGAAATAACCAAGGCTTCGATTGCGATCACGGTGACGGCGGACAGCTCCCAGAAGATGTACGATGGTTCCGTGCTGACAGACAACGGTTGGGATCTGAGTATTGGCACACTGCTCTACGGTGACCAGATCAGCACCGTGGGCGTCAATGGCAGTCAGCTGAATGCCGGAATGTCCGACAACATCATCACGTCGGTAATCATCACCCATGATGGCGTGGATGTTACGGAAAACTATGTCATCTCCACAGAAAATGGAACGCTCGAAGTTACTCAACGTGAAATCATCATCGTTTCGGGTGATGGGACCTGGGTGTACGATGGCAAGGTGCATGCGAATCCGAACTATAAAGTCAATGGCGACGGTTTCGTCAAGAGGGAAGGACTGGAATCAGTCGATGTCACGGGCAAAATCGTGAACGTCGGTTCGGTTGACAATACCATTGCCGGTCACCAGTTGCGGGATAATACGTTGGCGGAGAACTATAAGATTACTACCGTTAACGGGACGTTGACGATTCTTCCCCGCGAAGGCGGCGGCGATGGCGGCCAGAACACCTGGCAGGACAGCTCCTCCATGCACTACCATGGCAGGCCGGAGCCTCATGAAGAAAGCCGCGCATACCCGGTGGTGGACAGCCGTTGGGATCTGAGATCGGAACGCGTTTCCTTCATGACACGCGACAACATCGCTACACAGCTCAGCGCGACGGTGCTTCAGGGAAAACTGAACAACGTCAAGGGATTTGCGACCGGCTACGAATTGTCGGATACGCTCACCCCGGCGGGCCGTGTGGAGAAGGAATTTTGGTCCATCGCAAATTGGCGACTGGAGATGGATGTTGCGAAGGACTTCACCGTCCGTCGCGAGCCGCTGACGATGCCCGGAATCTTCTTTATCGACGACGGCCTGAAGCATGCGGAAGTGCTCCTGCCGCTGGTGAACCCGGAGGAGTTGCAGGGAACGTTGAACAAGGCGAATATGTTCAAGAGCGATTTTGAATTGTTGCTCGACGAAATGATCAGCCTCTAAATCGAAACCGCCGGAGAAAAATCCGGCGTCATTCCGATAAACCGATGGCTCAAACCGGAGCGAATGCGATTTCAGCATCTCCGGCTTGAGCCATCTTCTGTTTCCGTAAGAACTTGTTCTTATCCCCCCCTCAAATGACCATGTTGATCGCGTTTCCAACAACGTATGGGATCATTCGCAAATCTCAATCCATTTTCAAGAATATTTTCTGATGTCAGATTTCATTTAGAACATAGGGCGAATGGACAGAATTTATGGCCAGATCGGCGAAGAAGGGGGAGGGGATCGTAAGAGAATAAAAAAATCCCCGGCTTGAGCTTAAGCAGAGGATTTCAGGACAAAAAAATGGTGGGCGTAGTAGAACTCGAATCTACGACCTCCACGATGTCAACGTGGCGCTCTAACCAACTGAGCTATACGCCCCTTTTCAGGACAACACTTAATATAGTCGGGGTTTCGTCTTTTGCAAGCGGAGGATTGAAAAAAAAATACTTTTTCAATCTGGGCTTCTGTGCGTGCAATGACCGGCAGGAAAAACGATGCAAGCTCAGAAATCAGATGCGATTTCTTTTCAGATGATCCGGTAAACCTGATTGGAACCGTGTTCCACCAGCATTTTCATTTCAAGGCTCATCAGAACTCCGAGCAATTTTCCGGTGGCGAGATCTACGGCTCCGGCCAATTCCTCCAGCGCCATCTCTTTGACATGAAGGAGTTTCAGGATTCTCCGCTCATCCGCCGACAAATCTCCCGCCGAATCCGGGTCATAGCCGACGCCGTTCTCTCCGGCGCCGTCCGGTCCGAAACCGGGCAGATAGCCGCCCACCGCCACGCCGAACGCTTCCAGCACGTCACTGAAGGATTCGATCAGCCCCGCTCCCTCTTTGATCAGTTTGTGACAGCCTTTCGCCTGCATGTTATCGGCATGACCGGGTACTGCGAATACATCGCGCCCGTTGTCCAGCGCCTGCCTTGCGGTGATCAATGCACCGGAGCCGATTCCTGCTTCGGTGACGATCGTCGCACGGGACATTCCGGCGACAATCCGGTTTCGGCGCGGAAAGGTTGTGCGGCTCACCGGGCACATCATCGGGAATTCGCTCACCAGTGCGCCGCCCGTGTCCACGATTTTTCGCGCCAGCGGAACGTTCTCCTGCGGGTGAATCCGCATCAATCCGCCGCCAAGCACCGCAACCGTCACGCCGCCCATTTCCACCGTCGCAGCATGAGCGACCGTGTCTACACCGAACGCAAGCCCGGAAATAATCGAGTAACCCGCAGCCACCGCCTCTTCGGTGATCATTCGCGTCATGCGGGCGCCATATTGCGTCATTCGGCGGGTTCCGACCATGGCGACTGCGTGATCGGGAAGCGGCGGAAGTTTTCCGCGGACATAAAGGCAGAGAGGCGGATCGTAAAGAGAACGGAGAATCTCCGGATATGCCTCATCCCACAGCGTCAGGATTCGGACCCCCGCACGATCGCAGAGCTCCAGTTCGGCTCGAAGCCCCGCGTCCCAGTCGAATGCGGTCACTTTCGCGGCCAGCTGTGGCCCGATGCCGGGAACACTCTCCAATTCTTTCGCCGTCCGTCTGAACACTTTGGCGGGGGACCCGAACGCTTCGGACAGTGCCGTATATTTCACATGCCCGATTCCGGGAATCAGGTTCATCACGATGGTGGCTTCGCGATCAAGCATACATGGTCTCCAGCGCGCCGGCAATTTCGGAATCCGGAATGTCGCGGACGACTTCTGCCCCGCCAATTCGACGTGGCAGCACCAGAACAATCGCGCCGTTATTGCTCTTCTTATCGCGCCGCATCGCTTCGAGCATGGCCGGAGCCGAGCAGTGTGCGGGTAGTTTCGTCGCCAATCCCAATGCGGCGATCGCGCGTGTCTGGCGTTCATTTTCTTCCTGGGACCAGAGTCCGGCACGTACGGCCAACTTTCCGGCGCAACACATGCCGATGGCGACGCCTTCGCCGTGGCCGATTTTGAAATCACTGAGCAATTCGACCGCATGACCGAAGGTGTGCCCGTAATTCAGAAGTGCGCGTACACCGGCTTCGCGCTCGTCAGCCACCACCACCTGCGCTTTGAGTTCGCAGGAACGGTGAATCAGCGGGACGAATCGCTCCAGATCAGGCGATGTGGTGAGCGTTTCCGGCTCCCGTTCCAACTCGGCAAACAGCGTTTCGTCAAACAGTACGCCGGTTTTTAGAATTTCAGCCAGGCCGCAACGGATTTCGCCGACTGGAAGCGTGGTGAGGAATTCCGGATCGATCAGGACTTTTTCCGGCTGGTGGAACGCGCCGATCAGATTTTTCCCTTCCGGGATATCGATGCCGGTTTTTCCGCCGACGCTCGAATCTACCATCGCTAACAATGTGGTCGGAATCTGCACGAATCCGACGCCGCGCATGTAGATTGCCGCAGCAAATCCGGTCATGTCGCCGACGACCCCTCCGCCTAATGCGACAAATCGCGCTTTGCGGTCAAAGCAAAGTTCGGCGGCGTGTCGGCAGATGGCGACGACGGTATCGGCTGTTTTGTGCAGTTCTCCGGCCGGGAATTCAAACGTTCCGCCCAGCGGCATGATTTCTCTGATTTTCCCGGCCCAGAGTTTTGCAACGTGAGAATCCGTTACAAGGAAGTTGCGTCGGGTGGTCAGCTCGGCGGCGAGCGAACGAGCGCCGCGCCCGATGATAATGTCATAGGCGCGTTCCCCGAGCCCGACGGTGATGGTTTTCATATCCGGTTCCTGTGTTGTCATGAGTCTTTGCCTGATAATATAGTATTGTTCTTCAGGGAATGCGCACTTGTAATTGCAATTTTTCAAGATGTTTCCGGTACTCTTCATTGGCGGGTTCCATCAATACGATGGTTTCCCAGGCGGCCAACACCGCGGCGGGATTTCCCCGGAGCTGCGCTTTCATAGCCTCGGCAAAGTAATATTGCACATCGCTTTCGGGGCGAACGGCCTGCTCCCGTTCCAGATACCGGATGGCACGCTCCGGCTGTTGCTCCACCAGCGCCAGCAACGCAAGGTCGCGGAACAGCAGTTGCAATGTCGAATTCCACAAAAACTGTTGCTCGCCGCCTTCCTGCTCCAGAATCGGAACCAGTTCGCGATATGCGTCAAGCGCCTCCGGAACATGCTCGGACATCAAAGCCGTGTGTCCCCGGAAAAAGCGTATCATGTTTTCCGCCTGCGCCTCCGTAACCCCGTATTCCCGATGAAATTTCTTCAGCCGTTCGCCCACGTCGTTCAGGCGTTCCGCATTGTTGGAGCGGTAGGCGGTGTAAACCATGTTCCCCAATGTTTTCAGATTCGGCATCCGATCCTGCTCCATCGAGTAGGCGTAGACCATTTCGCTCTGCTCCCAATACGGGAGATATCGCCAGGTTAAGAAAAAGAAAATCATTCCCAGCGCCAACAGACCGCACTTTAGCGGTCGTGCCCAATGTCGTCTTCGCCTTGCGCAGGTATCGAGCAGAAGCGCGACACCGAGCCAGACCGCGGCGGAGACCAGATAGTTGTACCGGTCGCAATAGTGAAAATCCGTATAGTGGAGCATTCCCAGTACCGGCGCCGTGCAACCGACGACGAGGAGCAAGATGCAGGCGATTCGCCGCCACGGCCATCGAAAGCACCGGGCAACTCCGATATAAAGCGCCAACAGCGCCACCCCGCCGCCGACCGATGGCAGAATATCGTTGAGCGAACGGATCGTGGGATAAATCGGATTCAGGGAGTACGGTATCAGAGCGGTCAACGGATACCAGAACAGATTATGCAGCGGAATCAGCAGATTTGTTTCCGTCACTCCGGTGTTGGTTTTTGCCGTCACCCATGCCGCCCAGAGAATCGCCGCAAGCGATGCCGCGACCGGGAACCAGAGGAGCCGTGTATATTCTTTTCGCGACATCCGGTTGCCGTATAAACAGAACAACCCGACGATCATCACTCCCGGCAACGGAATCGCCGCCGGCTTGGCAAAAATCGCCAATATGGAAAGAACTCCGGCAAGAATCGGAATCCTTTTCGCCTTGACACTTCGCAAAAAGAAATAAACGGCCGCTAATGCCAATGCGCCGCAAAGCACATCCTTGCGCTCTGTGATCCAGACGACCGATTCGACTTTTTGCGGATTAGCAGCCCAGAGAGCGGCAGCGGCAAGCGCAAAGTGAATGTTAACGCCGAGTCGCCGGGCGATCAGAAACAGGAATGCGCCTCCCGCAAAATGCAGCAGCAGGTTATGCAGCCGGAAGAACAGCGGGTCCAATCCGAACAGCGCCCGATCGATCATGAAAGAGATCATCGGCAGCGGGGTGTAGAGGTCTTGAAACGGCTCCATCAGATAATATTGGAGATTTTCGCAGGAGAACGCCAGTCGTTGGTTCAGGACAATAAAATTCCCGTCATCCCAATCCTCCAAAAACGGATAATTGAGTGCGGGAAAATAGAGCAAAAGGAGAAAACCGGCCAACAGGGCGAAGCAAAATAGATTTTTTTGCCATTCTTTTTGCCGCTGAATCGGTTGCACGCGAAACTCCTTTCCTGAACAGTTCTTATTTTCAATAATATATTCCTTGGCCGGATTGAAGTCAATCGGAAAATGGATTCCTTGAATTGATTTTCTCCGCCGTGATGATATATTGGCTGATTCATGGTAACATCGGCTCAATGCGCAAAAATTCATGAGGAGCGCTGCAGCATGTCAGTCAAACTTTTATTGATGATCGCCGGAGCAGGGGCAGTCGGAACTCTTCTGCGTTATCTGCTTAACTTAGCGTTTCTGCGCCGCGGCTCCTGGGAGTTTCCCTGGGCTACGCTGACAATCAACGTATTAGGCTGCTTTGCGGCGGGAGTTTTGTATGCGTTATTTGCCGGAAAGCTGGAACGTTTCTCCGGATTCGCACCGGTGGTGATGATCGGTTTTCTGGGGGCCTTCACCACCTTGTCGACCTTTGCGCTTGAGAGCTTCATTCTGGCGCAGGGGGGACAACTTTGGCGTGCGGTGTTGAATATCGGCGTTCAGAACATATTGGGATTGTCCGCGGTATGCTTTGGCTATTATCTGGTCAAGACAATTGGATTTTCTACTTGATTTTTGTATAAAGCAGGATATATTGAGAAGTACCAACGGGGGTGTTCCGGATTCGACTGGCACAGGTTGGGTGTTGATTGCATGCCGAGGATAATCGTTGGCCTCGTTAATCATCGATTAAAAACATAAATGCGAACGACAAAGAGTTTGCTATGGCGGCTTAAGCCCGTCTCGTTGTGATTCCTGAGGAGTGCTAAGGGATTGCGGCGTAATTCAGCGCTCTGGCTTTGAACAGCGACTTTCGGTTCAAAGTGAGATTTCAGGAAAGAATAGTCTAAAGTCAGGCCTGTTTATCGGCTTTGTCCAAGGACGATAAACCTCAAAGATGAAATAAGCATGTAGAGGTCTTCACTGGATCGTGTTAGGACGCGGGTTCAACTCCCGCCACCTCCACCATTTTAACGATTATTGCCGTGACAAGTCCCAAAACTTGCCATGGCTTTTTTCGTTTTATAGCACCGGTAAAATCAAAGACTTACGACAGATTTTCGTTGCTGGGGGGATTCTCTCCTCCGGAGGCGTAAACCCGTTCCGAAGGGCGTTTTCGCGGCGTTTCTCGCTCTCTTTCTCCGGGAGATCAGGACTTAAGTCCAGAAGTCACAAACTCAATAATAGCAATATTTTGCGTGAATTTGCCATGGCTCAGGACTTTTTGAGAAAATAGAATGTGCAATGGTTCATTCTTGCCCATATTCATAACAAAATCTTGTCGGTTCAATCATCATATCCTTTGACGCTGGGGAAGCTGGCGTCTCCATAGCGGATGATTCCGGAGCGGTCCTGCCCGTACTTCCACATGCACTCAACCAGTTCCTTATACTTCGCCTTGCCGTTTTCATCTTTTGCTTTGAGGATGCTCCGCACGGTTGTTTTCGCACAGCCGACTTCGTCCGCAATCAGCTGCAAGGTCAGCCGTTTGTATTCCTCCCCGCGTTTTCCCGCCCCCTGCGTGTAAAAATAATAGGCGCTCTTCAAATACTCGTAAACCGCCTTTTTGACTTGCGCCACATACTTGCTCCGGTCGCCCGCGTTGGCTTTACGCTTTTCCGGCTTCGGGATTCCGCCGAGCATCAGATCCATGCTTTCGCGGTTGAGGACGAGGTCGGTCGATTCCATTGCCATGATGTCGGCGATGCAAAATATCTTGTCCGCCAAGAAGTGATCCGAGGCACGATGATTCGATGAGCCGACGATCAGCACCGCCCTGCTACTGTCCCTAGGTAACTTTTCATAGATCGAATCCGCATCGGAAGTCATCCGCAACGCGAAATAGACATCGCGCGGCTGACCGCCCAGATGGCGCGCCGTCTGGCCGAGCTTCCACAGCTTCGCCGGAATCAGTTCTTGCGGACGCCCCTTGCATTCCAGCAGTCCTGCCAAAATGGCGGCAAGGGCTTCTCCGCTGAAGTTCCAGTAGCGCAGCTCCTCTTTCTCAAGGAAACGGATATGTCCGGTGTGGGAGCACATGATATACGGCTTTCCTGCCTTGTCGTATTCGATCTCTTCAAGGCCGCCGCCATCGCAGGAGCATTGTGCTTTCGTCCGGATCGCCGCGACCGGATAGAGGATATTCCTATCCCTCCAGTATGAGGCAAATCCCTGAACCGCGCACCACGGAAACTCCGGGCGTTCGACGTTGAGCCATTCAGACAGCTTTTGCAATTCGCTCTTCGATGACTTCATCTTCGGCGATCACTCCCCATTTCGTGAATATTGTCTGCAGCAAGTCCCGGATGGCCTCGTTCTTGGAAAACAGGTTGGTCTGCGACCGGGAGAACGCTACCGTTACGGCACGGTTGTATTTGTGCTTCGGCGTGAGCCGGAGATGGAATTTGATCTGGTGGACGACCATGATGCCGCGCGGAGACGCCTCCGGGTTGATTCGCCGGTCGAGACTGTCATAAACGTTCCCCTCGCTGAGCTTGAATGTCATGCGTTCCTTTCCCGTGCCGTCCAGGTCGACGTCGATGAAGGAGACGTCCAGTTCGGAAACGTCCTCCATCAGCTCGTCAGGCAAACCGGAATTCTCCCGATATTTGAACGCGTCGATATCATAGGTCGCCTTTTTCAGGCAGGCGTCGTCGAGCCGGGCGTCCCGCATGACGTCGGCCCATATCTGGCAGAGCGTGACGCGGTGTTCTTTGAGCAGTCCCTTCGCCCGTATCCGCAACTCGTTCCGGGCATAGTTATAGACGAATATGATTTCATAACTGGTGGGGTCGCGCAGCCATTCGCATACTTGCCCGTGCCATTGCGGCGTCATCTTCTGATGGTTGTTCAGGTAGAGGAAAAAGCATTCCTCGCCCTTGTCCTCGCGGTCGAAGTATTCGAGCATGCACAACTTGCCGCGCCCCTCGAGATCATAGATAAATTTGCTGACAGACGTTTCGAGACGGCGCTTGCGCCCGTCCTCGTAATCAAGTTTCCCGGCTCCGCCGTTGTCCAATTTGCATGGAAGCCAGAACCGTTCGGCAATCGGATCAATGTCCGAGAAGCGGGAAAGCTTCCGCTTGTCCTCCTCGGAGCCGTGAAGCATGAGCCACATCGTCTGATCGGGCAAGGTCCAATCGGAAAAATCATCCGGGGGCTTCAAGCCGGCCTGCTTGATGATGGTGTGGAGCGTCGTTCCGTTGCCGCGGTCGGACGCGATGTCGAACAGTTCGTTCAGTTCGCCTTGCATCGTCTGCTGGACATCGTCCGGCAAGGCCTTGTATGCCCGGAACAGCGTCTCGACGTTTCTCGTCCCGACGCTTTCCCAGTCAATTTCGGCTCCGGGGGCCTTCTGATTGAAATACTCCCGGAGCAGCTCTTTCCCGACAGAGCGGAAAACCTTTTTAATGTTGTATTCAGCCATTGCGAACCATCCTTTCTTTGTCTATTATTGTTGTTTAGCTAAATCTCAATATCACAAATCAAAAGAACGCCGCAACGGCAAAAGCCGTCCGGCCTTGTTAAAACAAACTGGGCTGGGGTTCCCCGAACTCGACCAGCTTCAACGCTTCGAGCCGATACTGCATGCTTTCCGCCGAAACGTTGAATATCGCGGCGAACTCCTTCACAATGGCGGGCCGCACCGAATCAGGATAAAGCGTGTCCCTGGTCAGGTTCCGCATTTCGTCAAAAACATTTTCCGGTCCGTGATCGGGGCCGAACTTCTTTTCCCATTCCGCGAGAATCAGCTGCTTCGGCATCAGAAGGAAGCCGGAAAACATGTCGGCCTGCTTCTCTTTCGGTTCCTTGCAGCTTGAACGGTAGACGGAGAACTGCTTCGGTTCGTTGTCCGCCCAGAGGTCGTCGGCGTTGAGACGGGCCAAAACCTCGGGAAGGTGCAAACAGATGTGTCCGATCTCGTGTCCAAGCGTAAACCGGTAGCGGTTTTCTTTTTCCTGGTGATAATAGGGATAGATGCTTTCATCGACGCCGATCTTGATTGTTCCATCCCGGTAAACGGTGGATTCGGCAAGCACGTCGTCGCTGTGAAATTTTCCCCGCAGATCCCCGGCTTCCGGAATGATCTCATAAACGATCTCAAGAAGGTCTTCTATCTGAATCGGACAGCTCAACGCGCGTTCGCTTTTGCGTTCGAACTCCTGCAATACCGCGATTGCCTCATTTTCAATATGCTGTGCCGGAATGAACGCCATTATTGCTTGTTTCCCTCTTTTTTATTCTCTTCCGAGAGGGCATCCATATATCCCCGCAACTTTGTCAGCTGCTGATCCGAAAGGCCGCTTGCGGTGCGGAGAAAAGAGGCCATCGCTTGCGGTTTTTCGACAATAATCTGGTTCAAGTCCGGGTCGACTTTCTCTCCCAGAGCGAGCAAGATGTCCGGATCGGTGTCAAGAAGGGCGGCGATCCGTTTCAGCAATTCCGCACCTGCAGGCATGTCGCCGGTTTCGATCTTGCTCAAATAGGTCGGACTGATTTCCAAGGCAATGGAAAACTGCCGTCCCGTGAATTTCGGGTCGGTTTTCCGTTTCTCTTCTCTCAATTGGCGAATTCTGTCGCCAAGCTCTTTACTGCCGCCAGCCATCACATACCTCCGATGCGGGATAGAAATTCATGTTTTCTGTCATGTTGATATTATACTCTACATTCTATGCTTTTACAAGCGGTTTTTCTAAAAAATAATAAATATGCGGCAGTAAAACGGGGGCTCCGGGAAAGAAACTTGACAGAATCGTCAACAGGAGTCCGTCAAGAATGAAAACAATCCAGGAGCCGCCGCACAACATCCGGCTCGCGGTGCGGCTTATAGCGGCCGCATTGCGCAGAAACAGTCATAAAGAACTGGCTATCAAGCATGAAGCACGCTTATATACAGCGCGACCAGAAAGGAATCAAGGAATATGACGAAAAAATCAGTTACCGCAAGAATTATGGAGTTGGAGACGATGGAGATGCCCGAACTCCGCAGGGCGTTTCAAGATGTCTTCGGGTATGAAACCAAATGCGACCGGGCGGACGCCATTCGCCGCCGTCTCGCCTTCCGGATTCAGGAAATCGAATTCGGAGGCTTGGACAAGCAGGACGAGGAAGCGTTGAAGCGGATCGCCGACAACGATCCGGCGGCGAACGGCAAGGGAATGCCGCGGAGCAGCAAGAAACTGCTTCCCGGAACGCGGCTTTTCCGCGAGTACCGGGGAAAGCGCTACGTGGTCACGGTCGCGCCCAAGTCGGGTTATGAATTCGAAGGAAGGCCGTACCGTTCGTTGTCGGCCATCGCAACCGAAATCACCGGAACGCATTGGAACGGCAAACTCTTCTTCGGGGTGAAATGATGGGCGAGGCGATAAAAAGATGCGCGATCTACACCCGGAAGAGCCACGAAGAAGGCCTTGAGCAGGAATTCAACTCGCTCGACGCCCAGCGGCTTTCGGCGGAAAACTATATAAACAGTCAGCAGTTCAACGGCTGGCGGCTGATCGAAAAGCGCTATGACGACGGCGGCTTCTCCGGCGGCAACACCGAGCGTCCTGCGCTCAAGGAGCTGCTTGCCGACATAAAGGCGGGCAAGATCGACGTAGTGGTCGTTTACAAAATCGACCGTCTGTCGCGTTCGCTGATCGACTTCGCAGAACTTCAGACCACATTCGAAAAGTACAATACGAGCTTCGTCGCCGTGACCCAGCAGATCGACACCAGCGGTTCGACCGGAAGAATGATGCTGAACATCCTGATGACCTTCGCGCAATACGAACGGGAGATTATCGCCGAACGCATCCGCGACAAGATGTCCGCCACCCGGCGGCAGGGAAAATACATCGGAGGAGTAAGCCCGTTCGGCTACAAGGCGGAAAACAAGCACCTGCAAATCCAGCCGGAGGAGGCGAAGGCAGTGAAACAGGTTTTCCGCCGTTATCTCGAAACGCAGTCGCCGAAATTGATCGCTCAGGAGCTCAACGCCGAAAAGCTGACGACGCGGCAGGGGAAGGAATGGCGCATCAGCCATATCTACCGGATGCTGAACGCCCGTATTTATGCGGGCGACATCGCCTACAAGGGCGAGGTGTTCAAGGGCGAGCATGAGGCGATCATCAGCCGTGAAGTCTGGAACGAGGCGCAGGAACTGCTTGCGGACAACAACCCGATGAAAGGCAAACGCCGGGATCATAACGTGAACCCTCCATTTGGCAACATTTAAGATAATGCCATGTTGTGCATTTTTCAAATCCGATTTAAAAAATAACACAAAGATGGTTCCGCAAATTCAACCCCGCTATCGAAACAGAAGGATTTCTATGCAAATCACCAACATGAAGATCACGGAGATCACGCCCTACGAGCGCAATCCCCGGAACAACGACAACGCCGTGGAGGCGGTGGCGAAATCAATCAAGGAGTTCGGGTTTAAGAATCCGATCATCGTTGATAAGAACAACGTCATCGTGGCAGGCCACACAAGATATCGCAGTGCAAAATTGCTTGGACTTAAGGAGGTTCCGTGTATTATTGCTGAAGATCTCACGCCGGAGCAGATCCAGGCCTACCGCATCGCGGACAACAAGACCGGCGAGATCGCCGAATGGAATTTCGATCTCCTGCCCCTGGAGATCAGGGAATTGCAGGAGGCGGATTTCGACCTCTCGCTTCTGGGCTTCGATTCGGAGGAACTCGACCGCCTCCTGAACGGCGGCGCAAACGACACGGTCGCCGCCGGTGAGACCGATCCGGACGCGGTTCCCGAAAAGCCGGACGAACCCGTCAGCAGACGCGGCGAAATCTACCGCCTCGGCGGCCATCTGCTGATGTGCGGAGACGCGACGGACGCCGCCGATGTCGGCAAGCTGACAGGCGATGCCGAAGCCGATTTGTGGCTCACCGATCCGCCTTACAACGTCGCCTACGAAAGTTCGAACGGGCTTACCATTGAAAACGACGACATGAGCGATTCGGCGTTCCGCGAGTTTCTCAAAACAGCCTTCGGCAACGTCAAGGCGCGGCTCAAGCCGGGCGCGAGTTTCTACATTTTCCACGCCGACTCCGAGGGCTACAACTTCCGGGGAGCCTGCCATGACGTGTCGCTTCAGGTGCGCCAGTGCCTGATCTGGAAAAAGAACTCGCTGGTGCTCGGACGGCAGGACTTCAAGTGGATTCACGAACCGGTGCTTTACGGCTGGAAAGAGGGGGCGTCGCACCGCTGGTTCAGCGATTTTTCGCAGACGACGGTAATGGAGTTCGCCAAGCCGCGCTGCAACGACGTGCATCCGACCATGAAACCGGTCGAGATGCTGGTTTACCTCGTCAAAAACTCCAGCAAGCGCGGCGAAACCGTCATCGACACCTTCGGCGGCTCAGGCTCGACGCTGATCGCCTGCGAGCAGACCGGACGTCAATGCCGCACTATGGAATTAGACCAGAAATACTGCGACGTCATCAGAAAACGCTGGGCGGAGTTCGTCCATGGCGAAGGCTGCGACTGGCAGGCGAAAACGCCTGTTCTCGACGTGGAACTCAATCGCCCTGCCGAGTAAGTTCGAACGAGCCTTTTTTAACGGAGCTGCGTTTGAACCTCGGATTCTCCTTGCCGGTGATTTCACGGAAGATGGCGGAGTAGAGGCTCTGCTCCGGAGTTTTCGCGGCGGTCGGAATCCACAGGCCGGCGGCGACGGCCTTGGCGACCAGCTCTTTCGCGTTCAGCGGCGCTTCGGTTTCAAGGACTTTCGCCGCCGCGTCGAGAAGCGAGAGCTTTTTCGCTGGAGCCGGTATTGTCGGTTCCGGCATGGCAGGTTCATTCGGAGTTTCGACTGCCGGAGCGGCCGGTTCCGGCGTTGCTTCCGTAGCCGGAACGGTGATGACGCGTTCAAACTTCATCGTCGTGAACTCCCTGCCGTTGGCGCGGCTTCTGACCCGCCATCTTCCATTTTCGGTTCCGATCACTTCTACTTCGATCTCGTTGCGTCCGACCTTGACGATGGCGGCGCTTCCGACCGCGATTCCGTTCACTGTGTCCATTTCGACCTCCTTGCGGTTGTTTTCGGCACTGCGCATATACAAGCGTGAACCTGCGGGCATAGCAAGGCAAAATCATGGAGACAAGCGACTTATATGGAAAACTCTTTGAAAATGACGGCGCTTTCGCCGGAGAACGTCGTTCAACTGCTGAAGCGGGCGGGCTGCCGCGGCATGACGATGGAACTCCTCGAAAGGGACATCGACGCCGGGCTCCCGGTGAACGGGGACGGCACGATCAATCTCATCGAATACACGGCATGGATGATAAGGGAGGTGAACCGCGATGGCAATGAATCCGAGCAAACTCAAACCGATTGACATCGTCCGGCTGGTCAACTCGACGCAGTTGCAGGCAGTGCTGAACGACCGCCAGCTCCGGCGGCACCGGGATCGGGCCGGATTCCGCATCACGGACGATGGAGGCCAGTCGCTCAATCTGTTCAAATACGCGGCGTGGCTCCGGGAACAACTGCTTGTCCGCGAGACCGCGCCGGTTCAGACATACGAGAGCAAAAAGGCCGCCGTCCGCAACCGCAACATCGCTCTCGCCATCGCCGGACGCGACATCGGCGAGTTGCCGGAGGTGGTCGATCCGGAACGGAAAAAACTGGCGGAACGCAGCTTCCGGCTGTTTTGCGAAAGCTACATTCCGGAGACCTTCCGGCTTGGCTGGTCGAAGGATCACCTGAAGGCGATCAACAAAATCGAGACGGCGGTTCTGCGTGGCGGACTCTTCGCCCTGGCGATGCCGCGCGGTTCGGGAAAAAGCTCGCTGGCCGAGGCGGCATGCCTGTGGTCGATGCTGTACGGACACCGGGAGTTCGTCATGCTGATCGGCGCGACCGAATCGGCGGCGCTGGAAACGCTCGAAAGCATCAAAACGGAACTCGACGTCAACGAACTGCTCGGCGAGGACTTCCCGGAAGCCGTATTCCCGATCCAATCGCTGGACGGCATCGCGAACCGTTGCGCCGGTCAGCTCTACAAGGGAGAGCGCACCCGCATCGTCTGGACGAGCAACGAAATCGTGCTGCCGACCATCGCCGGAAGCAAGGCGTCCGGGGCGGTCATCCGGGTGTCCGGCATCACCGGACGCATTCGCGGCATGAAGTTCAAGAAGCCGAACGGGCGCTCCATCCGTCCGGGACTGGTCGTCATCGACGATCCGCAAACGTCGGAAAGCGCGGGCTCGCTGGAGCAGACCAGGAAACGCGTCCGCGTCCTGGCCGGGGACATTCTCGGCCTCGCCGGACCGGGCGAGAAGATCTCCGGCATCATGCCGTGCACCATCATCCGTCCGGGCGACATGGCAGAGCAGATACTCTCCAAGGAAAAACACCCGGAGTGGAACGGCGAACGGACGAAGATGCTCTACAAGTTCCCGAGCAACACGAAGCTGTGGGACGAATACGCCGACCTCCGGGCCGAGGGGCTGCGCTGCTCCGGCGACATCCATGAAGCCACCGAATTCTACGCGGCCCACCGGGCGGAAATGGACGAAGGCGCGGAAGTCGCGTGGGCGGACCGCTTCAATCATGATGAGATTTCGGCGATCCAGCACGCGATGAATCTCAAGCTGCAGGACGAAGTCGCGTTCTGGTCGGAATACCAGAACGAGCCGCTGCCGGAAGACCTGGGCAGCGAGGAGCAGCTCTCCATCGACGGCGTCATCCACAAACTCAACGGGCGCGGACATCTGGACGTTCCGGTCGGCTGCAACCGCATCACGATGTTCGTCGACATTCAAAAAGCTTTGCTTTTCTATGTGGTTTGCGCCTGGGAGGACGACTTCACCGGCTACGTGATCGACTACGGCGCGTATCCCGACCAGCGCCGGAGATACTTCTCTTTGGCGGACGCCAATCCGACTTTGCAGAGCGTTTCGCCGCGTGACGGCATCGAGGGTTCGATCTACACGGGACTGGAGAGGCTCACCGGCGATTATCTCGGACGGGAGTTCGTCCGCGACGACGGGGCGATGATGAAGATCGAACGCTGCCTCGTCGACGCCAACTGGGGCGCGAGCACCGACGTCGTCTACCAGTTCTGCCGCCAGAGCAAGTATTCCAACATCATCCTGCCGAGCCATGGCCGCTACATCGGGGCGAGTTCGAAGCCGATGAGCGAGTACAAGAAGGCGGTGGGCGACCAGATCGGCCACAACTGGCGGATGCCGAACGTCGCCGGAAAACGCGCCATCAGACATGTGCTTTTCGACACGAACTACTGGAAGACCTTCATCCATTCCCGCTTTCTCGTGTCGATGGGCGACCGCGGATGCCTGAGCCTCTGGGGCCGCGAACCGGAAGCGCATCTGCTTTTCGCAGAACACCTGACCGCCGAATACCGGGTGAAAACCGAAGGGCGCGGACGCAAGGTCGACGAATGGAAGATGCGCCCGGAAAACAACGACAACCACTGGCTCGACGGCGTGGTCGGCTGCGCGGTGGCCGCTTCGATGTGCGGAGCGGTGCTGCCGGGGACGGATTCCCAGAAACCGGCGAAGGCGAAAACGAGGCTGAAACTTTCCGAACTGCAAAAACAGCGAAAAAAGACGGAAAATCCTTAAAAATCGTGGCAGTAAAACGGCATGGCCGGGAAAGAAACTTGGCAGAAGCGGGAAATATCAACTCACAATCGGGAATCAGAAATATGAACTACGGCAGCGTATGCAGCGGCATCGAGGCGGCGAGCCTCGCGTGGAACCCGCTCGGATGGCGGGCGAAGTTCGTCGCCGAAATCGAGCCGTTCCCCTCCGCGGTGCTTTGCCGCAGATGGAACGCGAGCCGTCCGAAGCGGCCGCTTGATCCGGCGGAGGCGCACAACGAAAAAGACCGCAAGCTCCGCAAAAGCTGGAAGAAGCAAATCGAACGGCTTCCGGCGGACGGTCTCGTCCCCAATCTCGGCGACTTCACCAAAATACAGAAAGGCGACTACGATGGAGAAATCGATCTCCTCGTCGGAGGCTGCCCCTGCCAGAGCTACAGCCTGGCGGGGCTACGGAAGGGACTCTCCGACCCAAGAGGAAACCTGTCCCTCGAATTTGTCAAACTGGCTTACCGGACAGGCGCGAGGCTGCTCGTTTTTGAAAACGTTCCGGGCATACTCAGCTCGGGCGACGGCGGAAGCGATTTTGCCGGATTCCTATCGCTCTTGTGCGGATGGGAGGTCAAGCCTCCCGCCGAGGGCTGGCGCAGATGCGGAATCGTCAGCCCGGCGCCCGGATGTTTCGGCGTGGCGTGGAGAATACTTGACGCTCAATATACCCGAGTTCCCGAATTTCCGGGGGCGGTCCCGCAGCGAAGGCGTCGTCTCATCCTTGTCGGACATCTTGATAGTTGGCGCTATCCCGCGAAAGTATTATTTGACGGCGAAATGCTCGGAGGGAATACTCCGCCGCGCCGCGCAAAGGGGCAAGGAATTGCCTCCGCTGCTGAAGGCGGCGCTGACGCGGCAGAGCCGGACGGCATGAACGTTCCGGGCGACGCCTGCATCGACATCAGGCATACGGACATCGTGGAACACAGCGTCGCGCCAACGCTGATCGCCACCGACTACAAGGGCGGCAAAGCGGTCTGCTTCGAGCATCACGCCCAGGACGCGCGGCTCAAGCCGGTCGACGTCGCCCAGACGCTCAGCGCCCGGATGGGAACCGGCGGCAACAATCTCCCGCTCGTCCAGGAAACCATCGGCTTCATCAAGAACGACGCCGGGGGAGCCAAGGACGGCTACGGGAGCGAAGTGTTCCCGACCCTGCGAAGCCAGGTCATCCCCGCCGTGGCGCGTCAAGAATGCTTCAACGTCACCTTCTGCGACGCCAACGGCGTCCGGAAAGACCGCAGGGACGGCGGCCTTTATGTCACCGAAGCCGAAAGCGGCAGAACCATCACGACCGGCGGAACGAACGCCGACACGGTGGTCATCGACCGCAGAAACAACAATGCCACCGTCCGCAGACTGCTTCCCCTCGAATGCGAAAGACTCATGTGCATGCCGGACGACTACACGAAAATCCCGTGGAAAGGCATGCCGGAATCCGAATGCCCCGATGCGCCCCGCTACAAGGCGCTGGGCAACAGCATGGCGGTCAATGTCATGGCCTGGGTCGGACGGCGGATTCAGCAGGTGGAAACGGAGGTCGGCAATGGCGGAGAATGAAATTGATTTGAAGCAGAAAGCCGGTCAGCCGAAGTCGGCTGAAATCGACGGGCAGAAGATCGAGCAGCATCCCTTGCCGGATCAGATCGAACTCGACCGCTATCTCGCCTCCAAAGAGGCCGCCAGAAAGGGGCGCGGCTTCAAAATCACCAAAATGCGAAGCGGAGGCGCGTGATGCTGAAAACGATACGAAACTTTTTCACGCTTCGGGAGCGACCGCAGGTCAAGGTGGTTCGCGGACGCTATGACGCGGCGCAGACCAACGCCGACAACGCCAAGCACTGGAAGGCCGCGGAATTTTTAAGCGCCGACGCCGAAGCTTCGAGCGAAATCCGCAAAATACTGCGAACCCGCGCCCGCTACGAAATCGGCAACAATTCCTATGCCCGCGGCATCGTGCTGACCTTGGCGAACGATTCGGTCGGCATCGGGCCGCGCCTGCAGATGCTTACGGAAAACGAGGAGGCCAATCGCCGGATCGAACAGGATTTCATGCTGTGGAGCAAACAGATCGGACTGGCCGAAAAGCTCCGCACCGTCCGCGTGGCGAGATGCCAGGACGGCGAGGCGTTCATCCTGCTGGCGCAGAATCCCAATTTGCCGAACGAGAACGTGAAGCTGGACTTGCAGTTGATCGAAGCCGACCGGGTTACGGAGGACAAGTTCAACAGCGATCCCAACTGCGTCGACGGCGTCGCGTTCGACGAGTTCGGCAATCCCAAATCATACCGGGTTCTCAAATACCACCCCGGCGGAGAATACGCGGTTTGCGAGGACGAAGGCCGGGACATCCCGGCGGAGAATATGATCCATATTTTCCGCGCCGACCGTCCCGGACAGCATCGGGGCGTGCCGGAAATCACTCCGGCGTTGCCGCTCTTCGCCCAGCTTCGCCGCTTCACGCTCGCGGTTCTGTCCGCCGCCGAGGCGGCGGCCGATTTCGCGGGCATCCTCTACACGGACGCCCCGGCGAACGGCGAAGCGGATTCGGTCGACGCGCTGGATACCATCCAGCTCGAACGGAACATGCTGCTCACCATGCCGGGCGGCTGGAAGATGAGCCAGCTCGACCCGAAGCAACCGGCCACGACCTACGCGGAGTTCAAGCACGAGATTCTGAACGAAATCGCCCGCTGCTTGAACATGCCGTACAACATCGCAGCCGGAAATTCGAGCGGCTACAACTACGCCTCCGGGCGGCTCGACCACCAGACCTATTACAAGGCGGTGCGCGTCGATCAGGCGTTCACCGAGAACGTGGCGCTTGACCGGATTCTCGCGGCGTGGCTCCGGGAATACAGTCTCGCCAAAGGACTCGAAATCGAGGCTGGCGAACAGCCGCACACATGGTTCTGGGACGGCATGGAGCATGTCGATCCGGCCAAGGAGGCATCGGCGCAGGAGACCAAACTCAATAACCGCACGACCTCCCTCGCGGCGGAATACGCCCGTCAGGGCAAGGACTGGGAAACCGAGATCCGGCAGATCGCCAAGGAAAAGAAACTTATGAAGGAGCTGGGCGTCGAGGCGGCGGAAGCCGCTCCCAAAACGTCGGCTCGCAACGAGGAAGAAAATGAACGAACAGAATGAATTTCTTGAAATCACCGCGTCCGCCGACGGCAAACGCCCCTCGGTGAACGGCATGGCCTATTCCGGCGGCAAGATGAAGCTGCCCGGCTGGAAATATCCGGTGGTCGTCGATCTCGCGGGCATGAGCATTCCGGAATCCGTCCCCTTGCTTGCCAATCATGAAAACCACACCTCCAGCCGGGTCGGCATGGTCGTGGCGCGGGTCGACGCCAACACGCTCGCGATCTCCGGCGAAATCGTGGCGGAGGGCGAAAAGGCCGACGGCATCGTCAATCAGGCGAAGGCCGGAGCCGACTGGCAGCTCTCCATCGGCGCGGACGTCGAGGAAGCGGAACTCGTGAAAGGAAGCCGCGTAGTCAACGGCCAGGAACAGGCCGGGCCGTTTTACCATGTCAAAAAATCCACGCTGCGGGAAGTTTCGGTCGTCGCGGTCGGAGCGGACCGCTCCACCCGGCTGAAAGTCGCCGCGGCATTCAATCTCAAAGGAGAATTCATCCCCATGAACGAAGAAGACCAGAAGGGCGAGACCGCCGTCAAGGCCGAGGCCGACCTTGCGCTGCAGGCGGCCAAGACCGAACGCGAGCGTGTGATGAAGATTCGCGCCGCGTGCAACGGCGAGTTCCCGAAGATCGAGGCGCAGGCCATCGAAGAAGGCTGGACGCCGGAGGACACGACCGCCAAGGTCTTGACCGCCTACCGCGCCAAACAGCCGGTGACCGCCGTCAATGTCATCGTGAAGAAGAACGTCGATCCTGACAGGAACTCCATCGAAGCCGCGGTCTGCCTCCGCGCCGGGATTCCCGAGGACGCGCTGCTGAAAGCCTACGGCGAACAGACGCTTGAGACGGCGTATCCCGACCGCGACATGTCGATCTCCGGCATGATGCGCGAATGCATGCGGATCGACGGCATGGACGTGCCGCGCCGCTTCGACAACGAGACCATCAAGGCGGCGTTCAGCACCGTGAGCCTGCCGGGGATTCTCTCGAACGTGGCGAACAAGAAGCTGCTTCAGTCCTACGAAGCCCAGCCGGTCATCGCCACGAAGCTCTGCGCCACCGGCGATCTCAACGACTTCAAGGAAACCGACCGCTTCCGCCTGACCGATGTCGGCGACCTTCAGCCGGTCGCGCCCGACGGCGAGATCAAGGATGGAGCCATCGTCGAAGAGGCGGCGAAGAACCAGATCGACACCTTCGCCAAGAAGTTCTGCCTGACGCGCAAGATGATCATTAACGACGACCTGGGGGCGTTCCTCAAGGTTCCGGTGGCGATGGGCAACCGCGCCGCCCGTCTGATCGATCAGCTGTTTTTCAGCCGTCTGCTGAAGAACCCGACGCAGCTGGACGGAAACGCGCTGTTCCATGCGAAGCACAAAAACATCCTGACCGGGGCGAATTCGGCACTGTCCGCCGATTCGCTGAAGAAGGCCGTCCAGCTCTATCTCGACCAGGTGGACGCGGACAACCAGCCCATCAGCGTGGAACCGCGTTTCCTACTTGTGCCGACCGCTTTGAAGCATCTCGCCATCGAACTCACGAAGGGCGCGACGCTGATCATGGCAGGCGGCGCGGAGAACACGGTGCGTCCGGCGCTGAACGTCCTCGCCGACGAGAACCTGCAGATCGTAAGCTCCCCATATCTGGCGAACTCCGCCTATGAAGGGGCGAGCCAGACCGGCTGGTATCTCTTCGGCGCGCCCGGCCAGGTGGACACGTTCGAAATCGGCTTCCTCAAGGGCAAGCGCACCCCGACCGTGGAACGCGGCGACCTCGACTTCAACGTCCTGGGCATGTGGTTCCGCGTCTACTTCGACGTCGGCGTCCGCGAGCAGGATTTCCGCGGCATGGTAAAAGCCAACGGCGCGGCCTAGTCCCAAAAGCCGGGCGGCGTTCCGCCGTCCGGCGCAATTCAAATTCAAAGGAGTTTCAATCCATGTACGCTCGATATGTGCAAAAAGGCGAAGCCATCGACCATATGCCCGAGACCGCCGTCGCCGCAGGCGATGTGGTCGTCGTCGGCAACCTGATCGGCATCGCCCGTCTCGACATTCCCGCCGGAGTTCTCGGCGCGCTCGCCGTGGTCGGCGTTTACGATGTGGCGAAAGCCGCCGGAGCCGTTGCCGCCGGAACGCCGCTTTACTGGGACGCCGCCAACAAAAAGGCGACCGCCGTCGCGGCCGGGAATCCGTATCTCGGCAAGGCGACGCGAGCCGCCGGAGCCGCGGACGAAACCGTCCGTGTCCTCCTGAACGCGCCTTACACCGCCACCGTGGCGGAGTAAGTGGCGGAGTAATCCGATGGGCATGCTGGAACAGGCCGCCGAATGGCTGGAAGCAGAAAAGCGGAAGTCTCTCGCCGTCCCGATACGCTATGTCCGAAAGAACGGCGCGGAGCTTGAACTGCAGGCCGTGCACGGACGCACCCTGTTCCGGGCGGAAAACGAATACGGCGTGACGGTCCGGACGGAGACGCGCGACTTCCTTGTCGCCGCTTCCGATTTGCCCGGCGATCCCGAACGCGGGGACGCCATACTCTGCGACGGCTTCCGCTACGAGGTTCTCGCCCCGAACGGCGAACCGGTGTGGCGCTGGTCGGGTTCATGTCGCGTGACGCGGCGCATTCACACCAAGGAAACAGGAGGAATCGAATGAACGGAGACGTACCGAGCCACGCCGAACTGTGGGAGGCGATCAACCAGTCCCGCATGGACATCGCGGAACTCAAGGGGATGGTCTCCATGCATTTCCGCGACGGCGAACACCATTATCCGCCCTGCAAGGCGGCGGCGAATATGCAGAAGACCATGCTTTCGGCGGTCGGAGCCGCCGTCCTCGCCCTGCTGGCCGCCGTGGGCGCGCTGGTCATGGAACTGGTGCGGAGGTGAGCGATGAGCGAAGTATTGAAAATGGCGGAGGCCGTCGCCGCCGAACTCGCGGACTATCACGCGGAACTAATGTTATTCCCGGAATTCGAACTCCGCGAACTTGAAGCGATGCGTGTGGCGGTCGTCCCGACCGGAACGGAATACAAGACGGTCAGCAGGAGTTCGCGCGAAGAACTTCTGAAAGTCCAGATCGGCTTTCTGAAGCGCGGCTGCGAGGACGAACTCCCCGAACTGCTTCAGCTGGTCGAAGGTCTCGGCCTCGGTTTTCTGAACCGGAAACTGGCTGGCGCGACCTGCGTCGGCGTCGCCTACAATCCCATCTATTCCCCGGAGCATCTCCGGGAGCGCGGCCAGTTCACCAGCGTGATCGAACTCACGTTCAAGCGGTTCGGATCGTGAAATGCCGCGTCGAATTCGACGAACGCCGAATCATCGTCGCCGTTCAGAACGGCAACCTGACCGCCCTCCGCCGGGCCGGAGCCTACATCCGCAAGGCCGCCAGAAACCAGATTTCGGCTTCCGAAAAGGCATCCATGCCCGGAACGCCGCCGCACACCCGGCGCGGCCTGCTGAAGAACTCGCTCCTCTTCGGAGCCGAGAAGCGGACGCAGTCCGTGGTGATCGGCCCGGCGGAGAGCTTCATTGGCACCGCGATGGTCGCGCATGAGTTCGGCGGCCGCTACCGCAAACGCCGTTATCCGAAACGCCCGCTGATGGGGCCGACGCTTCGGAAGACGGCATCGAAACTCCCGGATCTCTGGGAGAAATCTGTCAAACCATAAGGAGCATTTCCCATGGCAATCGTACTTGGCCTGGATGCCAAACTGCTGCGCGGAACCGCCGGGGCGACCGGCGCGACCGAGGTCAAAAACGTCAAAGACCTGACCTTGAATCTTGAGTCGGGCGAAGCGGACGTGACCACCCGCGCCACCAAAGGCTGGAAGGCCTCCGTGGCGACCTTGAAGGAGGCGTCGCTTGAGTTCGGCATCCTCTACGACACCGAGGACGCCGACTTTCAGGCGTTCTCCAGCGCCTATTTCAACAACACGCCGCTCGCGCTCTTCGTCTCCGACGGGTCGGGCAACGGGCTGGACGCCGACTTTTCCATCACCGGGTTCTCGGTCGAGCAGCCGCTTGAGGAAGCCTTGAGCGTGTCCGTCACCGCGAAGCCGACCGCGTCGACCCGCGCCCCGGCCTGGAAGACCGGCAGCGGCTCGTAAGCGTCCGAACACAATCAAAAACCGCCTTAACTGGAGGAACTTCCCTTGAAGAGTTTTACCGACAACACCGGCAGGGCGTGGCTCGTCAACGTCAATGTCGGGACGATCAAGCGGGTCCGCGCCCTTTGCGGCGTCGATCTCGCCAACATCATCTCCATCGAATCAGGGCAGAAGCCCAAGATTGAACTGCTGGAGCGCCTGGCCTCCGACCCCGTGCTGCTGGTGGACGTGCTGTATGCCGTCTGCAAGGAGGAGGCCGACTCCAGAAACGTCTCCGACGAGGAGTTCGGACGGAGCATGGCGGGCGACGCCATCGAGTTCGCGACCGCCGCGCTTCTGGACGAGATCATCGATTTTTTCCCCGAAGCGAAGCGGAAGGTGTTCCGCCGGATACTCGACGCGACCCGCCGCTTCGAAACGAAAACGAAAGAGGCGCTGTCGACGCTGCTGGCCGATCCGAAGCTGGACGCGCGAATCGACGCCGCGCTCGAAAAGTTGACGACCTCGTCCTCGAACTTGCCGGAATCTGCGGAGTAAATCCCGATCCCTACAAGCTCCGTGAACTGGCGGCCATGGCGGAGGCGCGCGGCTGCTTCGAGTGGGAGCAGACCTCAAGCCTCATGGCGCTGATCGTCAATCTCGTGCGCAACCCCAAGAAATCGAAACCGGCGAAATCCGCCGATTTCAATCCCTATCGGCATACGCCGAAACCCATAACCAAAGTTCCGCTCACCATACTGCGGGACGTATTCGTAAAGGAAAAGTCATTATGAAATTCATCGAAGTGTGCGGCTCCATTCTTCTCGGCGTGTGGATCGGATTCTGCGCCATATTCTGCAACGGCCTGATGGCCAATCTCGTGGCGAAGCATTTCATCCTGCTCGACCGCTACGGACAGGTCGCCATCGTCGCCGCGGCTCAGCTGGCGCTGTTCATCCTCGCCGCGATCTGCGTGCAGCAGGCTGGCGTCCTGCGCAGACGCGCCGCGGTAATCCGGGCGGTGAACAACGCCGAACACGGCAAGGAAATCCTGAAGGACATCGACTACGACCTGCGCGACGACGTCAGGCATCTCACCCGCTGATCCGCCTGTTTTTCATGGCGGAATAAGCGGACACCTCCGGGAACGGGCAGATAGATAAGGGGAATTCACCATGTCATTGTCATCGAACATCCGCGCCGGAGCGGCCTACGTCGAGGTTACCGCCGAAACGAGCAAGCTCCAGCGCAACCTGAGCGTCGCGCAGGAGCAGCTCAAGAATTTCGGACGTTCCTGCGACTCCATCGGCAAGGATTTGCTGATGCTCTCCGGAGCGATGGCGCTGCCGTTCGTCCTGGCGGTGAAAGGCTTCACCGGGTTCGACGACCAGATGCGCCTGGCGAAAGCGGTGACCAAAGCGACCGCCTCCGAGTTCGAATCAATGACGAAGGTCGCCGAGAAGCTCGGACGGGAAACTTCGTTCACTGCGAAGGAAGTGGCGGACGGCATGGTTTCGCTGGGCCGCATGGGTTTCTCCCCGAAGGAAATCGAGGAGGCTATCCAGCCGACGCTCGACCTGGCCCGCGCCACCGGGACGGAACTTGGCGAGGCCGCCGATATCGCGGCGAACTCCATGCGCATCTTCGGCATCGAGGCGGGCAGAATGTCCGAAGTCGCCGACGTGCTGACGGCCACGGCGAACGGTTCGGCGCAGACGCTGACCGATCTCTTCGAAGCCTTGAAGATGGCCGGGCCGCAGGCGAAAGCCGCCGGGGAGAACATCCGGGACACCAGCGCGGCGCTCGGCATTCTCGCAAACATGGGCATCAAAGGTTCGCTGGCGGGAACGGCGCTTCGCAAGAGCTATTCGCAGTTCGCGAGCGTCAAGGTTCAGGATCAGCTCAAGGCGGTCGGCGTGGAAACCGTCGACGCCAACGGCGACCTCCGCAAAATGGCCGACATCATGGCCGACATCGGCAAAGTCATGGCGGCGATGCCGAGCGCGGACAAAATCGCGTTCGCCGAGGAGATCTTCGATATTCGCGGCTCGCTGGCCGGACTCTCGCTCGGCGGCAACGTCAAGGATTTCGAAGCCTTCATCGCCAAGCTTCAGGATATCGACGGCACGGCGCGGGCGACCGCCAAGGAAATGGACGATGGATTGGGAGGCTCGTTTCGTCAGCTGATGAGCGCGGTCGAAGGAGCAATGAACGCCATCGCCAAGGCTATGGAGGGGACGCTCAAGCCGCTGGTGGACAAACTGACCGCCGCGACGCTCGCCGTGGTCGAATGGATCGAAGCGAACGCCGGGACGATCACCGCCCTGGCCGCTGCGGTCGCGGGAACGGCGGCGCTGGGCGTGACGCTGATCGTTGTCGGCACGGCGGCGAAAGCCATGGCGGCCGGTCTTGCCGTGGCGCAGACGACGCTAAAAGCGTTCATCTTCCTGCAGGGCCTGTGCGTCGCCCAGGGAACGACGCTCGGAACCTCGCTGTCGCTGCTCGGCCAGGCCTTCGCGAACTACCGCAATCTCGCGATTCCGGCGCTGGTCGGCACGGAACAGTTGTGCGCGGCGTTCGGCGTTGCCAGTTCCGCCGCGAACCGGACGGCGGCAAGTCTCGTCCTGATGGGCAACGCCGAAGCCGCGGCGGCGGGGAAATCGATGCTGGCGGCGAAGTGGCAGGCGGCGGTCAAGGCGATGCAATCGTTCAGCGCGGCCAGCCTCGCGGCGACGGCGGCGACCAAAGCCCAAATGATCGCCGAGGCCGCTTCCGCGGCGGGGACGAAAGTCCTTGTCGGGGCGCGAACCCTGGCGGCCACGGTTACCGCTTTCTTTTCGGCGGCCAATTTGAAGGCGACGGCAAGCGCGACCGCCGGAGGCGCGGCAAATCTCTTCCTCGCCCTGACGACGAAAGCCGTGGCGGCGGGTTATCTGGCCGCCGGAGCGGCAGCCGCGGCGTTCTGCGCGATTCCGATCAGTTGGGTTCTGATCGGTGTCGGCGCGGCACTGGCCGGTGTGGTTCTGTGGCTGTCCCAAGCCGGGAAATACACGGCGCAGCTTTCCGATAAAATGGAGACTCTCCGACAGAAGGGCGACGAGCAGCGGCAGACCGACCAGACGCGGATGGAACGACTGAAGCAACTGGCCGAAAAACAGAAGCTGACCAACGCCGAAATGGCGGAAGCCGATAGTCTCGCCAAGGCGCTCTCTGGACGTTACGGCGACTTCGGAGCCGGACTCGACAAGGTCGCCGGGAAACTGAACCTCGCCGCCGACGCGCAGGAGCGTCTCAACGAGGGGATGAAGAAAGCGGCAATGGCGGAACTCGACGCCGAAATCGCCGAGCTGGAGGCCAATCTCAAGGAACTCAGGGCCGAGGATGACGCGCTGCTCTCCTACTGGAATCACAACTTGTGGAGCCAGATCACCGGTCGTCAGGAGGAAGCGGTCAAGAAACTGGAAGCCAACGGCGACCGCGCGGTGGCCTACCGTCAGAAGATCGCCGCAGCCAGGACGCGGCAACAGGCCATCCGAGGGGGCGACGAGGACGCCGTCACCGGCAAAGAAGCCCCGAGCGCCGGGGAAAACGTCGAAGCCGAAAAGCAGCGGCGACTGCGTTCGAGCGAGGAAGCCGACTCGGCGGCGAAGAAGGTAGCCGAGATCGACAAGAAGCTCGCCCGCGAACGGCAGAGCGAATTGCAGAACGAGATCGACGACATCATCGCTTTGCGCGACGAATACAAAGCCCTGATTCAGACCATGCTGGACTACGAAAAATCCAAGCCGGAAGAGAAGCAGGACAAAGGCAAGATCGGCGAACTCGAAAAGAAGATGGCCGAGGCGGACAGGATCGCCGAAGAACGCATCGCCGCCGCGCAGGAAAAAGCCGCCGGGAAGATGCGAAAGGACGTCGAAGACTTCCAGCGCCGCTTCGAGGAAACGGAACGCGATGTCCAGGCGAAGCGCGACGAGGGAGCCCAGGATCGTCAGATCGACGACACGCTGAAGACCGACAAGGATGCCGGGATTCAAATGCTGCAGGGCATGATCGCGCAGTACCAGCAGGCCGCCGAAGCGGCGAAAGCGCAGTTCCAGCAGGAGCTTCAAACAGCGCAGTCGGACGGAACCATCGACGACGACGAACGCCGGAAGATCGGCGAGGCGCAGGAAGCCTATTCCCGCGCCGAATCGCTGGTCGACAAGTATTCCGGCAAGCTCAACGACGCCCAGGACGGGACGCGGAAGGCCGCCGACACCTCCAAGGTTTCCGGCAGTTTCTTCGCCGAAGCTCTGAACGCGATGCTCGGCGGCGGAACCGAGGCCGAACGCACGGCCAGCGCCACCGAGCAGATGGCCAAGCAGAGCAAGGAAACCAACAAGCTGCTCAAAAAGATGGATTCCGGCGGCACGGCTTTAACCTACTCATAACGGAGATTTTCATATATGGCTACACGCGTGGAACAATGTTATAGCGAACATGCCAAGTCCATCGACAAGAGCGGGAAATACACCGGTGTCGAAATCCCGTATCTGGTGTTCGAGGCGGAGGATGAGGACGCGGCGCTGGCGGCGGTATTGGCAGAAGCTCCGCAGAGCTGCAAAGACCTGCCGCTCGACAGCATCGAAATCGACGAACGCGAGAACGACACGACCTTCAAGGTCAACGCGGTCTACCGGGACGAGGACGACACGTCCTCCGGCGATGAGGACGACGAGGACGAGCCGACCGTGAGCTTCGACTGCGGCGGCGGCACGAAGCATCTGCTTTACGGCCTCGCGCAGCGGAAGGTTTTCGGCGACAAGGACGCCGGAGGAGCTATCGGCTGGAACGGCAAGTCCGGCGACGACAGTGAAATAACCGGAGTGGACATCCCGACCGCCCAGCTTCGTGAAACCTACACGAAGCCGATGCGTCTCAGCCGCCTCTCCACGGGCTACAAACGGAATGTGGCGGCTCTGGTCGGCAAGGTGAACTCCGGTTCGTTCAAGGGCTGGAGCGCCGGAGAAGTGATGTTTCTCGGCATGAGTTACAGCAGCCCGGCGAAGAAGTCGAAAATGGTGACCGTAACCTTCAACTTCGCGATTCAGCCAAACGAATCCGGCGCGAAGATCGGCGGCAAGAGCGTCAGCAAAAAAGGTTTCGAATACGCCTGGGCGATCAGCAAGACGAGCGCGGCGAACGGTTCGCCGAAGGTCGAAGTGGAAGGCATCTACGTCGATCAGGTCTGCGAATACGCCTCGTTTTCCGCACTGGGATTGTGAGGTGAAACATGGCGTTCTTTCCCGACGTGACGCGTGGCGACAAGTTCAAGCCTAACGCGCTTCTGAGCAACAACGTCCGGCATATCGTCAACGCGATGAACGGCTTCTCCGCGAAGCCGCTTTTCGCCACCGGCGGCATGATCCGGATTCAGGTCTACAACAATACTTCAACCGTCATCGCGGCGGGGACGGCGGTCAACTTTTCCGAGAACGGCAACCTCTGCGACGACGCCGTTCCCGCCGAACCGCTGAAGGACGCCGCGAAGCCGTGGGGAGTGACGGTCAATCCGCTCAAGGCGAACGCCATGGGCAGCTGCATCCTCTGCGGTCCGGCGAACGTGACGCTTTCCGGAACCGGCGACTACGCCGAACCAAGCACGTCGAATCCGGCGTCCTTCACGCGAGGCTCCACCGGCGCTCCGGTGATTTTCGCCGCGAACGGCAAAGGCGTGATTCTTCTCGGCGCGATCTCGCAGGACGTCTACGACGGCCCTTTCGCGTTGAGCTACGACACCGAAACCAAACAGGTCAAGGTGAAGGCCGGATACATGTCCCGAAACGGCGACTTCGTCAGCGTCGCGGAAAAATCACTGTCGCCCCAGACCGGAACGGTCTGCGCCTATAGCGATCTTGACAACGAAGGCAACTGGTCGACGCCGGAGATCAAATTCGCCACGCCGGACAAAAACAGCTTTCCGGTCGGAAGTTGCGAGGTCAAGGGCGAATCCGTGACGGTCTGCTCGTTCCGCGTTCCCGTGGCGATCCTCGTCATCGCCGATGTCTGCAACTCGACGAACTGAGGCGATGAAATGGAATCGAACAAACTATGGCTCAACAAGGACGACCGGACGCTCATCAGGAAGAAGAAGAACGGACGGCTGATCGCCTGCTGGGTCTGCCCCTGCTGCCGTCCGCGCGTGATCGCGTCGAAGATCACCAACCGCAGCAACGGAACCGAAACCTGGAATTTGACCGCGTATCAGGGCGACAAAATCGGTCTGCCCGGCGGTCAGTGGCGCATCCGCGATGTCGGCGAAGCCCATCACAACAATTCCGAGGCCTCGTGCAGCGGCAGCCAGTATTACGCCGGAACCATCGACGAGAACGGCAAGCTTACCGGACTGCCCGACAAGTTCGTCTCCAATTATTCATACAACGGCTACATGGAGCTTCAGCAGGGCTGCGTCCAGGAAGACGGCAGCGTCAAATGGCCGTGTCCGAACGGATAATCGAAAATCAGGATGAGATTTTTTTGCTCAATTTTAGCATTTGAACAACGACATCTGCAATCTCTTGCGGAAGGATGAACCAAGTCGGAACCCCTCTGGATTGAGGATTGCCGATATGGGGGAATTTGGGATCTTCAGAACCTCCATTCCAGCGAAGGCCAATAGCGTCTCCTCCATCCCATTTCATTTTAGCGAGAGACCAGCTGTTCTCTCCGTCATCATAAATGACCTGTAATTCAGAAACGCTACTTTTTGGGGATAAAACCAGATTGGGTTTTATGTAACTCATACGACCTCCTTGTTGTTTAGGGTTTACTCTAACAATATAACATACGTACATACATACATCAAGAGGGGAAATAAAAAAATGTCGAAAATTTTTCAATTCAGTGATTCACGATATACCCACATGCCGTTCGCCTGTCCCGATAAAAACGGCAATTCGAAGGAGTTCTGCTGCATCCTGACCGGCGGCGCGTGGAAGCTTCATCACTTCACCGGCAAACGCTGGAAACGCGTCCGGACCGGACTGCCGGACGACGCTTTCGAATGCGGCCCCTGCGCCGAGTTTGAGGATGGGATGTGGAAGATTTCCTTCATTGCCGGAGGCGCAAAGTCCGACCGTCAATTCAAACTTTACCGGATGCCTGGCTTTGACGCCGAGCCGATGGTTCAAGTCGCCGCGGATGTCGGCTTCGTCTGGAAAGACCGGGTGGTCTACGCCGGGCGGCGCGGCCCGATCACAATCATCGAGCCGGGGCGAACGGTCACGTTGGCGTTGCTCGGTATCGAATTTCTTTACCGCGTCTCCTACGATCCGTTCCAGCCGAACCGCCTGCTGATTTCCGGGCAGTTTCCCGGCGGGGAGATTTTCTCGTGGGCGTATCAGCCCGGCATGAAAAAACTTTATGAAGTTGTCGCGGACGGCGTTCCCGCCTACAAATGCGCGTTTTACGAGGGCGGCTGCTACTACGCGAAACGCGAAGCCGGATTCGAGGAACGGCATATCGTCAAAGCCGAATCGCTGGAACTGAACGAGCTTCCGGCGGAAGAACACATCGTCGAGACGGAAGCGTTTACCTATGCCCGTCCAGAAAACCCGGAGTTCGAATAATGGGCTGCAACTGTCACGGCAAAAGCGGAGCGGCGGTAACGCGCACGTCTCCCTTCGACCAGTGTTCGGCCTGCGCGAAAAAGCACGTGGTTAAAGCGTGGAGCCTCTTCAATGAATTCCTCTACGCCGCCGACAACCGGGACGCGATCTCCGGCCAGCTCCGGCTCGCCGCCGACCACCTGATGTACGACCATCGTGACGCCGCCGTTATGGCCCGCGACCTCGCAATCATGATCGAGGAGAACCGGGACACTGTGATCACGACTCAATGGGACGATCTGCTGGCGGCGGTCCGTGAGTCGTTCAACGCCGATCATCCCGACTCCGTCGAGCGTCTCGCGCAACTTCAAAACCAACAGGAATAAGCCATGCAGAATACCACTTTTTATGTCGCGGCGAACGAGACGCTCGGCGTGGTCAAGGACTACGCCAACGCGAAGACCGTCACTCCGCCCACGCTGGTGCGCGGCGTCGCGGCCTGTCTCAAGATGCGGCTTTTCGCCAAGAACGACGGCACGGACGCCTATCCGATGTCCGCTTTTGCAAACATCGTCTCCTGGCAATGGGCGATGGACAGCGATTTCAACGAGTCCACCGCCTACAAGCTCGTCGGCGACAACGGTGACATCGCGGTCGCGTCCGTCACCGAAAGCATCGACGGCGAGGAAATAAGCTATACCGAAATTTCCATTCCGGTTTCCGGGATGAACACGGCGGAGCTGGCGGCGTGGCTCGGCACGGAGAAGAGCAAGTCCGGTCTCGCCGGGGAACTGGTCGGATTCGACGCCGACGGCGGCCAGATTTTCATCCTGCAGGTTGAAAATTTCACCGTGCGCAACAGGATCACCTCCATCGGGAATCCGACGCCGGTCGATCCCGACTACCTGACGGCGGCGCAGGTGCGATCCTTGCTCGCCGCCGGGATGGAATGCGAATTCAGCTCGGACGGCGCAACGTGGCATTCTACGCAAATCGTCTCGGACGCTTTCGTCCGTTTCCGGTTGCGCGGCGAATCCTCCGGCGTCTGGAGCAATGCCGTTGCGCTCGTGACCGGTCCCAAGGGCGATCCCGGCAGGGATTCGTTCTGTTATGTCGCCTACGCCTCGGACGCCACCGGAACCGGATTTTCGTCAACTCCGGCAAGCTCTATGAAATACCGCGCTGAAATCCATTCCTCCACGGAGATTGCAAACCCAACTGCCGAGGATTTCTCGGATGTTGTCTGGGTGAAATATGTCGGCGACGACGGACAGGGCGTGGGCGACATGACCAAGGCGGTCTATGACAGCGACGCCGACGGCAAAGTCGATTCGGCGGAAGAGGCCGACCACGCCACCAGCGCCAACGCGGTTCCATGGACGGGCGTGACCGGCAAGCCTTCGACTTTCGCTCCGGCGGCCCATGCCCACGCCATGAGCGATATCTCGAATCCGGTCTATCAGAAGGTCTATTCGGCCTCCAATCCGAAAACGCTCTTCCTTGATTCGCCGGTCATCAAAAACACCAACACGAATTCGTCCGGCACGCTTGAGCTGGATTTCACCGCGGTCATGGACAAGGCCGGAGGCTCCGCCTACAGCGCCGTCGACGGAGTGATGCTGACCTGGGAATACCACGCGACCTGCGGCGCGAACGTGACCGCGGTGACGGTCGGCAGCGTCAACTGCTCAATGGTTGGCATCAACATTCCGGAGACGCTCGAACTCGTCAACAACGCCGCGACGGTCCACGTGTTCGCGATCCGCGGCATTTACAAATCAGGCGCGGTCAACAATCTCCGTTTTCAGGCCAACTACGCCTACAGCTACGAGGCGTAACCATGCTCATACCCTATCAATACAACCGGCTGGCGGCCGGAGGAACGGTCGTCGACCCGAACGCCGCAAAATACGGCAGCCGAGGCGTGTTCACCTTTCTGCGGAACGGAAGCTGCAATCAGAGCGCGATGACAATGGTAAACCGCTACCTCGTCTCCAGCGCGATCAGCCGGATGGAGGTGTCCAGCGCCGGACTGGCGCTCAACGCCACCGTCAACTACGGAGCCAGCATTTTCGTCCGAAACGGCGGCGCGGTCTCCGGCGCGGTGGTCAACAGCGGCGGCAACATTCAGGTGAGTTCCGGCGGCATCGCGAGAGCCGTGGAAGTCAACAACAACGGCTACGTTTACGTCAGCTCCGGCGCATCGGTCGAGTGCGCACAGCTCTATTCCAACGGGCAGATGTATGTCTATTCCAATGCGAGCGTCGCCGGAATCCACGTCTCCAATTACGGAGGGCTTTACGGACAGGGGACTTCGGTCGTCTTCGAAAGCTGCGTCCTTTCCAGCAACGCCCGCTTCGACATGGGCAACAGCTCCGGCGTTCAAGTCCGGCATATGACGATTGGCTCCAACGCGAGCATGTGGTGCTACAACTCCTGCTCCGTCAGCCATACGACCGTAATGAGCGCCGGAATCCTCTACGTCTCGTCCGGGGCGAAATGTTACGATGTCACGGTCTCCTCCGGCGGCCGGGTGAGCCATGGCGTGTGGGGGCATGACGAGCTTACCGAGGTCACCGGGACGAACCACCTCGGCTCGTTCTACACCGTCAACGGCACCGCCTGCAACTATGTCCTGATGGGCGGGCAGGATCAGCAGCTCTACTATTACGCGAGCGCGCTCAGCACGGTCATGTCGAGCGGAGGTTCCCAGTTCGTTTCCTTCGGCGCGGTCGCGCAGTTCAACACGATATTCCAGGGCGGCTACCAGCGGGTTTTATCCAGCGGACTGTCGCTCGACACCGTGATTTCGAGCGGAGGACAGCAATTCGCGGAATATTTCGGCACGGCGATCCGGACGACGGTCGGCTCCGGCGCATACATGTATGTCTCGAACTACGGACGCGCGACCGCTGTTGAAATCCAGCGCGGCGGTTCGCAGTTCGTCTCCTACGGCGCGGCGGTGACCTCGACGAACGTCTCCGGATGGCAGATGCTGTCCAACGGCTGTTCGGCGCTCAGCACCACCGTGAACTCGGGGGCGTGGCAGTATGTCCGCTACGCCTGTTCCGCGTCGGACGCGACGGTGATGGGCGGCGGCAGCCTCCACATTTCGCAGAACTGCTCCTATGGCGGCATCAAGGTGTCGAACGGCGGCTGGCTCGGCGTTTACGAAGGCTGCACCGTGAGCGGCGTCGTGTTCGGACAGGGGATGATGTACCTCTGCAACTACTGCGGCGGCACGAACATCTCCATCGGCAGCGGCGGCACGCTCTACGCCTCGTATTTCTGCAATCTCGAAAACGTGGTCGTCTCCTCGGGCGGTGTGTTCCAGCTGCACAGCAGCAACTGCAACGCCACCTCCACGACAGTCGAAGGCGGCGGGAGTTTTTATCTCTCGCGCTTCAACAACGCTTCCGGCGTAACCGTCGGCAGCGGTGGACTTTTCTATGTGGCCAGCGCCGCCAGCGCTTTCGCCGTGACCAGCTCCGCCGGGGCGAACATAACCGTTGAAACAGGAGGATATATCGAATATGTCTGATTTCAGTATCAAATGCGAGCCGGTGACGGACGCTACGCTTCCGGCTCAAGTCGAACCGCCGAAGGAGCCGACTTTCGCGCTTCCTCCGGCGGAGCCGGTCATGGAGGCGGTCGAAGGCGTCCGCTTCGACTTCAACCACGGGCTTCGCGTCCGTTTTCCGGAAACCGGCGGGTACCGCTGTGTTTTCAAGGATTTGGACACGGACTGCCTGTTGTACTCCATGGACGTGAAGCCGGGATGCACGGTCGAGAGCGTGAAGAAATTCTTCATCCGTTTCGGCCTTGAAATCTACCGGAAGGACGATCTCAAGGAACCGCTGTTCCGGCACGATCTCGACCTCGCCGGGAAAGAGGTGCTGATCCAGCTTCCGGTCGGAGCGTTGGGCGACACCATCGCGTGGTTCAGCTTCGTCGAACGCTTCCGGCAGAAGCACGACTGCAAACTGTCCTGTTCGATGGCTCCCGAGATCGCCGATCTCTTCCGGGAGCAGTATCCGGACATCGTCTTCATCACGAAGGAAGAGGCGGCAACTCTGAAGCCGTATGCCACCTACAATCTCGGGCTGTTCTTCGGCGGGAACACGGATCACCAGCCGTTCGACTTTCGGCAGGTCGGCTTGCATCGGACAGCGGGCTATATCCTCGGATTGGACGACCTTTCCGACATCCCGCCGCGCGTCGATCTCTCGGCGGAGCGGCGGATCAAGGAGAAATATGTGGTGATAGCGGCGCAGGCCAGTTCCCAATGCAAATACTGGAACAACCCTTCCGGCTGGCGGGAAGTCGTCGCCTATCTGAAATCGCAAGGCTACCGGGTGCTCTGCGTCGACCTGATGACGGAATACGGCACGGACTACACGTGGAACCACATCCCCTACGGCGCGGAGGACTTCACCGGCGACCTGCCGCTGCGGGAACGCATCAACCTCATCAAAGACGCCGACATGTTCCTCGGCCTGTCCTCCGGCCTCTCGTGGCTGGCGTGGTGCTGCCGGGTTCCGGTGATCCTGATTTCGGGTTTCACCGATCCGGTGAACGAGTTTGAAACGCCGTACCGCGTCCAGAACGCGACCGTCTGCCACGGCTGCTGGAACGACACGCGCTGCGACTTCAACCACTTCGACTTTCTGTGGTGTCCCCGGAAAAAGGAGGCCCGCGACAAGTTCGAATGCACCAAGGCGATCACCCCCAAAATGGTGATCGATCAGATCAAGAAACTTCAACCTCAAAAAGCGGGAGAATTATGAACGCAACCTTTGTCCAGCGTGGCGAGGCGGTGGATTTCACTTCGTCGCGCAATCTGGAAGCCGGGGAGATCCTCCGGTTCGGGGCGCTACTCGGCGTCGTCAAAACCACCGTGAGAGCCGGGGAACTTGGAGCGCTGCATCTCGGCGGGATTTACGATGTCGAGAAAACGGCCGGGGCAATCGCCGCCGGAAGCAGGGTCTTCTGGAATGAACCGGAAAAACGGGCAACCGCCGACAGTCCCGGCAACTTTTTTCTCGGCGTCGCCGCGGCGCACTCTTCGGAGAACGCCGCCAAAGTCAGAATCATTTTGAATTTCGGCCACCCGGATGGCGCGGACGGAGGTTCGTCCGACAGCGTCCAGTGGCAAACCATCAACTGAAAAGGATTTTCTTATGAGCCAAGTCTTGTTTTATGCTGTCACTGCCGCCCAGTATGCCGCCATTTCGACCAAGAATCCCAACGCCCTCTACTTCATCACCGACGGCAACCGGATCTACAAGGGCGCGGCTCCCTACACCCACCCGGTCGAGGGAGTGACGGAATTTCCCGCCGCCGGCGAGGTCGGAACGCTCTACATCCACAAAACCACCTACGAAGCGAAAATATGGGACGGTTCGGCATGGAGCACCGTTTCACTGCCGGTCATCACCTCCATCGGAGCAAGCCCGACCAATAGCCAGCTCCCCACCGCGCAGGCCGTCAAAAACTACGTCGACACCGAAATCGTCAACGTCAATTCCGGCATCTCCGGCGCGGTCTCCAATGTCGGATATGAGGCGGCCTCCAAGTCGCTCTCGGTCCAGAAGGGCGCGGGCGAAGCGGTGGTCACCGCCCTCTCGGGCCTGTTTGACGGCGTGTCCTACAACGGCGCGACCGGGGTCTTGAGTTTCACCGCCAACGGCGGCACTCCGGTTTCGGTGAATCTGCCGGTCGAGCAGTTCCTCGCCGCCGCCGCTTATGACGAGGACACCCATGTCCTGTCCCTCACGCTGAACAACGATACCAAGTTTGACGTCAACCTCGCCGACCTGGTCGACGCCTACTCGGGTGAGGCCTCCGACACTGCTGCCGTCACCGTGTCCGGCGGGAAGATTTCCGCCTCGGTCAAGGTGTCCGCCACGGAGGGCAATATCCTTTCGGCCAAACAGGACGGAGTCTACGCCTCGCTTGAATGGCAGTCGCTGTAAGGAGACCCTCCCATGCCCGTGTTTATGCCGAAAACGGCGTTCCGGGCGCAAATTGATTCCAGTCCAGTCAGAAACGGCCAGCTGATCATCGCCGTCGACACCGGCGAGGTCTTCTTTGACTTCAATGACCGCCGCATCGCTCTTCTCCAGGGCGAAGGCGGCGGTCAGGTTTCCACAGGGCCGGAGGCGACGGACTACGCCGTCGTCAATGCCGCCCTGCTGCGGTCTCCGTCTCTCTCCGGCGGAGGCATCGGACACGGACTGATCAATGCGCCAGAAGTGACAATCCCCGATTCCAATACGGACTCGGTCACCGATTATCCCATTGTTTGACATGGAGGTGTTATGTTTTTTTCCAATATCGATTTTTCAGTGAAGTACCTTGATCCGTCCGCTGCGGCCAACGGCGACGGCACGTCGCCCGCAACCCCGCTAAACGCATTCCCGTCCACCATGGACGATCTGGGCGACAGTACCGCCTGGATCATCCGCCGGACCGCCGAGGCTTCCTCGGCGCTTCTGCCGCGCGGAGCCACCGAGACCGTCCGGAATATACTACTGATCGGGATGCCGAAATCGGGCGACCCGGCGTGGACGATGGTTCCGCAGGCCGCCCGGGACTCCTGGGGCGCGGACGAGGCGGAATATGCCAACATCAAAGCCGACACCGGCAGTGAGCCATGGGGCGAGGAATTCTCTTTCTGCCTTTCTGCCGGAAAGACTTTCATGCTCCACCGCGTCTATTTGTTCCGCGACGACACTCCGGCCTATACCTCGATCCTGAAATTCCCCGCTTCGGACTACACGGCGGAGATTTCCATCGAGAAATGCAAGTTCGGCAGCAAAGGCATCGATCTGGACCAAACCGCATTCGCCGATGCGCCGGCCACCGGCAGCTGCCAGCTCTATCTCCATGTCAACACGGCCCACGTGTTTGCCATGCACGACTGCATCGTGAACATCGTGAATTACAATGAAGGCTATGGCTACTACAGCGATACCGCCAATTCAATCAATGTCAACAACGCCAATTATTTTGCCGTTTCGGACATCGATGTCTACACGACCACCAGCCAGTATGGCGGCGACTACGGGCCGGGAGGCGGGACGGCGCTGAATTTTTCCAACGGTAGCTGGGGCGGCGCATTCTCCGACTACCAGAATCTGCGGTTTCACATTCTTGTCGCCGGCACGTGGGGATATATCCCGTCGCTGTTCTATTCCGCCGTCAACGATTATTGCGTCCTGCGCAACGTTTCGGCCGGCATAGCTCGGCAGCTCGGCACAGGGGCTCCGACCATGTACTGCTTGGCGCAGGCCATGATCCGCAGCCATGGGAGCCGGGAGTTCCTGATTGAAAACATCACCGTCACTCTTCCAAAATGCTGGCGCGTGACCGAAAGCGGACGGGCCGTCTCCATCAGCGGATTCGCCAATAGCGCCATTCCCGGCCATAGCAAGTCCGTCAAGAACATCGCCATCAGCATGGCCGAAACCGACGGCGTCGATTCCGAGGGGAACGGCAACTATTATGACTGGGTGAAATACGGCACGGGCGACCTTGGGCAGTACCCGCATTGCGCCGCGCTGGAGCTCTCGTTCGGCGAGCGCGCTTATGCCGAAGGCGCGTGGGAGCCGGTCACGGCAAGCGGCATCGCGGTCAACCATCCGCATGGCGTGGCCCTTTACGCCTTCGGCTGCCAGATCCGCGACTGCAGTCTCAAGGGGGCCGTCAAGCTGCGTCGGTGCGTCGCCGACATCGCTTCGGTTGAAACCTACTATCCCGGCTATGCGCTCTTTGCTGGGGAAGCCGCAACCCTCCGGGTCGGAACGCTGTCCCTCGGCAAGGCCAATGCCGGGGTGACCGGCGGCGCGGACGACCCAGCGGTCGGCTCCCGGTACAGCGATTCGTCTTTCATCTACGTCGAAACGTCCAACGGCGCGCTCAAAAGCAATATCGGGGAAACCGCGACCGACGTGTGGAACGGCTACAATGTCATCTGCGGAAACGAGATCGACACCGGCCACTACACCTGCCGGAGCTGCAACTACATCTGCGACACCTGGAACGCCCACCGGACCGGCGGCTCGCCCGCCGTATGGAAGTTTATGAGTTCCGCCAACGGGTCGGGCGGCATGAGTCTCGGCCGCGCGCCGTTCAAGGGAATCCAGATAACGCCGGAGGCGACGGGGCCGCATACGCTCACCATGCATGTCGCCGCTAAAGGGCTGACTTCCCTTGATGAACTGAACCGCCATCTGCTGGTACAGGTCTCCATCCCTCAAGCCGACGGGTCGGGCAAAGTCTTGTTCAGCTCCACCCACGGCCAGTGGCTGGATGATTCCGAAGCCGAATGGGTCAACGACTCCGAGATGGAACAGCGCAAGATCGTCATCCCGCTGAATATCACAGAATCCGGCGCATTGGACGTAAAAATTCACTATCAGCTCTATTCCGCGTCCGGATACGTCTATATCGATCCGGCGATTGAGCTCGCTACCTCCGCAGGATAAACATGGGAGATCATATGAACCGTCTCAAGGAAATCAGCGAACTAAAGCGCCGCGCCGATGAGTTTCAGCTGGAGAACCGCGAAATCATCGGCAAATACACGCTGGAGGAACTCTGCTCCATCTACAACGGCATCGGACCGGACTCGTTTCCGGACTGGCTGCGCGACGTCATCAGTTCGCTTCATCCGAGCCTCGCGACCGTCGCGTTCATACACGACATAGAGTGGCACGAGAGCGATGGCTCGAAGGAGAAGTTCGCCGAATCGAACGCCCGTTTCAAAACCAACGGATACCGGGTCGCCAAGGCTGAGTACGGCTGGTGGAATCCGTTGCGGTATGTCGTGATGAATCAGGCGCGGCGCTTCGGCAATCTCTGTCAACTCTTCGGCTGGCCGGCATGGTGTTCGCCCTGCTAATGCGCCGTCTGCCGCAAAAAAAAGGAAATGGAAAATGCTTAAAATCATCGTCGCAATCGGCGCGCTTGCCCTGCTCGCCGGATGCTCCCACAACGCTTCGACCTATTCGGACGGAGTAGGCCTGGAAACCACCTTCCGCCCGGATTCCGGCAACTTCGGGCTGGTTCTGCGCTACGGCAAAATCTGGAATTTTGTCGCCCGCGAAAACACCGAGGCCGAAATGAACGGCTCGAACGATGTCGACGCCCAGCAGGGAAGCAGCGGCAATCCGCTGAAGAACAAGACCGACGGTAGCGTCAAAATCAAAATCGGGACTCAGACCACTGGGTACGAGAAAGACATCATCCTCGGCTTGAAGGACAATCCCGAAGCCATCAAGGCCTTTTACGAAGCCAAAAACAAAATCAACGAAAAGTCCAAGTCCGCCGAATAATCGCGGCTCTTGCGCCCCGTTCAGGCATATCGCCCCGGACGGGGCTTTTTTATGTCGAAATATAAGCATAACTCGTTGATTATAAACTGGCTATATTAAAAATAGGCGGCATAGTGTAAGTAGTTCAAAAAGAACGAGTTAACAACCAAACGGGAGACCGCGGAAATGAACGAAACGATGGAAAAGATGAAACAGCTGAAATTCGGAACCGAACTGGAATATACGAACATCAGCCGCGAAAAGGCGGCGAAGGCGATCCACAGCGTGGTCGGCGGCACGGTGTGCTACACCGGCGGCTCCTACGACAGCTGGACGGTGACGGACATTTCGGGACGCGAATGGAAAGCGGTCAGCGACGCCAGCCTCGGATGCCGCGCCACCACCGCCGAGGTGGTCACGCCCATCCTCGGCTACGAAGACATCGAAACGTTGCAGGAGGTCGTCAGAGTCCTCCGCAAGGCCGGAGCCAAGGCCGACAGCGAAGTCACCAGCCAGCACATCCACATCGGCGTGGAAGGCTTTACGGCGCGGCAGATCGCCAACCTCGCGCGAATCTACTACAAGCAGGAAGCCCTCCTCCTCAAGGCCGCCGGAACGCACGACAGCCGCCTCCGGCGCTACACCAAGCCGACCGACCGCGAGTTCATCGCCCGCCTCGAAGCCGCGAAGCCCGACACCAAGGAAGAACTGAACAAGGCATGGTTCGGCTACGCCAACCCGAATCCGGAGCACTACGACAGCGCGCGCTACAGAAGCCTTAACCTCAACAACGTATGGCGGATGGGCACAGTCGAATTCAGACTTTTCAACGGCGTCGACCACGCCGGAGTAGCCAAAAGCCACATCCACCTTTGCCTCGCCCTCGCGGCCAAGGCGCTCACTGCGAAATGCGCCAGCACCAAATGCCCCCGCGAATTCAGCGAAACCAGCGCAAAATACGACCTCCGCGTCCTGCTCCTTCGCCTCGGGCTGATCGGAAACGAATTCAAGAACACCCGTATGCACTTGCTGAAGAACCTCCCCGGCAGCGCGGCATGGAAAAACGGTCGCCCCGAAGGCCGGTAAACAACCCGATGGCGGTCGGAATCCTCCGGCCGCCGTCACCATGAGGATGACATGAAAATACGAATCTACGAAACCGACTTCGAAGGATGTCCGGTCGACTGCACGGGAGAATACTTCTCCGGAAAGACCGCACTGGACATCGTCGAGGCCATGAAGATGAATCCTTTCAACGCCTCGCTCGCCCCACCGGCGTTCATGCGTCGAATTCTTGACGCCAACGGACAGAAGGCCTTTCCCCTGCCGGACGAGCCCGACAGGGCGGCGGTGGCGTTCCTGCAACGGCTGGCCGCCACCGGCTATGCCGGCTTCGAATTGGACGAGGGAGAACTTGACGTTGGACCGCCGGTCTCCGCTGCTCCGGAGAAAGGCAAGGTGCTCCCATGAACCAGACGCCACTGCTGTATTTCGCCTACGGATCGAACCAGAACAGGCGTCGCGCGGCCAGACGGATTCCCGGAGCGGTCGATCTGGGCGTCGCCATGCTGCCTAACTACCGGCTGACCGAACGGCTCTATGCCGACATCGATTTCTGCGAAGGCGCGGAAGTCTTCGGAGTTCTGTATCTCGTCAAACCGGAACACATCGACGCTCTCGACCGCGCGGAAGGCTATCCGCACACCTACAAACGATACTGGGTCGAAGTCGAGTTCAACGGCGCACGCTACGCCGCGCTGATCTATGAAATGACCGAGGAAACGAAAGCCGAACGCAACGGCAAGGCATATCCGGAAGAATACCGTAAAATCTGTTCGTCGGGGGCGCGGTCGCACGGCATCCCCGACCAGTTCACCAAGGAACGAAACCAATGAAAACTGTAAAAATCTTCGTCTACGGAACCTTGAAGAAAGGCTTCCGCAACCACGACCGCTTCTGCGGCAACGCGATCAGCATCGAACCGGCCACGGTCAACGGCAAACTCTACGACACCGGCTGGGGCTTCCCGGCCATGCAACTCTCCGACAATCCCGACGACATCGTCCATGGGGAGATCATCACTCTGCCAGAAGCCGATCTCCCCGCCATCGACCGTTTTGAGGGCGTTCCCCGCCTTTACCAACGCGTCGAAGTCATGGCCGTGAGCGAGGCGGGAACAGCAATATCGGCATTCTGCTATGTTATGGACAAAGGAGGGCATATGTAAAAAAAATTCTGAATACACGCTTATGCGGCTTTACGCGGCTTGAAATTTGCTTTATCTATGATATTTTATAGATGGAGTTGTTTCTTCGGCGCATTGACCTTATCATGAAAAATGGACAGGGATTTTGTAGAAATGATCGACCGCTGGCTATCAATGGATGAAATCTGTCAATACTTGGGGGCAAGCACCGATACTATTTACCGGTGGATTGAGCACAGCGACATGCCAGCATCAAAAGTCGGTCGTTTCTGGAAATTCAAAAAGAATAAGGTTGATGCGTGGATTGAAGCTGGCGGAGCCGCAAGTAGTTCAAAGAAACAACGGCAACCAAAGGTAAAATGATGATTATTTCAAAACAAATAAAACCAGTTCGACAAATTTATGCGGTAGATCTCTTTTGCGGTGCTGGAGGTCTTACTCGCGGCTTGCTGGATGCGGGAATAACAGTTCGTGCCGGGGTTGATCTTGACCCTATTTGTGAATACCCTTATGAGCAAAACAATGATGCTGAATTTTTAAAAAAATCAGTGACCGATTTACAGCCGGATGATATTCGCCTTTTTTATCGCAAACGTTCGTTGCGATTGCTTGCCGGATGTGCACCGTGTCAAACTTTTTCGACATACAATCTCAAAGCTAGATCTGCTGATGAAAAAGACAAGAAATGGTTCTTGCTTCTTGAGTTTGCCCGCCTTGTCAATGAGATATCCCCTGAGCTGGTTACTATGGAGAATGTTCCCGGCTTAGCAGAACAGGATGTTTTTGCAAAATTCATTCAAACATTACAAGATAACGGCTATAATGTCGCGTATCAGGTAGTTGCCTGCCAGGAATATGGCATCCCGCAAAATCGGCATCGTCTGGTCTTATTAGCTTCAAAATTGGGTACGATAAGGTTGTTAACCCCGGACGAGTTTGGAGCTGAAAAGAAAAAAGTTGCCGATGTACTAAGGACGTTACCCCCACTGCGTGCCGGAGAAAAATCAAAGGACGATCCATTGCACCAGTGTTCTATGTTATCGCCACTCAACTTACAGCGAATCCGAGCTTCGAAACCAGGAGGAAGTTGGCGAGATTGGCCTCAAGAATTAGTTGCAGATTGCCATAAAAAAGATTCAGGCGAAAGCTACGGCAGTGTTTACGGACGGATGAAATGGGATGAACCAGCTCCAACGATGACAACACAGTTTTTTGGGTTTGGAAATGGTCGATTTGGCCATCCGGAACAAGATCGCGCGATTTCTTTGCGAGAAGGGGCAATCATTCAAAGTTTTCCGCCGGACTATCAGTTTGTAAAGCCAAATGAACCGGTGTGCCAGAAAAACATTGGCCGCTTAATTGGCAATGCCGTTCCTGTTAAGCTCGGAGAAGTAATTGGAAGAAGTATCGTTGTCCATGTCAATGATATTCATAAAATGACAAAGCGAAGATAATTATGCAAAGCACAACAACCCAAAGTGAGGGATTCAGCCAGATCCCGGAGCCGGGGCAACTGGTGGAGGTAAGACGACGCCAATGGGTTGTTACGCAAGTCGACTGCAGCGGTCTCACCTGCAAACTCGACCGGCTTCAGCATTTGGTCACCATGGAATCCATCGACGAAGATGCCATGGGCGAAGAATTGCAGGTCATTTGGCAACTGGAGCCGGGGGCAAAAGTAATTGAAAGGGCTGGACTTCCAACTATTTCCGGCTTTGATCCCAATTACAAGTTAGACGCATTCCTTGATGCCGTCCGCTGGGGGGCTGCATCTAACGCCGACCGGCAATTCTTGCAAGCGCCATTCCGAAGCGGCATTACGATTGAAGATTATCAACTTGACCCGCTGGTTCGTGCAGTTGACATGGCAAGGGTAAATCTTCTGATTGCCGACGATGTTGGATTGGGGAAAACGATTGAAGCCGGACTGGTGATACAGGAGCTTCTCATTCGGCATCGTGCAAGAACAATCTTTGTGGTATGCCCCGCGAGTCTGCAGATTAAATGGCAGACGGAAATGCAAGAAAAATTCGGATTGGAATTTCGCATCGTCGATACTGCATACATCAAGATGTTGCGCCGCGAACGCGGACTCCATGCTAATCCGTGGACATCCTATCCGCGTTTGATTACGTCAATGGATTGGATCAAAAGCGGGGAAGGCTTGCGCTTGCTAAAAGATGTTTTGCCTCCGCAGATAACATATCCCAGAAAATTCGACATCTTGGTCATTGACGAGGCTCACAACGTGGCTCCGGCGGCTGCGGCTGCTTATTCTTTGCCTAGCCAGCGGACGCAGGTAATTCAACGGATGGCTCCGCATTTTGCCCACCATCTCTTCTTGACGGCGACTCCGCACAATGGCTATCAGGAGTCTTTTACTTCGTTGCTGGAGCTTCTTGATGATCAGCGATTCGCAAAAACGGTCATGCCGAATGAGCAGCAATTGCAACAGGTGATGGTACGGCGACTTAAAAGCAACATTGTTGATGCCGATGGTAATCCGGTCTTTCCGAAACGCGAGTTGAAATGTCTTGAAGTCGATTATACAGATGAAGAGAAGGAGATTCATGGTCTCCTCCGCCAATTCACCGAATCACGCATGAAGACCGTTGGAAACTCCCGCTATGCTTATGGCACTAAATTCGTTCATATACTTTTGAAGAAACGGTTGTTTTCTTCCCCTGCCGCATTTGCAAAGACGCTTGCCAAACATCGCGAGACGCTGGCGAACGGACGCCAAAAAACGAATGATCAACTGTTTGACGACCGGATTCTACACCGTGCCATCATGAAAGCGGAAGAGGAATTCTCCAATGAAGCGGCAGCCGAAGAGGCTATGGATGAAGTCTTGAACTTGGATGCCGAACTTACTACTCCGTTGACGCCCGAGCAACAAACGCTGCTGAATAGACTATCAGCGTGGGCTGAACGGGCGAAAAACATTGCCGACTCCAAAGCAAAAGCAATATTGGCTTGGCTGAAAGAATATCTGAAGCCGGATGGCAAATGGAACAACAAAAGAGTTATTCTTTTTACTGAATACCGCGACACCCATTCATGGTTACAGACGTTATTGGCGCACAACGGATTCGGCGGCGAACATCTAATGGTCATGCATGGCGGGTTGTTGCCGGAAGAGCGTGAAACCGTCAAAGCGGCATTTCAGACATCCCCACAGAATTCCCCAGTCCGGATTTTGCTGGCGACCGATGCCGCGTCCGAGGGAATTGACCTTCAGAATTACTGTAACTATCTGATTCATGTGGAAATTCCATGGAACCCGAACGTCATGGAACAGCGAAACGGACGCATTGACCGTCACGGGCAAAAAGAACCCGAGGTCTACATCTGGCATCCCGTCGGCAAAGGATTTGCGTTCGGAGATAAATTCGTCAATAAGCCCGGCGATATCGTGGGGGACTTTGAATATCTGATGCGTGCGGCATTGAAAATCGACACGATTCGAGAAGACCTTGGAAGCGTCGGCCCGGTGATCGCCAGGCAGATTGAAGATGCAATGTTGGGGCAGAATTCAGTTTTGGATACAAACGCAGCGGAAGAAAAACGAAAACGCGCTGGGAAACTTGTCGCGGCGGAGAAACGTTTGCAGGAGCGCATATCCCGCCTTCATGAGCGGTTGCTTGAGGCGCAAAACGATTTCCACTTGGCTCCAAGTAACATTGCCAATGCGGTAAAAGTTGCAATGGAGATGGCGGGAAAGCCGGCGTTGAAGCCGATTATGTTGCCGGGCTTGCCGGAGAAGACCGCATGGGACATTCCTATGTTGTCGGGCTCTTGGGCGCAAGCCCTCAATGGACTGAACCATCCGCATACAGGGCAGAAACGAGCGATTACCTTCGATCACGCGGCAGTAAAGGGGCGTGAGGATTTGGTTCTTGCTCATTTGAATCATCGACTGGTTCAAATGTCCTTACGGCTTTTGCGCGAGGAAATTTGGAAGCTGGATGACGTTAAGCACCTTCAGCGCGTGGCAATCAGGAGTGTGTCGACACTGGAAACTCCGAATGTCATCATCTGGTCGCGCTTGGTTATCACTGGCGGCGATCATCATCGCTTGCATGAAGAATTAACCCTTTCCGGCGGAGAATTGAAGCATGGAGCATTCCGGCGAATTACCACGCAGCGCGAACTGGATCAAATGCTTTCGACGGCCATGCCGCAGGACTCTATTCCCGACAGCGCGTTTGCAATTTTGAAAGAACGCTTTTCGCAAAATGAAGAGTCGATCATGGCGGCGGTAGAAGCTCGATCCCGTGACCGCCTGCGGGATTTGGAACATACGATTCAGCTTCGCAAAGAGAGCGAGATCGCTGACATCATTCGCATCCTTGACGATCTTGATGCCAATATTCGCAAGGAATTGAAAGAGCCGAGCGTCGTTCAGCTTACTTTCGACTTTTTCACTGAGGATGAAAAACTTCAGCTCAAAAAAGACATCAATGCTTTGCGGAACCGACTGAACCGCATTCCGGAGGAAAAAGAACGGGAAAAGGCGACGATTGAAAAACACTATGCAGATCCCCAGGCGCGGACATTCCCGGTTGCGGTGATCTTCCTTGTCCCGCAGACGAAAGCATGGGGGGCTTAAGGATGGAACAATACCAAAATTATGCCGATCAACGTTATGGACAGACATGTGTTTATTGCCATGAAAAAATAGAAACCAGAGAACATACTCCATCTCGAGTGTTTCTTGACGAACCCTATCCGGATAATTTGCCCGTAGTTGGTGCATGCAAAAAATGTAATAACGGCTTTTCTCTAAATGAAGAATATATGGCATGTTTAATTGAATGTGTCATTTGTGGCTCAACAGATATAAAAAAGCTCAAGCGTGAAAAAATCAAAAGAATACTAACCACGAAGCCAGCTTTACGAGAAAAATTATCACAAGCTGTTACAGAAAAAGAAGGAGTCACTTTTTTCTCTGTTGAAATTCCGCGTGTTCGGCAGGTTGTTCGGAAAATTGCTTTCTGCCACATCCTTTATGAATTTAATCTGGAAGTAGATGTTTTTGATGATACCGCATGTTCCGATAGTATTTATACAATACCGAGCATGACAGAGGAAGATATCCAAGTGTTTGAGGATGTCGCCATGCGTGCAATAGACGTCTGGCCAGAGGTTGGCTCAAGAGCAATGCAAAGACTTGTTGTTGCATGTGAACAAGTATACAACGAATCATGGATTGAAGTACAAGAAGGGCGATATAGGTACAGCGTCCGGCAAGAGAATGACGCGATTGAAGTTCGCATGGTATTCAGCGAATATCTCGCCTGCATTGTGAGGTGTTCAGAATGAGCATATTGTCCAAACACGCCGAATGGCTTTCTTTAATAGAAGTATCCGGGCCTTTCATCTCAATCGGAATGCTGGATCAGGTGTTCCCGCAGGGACTGGATGCGATTTATCCGGAATCCAAACGCCGGATTCGTTCGGCCTACGAGGAATGGCGCGAAGCGGTTGATGATGAAGATGCCTCGCTTCCGGCTCTGCATCAGGCATGGTGCGAGCTGGTGCTGACGGAATTTTTGGAGTTTCCGGCGGATCTCATGCTTGCCGGAGATTCATTTAAAGTTACTGGCGATGATGGCAACGGTTCGTTTTCGCCTGATTGGATATTGAAGGGCAACGACGGCAAGCCGATGCTGTTTATCAAGACCTTGCCGCCGGAAACAAACTTGGCGGCGGCAGAACGGCGGGACGAGTGGAATGCGTCGCTTCTGGACAAAATGACCAAGCTCTGCCGGGTCAATGACGTGCGCCTGGGTTTGCTGACCAATGGCGAGCAATGGATGCTCGTCAACGCGCCGAACGGCTCGACTTCCAGCAACATTTCGTGGTATGCGCGCCTGTGGTTCCAGGAACCCAAGACCTTGCAGGCATTCTCTTCGCTGCTTGGCGTTCGCCGTTTCTTCGGTCCCGCGAATGAAACGCTGTCGGCGTTGTTGGAGGAATCGCTTTCACATCTTGAGGAAGTGACCAATACCCTCGGCGAACAGGTCAGAACTGCCGTCGAAGTGCTGATTCAAGGGCTGGACAAGGCCGACGAAGACCGCAATCGCGAGCTTTTGCGGGATGTGCCGCCTTCGGAGCTCTACGAGGCCGGACTCACGGTCATGATGCGGCTGGTGTTCATCCTCTGCGCCGAGGAACGCGGTTTGCTGCTTCTTGGGGATGAGACATACGACCAATGCTACGCCGTTTCGACATTGCGCGGCCAGTTGGCCGAGGAGGCCGATAAATATGGCGCGGAAATTCTGGATCGCAGGCACGATGCCTGGGCGCGGCTGCTTTCGGTTTTCCGAGCGGTCTATGGCGGCATTGAGCACCCGGAATTGCGGCTCCCGGCTTTGGGCGGCTCGGTTTTCGATCCCGACAAATTTCCATTTCTGGAAGGCCGAGCCAAGGGAACGAGCTACAAAGACTCCAATCCGACGCCCTTGCCTATCGACAACCGGACGGTGCTATTGCTTTTGACTTCATTGCAGATACTGGAACAGCCCGGCGGCGCGATTCTGCTTTCCTACCGGGCGCTGGATGTGGAACAAATCGGGCATATCTACGAAGGCCTGCTCGAACATACTGCCGTAAAGGCGGCGGACATCACGTTGGGCTTGTCCGGATCGGCTAAGGCTAAGAATCCAAACATCGGCCTTGCCGAACTGGAGTCTTTGGCGCTGGATTCGGGAAAAGGTCTATTTGACCGGGTGAAAGAGATTACCTTGCGGTCTCCGGCGGCGATCAAGAATGGCTACAAGAGGGAACCTGCGCAGGAATTGGTGGACAAGCTCGCCGCCGTCTGCGCCGGAGATCAGACTTTAATTGAGCGCATCAAGCCCTTTGCCAACTGGCTGCGAACGGACGCATGGGATCAGCCTCTCATTTATCACAAAGGTGCGTTTATGGTCACTCTGGGGCAGGATCGACGCGAATCCGGCACGCACTACACCCCGAAAGTTCTGACCGAGAAGATTGTCAAGACCACGTTGGAACCTGTGGTATATGTCGGCCCAGCCGAAGGCAAGTCGCGCGAAGAATGGATACTGAGGACTCCGGCGGAATTGCTGAACTTGAAGATCTGCGATCCGGCAATGGGCTCGGGCGCATTTCTGGTGCAAGCCTGCCGCTATCTTGCCGACCGTCTGGCCGAGGCATGGGCAAAAGCCGAGGCGAACGGCAAGTTCATCTCCGTTTCCGGCGAAGTATGCGATGCCCCCAACGGCGAACCCATGACGAATATTCTGGATGAACGCATCAACGAGGCTCGGCGTCTGATTGCCGAGAAATGCCTGTATGGCGTGGACATCAACCCATTGGCGGTGGAGCTGGCAAAACTCTCCATCTGGCTGGTGACGATTTCCAAGGGACGTCCCTTCGGCTATCTCGACCACAATCTCAAATCCGGCGACAGCCTGCTCGGCATCCATGATATCGACCAGCTTCGCGAACTACGGATGAAGCCGACCGGTCATGGAAATAGCAATCTTTTCGGACAAGGCATCGGCAACGCGGTGGACGAGGCGATCAAACTCCGCCGAGAAATTCGCAATACCGCAATCCGGGATATTACCGATGTGCAGCGGATGGCTGAGTTCAATGCCGAAGCGCAGCATCAACTCGAAAAGGTGAATCTGCTGGCTGACCTTTTTATAGGAGAAGTATTCAGTTTTACTGGAAATACCAATAAGTTGCAAGACCGTCTGGATGCCCTTTCAACAGTAGTTGACGAAGTCCTTTCCGGTGATGTCGAGGCAGAAAAACGCTATCGCCGTGAAGCCCAGAAAAAACTTGATTTAGATTTGCCGACAGGCAAAAAATCTCGCCGTCCATTCCATTGGGCGTTGGAATTTCCTGAAGTATTCCATGATGGAGGCTTTGACGCCATCTGCGGCAATCCTCCCTTCAGTGGAGGTCAGCATTTAACCGGAACATTGGGAACGGCATATCGGAACTATTTAGTGAACCACATTGCCGACGGAGCCAAAGGCTCGGCTGACTTGGTCGCTTATTTCTACTTGAATGTCTATGCCCTCCTGAAAGATGGCGGATTATTTGGTCTGATTGCCTGCAATACCATTGCGGAGGGCGACACCCGTCAAGTTGGGCTGGAGCGGCTGTTGAAACAAGGCGCGACGATTATCGCCGCGAATCCGAATATGCCATGGTCAGGAACTGCCGCTGTCGTCATTTCTCCGGTATTTATTGCAAAAAATATTGAATGGCAGGGGAAATATTATTTGAACGACAAGGAAGAGAAAACTATCTCAGCCTTCCTTTCCGCGCAAGAAGAATGGTCTCCCAAAGTTTTGAAAGCCAATGCAGATCAGTCCTTCCAAGGTTCTATCGTTTTGGGCTTAGGTTTTATCATGAGCGAAACTGAAGCCAAAGCATTTATTGAGCGTGATCCGAAAAATGCGGAAGTTCTATTCCCATACTTGAACGGCGACGATCTCAATTCCGATCCGGAACAGAAGCCATCGCGTTGGGTAATCAATTTCTGGGATTGGCCGCTTGACCGCGAAGCTGAAGGCTCATGGGTAACTGCGACAGAAAAGCAAAAGAAAGATTTCTTGAGTTCTGGACACGTCCCTCCTGATTATCCCAATCGCGTCGCCTCCGACTTCCCGGAGCTTTTGGATATAGTTCGAGAAAAGGTCAAGCCAGAACGGGATAAATTGAACGACAGTAATTCAACTGGACGGAAACGCAAAGAATTTTGGTGGTGCTATGGTGGCGACTCCAAAGGTCTTTACCATGCCATCGGCCGCGGCTCTTCATTTGTAAAACATCCAAGTGACAGTGACGGCACCATTGAATTTGGAGAAAACGCATTAACAGTTGCAAGGGTGAGCAAAACGTTGGCATTTTCTTTCATTCCAAGCAATACTATTTTTGCAGATGTAACGGTTGTTTTTGCGATTAATGATTATGCTTTCTTTGGAATATTACAGTCAGGCATTCATGCTGCCTATGCTTGGCAACAGGCTTCGAAAATGAAAAGAGATTTACGATATAGTCCTTCTGATGCCTTTGAAACATTCCCGCTCCCGAACAACGATACAAAGCAAAAATGTCTCATTGAATCATTATCAAAAAAGTTTTACGATTTGCGAAAAAAGATAATGGTAAATGAGCAAATAGGGCTTACAAAATTCTATCGTAAATATCATAATGCCAAACACGCAAGCCCGATAATCCAAAGCGCCAGAGAATTACAGCAACAGATTGACGAAGCTGTCCGCGATTCCTATGGCTGGCATGATGTCCCATTGAATCATGATTTTCACTCAGTCTCCTATTTGCCGGAGAACGACAACATCCGTTACACGATCAGCGAGCCCGCCCGGATTGAAATTCTCCGCCGCCTCGCCATCCTAAACAAACAACGCTGGCAAGCGGAACAGGAGGTGGGGAATGAGTGATAGTTTTTTATTCAATCCAATTTCGGCTCACCGCTTCTCCATATTAACCATGGCTCGTCATCCTTGGGCAACTTTTTTTGTGAAAGAGTGTGCATTCTATTCATCGCAGGATGAATCAATATTGGCAACGATAATACAAGATAGCACAGATAATGAATATTCCATAATTTTTTTAGGAAGAGATCAAGATCGCCGTTTTCGTTGGATTGGGGGTAGTCTTGAAAGTTATGATTCATTACAAGAAGCTAAAGACGACATTTATAACACGTTTATTAAAAACAAATTATCGGGGAAAATTTTTCCGCAAGAATCATTAGGGAATCCCATTAATATTTTTATTTCTGTTGGCCCTGAAGATAGATTACACGAATCGTTTGTGCTACTACGAGATTCCCCGGGCTATTCAGCCGCAAAATACGCTATAAGCGAAATTGCAAATGCGTTCAAAGATAAAGATGGTAATTTCATAGAACAATTTCAGACAACAGGCTTTGATTCGCGTGTTTTTGAATTGGCAATGTTTGCCTTTTTATATGAAGAGCACTTTGCTATTGATGAAAATTCCGCATATCCTGATTTTATATGTAGCAAATTTGGTTCAGCCATTTGTATTGAATGCACGACAGTAAACGCCAACCCAGATTTTGATTTAAAGGTTTTTCCTACGTCGCGAGAAGAGTTGCTGCCTATAATGGAAAACTATATCCCTTTGAAATTTAGCAAGACACTATATTCTAAATTAGAAAAAATATATTCTGATGGGAAACATTATTGGGAAAAACCATCTGTTATTGGAAAGCCTCTTATTTTTGCAATTGAAGATTTTCATTTTCCAGCTTCTATGACTTGGTGTCCTATGGCAATTGCATCCTATTTATACGGATATCGGTATAAAGCAGAATATGATGCAGAAGGCAAACTGCGACTTATTCCATTAAAAATAGACTTTCATTCATGGAACGGAATTACCAGACCTTCGGGATTTTTTAATTTGACAAACTCTGAAAATATAAGCGCTGTTATCTTTACTAATAGCGCAACAATTTCGAAGTTTCAAAGAATGGGAACGCTCGCAGATTTTGGAGACCATTCAGTTAAAGTTTTTCGTCATGGATTGCTATATGATTCCCAGCCAAATGCGACAGAGGGACTATCGGTAAATATACTGGTTGCTCCCCCGTATGAGGAAACATGGGGAGATGGGATGAACATGTTTCACAATCCAAATGCGTTACATCCAATTGATGAAAATTTATTTCCATCAATTGCTCACCATTATCTTCAAGAAGATAAAACTGTTATTTCAAAGATACCCAATCCATGGTGGATTAGCTCAATAACACATATTTGTATTCCTAATTCAGGAGAACGATAATGGCAAATGAAACCACTGCCCTTGAGGCTCAACTTCGAGAATGTTATGCAAGAGTTTGTTGGTCACACAAGACTCATGAAAAGCAAGCGGACATTTATAGAGATAAGGATACATCATTAACATGGGGCAAGATTATCATCACAAGCCTTGCCGCAACTGGCGGAATAGCATCTCTCCTTGCCAGTAGTTATTGGAATATCTTATCAAGTTTTTTTGCAACTATTCTGCTACTTATAAATTTGATATTTGAGAATAGAAATTATGCAAACTTATTGAATGCACATCGTAACACTGCAACGCAACTATGGGTTATTCGCGAAAGTTACCTGTCTTTACTTACGGACTTACATTCGTCTGATTATAATATTGAGCAAATACTAGAGGCACGTAATAAACTTCAAGATGATTTAGCGGCAATTTTTGAATCAGCTCCACGAACATACAATAAAGCTTATGCTCAAGCGACAAAAGCGCTACACGGAAGTGAGCTGAATTTTTCTGACGATGAAATTGACAGATTGCTTCCGTCTGCATTGAGGAAAGGGAATTTATAATATGGACATCGCTAGAACTTTTGAGACGTTTTGTGATAAAATTCATCTGGACTCCACGGAAAACTTTGATGCTAGCATTGAAGAAATTGTAAAAAAACTAAACAAAAAATATTATGATTCGTCTTCCGAGTCTGACCACTTATATATGGTAGGATCCATAGGACGCGAAACAGCTGTCGATGGGGTCAGTGATATTGATATCATTTTTAATCTACCTTCAGATGTATTTCGGCGATTTGATAACTATGAGACAAACGGGCAATCAGCTCTTTTGCAAGAAGTAAAAAATGAATTACTCGACAGATATCCCAAAACAACAATAAAAGGTGATGGGCAAGTCGTATCAATTCAGTTTACCGGCTATACAATAGAATTGGTGCCAGGATTTCGGCAAGCGGATGATACTTTCAAATATCCTGATTCAAATAACGGTGGCTCCTGGAAAATTACAGATCCGATTCCGGAGCAAAATGCCAGTAAAGACAAAGCAATCGAAACGAGTGATAATTTCGTTCGGATGTGCAATATGCTTCGAGCATGGAAAAACAATGTGGGCTTCAAGTTCGGAGGCTTATTAACAGACACTCTTGTGTTTAATTATTTTGAACGCCACCCCAATTACATTAGCGCAGACTTCTCTGATTATGTTGATTTTTTTAAAGATGTACTTTATTTTCTATCAAGAGAAGATCCTGAGAAAAAATATTGGTTTGCATTAGGCAGTAATCAACAGGTTTATAATTCTGGAAATGGCTCTTTTGTTCGCAAGGCAGAGAAGGCTTGGTCGAAGATTAACAATACAGAAAGTGATGACGAACTAGAAAATATTCTAATTGAACTTTTCGGACATAATTTTTCATCTTCAGTAACGCAGCTCGCTGCCTATGCTGATACTTGTGCCATGTCAGAATCTACACAAATGATGAGGTCTTTTTCGACTGCACCCAATGAAAACTTTATTGAAGATATGTTCCCAGTTGATATCCAAGACGAGCTTGACATTGATTGTAAAGTTACTCAAGATGGATTTCGCCCATTTTTCCTATCAGCAATTATTAAGCGCCCATTGCGTCGCTGGCTAAGTAAAAATAAATCTCTGACTTTTTCTGTTGAATCAACAAGTGTGATTAGGCCATATGATATTTATTGGAAAGTGCGAAACTGCGGAGAAGAAGCAGTTAGGCGCAATATGGAGCGAGGTTCAATCTTTAAAGGACATGAAACAAGAACGGAACATACCGATTTCAATGGAGAACATTATGTTGAGTGTTACATCATTAAAAATGGAGTTTGTGTTGCGCGCTCTAAAATAGTAGTCCCCATAGATGTCGGTTATCTTGATATAGAGCACAAGGAATTATAAATATATGGCTTACAGATCACAATTTATCATATTGGGGACAGCAATTCCAATGGTTACGGTTATCTTTATCCCATTGGAGGGGAGCCTTGCGCATGCGTAATGACAGTCATATTGTGATTTTCAAAACGGAGGATGGAAAGGTGTCGGTGGATGCGCGGTTCGATGACGAAACCGTTTGGCTTTCCCTTGACCAGATGGCCGCGCTCTTTGAACGGGATAAGTCCACCATTTCAAGGCATATCAAAAATGTTTTTGAGGATGGCGAACTCGTCCAAGCGCGAACTGTTGCAAATTTTGCAACGGTTCAATCCGAGGGAGGCCGTCAGGTAGAACGCAATATTGATTTTTATAATCTGGATGTCATTATTTCCGTTGGATATCGGGTGAAATCACAGATGGGAACGCAATTCCGTATTTGGGCGACCAAGCGCTTGAACGAATATATTCGCAAAGGTTTCACGATGGATGACGAACGCCTGAAACATGGCGGCGGACGCTATTTTCGGGAACTGCTGCAGCGTGTCCGCGATATTCGTTCCAGTGAGCGAAACTTATATCAGCAGGTTACCGACATTTATGCAACCGCGATTGATTATGATCCGCAAAAAGATGTGACCAGGAAATTCTTTGCCACCGTGCAAAATAAAATGCACTACGCCGCCCACCAGCATACTGCGGCGGAGGTCATTTACGACCGCGTTGATTCGGACAAGCCTTTGGTCGGCATGACCAATTTCAAAGGCGATTATGTGACGCGGGAAGATGTAAAAATCGCCAAGAATTATCTCTCTCCTAAAGAGCTGCAACGACTCAATTTACTTGTTTCTCAATTTCTTGATTTTGCCGAATTGCAGGCGCTGGAAGAACATGCCATGACCATGCAGGATTGGATTATTTCCCTTGATCGCATTCTTGCCGGAAACGGTCGGGAGCTCCTCTACGGCAACGGTTCCGTTTCCCATCGGCAAGCCATCGACAAAGCTGAACATGAATTTGAGCTTTACCGCGCAAAAGAAATGCGCGAACTTGAATCCGATTTCGACCGCATGATCAAAGCTCTTGAAAATAATTCCGCCAAGGAAGAGGATACATAAGATGCAGCAAAAATCTGAAACAAAAAAAGAACTGTACGCATGGCTTGTTTTTGCGCAGGCAGGGACGTTCTCTTTAGAAATACCCGAAAATGCGGATTTTGTTCTCCCGGCCTTGTCCAGCGGAGATGCTCTATTGCTGGCGGATCGGGAACGAAAAGTCGCCAGCGGAATCAGACGGATTTATTTGATCCGGCACGAAACCGACTGCACTACCTTCTATTTTGACCGGATAGCCGATTTCGCTCATCCGATCCCTCTTGAACAGATCGGATTTACGATTCCCGACGCTCCGGCGCTGGTCTGGAAGCTGGAAGTCCCGAAGCTGGAAAAGGCGTTGCAGTTGGCCCATCTCCCGGAATTCAAGGCCTTGCCGGAACTTTCCGCCGACAATGCTGACAACCAGAGTTATGTCCGCGACCTGCTGCAACAGGCCGTAATTGATGATTTGCTCGGTCCGGCTCGCGGCGCCAAAGAGGAAATTGTCGGGATAAGCGTTCGGGATCGATACCTTGTCGGCAAGCTCGCGCCAAGAGTTCCGTATGCCGATGATGGAGATGTCGCTCCGTTTACCGATATCGATGAGCAAGCCGAGCCGGAAGATTTGGTTCCTGTCGCGAATAAAGACCACAATCCGCAATCAAAGTCTGCGACCGGACCGGAAGACGATACCGAAGATGCCGCCATTGACGCGACCAATAACCAATCGCTCGTGCCGTCATCGCTCGGGTTCACCTTTTGCATTGACGGCTCACTGCCGGAGTTCGAGCTGATCGCCTCCTGGGGTCGCTACGAGCGCACCGACAGCGAATCTGTCATCAATCCCAAAACCGACAAGCCACAGCGTTGCTGGAAGCGCATCCCCTCGGGCGGAACATTGAAACTCAAGCTATCCGAAGGACGGATCGCTCCGTGTCACATTGATCCGGCCTGTCAGGACGTGTTCATCCAAGGTTCCGTGTCACGGATGCTCTCCAATGGATCGCGTATGGTGACGATATTTTTGGTTAACGATCAGCTACGTCCTGACATGAATCAGGATGCCGCATGGATTTTTCAGCCGGAGCTGCGGGTGAAGTCCCCAACCGGCGGAGCCATCTTCATGCGCCGCCCGTTGCTGGACATTGATGAAGCCGATGAAGAGCTGAAAGCTCTCGGCATGATTTATCGCAAAAATGTCGAATTCGCCGTTGGACATGGCATTGCCGTTCACGCAACGAGAGCTTCGAACGATTACGAAAAAGCCGTTGAAATCCATACTGCCGTTTTACCGCAATATGAAATTCCGGTTACGGAAACACCAGGTATTGAACCGGAAGATCGTCCGGCGTTGCAGAAGCTCTATCGCGACGGCTGGCTTGATATGCGCCGTCTTGCAGAACTTTCCAAGGATGAACTGCTAGCCGGGTTGTCGCTCTTGACCGATGATTATGCCGCATGGATAGCTGAACAAAAGGCAAAATCGCAGACTCCTGAATTCATCCATTACGCGGATTCAGCGACCGGAGCGCTTTCCCATTGCGATGAAATTCTGGCACGCCTACGTGAAGGCCTAACCGTTATTGCCAATAATGGACTTGCCTTGGATTCTTTCCGTTTTGCCAATCTTGTCATGGCCGATCAGCGAGTTCACTCCATGTATGCCCTGAGCAAGCGCCGTTCGGAACGCACCCAGCTTGCCGATTTCGACAAGCCGAAGAATCATTCCTGGCGCCCGTTTCAGCTGGCATTCATTCTGCTTTCAATCCCATCGCTTGCCGATCCAACGCATAAAGACCGCACCAGTCCGCTGGAAGCTTACGCGGATTTACTGTGGTTCCCGACCGGCGGCGGTAAAACCGAAGCCTACTTGGGCGTCGCGGCTTTTGCGATGGGGATTCGCCGTTTACAGGGCGAACTCGGCGGGCTTGACGCCAGTCGCGGCCTTTCGGTCATCATGCGCTATACCTTGCGCTTACTGACGATTCAGCAGTTTCAACGCGCCACGGCTTTGATTTGCGCCATGGAGGCTGAACGCCGTCGCAAGCCTGAAAAGTGGGGCGGCGAGCCTTTTTCCATCGGCCTATGGGTGGGGCAGAAAACCACACCCAATACCACAGATGAAAGCCATGTTGCTATTGAGCGTGAGCGGGAACATCAGTTCGGAACCGGTTCAACCCCCGCTCAGTTGACGACCTGCCCATGGTGCGGCTCTGAAATTCAACCGGGCCGTGAAATCATCGTGGACAAAGATACCGGCAGAACCCGTATTTTCTGTGGCGATCCGCTTGGCCGTTGCGAATTCAGCCGGACAAAATCCGAGAACGGACTTCCCGTCGTTGTCGTGGATGAAGAAATTTATCACCGCCCGCCGACCATGTTGATCGCAACGGTCGATAAATTTGCGATGATGGCATGGAAAGGCGCAGTTCGCACCCTTTTCGGCAAGGTCAGCCACGAATGCCCCCGTCATGGACTATTGTGGCCGGACGCCGACTGCAAAGGCAAGCATCCTCGTCGCGGCAACCTTAATGCCACCGATGTAAAGATAGTCAAGTCTATTCGGCCACCTGATTTGATTATTCAAGACGAATTCCATCTGATCAGCGGTCCGCTGGGAACGATGGTTGGATTGTACGAAACAGCAATAGATGATCTCTCCACATGGAAATACAACGGTAAAGAAGTTCGCCCGAAGGTGGTCGCTTCAACTGCAACCGTTCGCAAAGCCGAGCAGCAGATCAACAATGTGTTTTTGCGGCAAGTCAGTATCTTCCCGCCGCATGGAGTTGATATCGAAGACAACTTTTTCTCGGTTCAGCGGCCAATAGCCAAGCGTCCGGGACGACGCTACCTCGGCATTTGTTCGCCGGGCTCTTCTCGACCGGCAGTATTGATTCGTGTTTATGTCGCGCTGCTTACTGGCGCACAATCGCTATTCGAACATTTCGGCTTGCTTGCCGATCCCTATATGACGCTGGTGGGCTATTTCAATTCACTTCGAGAACTTGGCGGTATGCGCCGACTGGCGGAAGACGACGTTCAGACCCGGTCATTTCGCGTCGCCTTGGCCACCGAGGTCAAACGTCCTGGACTAATTCAGCGGAGGGTTCGCAATGTGGATGAATTGACTTCACGCGTCAGCAACAAAGAGATTCCCCGAAAACTCGACCAGCTTGAAGTAAAGTTCAAACACGAATGGGCTAAAGACGACACCAGAGCCATGGATATCGTACTGGCCACGAACATGCTTTCAGTCGGTGTCGATGTAAACCGTCTTGGTTTGATGGTAGTCAACGGCCAACCGAAAAACACCGCCGAATATATTCAGGCCACCAGCCGTGTCGGGCGTTCATTCCCCGGCCTGGTTTGCACCGTATTGACGTGGTCACGGCCCCGCGATTTCTCGCACTACGAGACTTTCGAACATTACCACTCTACTTTCTATAAGCACGTTGAAGCTCAATCGGTGACTCCGTTTGCATCGCGAGCCTTGGATCGAGGACTAACCGGCGCAATGATCAGCATGATCCGCCTTGAAAATGAAATCTTCACTCCCAATTTGGGGGCCTTGGAGATGAAAAACTCAGGAAATCCCGTTGCCGCGGAGGTAAAGCAGGCTATCGCAGAGCGGGCTTGGCGGGTTGAAGACAAGTCCGCCGTAAAGACCAGGACGGAAATTATGGCCTCCGCCCGTATTGATCGTTGGGTCAAGGAAGCAAAAATACCAGGGCGGCAACTTGGATATGAAAAAGCCAATCGTCAAGGTGATGTAATTAATCTCCTCAAAAAGCCTGGCATTAGCGCATGGGATGAATTGACCGTTCCGATGTCCATGCGGGAAGTCGAACCGGGAGTGCGTCTGATTATGGATAAAACAACCAGAACAGATGACGAGCCGGAATGGAAAATGCAAGTTCCGAAAGATGCCAATACCGGCAATGGAGGTGCGATATGAGTAACTGTTTTGTCGGCCAGGTCAGGCCGAGTCAAATACTATGGACGTATGGGCCGGGAGCACTAATTGACCTTCCAAACCTGTCGGTTATTACCATGGGATTGGATTATTGGCGCAAAGAGCGCTGTACGCAAATTCACGAAGCCAGACTTTTAAATGCAGTTAGGCGACTTGTTGGTCCTCAGGTTCAAGAATTGATGATGCCTCCGGTGCAGCGCGAAGAGATGGTGGACTTTCGTTCTGCCGAAGCCTTTGTTGGAGTGCCGGTAAAGCCGTTTCCTCGTTGGCTCCGCTGTGTAAAGTGCGGACTGTTGGCTGAATATGACAGCGGACTGTTTGAAATCCGAGAAAATCTTTATCGCCCCGAGCAGACCCATTTTGTCCATAAGAATTGCCAGTATGGGAACAATATTGAAGCGGTTCCAGCTCGTTTCCTAGTGGCATGCAGCCATGGTCATGTCGATGACTTTCCCTGGCGTTGGTTTGTGCATGGCGGCCCAAGTGACTGCACCGGAACATTGCATTTCTTCGAGCGTGGGGCATCTTTGCAAACGGAAAACTTGTGGGTAAAGTGTGATGGTTGCGGTGCGGCACGATCCTTAGTCCATGCCTTCGGCAAAGAGGGACAGGAAAATCTTCCGGCATGCCGCGGACGCCATCCGCATTTGAATAAATTTGAAGAATGCGACGAAACGCCACGCACTATCCTGCTTGGTTCCACCAATGGTTGGTTTCCGGTTTCTCTTTCTGTATTGGCTATTCCAACGGAGAAAAACGAATTGGCTCAATTGGTTTCAGATGCATGGAGTTATTTCAGCGACTGTGAATCAGATGCGGAAGTCAAGATGGCGCAGAAGATTATGGCAAAAGCCAATATCCTTCCCGAAATACAAAGTTGGGATTACCAGGTAATTTGGAAGGCTATTCAGGATAAAAAGGCCCATTCAGAAACGCCTGTTGTAATAAAAGAAGAAGATGTAAAGATTCCCGAATGGAATGTTTTAATTTCACCCAATCCGCCGGAAGACTGGCCACACTTCCTGAGCCGAAAAACCACGCCTCCGGCAAGATATGGCGATAAGATTTGCGATGTTCTGCTGCTGGAACGTCTTCGCAAGGTTAACGCCTTAATCGGTTACACTAGAATCGAAGCCGCCAACGAATTTGCGGCTCCAGAGGAACAGGCTCCGCGCGCGCCGCTTTCCAAGCAGTCGCCGACCTGGGTTCCCGCATGTGAGGTCCATGGCGAAGGAATATTTATCCGCTTCAATGAAGATATGATCAAACAATGGGAAGCCCTGCCTGCGGTCAAAAAACGTGATGAAATGATTAGAGCTGGGCATAATGGTTGGAGAATCGGACACAATCTTCCGCCAGACGTTGGCTATCCGGGCATTCGATATGTGCTTTTGCATACGATCGCTCATCTGATTATTCGGGAGTTTGCCCTTGAATGTGGATATAACGCGGCGAGTATCCAGGAGCGCATTTATGCAAAAGCCGATGCGGAAATCCCGATGGCAGGAATTTTGCTTTACACTGCCGCATCAGATTCTGACGGTACGCTAGGAGGCCTTGTCGAACTAGGTAAGGCGGACTCGCTTGGCCGTATATTTGAATTAGCCTTACGCCGAGCGGCAATATGTTCCTCCGATCCATTGTGTTCTACGCATAATCCCCAAGAGGATCGATCTCTGCATGCTGCAGCTTGCCATGCATGCGCTTTCGTCGCGGAAACTTCTTGCGAATCCGGAAATAAATACTTGGATCGGGCTCTTGTCATCAGCACGTTTGATTGCGCAGATGCCGCATTTTTCACGAACGGAGAGTGAGATAGATGGATTCACTCTTTAACATCATAGCCGAACTCTCTTTCGAGTTATCGCCTGACCGGATGGCCTTGCTTGCCGAAAAATTCACCCGGCTTGAAAACGTGGCGCAGATAAATTCCGTTCGTTCAGCCTGGGGGCCAAACATTAATAGGAGCCTCTTTGAACGCTTTATTCGCGAACTTGCTAAACATCCCGGCATGACAGGAAATGAATTATCCATTGCATTTAAATCGGCAATTGCTGTTGCAAAATTCAGCGATGGCAAGGGGCGACAGGAATTGATCTGGACTGGCCCAGCAACTTCTTCAGTTGCCGTTCGGCATACGGAACAAGCCCTCTGTGAAGTCATTCTATCAGCGACAAGAAGACTTTTTATTGTAAGTTTCGTCGCATACAAGGCGGATGGCATTATTGCTGCATTAACTGATGCCTTGTTACGTAATGTCCAAATTGATTTTTTGTTGGAGACCTCAAAGGAACATGGAGGTTCGGTTGATATTGATTCCGCAGCAATCCTAAAAGAAAAGTTGCCCACCGCAAACTTTTATGCATGGGCCTCCGAACAGAATATCGGAGCTGCTTCTGTTCATGCAAAATGCGCCGTTGCTGATGAGTCAATGGCATTAATTACAAGCGCTAATTTGACAGGGAAAGCAATGGAACACAATATGGAGCTTGGCGTTTTAATCCGAGATGGAGCGCTTCCAAAACAATTGGCAAACCATCTTTATGGGTTGATTGCCGAGAAAATAATTTCTCCAATAAGAGGTGCTTAGTTTGCGTTAATTGGTAGGATAGGAACCGTATAAACAACAGTTTTGTTGGAGAATTCCCGGCCTATAAGGCGGGGAACGGAGAAAAGTTGTTGATAAGGTTTCCATACTCCACCATTCTCGTAAAAAAGCGCGACCGAGTGCCGATACTCAGGTCGCGCTTTTATTTTTCTATATCCCGTTCAATCAAAGAGATTTGAAAGCTTTCCCGTTTGATCTGGCACCGACAGAGAATTCTCGGTTTTTATCGTTTCCCCCATCTTTCGAGCCGTTCCCTGGCAAATTCTCTGTTCGCACCGACACCGAGTGCTGATGGATTTAAGTTCTTAATTTGCAATCAATAACATAAAATCGCCCGATTCCGTCAAAAATAAAAACAGAGAATGGTTGATACGTTCATTGCCCGAAGTAAGTTTCGTCGGAATATTGCGACCACGACAATGAACGAGCCGCTCTTGCCGGTCGGGCGCTTCGCGCGCCTTTGGCGGGTCTTGCGCCACGTGCGCCGCGAGCAGGTCGAGCGTGACGAGCTGGGCAAGCTGGACCGCCGGAAGAGTCATCCGTGAAAAATGCCGGATAACCATTTCGATCATAAAACCAGCCGGAAGAAATCCAGCCCAAATAACGAACTTTGTAAGCATAGACGTCTTCCCCGGACAGCCATCCTGCCGGAGTGCCGTTATACAGATAAATGGATTCTCCATCATCGTCCACGTATGCGACTGCCCGCCCTGATGAGTTGTAAAGCGTAACCATTGTTCGCCTCCTTCAATTTTTCATTATGTTTTATCTGACACGTCCTTGTCGTTTCTTGCCCCAATGGGAGTTGCCATATTCTTTGAGAAGATCGAGGTTAGTGCAGGTTTCCCATAGAATTTGAATCTCCTTATAACTGGCATCGGCGAGAATACGCGATACGGTACCTTTATCGCGCCCGATCTGTTCTCCGAGGAACTGTAGCGTTGGTGGCTTAAGAAATTGTTCGTCTTTGCCTCTTTCCAAGGCGTTGCAGTAAAATGAATAGGCGCTTCTGAGATATTCATGCAACGCCTTCTTCAATTTTTCGGCAGCATCCGCCCGTGAGCCGGATGGCTTGCGTTCTTTTTTCTCTTCCGGAGTCTTCGCCAACCGCCGTGTCATCAGCTCGATGTTTAACGCAACCTCCCCGTTATGCGCGTCCAGAACTTCCGTTAAATGAAAAATCCGGTCGGGCATGTTTTCCGAATATTCAATTTGACTTGCCCCGACGATGAGCAAATGAGTTTTTCCCGCCGGAAGCGAATCATACACCTGACCAGCGTTCTGATTCAGGCGAGGAGCGAAAAATATTCTCCGCTGCATCCCGGCGATGGGAATCGCGCTGTTCCCTAAATCCCACAATCTTCCCGGCAACACCGTTGCAACATCTTCACGGCCCTGGAAAAGTTTTCCCAACCAAGCGGCAAGCGCGTTGGAATCGACTTCCCATTCCCAAAGCGCCTCCGGCGTGATCATGATGATCTGCGAGGTCTCGCCGCAAAACACCCTGAACCGCTTGCTTCCATCATCGGCGCGGCAGCTGTCCACGTCCTCCCAATGGCCATTGCCGCACGGGCAGAGAACACGTTTCGGCAAGGCGCGGCGTTTCAGGATTTCCGAAGTCGCCAGCGGATGCTCCGGCGTTCCGATTTCACGGAGCGTCCAGACCGCATCGGGAAGATTCAGCATCTCGCCCAAAAGATTTATGTCATCAGGCCGCAATCTTCCACCTCTGGAGGCATTCAGCCAATATCTCCCGCACTTTGGGATTCTTGTTCTGAAGATCGCAGTGATCCGCCGTGATCGTCAAAGTCTGCCGACGGCTCCGCCCGAAGTCATCATCCAGCGTGACCCGGATTTTTACTTTATGGACTTCCATCAGCGAACGCGGCAAGGTTTTCTGATTGATTTCGCGTTCCATCTTGTCATAAAGATCCCCATCAAGCTCCTCATATACCCGGCGGCTCCCGCGATACCTTGGGCGCAATGATTTTGCTGACGTTGATTTGTATCGCAATGATTGTTTGTTCA
>JBEBTY010000015.1:0-75916 GCA_040393525.1 Victivallis vadensis | reverse complement strand
AGGTTTTTCTATTTTTACGCCCCTTTTTTATTCATTTCTTTCACGGACTCAGGTGATAATTGCTACATTGAGCCTCCGCTTCACGCCAACTGGGGGCGTCACACCCATCTGGGGGACAATGTTTATGCGAATTTCAACCTGACGTTGGTGGATGATACCGATATCTATATCGGGCACTCTGTGATGTTCGGCCCGAATGTGGTAGTGGCGACGGCGGGGCATCCTCTCGATCCGGAATTGCGCCGCAAGGTGGGACAGTTCAATATCCCGGTTCGCATCGGCAACAATGTCTGGATCGGAGCCGGCGTGATCATTCTGCCTGGCGTTACAATCGGTGATGACAGTGTGATTGGAGCGGGAAGCATTGTGACGAAGGATGTTCCTTCGGGTGTGCTGGCGTTCGGCAATCCCTGTCGGGTGGTGCGTCCGCTCGGGGAACAGGATCGGAAATATTATTACAAAGATCGCGAAGTGGATCTCGATTGAGTGCGAGGAGTCGGTATGGATGAAGTCGGAAAACCGGAAGAGTCCGCCTCCGCTATTGTGGCGCGGGACGGCGAGGTTTATCTGCCGGAAAAGCGGAAGCTGGAGCCGGATACCGACGAGTTTTATACGGAAGTCGCCTCCTGTCTGCCGCCGGATGTGGCCGGAATCGTAGCCGCTCGCCGGAAAAGCATCGGCCGGAAATATCGGCGTTTTGAAATTCTGCTGATTTTACTGGCCTTGACTGTGATTGCGTGGCTGGTCAACTTCAATTTTCCGAAGCCGTTGCCGGCTCGTCCGTTCCTGTTTGAATGGCGCTATGACGGGCCGCGTGTCGCGGTGGATTCACCGGATCTTCCGCTATACCGAAAGGTGCGGGCCGATTTTGATGCGGGGCGCTATGAGGCGGTGATTCGCGCGCTGAACGATCCGCTTGCCATTGCGATCTGGACGCAGGAAACCGCGGGGAAAGAAGAGTTGTTCTTTCTCTATTTTACCTCCTGCGGGAAAAGCGTCTCACCGGATACGGACTGGACACGTGCCCCGGCGCTGATCGAGGCGCTGGTGAAAGCCGATCCAGATCAGTTGCAATGGCGTTATCTTCAACTGCTGTTAAAGCGTCGGCAACTTGGCTCGTATCGTGAATTTTATCGCTCGCTGCAACGAGCGCCGGAGAAACGGTGGCAGACGCAGCTTGACTCCATCCGGGAAACATTGCGTGGTTTGCGTGTGTTGCGCGGCAAAATTATGGAACGCGGGAATTCACTTGACGATCAGGAGGCATTGCGAAAGCGCCTTGATTTCTGGGAGGCGGAATTCCTGGTGTTTGCCTGGATGCTGGAGGGCGGTCGCGGTGGTGGCGCCTTTCAGGACAACGCCAATTCTCCCGGCGTCACCGACCGCGAGCGCGCCTGGGTGTTGACCCGGGATTACCCGGACGATATCGATGGGTTGGCGTTGCGGCATTTTATTCTTGACGTGTTGCTGGAGCAGGACAAACCGCTCAACCGCATTTATTGGAACGGAGAAGCGCACCGTACCCGTGCTCCGTTGGAAGACGAGCGGCGAAAAATCGAAACCCGGCTGTCCGGCACGGGGAGGGGAGGAGATCAATGAAGCGTCTTCCTGTTGGCGAAATGCGGGATTGGTTCTATGCCCCTGGCGGAAATGAGCAGGGGGTCTCCGGCTTTCGCAGCTGGCGGTTCTGGCTGGTGTTGGCGCTTTACCTGATTGGTTTTCTGCTGCTGGTTCGAGATCCGTTTTTCTGGCGCGGCGGTGTATTCATCTGGCAGCAGGGAATGGTTTCGATGTTGCTTGCGTTTGTGATTACCGCTTCGCTTTGTTGGGAGATGATGTTGTTCGGGCCGCCGCGCGGTGCGAATCTGTTGCTTCAATTCGCCATGTGCCTGCCTGTATTCCTGTTCATTGCCCGGATCACAGCCTCACCCTCCACGCCGCCCGCTGACGTCGGCTTGGTGACGGTTGCTTTAGGCGGTGTTTTTCAATTGCTTCAATTGGATCGGCTGTTGTCGTTCATTCCGTTCTGGATTCGCGATTTGTTCGCCAATTGGCAGGTGACGCTGTTTTTCATGGTGACGATGGGGGCGCTCAGTTTCCGCAAACTCGGGGTGCGGCTTTCGCTGCTTCTGGTATTGACAGCGGGGGGATTGTTCTCGGTGTTCGCCAGTGCGTCGCCTTCCGGTTTTTTACTTGGAGGGTTGCTCTGCCTTTTTACCGGAATGGCGTTGCAGTTCAACCGCTGGGATCGGACGATCTATTATGAAAATGTGGTGGCTCGGCTCGCGGCCGCCCCTTGCGATGAAGCCGCGCTGCGCTCCATTTTGAGGATTGCGGTGCAGGGAAAAGAAGATGAACGCGTTTCGGAGGATGGCGTGCGCCGAATCGTAAAGAGCGAATACGCCGCATTGGGCTCCTTTTCTCCTGCTGAACTCCGCGGCATGGCGGCGGAAGTGACGGGGCGAATTCTCGGTGAATACCGGATCATGCGACTCACCGGCGGTGGCGATGGATTGTTTCTTGTTCCGGAGGAGCGGCTTTGCCGCTGCGAAACACTGCTTGGCGGTCTTGCTGTCTGGCCTCGGGTCTGTTTTACGCTGGCGGTGGCGGCGGTCTGGGTGATGCTGCCGGTTGATCTGATTCCGGATTCGATCCCGTTTTTGGGGGCGCTCGACGACGCGGCGGTGACGATTCTCTCCGGGATTGTACTGAAAAACAGTATTTCCGACAAGCGATGATTTTCTTGTAAAACATCCGATAAAAAAACTTGTAATATTGCACAAATGCTTTAAATTGTTAATGGAACTTCTTACCAGTTCCACGAGGGAGGTATTAGTATGTTGTGCGATGTCTGTAAAAAATGTGAAGCAACGATTCATATAAAAGAAATGCATTCGGGTGAGACTCATACGTCCAACTTGTGTGCCGCTTGCGCGGCCTCCAAGGAGAAGAACGGCGAACTGAGCGCACTCGGATTCAACCTCGCTGAAATGCTCTGCAATCTCGGCAAAATCTCGGCCGGAGAGAAGCCTCCGCGAGAAGATGCGGCGGAGAATGCCACTGTGTGCCCCGAGTGCGGTTGGACGGTGCAGAAGGTGCGCGCGTCCGGCGGTCGCCTCGGTTGTCCTCGCTGCTATGCCGCTTTTGCGGCGTTGTTGGCGGAGGCGATCCGGAATGTGCATCGCGGCTCTGTTCATCTTGGGAAACGCCCCCGCACGGCTTCGCCGGATGGTCGCGCCGCACTGGAAGCGGAGTTGGAAAACCGCCGTCATGAGCTTGATGCGCTGATTGCACGGGAAGAGTATGAAGATGCGGCGACCTGTCGCGACCGGATCAATCTGTTGAAGGCGCAGTTGGAGAAATCGCTGCCGGAGGAGGATGGGAAATGAGTGACGACATCAACCGGCTGCTTTCCAACCCGGTCAGCTTTCTTGCCGATGCGGGGCCGGATGAAGATATTGCGATCAGTTCGCGCATCCGCCTCGCGCGGAATCTGAATGGCCATCGGTTTCCGGTGGCGGCGGACTCCGAGGAGTTGCACCGGATCGGCGATGATGTATTTCACGCCGCAGTGGATTCCGGGGCGATGGGGTGTCCCGATTGCTTCTCGTTCGATCCTGAAAAAATGGGGGGGCTGGATCGCGAACTTCTTCTGGAGCGCCGCCTGGCCAGCATGGACTTTTTGAATCGAGCCTGCGGAACCCGGCTTCTGGTCAAGAGTGATGAATCGTCGTCGGTGATGATTAACGAGGAAGATCATCTACGGATTCAAACCATGTTGCCGGGGTGCCAGCTTGAAGCTGCTTGGAAAATCATTGATGAGCTGGACAACCGGCTTGCAACGCGCCTCGATTATGCGTTTGACGACCGGCTTGGATTCCTGACCAGTTGCCCGACCAATGTGGGAACTGGCATGCGCGCCTCGGTGATGTTGCATCTGCCGGGGCTGGTGCTTACCGGGCAGATCGCACCGACGATTCAGGGGATCAACAAACTGAATCTGGCGGTACGCGGCATCGGCGGGGAGGGCACCGACAATCGTGGGAACCTCTTTCAGGTGTCGAATCAGAGCACGCTCGGTGAAAGCGAAGCGCAAATTCTGGAGCGGCTCAACTCTGTGATCGGGCAATTGATCGCACATGAAAAGAACGCACGCCAGATGTTGCTGCAGCGGGATCAGTTTTCTCTGCTTGACCATGTCGGACGCTCCTACGGGATTTTGCGTCACAGTTATAAGCTGAGTGCGGAGGAGGCGATCAACTGTCTTTCCGGGGTTCGTGTCGGAGTGGATCTCGGGATGTTTTCATCGCTTGAAATTCATGTTGTGAACGAACTCTTTATCGGCATCGGCTCGGCACATCTGCAAAAGTCCGCCGGACGGGTGTTGAATGCGGTGGAGCAGGATGTCTGCCGGGCGGCGCTTTGCCGCGAAAAACTGAAAGTCTGAAACAATTGGCTGTTTTTCTGCGAGAAATGCAATAAGATCGCAGAAAAAACAGCGGTTGCTCTCTTGACAATTTTCGCTTCCGGGATATATTAAACAACGTACCGCATCTTGCGGGCGGTTAGCTCAGTTGGTTAGAGCGCTGCTTTCACACGGCAGAGGTCACGTGTTCGAGTCACGTACCGCCCACCATTTTATTTTGGTTACAATTCACGACTTGCAAAAGATATTGCAGGTCTTTTTTTTGTCCATAATGGCCGACGAAAGCAGAAGTGTGCTCAGGAGTTTACCTGTGTTGCACATTTTTTCATGCCCGGCATCACCATGACAATGCCGGTTGGCGACATTCATCGAGCCTTGGCTCTCACAGGGGGGTATTCAGGCGTCGGATGGTTTCGCCGTAGTGAACGGTGTTGTCCAGGTATTCGCACACTTGTTTGGTTTTTCCGGAGGAGAGCTTCAACAGGGCGGTGACGCCGCGGCGGCCGATCAGTTCCGTGGGTTGGACGATGCGCGAGTAATCGCGTCCGGGTTGGTCGTCGTCGCGTTCCATGCGGAAGCCGGCGACGGACAATGTTTCCGGAACCTCCACTTTCAGGTCGGCGAGCAGCGGATAGAAGTTTTCGTATTCATCGGTGGCCACAAAAAGCGCGGTGGGCGGCTCCGGCCATGCCAGCAGGCGCAGGGTTGCGTTTTTTATTGTGGCTGTTTCCGCATTCGGCAGGTCGAGGACAAATTCCGGGCGCGGCTCGATCCCGTGTTTCGCATGCGTGTCCAGAAATGCGCGCAACCGGTTCCGGTGGCTGTCGAACGCATGATTCAGCAGCCCCAGATAAGCAATGCGCCGATGCCCGAGGCAGATCATATAATCAACCAGTTCGGCGGTGGACTCGTAATTGCGCGAGGCGACGAAATTGACCGATTCATCAGACGACGCGTTGGCCAACAGAATAAACGGGATTCCGGAATCCTTCAGTTTTCGGCAAAACGGGTCTTCGGCAGTCTTGTTGCACACCAGTACCCCCGCCAGCGAATTGCTGGCGTAATAGCAATAAAGTTCCTCCGGCGTTGACTCGGCCAAGCGGTCGCCGTCGATCAAAATCAAATCCTTGCCGTCGTCGAAGCATTGCAGGCATACTCCGTTCAAAAGGCGTCCGGTGAACGGAGAAGCCAGCGGTCGGCGGTTGTTCATAAAGGTCATAACCCCGATGGCACTGGCGGATTGCTTGCGCTGCTGCGGAACATAATTGTATTTTTTGATCAGTTCCAGTACCCGTGCCGAAGTCTCCCGGGAGATGTTGCCGTGGTTATTCACGATTTTGGATACGGTGGCGGTGGAAACGCCCGCCTCTTTGGCGATGGTGTAAATGGATGGTTTCTTCATATGCTGAAATTTTTCCTTGCCCAGTAAGGTAACTGTTTCTTCGAGATTAACTATACCTGTGTTTCTTTCTTTTTTCAACTCCTCCAGCGGATTATTCCTGAATTTTAAAATACGGGTGTTGTATTCATTACAATTATCATATATAATAAATTGTCGTGAATTGAACAAGTCGGAGACGGAGGAACTTATGATATTGATGATGTTTGCATTGATTCTTGGTTTGCTGGTCGTCGTGCTCGCTTTTTTTGCAGAGAAGATGTCGCTGGAAAATTCCGCAAAAAAGATTCTTCGCGAGCAGGAGGCGATTTATAAAGGGGCCCACGAGTATGTCGCCGCCGACTGGCGCACTTTTTCCGGGCTGGATATGAAATTTTATGATCAGGCGACGGAAGCGTTGCAGGCAAAAGGCTTTACGTTGCTCGGCGATGTGGAGAATGTGACGCTGACCAAGACTTTTCCGTGGGGGAGAACCATGATCCGAGCGCTCGCTTCACCGGATAAGGTGACGGTGGTTGGAATCTATTACCTGAATCCACGCGGAGTGTTCGGGTTGTTTATGAAATTGATCCTGCGGCTCAAGGCGCAAGGATATCTTGAATTTGAAACCGAAGTGCGAAATCTTTGGCTGGTGAAAGATCAAGCAGAGCAGACTGTGGAGGAGGAGCGCAGCTTTTTTCTCGGTACCACCAATGCAATGCTGGCATCCAAGATAAAATTGCCACCGGAGTTCCGCATCCAATTTTTCCAGCCCAATACGCCATTGAACGAATTATGGATCACGCATCAGGAGCGAGTGGAGCGCCTGAAAGAGAGCATCCGTGACAAGACCGGGCACCGCCTGACGGAGTTTCATTCACAAAAGGACACCCTTGACATGCAGAATCGTGCGGAGGAACTCAAGGCAAAGTTTCGGCAGCAGTCCGGCATGGTTTCCAGGGAGGAGTTGCGGAACCTCAGCCCCAATCAAGAACATGCCGATCAGATGTACGAAGCGATTCGGACGGAGCAGAGCAGACGGCGGGGCAAGGATCCTTCAGAAGAAAAAATGGAGTGAGATTTTCCCGAAAGGCAATCGTCGACTGAGGGTGTTGCTGAAACAAATTCGATCGGGAATCCGTGCCGAAAGGTGCGGATTCCTTTTTTCTCCCCTTTTCCTCTTGTAACGCTGCGTGGTTTACGGTATATTGAGGAAAAGCATTAGAATGAACAGGGGAGATGGAATCCGTATGATGGAATGGAAGCAACTTTTATCACCGCATCGGGTGGGGAGTTCTCGACCCGGGGCGATTTTACAGGCGCGTTCGCCGTTTCAGCGTGATTTTGACCGGATCGTTTTTTCCGGCTCGTTCCGCCGATTGCAGGATAAAACACAGGTGTTCCCGCTGGTCAAAGCCGATTATGTGCGCACACGCTTGACCCATAGTCTTGAAACCAGCTCGGTCGCACGGTCGCTCGGCAGCGCGGTGGGAGTGCATCTTTGTGACGGATTCGATCTCGGAGAAGCACAGCCGAGCGATGTCGGAGCGGCAGTTGCCGCTGCGGCGCTGGCGCATGATATCGGTAATCCTCCGCTCGGACATGCGGGGGAAGAGGCGATCCGACACTGGTTCACCCATTCGCAGGTGGGGCAAGCCATGCGCGATGTGATGAATGACGACGAGGCCGCCGACTTTGAATGTTATGAAGGCAACGCGCAAGGGTTCCGGGTATTGACCCGGCTCGAAATGCCCGATCAGGCTGGGGGGATGCAATTGACGTGCGCCACGCTGGCGGCGTTTGCGAAATATCCGTGTGCGTCGCATGTGGTGAAAAAGCCTTTTGGGGTTGCGGGAAAGAAGTTTAATTTTTTCCGTTCCGAAGAAGCATTGTTTCGTGAAATGGCCGAACATACCGGATTGATCCCGGTCGGGCCCTCCTCGTGGCAGCGACACCCGTTGGCTTATCTGGTGGAGGCTGCTGATGATATCGCTTATCGGATTGTCGACTTTGAAGACGGGCAGCGACTTGGTCTGATCGATTATCCGGAATTGGAACGGTTATTTCTTGAAATTATCAATTCGGAGCGTTCGGCGGAATATGTTGCCACGCTTAATTCACCGCTTCGCAAGACGGAGTTCTTACGGGCGCAGGTAATTGGAAAGCTGGTGGAGCAGTGTACGAAGGCGTTTCTCGATCATCACGATGAGCTTTTGGCCGGCACGCTTGAGAAACCGCTGCTTTCGTACATCGCAAGTCAGGAACCGCTTCGCCGGATTGCGACGCGCAGTACCCGTGATCTTTATCAGCACCGAGCTGTGGCTGAAGTAATCGGAGCCGGATTCGAGATGGTTTCCGGTATGCTCGATATTTTTGTCCCCTGCGTGAATGAGATGGCGCTGGAAGCGAGCGGCGGAGAACCCGCTTCGTATCGGAGTCGCCGTCTTTCGGCGTTGATTCCGGATATGGACGAAAATCTGGCGGATGAAATGTGGCGGAAGAGCGCCTATGAGCGTCTTTTGCGCGTACTCGACTATGTTTCCGGCATGACCGATTCCTATGCGGTTGGCCTCTTCCAGAAATTGAAGGGAATCTCTCTGTGAGCGACCTGCCGTTTGCTGTTTATCAATCGCCGCGCCGGATGTGTGAAGGGATCGAAGAGGTCATTCCTTCCGGGGAAGGGCGGCTGGTGCGCCGTCCCTTCAATCATTACTCCCCGGCGTTGACCGATTGGTGGATCGTTCCATCCCTGGAGTTGCCATTTTTCAAGTTCGGCAAATACTTTTTCACCTGGGATGAGAAAGTGCGGAGCCGGATTCGTTGTGGACTTTACCTTGCCAAGGGGTTGGATCCGATGCTGAAATCAGTCTACCCGACGAAGAAGGGAAGACGGCTGTTGATGGACGAATCGTGGGGATGGCACACGTTTTATCCGGCCGTTGCCTCGGGCGTTCTCCAGGAGAAAATTCGTGCCGGAGCCGCTGCGCTCGGCCGCCCGGTGGAATTGATTCTAGAAGGCGGTTATATCGATGATCCCGGGCTTTTCAACCCGGATTCGGAGTTGCGGAAGCGGGATCGTTATACTTTGATTCACGATCCTGCCGACAATTCAATCCGGGTGTTGACGGCTCGGCGCGATGCGATGAGCATGAAATTTTTGAACAAGGTACGTGACTGGAAGAGCTTTGGCGAAGCGATGAAGTTCTTGAACGAAGAGCAGTTCATGTGGGTCGATCTGTTTCTGGCCGCTGCATGGGGCGTTCCGGGTGGCGTGGAGCCACCGGAAGGTGCAGAGCTGGCGAATGTCATCTGGGAGAAATGGCTTTCGCTGTTTCGGGAGTTTGTGCGCTGATGTTGTTGGGTGGAAAAATATTTGTTCCTGATTCGGAATTCGTCTGGCAATTTGCCCAATCCGGCGGCCCCGGAGGGCAGAACGTCAACAAGGTCTGCTCGGCGGTTCGCCTGAGCTGGAATTTGCGCGAGTCGCCGTCGCTTCCGGATGAATTTCGTGAACGGCTTCTTTTGCGCCTCGGTTCCCGCTTGAATGCAGCCGGGGAGCTGGTGGTTTCCGCGCGTGAAGAGCGCTCGCAGTTTTTGAATCGTCGCGCCGCGTTGGCGAAACTGGATGCGTTGATTGCGGAAGGGCTGACCATTCGCCGTATTCGTCGCGCCACCAAGCCGACTGCCGGTTCCGTCCGCCGTCGCCTTGAGGGAAAAAGTCGGAACGCCGAGCGTAAAGCCGGCCGTCGCTTCACTCCGGGAGAAGAAGATTGAGCTCCAATGCTGCTCGGAGTTGTTCCGGCGTCAGCCGAGAGAACGGGGTGATTGGTTGCGGCGGAACGTCGCAGGGGGCGATTTCTTTCTCGAACCATGCCACATCGTGCCACGCACCGTCTTTGAATCCTGCCCGCTTCCAGTCGCCGGAGCGGTGGAACCCCATGCGTTCATGCAGTTTTTCACTGCGCGGATTCGGCACTGTTACGCAACCGTAAACGGTTCGGACACCCTGTTGCTTCAAGAGTTCGATCAAGGTGCGGTATAAGGCTTTACCGATTCCGCGCGCGGTGATGCCTGCATCAAGATAGACAGAGAGTTCCGCACCCCATTGGTAGGCTTCCCGCTCCTGCAGCCGATGCGCGTAGGCGTAGCCGCAAACCCTGTCGGATTCACAGCAGACAAGATAGGGGTAATCGACCAGGGTCGTTTGAATGCGTCGCGTGAATTCTTCCACGGCTGGCAAGGTGTATTCAAACGTGATCGGGGTATTGATGTATTGCGCGTAAATCGCCAACGCGCCTTCGGCGTCGTATTCGGTGGCAAGTCTGATTTTCATGGAGGAGCCTCTTGTGAAATATTGAGATGTAAGATATCATGACGGCAAACAACTTTCAAATGATTTTTTTACAGAATCTGATGGGATTTTTGGACAAACTGGCGCTATATTGCGTGTCTGGCTCTTTGCGGAAGCGAAAAAGCGAGTGTTTGAGCAGGAAAAAAATGAAAAAAAATCTGTCCTCGGCACAATAAAGCGTGACGGATTTTCGTTTTACCGATATGTGAACGTTAAGAACTCCGAACAATCGGGTCATCAATAGAAGTCTCTGGAGAGTGTAATTTATGAAGAAATTTTTGAATCTGATCATTACCGTCTTTGTTCTGGCCGCAATTGCTGCCGGTGGATATTGGGGGTATAAGCGTTGGTTCGGGCAAAAAACGCAGACCGTGTTCAAGACTGAAATCGCCGAACAGCGCGATCTGGTCAGCACGATCAGCGCCACCGGAACCGTGGAGCCGGAGGAACTGGTGAACGTTGGAGCACAGGTGAGCGGTAAAATCGCCACCTTCGGTCTTGACGCGAATGAAAAATCGGTGGATTACGGTTCTCCTGTCAAAGAGGGAATGGTTCTTGCGCGGATCGATGATGCGGTTTATGGAGCTGAGATGCGCGCCGCCGCCGCCAACCAGGTTCAAGGCGAAGCGAGCATCAAACAGGCAAACGCCAACATCGATCTGGCCAAAGCGCAGCTGTTGTTGAGCCAGAGCAATTGGACGCGGGCGCAGGAGTTGCATGCAAAGAACGCGATGTCCAAAAGCGATTACGACAGCTACAAATCCGAATACGACTCGGCAGTTGCCACCATTGCGGTTCGCGAGGCCAATCTCGCACAGGCCGAAGCGGAATTGGCCAGCGCCAAGGCCGCCTTTGACAAAGCCAAGCAGAACTTTGACTACTGCATCATCAGCTCTCCGGTAGACGGGGTGATCATCGACCGCCGGGTCAGTGTTGGGCAGACGGTGGTCTCCAGCATGAGCGCATCCAGCATCTTTTTGATTGCAAAAGATTTGAAACGGATGCAGGTATGGGTTTCCGTCAACGAGGCCGATATTGGTCAGATCAAACCGGGAATGCCGGTTAATTTTACTGTTGACGCGTTCCCCGGAGAGGATTTCGTCGGGAAGGTTCACAAAATCCGGCTCAATGCCACCATGTCGCAAAACGTGGTGACTTATGTGGTTGAAGTTGAAACGGATAACTCCAGCGGCCGCCTGTTGCCATACTTGACGGCGAATGTGAAATTCGTGCAGGAAGAGCGTCCGCAGGCGCTCGCGGTTTCCAACGCGGCGCTCCGCTATCTGCCGGAGGAGTCGTTGGTGCCGGCGCAGTACCGTGAAACTCTGGCCGAAGCAAGCAACGTCAGTCGAACCAGCAAGGAACGCATCGTCTGGGTGTTGGAGGAGAATCAAACGCTTCGCCCGATCCGGGTGAAAACCGGGTTGAACGATGGCATTCTCACTGAAATCGTTTCCGGCGAACTCCGGACGGGAATGGCGGTTACGACCGGCGCATCGCAAGTGGCCGTATCCGAAGCCGGCGACAGCGGCAATGCCGGCAGCCCTTTCGTTCCGAAACCGCCCCGTCGCCGATGACCGGAAAAGCAAAGGGGGCGATTATGAAACTAATTGAGTTGGAAAATATTACAAAGACTTACTTTCTTGGCGAAATCGATGTTCCGGTGTTGAAAGGCATCACGATGTCGGTAGACAAGGGAGAGTATGTCGCGCTGATGGGCGCATCCGGCTCCGGCAAGAGTACATTGATGAACATTCTCGGTTGTCTTGACCGCCCGACCACCGGGCGCTATTTGCTGGACGGAGAAGAAGTCGGCGGCACCTCCGGCGACCTTCGCGCACTGGTGCGGAATAAAAAAATCGGCTTTGTTTTTCAGAGCTTCAACCTGCTGCCGCGGACGAGCGCGCTCGATAATGTGATTATGCCGCTCTCGTATACTGCCGGAGGGCTTTCGCGCCGCGAGTGCCGCAAGCGGGGAATTGAAATGCTGGAGAAGGTCGGATTGGCGGATCGCATGCACCACTTCCCGTCCCAGCTCTCCGGGGGGCAACAACAGCGTGTGGCAATTGCCCGCGCGCTGGTCAATCGGCCACCGGTGCTGTTTGCCGACGAACCGACGGGAAACCTTGATTCCCGAACCAGTGAAGAGGTCATGCGCATGTTTGGAGAATTGAATCAGGAGGGAATCACGGTTATTCTCGTCACCCATTCCGCCGATCTTTCCAAGTTCGCCAAACGGCAGATTCATGTACAGGACGGTTTGATCGTAAGCGGTGCTTTCGCCGGAAAGGCGGTGAACGCATGAAAGTCACAGGAACCGTAGTTGTAGCGCTCAAAGCGCTGAAGCGGAACCCGACTCGCGCGCTTCTGACCACGCTCGGCATTGTCATCGGCATCGCGGCGGTAATCACCATGATGGAGATCGGTGCCGGTTCTTCGGCGTCGATCCGTTCATCGATTGAGAAGATGGGAGCCAATACCATTCTGGTGCTTCCTGGCGCATCGCGCCGAGGTGGAATCAATATGGGCTCCGGCAGCCAGCTTACGCTGACGCCGGAGGATTGTGAGGCAATCATGCGTGAGTGCCTTTCGGTTGGAGCCGCGGTTCCGGTTGTTTCGGCGAACGGCTATCAAGTAGTGGCAGGGAGCATCAACTATGCGCCGGCTCAGATCATGGGTACGGAACCGGATTACCTGACGATCCGGAATTGGGAAATAGAAGAGGGGCGGAATTTTACCGTTGCCGAAGTTAATTCCCGTGCTCCCGTATGTCTGGTCGGGGCGACCGTCGTGCGCGAGGTTTTCGGCGGAAATTCCCCGATTGACAGCGAGTTGCGGATCAAAAACACCGCCTTCCGGATTGTCGGAGTTCTGAAAAGCAAGGGCGCCAATATGATGGGGCGTGATGAAGACGATGTGATTCTTCTGCCTTGGACGACCGCGCGTCTTCGCTTGACCGGACTCAAGACCGGTACGGCATCGAGTACGACCAGTACGGCGGCGACCAGTCCGAGCGCCCTGTATCCGGGGGAGGGGGTCGCGTTTTACCCGGAGGCTGACAGCAATCTGGCGGCCGACACGCTTCTGATGCCGAAATTTATTCAGATCGATATGATTCAGTTGATGGCTTCCTCGCCGGAACGGGTCAGTTCGGCGGTTGACGAAGTGACTGCGCTTCTGCGCGAACGGCACCGGATCAAACCGGGTATGGAGGATGATTTCAATATCCGTAACTCCGCCGAATTCATGCAGATGCTGACCGGAACCTCAACGGTCATGACCAATCTGCTGTTGGGCGTCGCGTTGATTTCACTGGTCGTCGGCGGAGTCGGCATCATGAACATCATGCTTGTGTCCGTCACCGAACGAACCCGGGAAATCGGGCTTCGCATGGCAGTGGGGGCGCGCTCGCGCGATATCCTTCAACAGTTCCTGATCGAATCGATGGTGCTATGTCTGGTCGGCGGTATCGTTGGAATCCTGCTTGGGCATGGCGCCGCGTTGCTGGTGGAGTACTACCTCAACTGGCCGATCGCTTCCAGCCCGGAGGCGGTGGTCGCCGCAGTCGCGGTCTCCGCGGCAGTCGGGTTGGTATTCGGGTTCTATCCGGCTTGGAAGGCCTCGAAACTTGACCCGATCGAGGCACTTCGCTACGAATAAACAATCAATCTCCCGGTCAATGAAAATTTACCAGGAGATTTTTTTCAGCGACGGAAAGTAAATTCCCCGTCTTTCATCGTGAGAAGAATGCCGCTTGCCGGTGTGTGCGGGTTGGCGTAATCGGTCGTTCCGTCGACTTCATCGGGATCAAACGCGGTGAGATCCGCCGCATTCCCCGGACGGATGATTCCCCGGGTGGAGAGTTGAAAGGTTTCAGCCGGCAACCCGGTCATCTGTCGGACGACTGTTTCCAATGGGGTACCTGTATCGAGGCGAAGGCGCAGGAATCGCGCCGCACTCCCGAAGCCGCGCGGGTGGCCGCGCCCGATGGAGTCATCTGCAGGGCGAGCGTTTTCATCGCTCCCCATCATGCAGAAGGGGAGGGCGAGGATGCGCAGCATGTTTTCCTCTGACATTCCCCGGAAAGCGGCGGTGGTGCCGGAGGCGTCCGTTGCAAGCAATTCCAGCACCAGCTGAGGAGGGGAGATTTTTCGCTCTTGCGCGATCGCTTCGACCATTCGCCCGGCGCTCCCCCGGAACCCTTCGGCGCGGGTGTTGACCAGTCGCACAGTGTTCCAATACTCCGGCGGGCGGGCGGCGGCAAGTTCCGTGGCGACGCGCTCCCGCTCTTCGAGGTTCGACAACAGGCGCATCAAGGCCGAGTCATCCAGGTCGCCTGCCTTGCCGGGTAGAATCACGCTGAGTTGCGTCATCGATTCCGTGTAAGGATATCGATCCACTGTGATGCGGATTCCTTGCTTTTGCGCTTCTTCCAGCATGGCGATTGCGGAGGACAGCTTCCCCCAATTTGCGGAACCGGCTGTCTTGAAGTGGCTGATATGCAATCGCTTCAATCCGGATTCCCGGACGGCGTGAAGCGTCTCCTCCAGGGATTCTAATAATTCCGCACCTTCACTTCGGAGATGGGTCGCGTAAATCTTGTCGTGTCGGGCAACCACGCGCAACAGCTCCGTCAATTCTCCGATTGTGGCGAATTTACCCGGGACATAGAGTAATCCGCTGGAAAGGCCAAGAGCCCCGGCTGTGAGTTCCCGTTCCAGCAATGTTTTCATCTCTTCCGACTGCCGTCGGGAGAGCGGTTCGTTCTCGTATCCGGCCACGGCGGCGCGGAGTGTGTTATGCCCGGTCAATGCTTCAAATCGAATGGCCGGATGACGTTGCCCCAAAGCTGCACTCCATTCGGCGAAACTCGACCAGTCGAGCGAAGTACCGTACTGCGCCCAGAGTTCCTGAAGATGTTCGCGGTTGGTGCGAGAGAGCGGAAATGGTGACAACCCGCAGTTCCCCATGATTTCGGTGGTGATTCCCTGCGTGCACTTTCCGAACGCCTCCGGGCGCGCCAGCAAGGCAAGATCGGAGTGGCCGTGAGTGTCGATGAAACCGGGCGCGAGAATGTGTCCACCCAGATCGATCGAATGGTCAGCGGCGGAATGCGGCAGCTCCGACTCCACCGCGACGATCTTGCCGCCATCGGTTAAAACGTGGCGTTTGCAGAGTGGAGCACCGCTGCCGTCGGCCAGCCAGAGATTGCAGAACCGTATTTTCACGATTTCAACTTTCGGTAAACACGAAAGAATTCCGAAACGCTCCATGCCTGCGCCAGACACCCGCCCGCCCGGTGCGGATAATCACCGTCGGCCACTTCGGGAAGATGGCCGGGAACTCCGCTCTCGAAATAATGGGCGGAAGACATCAGCAGCGCCAGCGCCCGTTTCCGGGAACGCTCTCCACCGAGCATATGGAGAGCCTCGCAGTAAGCCGGGAACGGCCAGCACCAGACGGTTCCGTTGTGGTAGGCCACTTTGCGGAAAGTATCTTCGGCTCCCTGGTAGCGTCCGCGATATGGATTGGCGGGGTCGTTCAGAAGCACTCCGTCGCGACGGATGGGCAGCTCGTACTGAACCGGGCGATCCGCAAGGCTGCGGATTCCGCCCGGAACGAGCAATTCTTCCGCAGCGGTGAGAATTCCCCGCTGCTTGATCGGATCTTTCACCAGCTTCAGCGTGATCGCCAACAATTGATTGGATCGGTTATGATCATCCGGCGTAGCATCGCGTGCCGGAACGCCGTGTGAGGCATGAAGGCAGTCGCTGCAAAACGCCGGGTTGCTCGGGGAACGGAAGAAAAGCTCCTCCACACTGGCCGAAACCTGTGCCGCAAGCTGTTGGTACTCCTGATATTCCTGCCCGAGAAATTCGAGCGCGGCGTACCAGAGCGCCTGAATTTCGATCGGGTAGCCTTCGCGTGGGGTTCCCGCCGGATGATTGGTGTCCATCCATGTAAAATGGGAAGGGCTGTAAATCAGCCCGGAATCCGGGTCCATCACGATACCGTTCGGTGTTCCTTTGCGGTACGATTCGATGATGGAGCGAAGTACGTCACGCAATTTTCGTCCGCCGCAATCAGCCTCCAAGATTTTCCGGGAGTGCAGTTTGGCGTAGTCGCGGGCGGCCACGATCAGGTAAAGCGGCGCGTCGCTGGTGTCCCGGTTGCGGTCGTCCAGTCCCCGAATCACATTCGGGAGCGTCCCTTCGCGCTCGAACCGGGCAAACTGGCGGATAATTGCTGCTGCCTCAGGCTCAAACTCTCCCTTGACCAGTCCGCGCAACGCGATCAGCGTGTCGCGCCCCCAGTCGAGAAACCATGGGTAACCGGCAATCACGGTGTTTTCTTCGTTGCGCTTCACCACATAGCGGCGCATGGCCGGGGTAAACAGCGATTCGACCGAAACCTCCGAGGGCAGGGGCGTGTCGGCAGCAGGGAACACGGCGCTTGCCGGAGCGGTTCCTGTTACACTGATTTCGGCGGAGAACAGGGCGCTTTCGCCGCCTTTCAGCATCACATCGATGTAACCGGGACTGAAGAGATCGGTTTTGTCTTCCAATCCATAATAGCGTTCCGCCGGGAGATCGACCAGGTACTGCCATTCCGGTTCCGGGTGAAATGTTCCATTGTCAAGACTTACTTCGAGTGTTCGGTCGGTCGGAGCGAAGGCAAATCCGTTTGTCCGGGGGGTAACCGCCGCCGGAAAGCGTTTTTCCGGTCCGGTGTAGGCCTTGGTCACTTCATGATTGATCCGATCCTCCAGATCGGGGCGCAGAATCAGCCGAATCGGCGTCGCGTCGTCAAGCTCGGCGGCGTCGCCGCCGTTTGCCGGCGGGCGGCGGAATAAAATGCGAACGGCATCTCCCCGCTCCGCACCGGTAAGTTCGGCCTCCAGACGCACCATGCAGCCTTGACCGGCCGGGACCGAAAAGATCCATCTCGCCCGATTCTCCGGCGAAGCTGTGAAGCTCTCAATGGAACGCAAATCGAGCGGTTGCGAATAGCCGTTGACGCGGAGCCAGCCGCGCAGCCGGGTGAGCATGACATGGCGATCCACGGGATAGTCCATATTGACGTTCCCGGCGAGAAGCGCTTCGTACTTGCTGTTCAGCTCCCCCCATGCGGCGCGGAAAAAACTCAAACCGCCAAGATGGTTCGCGGTAAACGCGGTTGATTCTCCGCGCCGGATTTCATTTGCGGAATTCGTCAGCCGGATTCGACGGCGCTCGCCCGGCGGAAGCAGGAGCAATTTGCCGGATATCCGACAAGCCATGCGCTTGTCGTTGAAGCAACGGACCTGAATCTCCAGATCCCGCTCTTTCCGGGTGTTGCCTGTCGGAAGAATGACCGGCAGAATATGGCGCCCGTCATTTGCGGGGAGGCTTCTTCCAGTAAATATCGCACTCTTTTCTTCAAACACCGTCAGGCGGAAGTGCGTCTGAGATTCGACCAGCAGAATATCGCCGGGCGGGAGCATCACATGTCGCCGTGAGTCGTTCGGAACATGATAGTGGGTGACCGGCGGAATTTCACAATCGGCCGCAACCGCGCAGAACCCTTCCGGATCGGCCAGAAATTTGCTGCCTGCTCCGGCGTGTCCTTTGGTCAGGCTTTTGCCGAGATAAATCTGCACCGCCATGGCGGCGGCTTCGGCGCGCTGGTGTCGCACTCGCTCCGGTTCCGGCACAGTGCGTTGATCGGGGATGCGGTAGTTGTCGAAGCCGATACAGCGCGTTCCGCCCGGCTCCAGCTCCAGTTGAAACCGTTGTCCGTCACGGCTGAACTTGACCGGGGTTTCGGTCAGCAGCTCGGTCCCGCTGGCAGGCGAGCGGTCGCTCGGCCAGCTGACCAAGGCGGATTGCTCACAATCGAGATTGAGCAACGCGAGAATCAATGCGCCATCCGTCGCCGTTCGGCGCACGGCCAGCACGTTGCCCGCCCCCTCTTGCATCAACTCCACCGCGGCGCCCGCGTGGAATGCGGGATGCTCGGCAAGCAGAGCATTCAGCTTGCCAATCAACTCGACCAGATTGGGCGTACTCCCCCAATTCAAAGCGGAGCTCCCATGGACATCGATCTTTTCTGTCGCGAAAAACTCCGCACCGTTTGCAAAACCGAATGCGCCGTCCTGAGAAAGCATGGCGGCCACCATAAAGCGGAGATGCGCGTAGAATTTGCCCGACTTGGCAAGGCGGTCGTTGTCGTGTGTTTCTGCAAAATTGATCAGCGTTCCGCATGTCCGACTACAACGATCCGCATAGGGGAAATAGCGTGCGATTTCGTCACGGGTGTAGTTTTGAAAGAGCTCGGAATATCCCCAGTTCAGCCCTGCGCGACCGAGCAGATCTTCCTGCACCTGAAGCGGGCCGCCCAGTCCCTCCAGCAGAAACACCGTCTCCGGGAACTCGCTGCGAACTTTGGGGACGATGTATTCCCACGCTTCGGCCGGGAGCATATAGCCCGCGTCGCAGCGGAACCCGTCCACTCCGCGCCGGCACCAAAATAAAAACACTTTCGCCATCAGCTTGTGAACCATCGGCTCCCGGTAATTGAGCTTGCAGAGATCGGCCCAGGTGACGCCCCAGGCGCCGGGACTGACGAAGGTTCCATCCTCTTCGCGTACGAAATAATCGGGGTGCTCCATCTGCAATTTCGACGCCCAGCCGGTGTGGTTGACCGGGATGTCCATAAAGATTCGTCCACGTCGGGCATGCACCTGATCGATCAATTCGCCAAATTGCTCCATCGGCGTCGATTTCGGGTCGAATTCAGCCAGAGAAGCGTCGACGCTGAAATAGTCCAGCGCCGCAAACGGGCTGCCATAGCGCCCCATGCGCGCATATTGCGCCGGAGTCGGATGAATCGGGAGCAGTTGCAAAATCCGGCAACCGAGGTCGTCGAAAATATGATCGAGTTTCGAGATCAGTTGACGGAACGTGCCGGAGGGAGGAATGACCGTATACTCCTTTGCGTCCAGCTGCCCGACCGATTCCGGCAGCGCCTCCGAAGTCGCCCGAGAGCAGTTTGATCCGAACTGGCGGACAAAGGCGGAGTAAATGGTGTTGCCGCAGACCGCGCCCGCCGCCTCTACTTTAAGGCGAAAATTGTCGCTTCGGGGCCATTCGATTGCGGCGCGATCCGCCGGAAGAAAACAGCATTTCGCCTCAAATACGCCGATCTCAACCAATGGCAGTGTCAGCGTGAAAGTTCCGTCGGATACGGCGTTCATTTCGATGTCGTGCCAGTCCAGCCCCAGAACAGCGGCACCGGTTTCGGTGTTCTCAATTCGCTCTTTTCGATACACTTCCGCGCGGCCAATGGTGCTGCGCAAGACGGCGCGCCCGGCTCGGCCGTTCAGGCCATCCAGTGTAAACGTGACGGTATCACCCGCATAAAAGATAGCCCGTTCGGGATAGATTTTCTGTTGCATAATTCCGGCTCTCCCTGGGGCTGTATTGGATAAGTGATTTCAACTCTTATATGTTAATATAATCTTTAAAATGAAAAAAAAAAGCAACTTGTCCGCTTTGTACCTTTATTTTCCGTTGAAACGTGTTATTTTAACTTCTATCTTTTGATGAATTGCAAATGTATCATATTGAGAAGGAGTATTCTGTGCGGATGAGGAAACGAATCATGACGCGGGCACTGCTCGCATTCTTTTTATCCGGCGCGTTTTCGACGGCCTTTGCCGCGGAACGAAGCAAAGGAGCGGAGTATGGAGATAAGGAGCTGGCTCTGATCAGCCGTGTGACGGCGCAGATTCTCTCCCGCAATCACTACCGACAGCAGCCGATGGATGTCAACATCTCGCGGCAACTGTTCGAGGAATATCTGGAAGAGCTGGACCCGAATCGGAGTTACTTTACGGAAGAAGACGTGGCGGAGTTTGCCGCGGAACGAGATGCCCTGTGCGCCCAGCTTCAGGCTGGCGACAGCTCGTTTGCATTCAAGGTCTATGCCACTTATCGGGAACGGGTGAATGAGTATCGCGCCTTTGCCGAGAAACGGCTCAAGGTGCCGTTTGATTTCGCGTTGGAGGAAAATTATACCCCCGATCGCAGCAAGGAGCCGCGCGCCAAAAATCGTGAAGAGTTGGAGCAACTCTGGTATCTGAGACTCAAAAACGACGTTTTGGCTTACCGACTGATCAACCGCGTCCGAGAAGAGGATCGCGCGAAGATGACCGAGGAAGAAAAGGAAAAATCCTCCGCGGCGTCGAAATGGGAAGTCGCCGACCCGGCGGGGAAAGTTCTTGCCCGCCTTCGCGACGTCAGTAACGACATTCAGCAGAAAGACAAGGTCGACATTCTCGGCATCTACTTGAATTCGCTCGCGCAGGTATACGGGCCGCACTCCAACTATTATCCGCCGAAATTGGAAGAGGATTTCGAGATATCGATGAATCTCTCGCTCTCCGGTATCGGTGCGACCTTGACCAGTGACAGCGGTTATATCAAAATCGTCGGCCTTACTCCCGGCGGACCCGCCGCGCGTGACGGCAGATTGAAGGTGGAGGATCGCATTATCTCGGTCGCCCAGCAAACCGGTGAACCGGTTGATGTGGTCGATATGCCGGTCGGCAAAGCTGTGCAGTTGATCCGTGGTCCGGAGAAAACGCAGGTGACGCTGACCGTACTCCCCGGCGAGAAAGGACGCAATGCGGTCCCTGAAACGGTCACGCTCACCCGTGATAAAATCGTTCTGGTCGACAGCGAAGCAAAGGGCGAAATCAAAAACGTGAAAGACGCACAGGGGAACGAGCGCAAAATCGGGGTGGTGACCTTGCCCGGATTTTATATGAATTTCGAGGACTACATGAAGGGCGATCCGGATTACAAAAGCTGTACCCGCGACGTTCGCCGCATCCTCGAAAACTTCAACAAAGAGAAGGTCGATGCGGTCGTGATGGATCTGCGGCGCAACGGTGGCGGCAGCTTCCCGGAATCGATTTCCCTGACCGGGCTTTTCATCAAATCCGGCCCTGTGGTGCAAATGCGCAGTCCCTCGAAAGGGGTTCAAATCAAAAACGACACCGATGAGGAGCAGGTATACGCCGGTCCGCTGGTGGTTCTGGTGAGCAAACTTTCGGCGTCGGCGGCGGAGATCTTCACCGGCGCGATTCGTGACTGGGAGCGCGGCGTGATCGTCGGCGACAGCCGTACCTTTGGGAAGGGGACGGTGCTCGATGTGTTGCCGTTGGATCGGTATCTGCGGTTTATCGGCGAGAACTTCCCCGCCGGTTCGGCGACTTATGAAACGGCGATGTACTTCCGTCCGACCGGCGGTTCGGTTCAGCAGCTTGGCGTAGCTTCGGATATTTTGCTTCCGTCGCTGACCGACCGGATGGATCTCGGTGAAATGTTCATGGACAACCATTTGCCGTGGGATTCGGTGCGGCCGGTCAAGGTCGATTCGTATGTTCCGGATTTTGCGAAGAAGGTGGAGGAACTCAAGACCGCCTCACAGAAACGTATCGAAACCGATACCGAGTACTCCGCGTTCCGTAAGAAGCTGGATGCGTACAACCGTTACAAGGATCGCAAAGCAATCTCTCTCAATGAGGAAATGCGCTGGAAAGAGTACAACGAAGAAAAGCAGCTTCAGGATGAAGCGGAAAAATTGCAAGGAGATCGCGGCGATTCCGATTCGGATAAAAAAAGCGAGGATCTGATCTTGAAGGAAGCTACCAACATCGCAGCGGACTTTGCCTCGCTGGAAACCGCAGTGGCAAAATAAGCGAATAAGGAAATAAGCCGGAGTCTGAATCGAAACGATCAGACTCCGTTTTTTTTGAAAAAAATCGGGATATGCTTCTTGCAAAGAAGTGAAATCTGCGCTATGATTTTTTATATAGAAACACTGACACCGGAGGGCACGATGGCGAATTATACAGATCAATTGGTAAATGGAGAATGGATTTTGGATGCCGCGTCGAGCGCCGATCGGACACGGGTAACGGATCATGGCATATTCATCGTCTCTGCCGGAGCAGTTGCCAACTCGACATTGCTGGCGCAGGAAGATCGTACGCAGGCCTTGCCGGAAATGCGGGTTGCCGGAGTTGCCAACGGCATCACCGTCGCCGATGGTTCTTTGATCCTTCTGGAAGGCGGAGAGGCCGAAGGAATTACTGTGGGCGGTCATGGAACGATGATTGCGAAGCAAAACAGCATAGCTCGGCAGGTGTTTGTAGCCGATGGTGCGACTTTGATGCAGGAGAGCGGCAGTTCCATTGGAACACTTGTACTGACGGAATATGCGGTGTTCGGCTATGATTTCAACTGCATTTCGCTGGAACCCGGTCGGGAGATTGCCGCGAATGAATCCCGGAATTATATCGTAAAAACGCAGCAAATCGTGGAAGACGGGCAAACCTCTTATGATGCGAAAGTTACCGGAAACGCGGTTCAGCAGGTTCTTTCGGGCGGAGTGGCTCTCGGTTCGCAGGTGTATGCCGATGGTACGTTGATCGTAAACGCCGGTGGCAAAGCCTTGATGTTTGAACTGACCAGCGGGGCAGGAATTCGCTATGACTTCGGCGCGATTGTCGATGGATGGGGAGTCGATGGCGGCACTCGGGTCATCATCCGTTCGGATGGCAGCAGCTCCTGGCGCTACGAGGTCGACGGATACCGGATCGTTTCGGAGGGGCTGGTTTCGTTTGAAGACATCATCGTCGATGGCGGGGAACAGCTGGTCGATGGCGGCGAGGCCAGTTATACGAAAATTCAGCTTGGCGGAAGCATGACCGTCACTCACGGGCGGGCGAATGTTTCCGATGTGAGCGGCACATTGATATTGAGCGGCGCCGACGCAATCTCGAATTATGCGGAGATTAACGGGGGCGGAGTGTTGACCGCGGGGCAGGGGAGCACGGTATCCAATGCCCAGATTCGGAGTGGCGGTCGTCTGGAGTTGGCCGCAGGCGCGGTTCTGAACGGCGTTATCCGGGCGACAGGGGCCATTTCTATTGCCGGGGAGCTTGGGGAAGGTTCCGGCGGAGTATTCCTCTTTCATTTTTCCCGAGAAGGCGATGCCCCGGTTTCGCCGGAGGAGATCACGACGACTGTCGTCAATGACCTTACATTGCTCCCGGGGTTTGAGCTTTATATTTTTATTGACGCGGCGGATCAACCGGAAGGCGAATATCGCCTGGCCGGGAATGCCGCTGATTTTACCGGAACCATCTCTCTAGTCACGGACAGTTACCGCAATGTGCTCTATCAGTTCTCCGGGACGGATGGCGCGGTGACGATCGCCGGGATCACCTATTCTTTGTCGTTGAATCGCGACGGGGAACTGTTGTTTCATGTGGACAATACTCCGGTCGAGATTGACACCGAAGCACCACTGAAACTCCGTGGCTTTGTCGACAACATCTATGACGCGAACAGTGTGACCATCTACTGGCAGGAAGGGCGCGATAATGTGGCGGTAACCGGTTACGAGTTCCGGTGTTACCGGGCGGGCAGCGATGCGGCGACGGCGGAGAAGTTGACGCAGGAGAACAATGCCGTCACCATGGAGAATCTGGAGGCCGGTCGTTATCATTATCAGGCGCGTGCGATGGATGCCGCGGGAAATTTGGGCGAGTGGAGCGATGTGTCCACGTTCTATATTGCTGAAACCGCGGAAACGCATACGGATTTGAACATTGTTCTGAGCACGGTGCTCTGGGGACATGATTGGTTGCCGGAACGTTATTCGGACCCGGCGCCGTCCCGTCCGAACGATGTCACGGGTTATTATTTTGCCGATGCGGAAAAACTGTTGATTTCACAGGACATGCTCTATTGCTGGGGTGGCGCTTCCTCTAATTTGCTGACATGGGCCGGTTGGGCCGTGGCGGCGAATCCGGAATGGGACAACGAGGATAAGGTGCTCGAATATTATATCGATCATTGGAAAAATGAAGGCGGTTATGACGCGGATGGATTCTCCTGGTTCCTGAACGGCGTTGGCGCCACCGGTATGATCGATGTTCCGATGGATGGCGGGAATCTGTTTCCGACCATCGACTATCGTTCGGTCACCGTCAACTTGAATGCGACTGCCTATCAGGAAAATTTTGCGGATGCGTTGAGTGATTGTTTTGATGCCGGATTCGGAGTCGGGTTCAATATCTACTCCGATTCCGGCATGGCGCACGCCATTACAGGCTGGGGATATGAAGTGGATGGCGATGACTTTTATGTCTATTACTCCGACTCCGACAGCGACTATTGGGGCGGGAGCGAAGATCGTCGCGATGCGGTCAATCGTTTGTCGCGGAGCTTGCTCGATTACAATGAGGAGGATGGCCGTTGGTATATGTCCGACTACGGCATTACCGGGACCTATCTCGGCGACGTGGAGGGAATCCGGCAATTCGACAAAAAAATGCTGGGACAAAATGAAACGTTCGACGATGCCAGAAATCTGGAGTTCAACGGCAATCAGATCGAGCGTGCCGGGAATCTGGATGGGGAGAACGACGACGATTATTACATGTTCAGCACATACTATGATGCTGAAATCCTGTTGCTGGTCGCCATGGCGTTTGACGACCCGATACTCACCGGAATCAACATCACTCTCTATGCGGAAGACAAGAGCTCGGTTCTTTACACAACCTCCGATTATGCGACGAGCCAGGAGTACCGCTTCCTCGCCGGAATCAACAGCACGTATTATCTGTTGGTTTGCGGCAGTGCGGCAGTCTCCGATGACGAGCTTGCGCTTGGCATCAACAGCTATCTGGTCAGCATCTGGGGCGGGGCGGACAGCGAAACAAGAAAAGCCGCCGGGATTTCCTCTGCCGATGACCACTGGACGCAGGTGTATCAGAATGAAGATTATTCATTTGCCGTTTCCGATCGCTACAGCAACCTGAATTCTCTTTCGCTGTTTTCGGTTATGGCTCCGGCCGCTTCCGGCGAGGGGGAGGCGGCAACTGCCAACTGGATTGGATACGACGATAAGGCCGATATGCGCCATGTGACGTTTGCAGAGGCGGGGAGCTATAACTTTAATCTCAGCGCCGTGACCGGCAATCTGACGCTTGCGATCTATCAACTATACAATGACAAGCTGAAGTTAGTGCGCCGGGTTTCGGTCAATGCGAAAACCTCAGAAGCGAAACGGGGGATTTTCAATTTATTGCTCGATGCGGGCACGGATTACTTCGTCATGGTTCAATCGACGCAAAAGGCGGGAACCAGTTACGATGTGACACTCGACGGAACGGTCTACGTGCAGGCCGACCGGGGCGATGACAGCTTTGCCGCGGTATTCGGCAACCCCGATTATACCGTGTATACCACGGCGATGACAGGGAGCGCGGAAGGGGTGCCGGAATTGTCGCTTTTCGGAGACAATTGGGTCGGCTTCGGCGATATCATCGACTATCGAATCTTGACGTTGGCTGATGCCGGGCGCTATGACTTCACGATCTCGCAGCTCGACGAAAGAGCCGGTGGAAAGTTCACCATCTACAGCATTCGGGAAAACGGAACCTTGAAACGAGAAGCCGTGGTATCCGGTTCCAACAAAAAAGAAATGGAACGAGCCGGGTTGTTGTTGCAGGCCGGCGATTATGTGGTTTCTTTTGCCTCTACAAACTGGAAGTCAGGGTATGATACCGATTATGCGGTCGCACTCTCCGGAACGGCTTTTGCGCAAGCCGACCTGGGCGACGACAGCTTTGCCGCGGTATTCGGCAACGCCGATTATACCGTTTTCACCGCCGTGGCTTCCGGCAGTGCGGAAGAACTGTCGGAGCTGTCGCTTTTCGGAGATAATTGGGTCGGCTTTGGCGATTCCGTCGATTACCGGATCTTGACGCTGGCAAATGCGGGGAGCTATGAATTTACCCTCTCACAACTCGACGAAAAAGCCGGAGGGAAATTCACTATCTACAGTATCCGGGAAAATGGAACCTTGAAACGGGAAGCGACGGTGTCCGGCTCCAATAAAAAGGAAACGGAACGAGTCGGTGTGTTGTTGCAAGCCGGCGATTACGTGGTTTCCTTTGCCTCCACCAGCTGGAAATCCGGGCGCAACACCGATTATACTGTTACACTTTCAGGAACTGCATTCGGTAAAGCGGACGCATCGGATAACAACTGGCAGAACGCCAATATACTTGATCCTGCTCTTGGCGTCAATGACGGTTGGGTCGGGTTCAGTGATCTGCTTGACTGGTATCGATTTGATGTTGTGTTTGATTCGGCCGCGGTTCTGTCACTGTCCGAAGCGCTTGGAGACGGCGCGCGCGTTACGCTCTATCGGGAGGGTGTCGATGGACGGAGCCCGATCAAGATCACTTCTACTCGGAGCCGATCCGGCGTTGCGGAGATCAGCCGATTGCTGGATAGTGGCGTCTATTACCTCAATATCGAGGCGCAGGGAGCGGCAAAAAAAGCCGGGACCGACTATCAGCTCGGCATCGAACTGGATGCCATCTCAAAAAATACGCTGATTGCCTGATGACAGAAAACTGCTCCCGGTGAAACGTCGATTTCACCGGGAGCTGATTGGTTATTTTGTGCTTTCGCTTTTGATTCGGGCGATGACTTCATCGGCGCGACAAAACGCGATGCCGGTGACGGAATCGGCACATCCGTAATAGATGGCGATGCGTCCGGTGGGAGCATCACAGAGCGAGGCGCAGGGGAACGCGACATTCGGAACATCTCCGACGCATTCGTAAAGTTCCCGGGGCGCGAGGAGATAGCTCCGGGAGCGGGCAAGTACCTTCCACGGTTCTTCCAGATCGAGCAGCGCGGCACCGAAGCTATAGACGAATCCGTTGCAGCTGGTCAGCACGCCATGATAGAACAATAGCCATCCTTCGCTGGTTTCGATGGGGATCGGCCCGGCGCCAATTTTGGTTTCCTGCCAGCCGTCGGTGGTTCCCATTGCATGGCGGTGATATCCCCAGTGGCGCAAATCGGGGCTTTCGCAATAGAAGATGTCGCCGAACGGGGTGTGCCCGTTGTCGCTCGGGCGATTCAGCATCGCATATTTGCCGTTGATTTTGCGCGGAAACAGTACTCCGTTGCGATTGAACGGCGGAAATGCGTTCGGCAACTGGTGGAATTCTTGAAAGTCAAAGGTGTATCCCAGGCCGATGGTCGGGCCGTTGAGGCAGTTGCACCAGATGATGTAATACCGGTCCTCGATCCAGACGACGCGCGGATCGTAACCACGCTCGAAGCTGCCCGCAGAGGGGCATTCGGATGTGAATTGGATCGGTTCCGGCGTCAACTTCCACAGGATTCCGTCTTTGCTGAATCCTGTGTGAAGCTGCATCATCCTTCGATTGTCATCCACGCGGAAGACTCCGGCGAATCCGCCTTGGAACGGAACCACCGCGCTGTTGAATACACTGTTCGACGTCGGAATCGCATCGCGCCGAATCACCGGGTTTCCGCTGTAACGCCAGACGGTTTCGTGCGAATCAGCCGGACGCTCCTCCCATGGAATCGCGGGTAGGGTGTTGCCTGAAATGGTGAGGTTCATAAATCAATCGGCTCCCTGGTTTTTATAATGGATCGGCGTGTTGGAGTATCCGTCACGTCCGGTTCGGTAACGGTAATCATTGATGTTGTGGAATTTGACATGCCCGTCAAGGTAGCAGATGTTGCCGCCGCCGCCATGGCGGTCGTAATTTTCCAGCACATTGGTGTCGCCGTTGTTGTAGTAGACGACGTTGTTGCGGATGTCCATGATGGCGGCGACGCTGGACGGGCCGGGAATCCGGCTGATTTTGCGTGGGATCGAGTGGTCGTTCGGGCCGTCGATGACTTCCATCAGACCGGCCGGCGTGTCGCCGCTGACTGTGGTGTTCGCGGCATTGAAACCATACCCCTGTTTCCACCACGGGCCGTCGCTGCCGCCGCTTTGGTAGAGGCCGGGCAACGAGGGGCAGGCGTAGATGTTTTTGCCGGAAACCAGATTGGTTGTCGGCATGTTGGCGTAGAGGACGCCGAGCAATCGGGCATGGTTGTGTGTCCAGTAACCGGCTCCAGACGGCAATCTGGCGGTTTTTGCCGGAACGATGTAACCGTTGTATTCATCGATATAGTAGGTCATCTGTGTGCCCTGCTGTTTCAGATTGTTAATGCAGGTCGTCTGCCGGGCGCGTTCCCGCGCTTTATTGAGTGCCGGGAGCAGCATGGCGGCGAGAATCGCAATGATGGCGATTACGACAAGCAGTTCAATCAGCGTAAAATTTTTCTGTTTCATAAGCTGTACTCCTTTTTTTACTGGATGGTTGAAAATGTCCATTTGAGATCTCCTGTCCAACTCTTTCCCGGAGCAAGCTCCAGCCCTTCAATGCTTTGCATTTCAAAATTGCAACTGCCGATGCCAAACCAAAGGCGGGGATTGCGAAATTGTTCAAGAGAGAAATCCTGTCGGATCTCATATTTTTTCGTCGGGCTGGCCAGCTTCCAGTATCCTGCGGTGAATTCCGGTGTCGGACGGTCGCCAAGTCCGGTCCAATATGGGATTTGGACTTCTTTGCCGCCCAATGGAAGTGTCAGCAGGTCGGAGTGGCTCTTGGCTTCTCCGCCAATGGTGTACTCTGGGTGCATGTACCAGGAGCAGGCGACATTCTGTTGCGAGAGATTGTCTATCTTGATATTGAGATTCAGAACGCCGTTCCCCCCGAGTGTGATGGTTTTGGTGTTGGCGAGTTTTCCAGGGTTCTCCGCTTTCAGCACGATCCCGTTCGGGAGTTTTTCCACTCGATACGGCGTGTTGCGTTCCAGTCGGAAGCCCACCGGAGCTTTTACCTCATCCCAGATGCAATAGTAGAAGCTGATACTCCCTAATTCCCGGAGCCGATCGTAAGTGACGGTGATTTGGTTGGCTCTGGTACGGCGATCATAGATTTCAAGGATGCGGCCGCCGCGCATGAAGTCCACAGTGACTTCCAGCGTGTCATCGGCGAGGACGTAGACGTCATTTTTATAACCATACATTTTCGCGGTAAAGATTCCGGCTTTATCGGCAAGGCGTCGGATGAAGATGGTTTCTCGACCAGAGCGACTTTCGTATTTACCCTCATAATTGATTGCCAGGTCACAACGGTCAAGAATCAGCCCCTGAGAGGCGGGAATCGGGAACAATATCGGACGTTTTGCTCCGGGTGACAGAGCGATGGATTGTTCCGCGAGGATCTTGCCTTCCGCTGTTTCCAGCGTCACCTTTACCTGAAGCTGCTCTTGGGTCGGATTATGGAGTTGCGCCTCGATTTTTGCGACACTCCCCGCACCGGTGACGACGACCGGAGAGTCGATCGTCAATGTGACACGATCGCTGGATGGTTCGTTTTTTACTTGGATCGTTTTCAGCAACTCTGTCGGAGCGGTCGATTCGATGTAGAGCAAAGCAGGGCCGTAGACCATCCGAAAGGAGCCGTCCGGCAAGGTTTTGATCTGTTTCTTCTCTCCATAAAGATCGGTGACAGTCACCGTGCCGGGCGTGGTTCGGAATGTTCCGGACATCTCCGACGCTCCGTTCCAGACGGTTGTAATGAATTTGCCTTCCTGCGCGTTTTTGTAGACATAACCGAAATCGACTTCGGTCGAACCTTTTATCTTGCCTTCCAGTACACACGTTCCGAGCATTTTGCCGAGAGTGACGCTGGCATAATAGGCGGGTTTCTTTTGCATTTCGTAATCGACGAGGCCAAAGAAGTGTTCCGTGTAGTTTTTGTCGTCCCCCTCGTCCCAGAAGCTGTAAACGAAAACGCGACGAAAACCGAGAACATGATGGAGGATCAGTCCGCGAACCAGATACTCCGCCTTACGTTGCGGCGTAATATAACCGGCAGGATTGGCGACATTAACGTCGGTATAGCCGAATTCGGTTGAGGTGATGGGTTTGTCGCCATCGCCATGGCGCTTCATGATCTCACGAATCTTTTCCATGCGTTCAAATAACGCTTCCGGGCTTCCCGTCGGATAACCGGGGGGAACGATGAATTCACTGGTGTTCCCGAGGTAGGTGTGCAGATCGAGTACATCAAAAGAGCTTTTTGCTCCGGTCGCATAGAACTTTTCGAGAAAATCAAGCGAACGGCCATCAAGACAGACCGTTGGTGCATAAAGCATATTGGCGGGGTTGACCGCTTTCATCTCCTGATGAGTTTTTCTGATCCGCTCGGCAAATGCTTCCGGCTGGATGCCGCTCAAATGAGGTTCGTTGCCGGAGCAGTAGAGGTGAATTCCTAGTGCCTTCCCGTCTTCGTACTGACGCGCTCCGGCAAATGAGGTCGCGCCGATTCCGCGTTCATAAAATTTTGTCACGATGGCGGGAGTTGCCCACCACCAGCGCGTTGTCTTGTACGGAGTTTCTGCCAGCAAATCAAGTGCAACGGTTTCCCATTCAGTGGTGCGCTTAACGTGGCGGGCCCCGCCTCCACCCCAGAAGTGGTTGATGGCAAGCATGTCGCCGAAGGTGTTGCAGTCTACCGGGCCTGGCGGAGTGTAAGCCACTGGTTTTATGACCGGATATTCGCCTTCGTCATAGACGGCAGTGATTCCATAATATTTTTTCTCACCGGGGGTCAGGGGATAAATCAGCATTGAAGTTGTTTTCGCATCGAAAGAACCGATTCTATCAACATCTTGTAGATCGATTCGTTCAAATGATTTATCCGCTTGATAAACTCGGTAGCCTTTGGTTTGAGAAGCGGAACCGAATCCGCTCCAGTCGAGCTTGAGTGCCCCGGAGCCGATGCCGGAAACCGCTCCGGTGACGGTGGGACGTTGGTTTTCCGGGAGGTAGGCTGAGGTCTCTTGGCCGGAGGGGAGGGCGTCGCCCCAGATGGCGATTTCGGAGATAATCATCTGCATCCGTCCCGGATTCTTCTTGACGCGGAATTGGAGGAAACGCGCCATTGCCGGTTTCTCCAGTTTCAACTCTACCTTTTCGCCGTAATCCTTCTTTTCATTTTCAAGAGTTTCAGGGCATTGGACGCTTCCAACCGAGACGAATTTTTCACCATCCATACTGAGCAGGAGTTCAAATGACTCAAATCCTTGGGTTTTTGTCTGTTGCGACCAGATCGCCGTACGGGTAATCAGATACGGTGATTGCAGGTCTACGGTAAATGTTCCATAGTACAGCCCGCCGCCCCAATGTCCCCACGCCTGACCGGGGCCGCCAGTGCGCGTTCCGTCAAGCAGTACCCGGCTTGTTCCGTTGGGGCGGGAGCCTGTTTCGAGCAATTCTTTGGATTTCGTGGCGAAAACTCCGTCGGTAATCCAGGTGATCTTTGCTCCGGTAATCAGTTTTTTTTCGGAACCGGGGAAGATTTCCCCGGCGGAGTTGTCGGAGAGCAGTCGCTCGGTGACGTTCAGCGTTTCGGCTTCCGGTGCGGCAATTGCCGCTGTAGCTTCCGCAGTGGAGAGGTCATTCCCCCAGAGCGCAACTTCAGAAATCACCTGCTGGTAAGCGCCTTTGACAAGTTCGGTGCGGATTTTGACATAGCGTGCTTTGACCGGCCTCTCAAATGGAATTTCAAGCGGAAGCCCCAATGGTTCTTTTTCTCCGCTGTTGAGTCCTTCCGGGAACACGGCTTGGGCGGCGGGAGTGTAATTTTGGCCGTCGAAACTAATTGTCACTTCGACGTTTCCTGTTTTTTTCCCTTTGCCGAATACCGCCCAGACGGTGGCGCGACTGACTTCGTATGGCGCTTGCAGATCGATAACAAAGGTTTCATACGGACTCTTCGGCTGCCAGCTCCCGAAAGCCTGCGTGTCGCCGCGTGAACCGCGGATTCCATCGATCAGAACGCGGCTGTTCTCCACTTTGGCGGTTTTCATGAACTCCGGGCTGCATTCGCCCTCGACAGGCGAGACGGTCGCCCCCGTTTTGATTCTCGGCTCTGTGCCGGTGAACGCATTGGGCTTCCATCCGGTGCGGCCATTGTCGGTCAACAGAAATTCTGCCGCGGCAAGAGCGCTTCCCAGAAGAAGCAGAGTCGAAATCAGACATACGGAACGTTTCATAAACCATTATCTCCCGGTTATATTCATCACGGAATCACGAACAACCAATTTGGTGTCCAGCGTTTCACCCGGCAGGTCATTTCGCTGGTTTTTCAGGAATTCATCGAGGTATTTCACCGCGCGATATCCCAGATCGAGCAGCGGCTGCTTGACCGTGGTGAGGGCAGGGTGGAGGTAACGTCCGTAGGGGATGTCGTCGAACCCGATGACGGAAATATCTTCCGGAACCCGCAAGTCGGCATCCCAGCACGCTTTGATCGCACCGACCGCCATTTCATCGTTGGTGCAGAAGATCGCCGTCACTTCCGGGTGGGTAAGCAGAAGTTGCGTGCATTGATTATAGCCGGCCTCGGTCGTTTCCGGCGTCGGCTGATGCGGAATGATCCAGTCGGTATTTCCTGGATTGATTTTCGCCATCACATCCAGATAGCCTTGAAGTCGTTGCTGATGGTTTTCGCTGTTTTCCAGCGCGTTGCAGAGGAACCCGATGTTCCGGTGACCATTTTCTACCAGATACTCCATCGCCTTGACCGAACCGCAGTAGGATTCGTTGTTCAGAAATCCGAGTTTAGAGGCGCTGGTTTCGCCGTTGATCAGCATGGTCGGGATTTCCGCCTCAATCAGCTGCGGCAGTTGATCGACGACGCGCTCGGGCGGGAACAGCACCACTGCGTCGCAGCGCCGTTCACGAATCAGCTGCAGCAGCGGTTTCGCCTCCGGTGTGATCCGGTAGAATATCACTGTTACATCGATCATCTCCCCGTCGCTGTAGTCGGCCACTCCATCCAGCACCTGTGAAATGTATTCGTTTACCAGCGATAAATCCAGAATCACGATGATTCCGATGTTGAACCGGCGTTCACTGCCCTTGGTGGGAGCGAAGTTGAATTTCTCTACCACCGCCGCTACCTTTTTCCGCATCGCTTCGCTGACGTCGGTACGGTTGTTGATTACCCGGGAAACCGTCGCCAGCGAAACGCCGGCCTCTTCGGCCACCAGTTTGATGTTGATTTTTTTCTTGCGCCTTGCCATTGTCGCTCCTTTGTTGTTTTATTTATTTTCGTAAATTAATTATGGCGCAAAAAAAAGCAAAAAGCAAGAGCGGTTTCATTTATTTTCGTAAAAAAATAAAACCGGCATTGATTTTGTTCTGCCGATGCGGGAAGATGAGGTGGAATCAGAAGAGATTGCGGATCAGAACAAAGAGAATCACCACGATCGGAAGACCGATCCAGAGCAGCGGCTTTTGAAGTAGCTTCGGGCGGAAGCCAAGCAGAACGATCAAGGCCAGCATGGGAAGTAGTAACGCGTTCATACGGAAGCATTCTGCCAGATTTCCGCGTAACAATGCGTGCAGCCCGCGCGTGGCGCCGCAACCGGCGCAGGATAGTCCGGTAAAGCGATAGAGTGGACATGCCGGAAGCCAACCGATGGAGGCCAGAAAATCAAACAGAATCCCGGCAAGCAGCAAAACTGCGATGACGATGATCGGGATCCATCGCCGTTGCATGTCAGAACGTCCAGTTCGGGCGCGGCGTCAGCTTCGAGTGGCGCAAAAGCCGGCAGGCCGGACACATGAAATTGTCCAACCCATAGACCGTCGCTACGCGGTCGGATTGACGCAACGTAACGGTTTCGCCTTCGTTGATCGCCAGGCGTTCCGGATCGTTGTCGGCAATCAGGATCGCCGGGCCACGCAACACCTTGATCTCCACTTCGGAATCCGCCGCAAGTACGAGGTGGCTCACTTCTTCAGTTGAGTTGCTGAACGCCAAGCCGACTCCCACCCGGAAGATGCTTTGCGTAATGCTTTTGTAATAGGCGGTACTGCCGTGCACGCTTGCCAGCCCGACACCGTCGCCAACCACTTCGTCGGCATAAAGCTCCCCATTGATCCGCACCTGATAGCGCAAGGCGCTTGAACGGTCGAGGTTGTGCAGAAACACATCGTTCAGGGCATGAAGCGTGATGTCGCGCACCGTGCCGGAAACCTTGGACAAGCGATCCAGCCGGGTGCGACCGACGTGAAAAGCGGCCAGTTGGCAGGCGCAATCATGCCGGGAGCAAAGCGGCGCGGTACGCGCGTCGCGAATCGGCAGGATCGAAAAATCATGATAATCGCGAGCCGCCCCCAGCAATGCGCCGTCGCCGCCGTGAGCCACGATCAATTCGGGGGTCTCCTCCGGCAGCGCTTCCTCCATCCCTCCCAGGCGAAGAAGGGGACGGATGTCATCGAGATTTTTGCCGACCAATTTTATTTTCATCGTTCTTTTGCCTTGAACCTTTCCGATCTTGCCGCGATCGCATAAAGAATCGCCGCCGCCGCGTTGCCGACATTGATGGAGGCCTTGTCGCCGAGCATCGGCAAACCGACCAATCCATCCACTTCCGCAAGCGCTTCCGGCGACACTCCGAGCGCTTCGTTCCCGAGGACGATTCCAAGCGGGAACTCATATGTTTTCTCCCAGGCGAACACGCTGTCCGGCCCCGGTTCCGCTGCGAGAATCATCGGATACCCTTCGGCGCGGAGCGCCCGAACCGCCGTCGCCGCGTCCGGCATGATCCGACAGGGTACGGTAAGATCCGTTCCCATTGCGGTTTTCGCCAATTTCGGATGCGGCGGGGCAGGGGTATAACCGCAGGCGATGATCTCGGCGTCGAACGCCTCCGCAATGCGGAATATGTTGCCGGTATTGTGCGCACTGCGCAACCGATCGAGAATCAGACAGATTTTCATTCCCATTCCATTCTTCCAATTCTTGATAAAATACGCTCTTTTTTCCGCTTTTGCAAGCCGCGCGGGATTGATAGTGAGTGATTTTGATGGTATATTAGAGAAACCGTGTTATGGAATTCAGCCTGAAACAAGAGGTCAGCATATGCCGAAAATTCATCCTTCCGCCATCGTTTCCGACGGCGCCGTGCTCGCAAGCGGCGTTGAAGTCGGCCCCTTCTGCTTTGTCGGGCCGAATGTAAAAATCGGCGACGGTACCCGCTTGATCGGGCATTGTAACATCGACGGATATACGACGCTTGGCAAAAATAACACGGTTCATCCGTTCGCATCGCTGGGACAACCCGCGCAGGATCATTCGGTCGTTCCCGGAGAAGCTACTTACCTCAATATCGGCGACGATAATATTTTCCGTGAAGGCTGTACCATTCATACTGGAACCTTGCCGGGAACCGAAACCCGGATCGGCAACCACAATATGTTTATGAACGCGACTCACGTCGCGCATAATTGCGTGATCGGCGACAACGTCATTCTCGTCGGTTTTGCCGGAGTTGCCGGCCACTGCCAGATTTTCGACAATGTGCTGATCTCCGGATTGGTTGGAATCCACCAGTTCTGCCGGGTCGGCCGGTTGGCGATCATTTCAGGCGGATCGGTGTTCTCGAAGGACGTTCCTCCGTTCATGATGGCCGAAGGGCGTAACGGCGGCGTCAAGATGATCAACAAGATTGGGCTTCAGCGCGCCGGATTTTCGGCCGAGACGATTTCGGTGATCAAGCAGATGTTCCGCATCTACTATCGCAGCGGGCTGATTCCGTCCAACGCGCTCGAAAAAATCCGGGCCGAGCTGCCCCAGCTCCCGGAAGTCCTCGAATTTATTCAGTTCTGCGAAACCAGCAAAAAAGGCGTGATTTCGGCTCAGGTCGAAGGTCATCGCAGCTAATTTGTCATAAATGCAACGATAAGGAATCGAAATTCATGTTACAGCCCCTGAAGAAGAATCCGAAATTCACTCCCCGCCGCGGACCGGTTGTTCTCGCAATTCTCGACGGCGTCGGTTTTGGTCAATATGCGGACGGCGATGCTGTTCTGCTTTCCCGCACTCCGGTGCTCGACAGCTTGATGAAAGAGTGTCCGTTCACCAAACTCAAGGCGCACGGGACTGCCGTCGGCATGCCCTCCGACGAGGATATGGGCAACAGCGAAGTCGGTCACAATGCGATCGGCAGTGGGCGGGTTTTCGCACAGGGCGCCAAATTGGTGGAAGAAGCGGTTGAATCGAAAAAACTGTTTGAAGGCGAAGTCTGGAAGAAGCTGGTCGACAATGTAAAAACGCACGGTTCGACGCTGCACTTCCTCGGGCTCTTCTCCGACGGCAACGTTCACAGCAACATCAATCACCTCAAAGCGATGATCGAAGATGCGAAAAAGGCGGGCGTGAAGCACGTCCGCATCCACGCGTTGCTCGATGGTCGCGATGTGCCGGAAACGTCGGCGCTTGATTATATCGATCCCTTTGAAGAGTTTCTCGCCGGATTGAATCAGGATGGTTTTGACGCTCGAATCGCTTCCGGCGGCGGCCGCATGGTTGTCACAATGGATCGTTACAACGCCAACTGGGATATGGTTCGCAAGGGCTGGGAAGTTCATGTCCACGGCAACGGCGATATGTTCAAAACTGCGCACGAAGCGGTGGAAACCCTGCGGGAACGCAGTGGCGCAATCGATCAGGATCTGCCGCCCTTCGTCATCTCTGACGACGGCAAGACCCCGATCGGTGCGATGAAGGACGGCGACTCGGTCATCTATTTCAACTTTCGCGGCGACCGTTCGCTGGAGATCACCAAGGCGTTTGAAGCCGATACGCTCGAAGAATTTGATCGCGGCGTTCGCCCCAATGTGATGTATGCCGGTATGATGGAGTATGACGGCGACCTTCATGCGCCGAAGCTCTATCTGGTTAATCCGCCGGAGATCGACCGCACGATGGATGAATACCTCTGCGCCAGCGGCGTTTCGCAGCTCGCGATCAGCGAAACCCAGAAATATGGTCACGTCACCTACTTCTTCAATGGAAACCGCTCCGGGAAATTCAGCGAAGCCCTGGACGACTACGAAGAGATTCGCTCGGATGTGATTCCGTTCGAGCAGAGGCCGTGGATGCAGTGCGCCCAGATCACCGATCGTGTGGTCGAGGCGCTTGGTTCCGGTAAGTACGGCATGATCCGCCTGAACTTCCCGAACGGCGATATGGTGGGGCATACCGGCAACATGGACGCGGTCATCGTTTCGATGGAAGCGCTGGATCTCTGCCTTGCCCGGATCAAGCGTGCGGTGAAAGCCGCCGGCGGTATCCTGGTCATCAGTGCCGATCACGGCAACGCCGACGATATGCTTGAGCATGATAAGAAAGGCAATGTCAAGGTCGATAAAAACGGCGTTCCGGCACGCAAGACGAGCCATTCGCTCAACCCGGTTCCGTGCATCATCTATGATCCGGAGTCGAAGGGCGAATACAAGCACGAATTGCGGGAAGGGCTGGGCATCAGCTCACTGGCCGCGACCTGTATTGAACTGCTCGGTTATGAGGCGCCGGAAGGGTACGACCCGAGCGTTCTCGTCAGCAAATAATTTCAGTGACATGCAAAACGCCGCCGACCTGTGAGGTTGGCGGCGTTTTATTGTGCAGTCATATTACTTGAGTTTTCGGATGCTGTCCCGTTCGATGAAGGTGACGTCGAGAGTGAATTTCCGTGTCAGCGTAGGTTCGTTGTTTAAAATCACGTCGAGAGTGGCCTGACTGATCTTTACACTCGATGTAACGACGGTGGAGAGACTGGGGAACATGTACTCCTCAATCCCGTCATGACTGAACGCCGTGACAAGACTGATATCCTCCGGACACCGCCGCCCGCTTTCGGCAAGGGCGCGCAACGCGCCGATGGCGCCGGGAACGGTATCAACCACCAAGCCGGTAACGTCAGGGAACGCCTTCAATATTTCACGGGTCTGAATGCAGCCGCATTTCATGGAGTTCTGCCAATGGTCGATGGAACTCTCCGGCAACGCGATATCGCGCCAGCGGAGGCGATATTCCCGCACCGCTTCTTTCATCCCGCGAAGGCACTCCTGTTGAGCAAGAGAGTTCGGCTCATTGGGAATCAAACCGATCCGGGTATGCCCGGCCCTCAGCAACGCCTCCATCTTGAGATAACCGGACTGAAAGTGATTGTGGCAGACGCTGTAAACATTTCGATAAATACCGATGTTGTCGAGTTCACCGATCATCAGGATCGGCACCCCCAGTTCGTCGAGCTTTTTCAGTATCGGTTTCGGCGTCATCAGACCGGAACTCAGAATGACGCCGCGCAAATTGCGGCAGTTTGACGCCGACTCCAGAATGGAGTTGTAATCCGATTCCGGGTGGATTTTTAAATTGATCGCCTGAAGGTTCCTGCGCATCACGCCGATCTCCAGCTCATGGAGCCATTCCCAGATAGAATAGGAGAAAAAATCGGGGGAGGCGATCACCACTTCGCCGCGTGTCCGCCCTGCGGGGCGCGACGAGGTGATTTCGCTGTCGCGCGGCATGATGAACGTCCCGCAACCGACGCGGCGTGAAAGATACCCTTCCTGAACCAGTTCTTCGAGAATCCGGGTCATGGTGGAGCGGCTCACGCAAAACTCTTCGGCGAGGCGTCGCTCCGGGGCAAGGCGGGTGCCGACTGCTTGATTGCGGATGCTCTCAAGCAGAGCCTCTTTCACTTGGCCGCGTAATGTGGCGGGGGGGATCATGATGTTCCATTTCCTTTCAGTCGGTCAGATTTCAATGTAGGTGGCTTTTGCGTATTTGCAAGTTCGTACCTTGTCATTTTCCGAAATCGACCAAAACATATTGCGCAGATGATTTCTCTTCGGCAATTCCGGGAGTGATCCCAATGGCGTTTTTCCGAAAGGCTCCATCGTTGTCATTGACCAGAAGGTTGAAACGGAATCCCTGCCGTCCGATTTTGCTGTTCAATCCGATCGTCTGGAGTGGGATGACAATGTAATAGGTGGTCACCTTGCTTTGCTCGTTTCGCTCCGTTTTCAGCTGAAGATTTTTTACAGTTTCTTCGGCGGAGAATCCCGGCGGCGTCAGCCAGACGGCCGCTTCTTCTCTGCCGTCGTCAAGCCGCGCGAATCCGAACTCCCAGATGGAGGGTTGTCCCGGCAGGTGCAGCGCAAGCTGAACGCTGTCGGCCTTCCACGTGGTGTTGCCGTTGAAAGGCTGATGATGAACGTTGTCGCGGACATCTACCCGGACGAGCAGCTCCTGCGCGGTGCGAGCCAGTCGGATTTCGGCGCTCAAATCATTCGCGTCTTTCCAGAAATGCGGCAACATATCTGGTGCATTGGTGACGAAACTGATGATTTGATCCGGGGAATCCAGTTGAAAATCAGGCTCGCTGCGGAAATCGTTTACTGGAATGCTCACGATGTTTCGCAATTGCGACGTGACCGTTCCCTGCCAAAGATTTCCGGCCTTCAGATTGAGCGCGAGCTGCTTCGGAGCGGAGGGGGGAGAAATGAATCCCGGCTGCGCCTCGATTTGAAGCGTCAGCACTCCTTGTTTGCCCGGCTCGACGGAAACAGTTTGCGTTGCCGGCGAGACGGCAATCCGCTCCGGCGGCGTGACAGTCGCTGTAATGGTCAGTGTTTGTTTCGTCGGATTGAATACTTCAAACTGGAAATTTCGCGCCTCCCCAACGATGGTGGACAGTTCTCCGGACTGACGAAGCAAAACCCCTTTGGAAACAGGCGGAGTTTCCTGTCCGCGAATCCGCAACGTTGTCGGCGCCCAGCCTACTTCAAAGCCGAGAAATCCATTGCTTCCGCTCAGTGCCGTTTCGTTGCCGAAAAGGTCGATCTGCGTTGCTTCGCCGGTGACGTTGGCCAGCAGAACCGGGGTGCCGGAAACGCCGGGCTGAACACTCCAGTTTCCCAACAGCCAATCTCCGTTCGCGGCGCGAAAGAGATAGCCCTCCAGATTTTCTCCGAGTTGCAATTCGCTGTGAAACGTGCCGTTCCGATAAACCGATGCAAGCATGTTATAGGCGATATATCCGGCTTTGGGATAAAAATCGTAGGTGACCAATCCGAAATTGTGTTCGTTGTTCTTCGGATCCATCCCGTCGTTGCGGAGATCGTACCAGTTGTAACCGATCGCGCCATTGGCCCAGGCATAGATCAACTTCAGAAAGAGCGTTTGCGCCTGCCGCAACTCTCCGACATGAAGGGCGGAGATGGCGGTTTCATTGGCATACCATGTTTTCCGGGGTGAGTGATTTGCCAGAAGCTCCTGCACCAATTTGACCTGCGGCCGGAATCCTCCGAGCGAGCCGTGGCCGTGAATAGGGAAACAATCGAACTTGCCGGATTCAAAAATCAGCCTGGCAATCAATTCATCTTTTTGCAGTCCGGCCAGGCCACCGCTCATCACCTTGACTTCAGGGTCGACGGCTTTGATGGCGTCGTAGGCGACGGCGAGCATTTCAACATATTTTTCTGCGGTAAAATTGCCGAATCCGGAGTGGTCAGGTTCGTTGAGAAATTCGACAAAAAGAAATTTTCCGTGATAACGCGCCATCGTCGCGCGAACAAACCGATCCAGTTCTGTTAAATTGGTGAAAGGAACTCCGCGGGTACTTATCGCATATTCCTTCCAGTCTTCCGCAAACGCCCAGCGGGGAGGGTAGTTGAGGATCGGCGCCAATTTCATATGATAACGCTCCAACTCTTCCACAATCGGGTCGTAGAGCGCATAAGAGCTTTCTCCCTGTTTCGGCTCCACCCGTCCCCAACCGATATCCATGCGGATCTGGTCGGCTCCGCACAGCGCGGCGGCCTTGATTTCCCGTTTCATCTCTTCCGGTTTCTGCTGGGTCAACATGCGCTGCGGATGGGCGCATAAGCCGAAATAGAAGCTGTCCGCGATGTCCGGCGTCGGTCCGGCGGGCGACATGTAGCCGAACCGCATGGATTGCGTTACCGGTTCTTTCCCGGATTCGTTCCAGGTCAGTGAGACCGGATAGACCCCGAAGTGCTCGGGACGGGGAAGGCGCAGGAATGTTTCGGCGCCAGCCTCCAGCGGAATCGAGAGCGTTTTCCGGGCCAGTTCTTTCCCGGAGAGATCGGTGACCGTGTAGCTGAGATCAAACACGGTGTGATCCGGGCGGCGGTTCTGCACCCGGAACCCGAGACGATCCTCCTCACCGGGAATCAGCAGGTGGAGATCGGAAATGCTACCGGTTTCCAACGCAACAATCGGCGATTGTGATGTTACCTGAAAATCGATCTGGCGAATCCCGACAGAGCCTTCACCGTCTTTCTTGCCGAACCCGGCGGCGATGCCGGTGAAGGCGACCGGAAAGTCGATTCGTTTATTTGCCTTTTTTCCACCATACCAACACTCCGGCTTTTCCGGGGCGGGTTCAATGGGAAAAGTCAGGGTTTGCCAGCCTGATTCTTTTTTGTCGATTGAAGTGGAGAACTGAAAGATTTCACCATCTTTATCTCGAAAACGGACACTGATGCGCCCGATCGCTCCACCTTCCGGCAGATAGGCTTGCACGCGGAGTTCCGCCGTATCGAACTCCGGCAGCTTTTGAGGCGGCAAAGAGAATTCAAAATGTCGGGCGGCGGCATTGTCCCAGGTGATCCAAAGCCCCGGCTGTCCATCCTGTAAAGCCTGATAAGTGGCTGATTGTTTCTTTTTTTCTGGAGAATGCAGCTTCGCCTCCGGCGAGTCTTTGGAGAAGTCAAACAATGTCTGCGGAGCCGCGGAGAGCAGCGTGCCGCAAAGAATCAATGAGAGAGAGAACCATGATTTCATACTGGATTCCTGTTGTTTGTTATAATGAACCGAACTGAGCGTCGTAACCGGCTTTGAATTTCTGCGGAGATTCTTTCAACTCCTGAAACGTGCGCGCCGCCACATGTCCATCCGCATATCCGGCGGTTGTCCGCTTGTTGTGGAGAAACCATGCGGCCGCCCGATTGGTACCATCATAGAACGTATGCGGCGTAAAGTATGCGGTTGGGCAACCTGCTCGCGTTCCTACTCCCAGTATGGCATCGATCATCAGTTCCGTCGAGGAAGGTTGGCGAAGGCGATTTATTAAGATGGTATGAGTTTCCGGCGAGGCAACATAGCTGTTGATTTCACCAATCGCGTCACGTTTTCCATCCACATTGTTCTTGAAGTCATCGTCCTGTTGTGGACGATAGACGGCAAAAGCCCCATACAACGCATCAGCGCCCCAGCTCCAGACTGCAACCGCATTCGGGTCTGTTTTGCTGCTCATGTTGGCGACATTGATCGGATAGGAATTGGAGGGACAGCCCATAATTTGTATGTTGTTGACATATTTTTGGTTCCATAGCAACGCACTCCAGAATCGGCCGCGGGCGTACCCGGCGAAATTGCCGTCGTAATCATCCGCGTAAAACATTCCGGCTGCCAGGCTTTGCTTTTGATTGCTGATGCACTTGGTGTGCCGGGCGCGTTCGCGCGCCTGATTCAACGCCGGCAACAGCATTGCCGCAAGAATCGCAATGATTGCGATCACAACTAGAAGTTCAATCAACGTAAAATGTTTTGGTTTCATTGGCTTCGCTCTCCTTTGTTGCCGGACTTGACTTGTTGCGCCATTTGTTTAAAAATGTAAATGGACTAATCCAATTTGTTGTTATTATTATGACTGATTCGATGGTAAAAGTCAAGTGCGGTCGGAGAAATCTTTCTGGAAAAACACAGATTTCCTTTGGTGCCATGGAAAACGCATGCGGATAATGCTATATTATCCCGGGAGTCAGGCTCCTGATCATTGCATTGCGAAAGAGGAAATCATATGGCGGTTGCGCTTCTCGATTATAACATGGGCAACCTCGGTTCCGTTCAAAAAGCGCTTGAATTTGTTGGCGCGGCGGTCGAGGTGGCGGAATCCGGCTCGGAACTGGCAAAATTTGATTGTTGCATCCTGCCTGGCGTCGGTAATTTCGGCGACGGGATGGAAAACTTGAAATCGCGCGGATTCGACCGGGCTATTCCGGAACTATTGGCTCGTGGCGGACATTTTTTCGGCGTCTGCCTCGGTATGCAGATGCTTCTGGAAGCGAGCGAGGAGGCGCCGGATGTCGAGGGGCTTGGCATTTTTCCGGGTCGCGTGATCCGCTTCCCGAGCGGCTTGGAAAAAGTTCCGCACATGGGCTGGAACTCGGTCGCCTTCCGTGACGACTCGCCGCTGGGGGAGGGCATCGAAGACGACAGCTACTTCTATTTCGTTCATTCTTATTATGTTCCGGTGGACCCGGCGTACACGGTTGCAAGCTGCGAATATATGCTTCCCTTTTCCGCCTGTCTCGGGCGCGGGAATTGTTATGCGGCGCAGTTTCACCCGGAGAAGAGCCAGCGCGCAGGGTTGCGCCTCTTGACCAATTTTCTGCGTCAGGCAGGAGAAATAGAGTAAAAGATGGCAAGCAAGACCAGATGGGTTGAACTTTATGACGCCTTGTACACCCGGTACGGCGATCTCGGTTGCCCCCTGGAACATGCGACGCCGTTTCAGTTGCTCTGCGCGGTTATGCTCTCGGCGCAATGCCGTGACGACCGGGTCAATGAGGTGACGAAAGAGTTGTTCCGGCTCGCTCCCGACCCGAAGTCGATGGCGGAAGCGGATGTCGGGGTCATCGCCGACATCATCCGCCCTTGCGGGCTTTACCGGAACAAAAGCGAAAACCTGTCGAACGCGGCCAGGATGATATTGAATGATTTTGGCGGAGAGGTTCCGCAGGAAATGGAGTTACTGATTCGGCTCCCCGGCATCGGGAGAAAAAGTGCCAATGTAGTATTGGGCAACGCATTCGGAATCCCCGGATTCCCGGCGGACACCCATGTGATCCGGGTGTTGAACCGGATCGGTTATGTGTCAACCGTGAACCCGGAGAAAATTGAGGCGGAAGTCAACGCCAAAACGCCGCCGGCGCTTTGGACGAATTTCTCTCACCTGATCATCACGCATGGGCGGCGTGTCTGCCACGCCGGGAAGAAGCCGGAATGCGGGAACTGTCCGCTGACGGATCGCTGCAAATTTTTCAAGGAGAAAGAATAGTGGGATTCCTGAAGAAAAAATTTCGTGACATCAAAAAATTGCCGACCTGGATCTATTGGTTCCCGGCGCGGCTGCTGCAGCTTTATGTGCACGTATTTTTCCGGGTTCGGATCGTCGATCCGAACGGATATATGCAAAATGCGCGAGGGATGGTTTCGGTTTCCTGGCACAATCGGCTGATGTTTTTCGCCGTACTGTTCCCGGCGATTGCGCGTAAGCGGACGGTGGCGGTGGTCAGCGCCTCGCGGGACGGGCAGTATATTGCCGATTTCATCTCTGTTCTCGGTTTGAAAAGTCTGCGCGGATCATCTTCTAAGAAAGGAGCCAACGCCTATCGAGCCGGAGTTCGCGCACTCAAGGAAGGGTATAATGTCAGTTTTACGCCGGATGGGCCGCGTGGGCCGCGTTATGTGATGAAAAACGGACCGATCGCCCTCGCGTCGATCACCGGGACCGGGGTGATTCCGATCACGATCAACGCATCGCGTTGTTGGTCGGTGCGGAGCTGGGATCGGTTTCAAATCCCGAAGCCATTCTCCACACTGACGCTGATTCTGGGAGATCACGTGGAGATTCCTCAAGAGCTGGATGAAGCCGGGCTTGAATTCTACCGAAAAAAGGTGGAAGACGCGCTGATGAAAATCACAATGGATCCGGAGTAATTCAAAAAAAAATCTTAGACTGGCTGGACATTTGTTTTCCCTGCATATATATTCCTTAATATTACTATGAAAATCGATTAATCTTCCGGGAAGGAATCAGCGGATATGCGACAGAAAATGTTGTTGCTCGGAGCAGTGCTGTTTGGCGTAATCGCGTTTGTTTTGACCTATCGGCAGTTGGAAGCCGAACGGCGCAGTCTCCGTGAAGATATGCAGACATATGTTTTGGTCAAGCTGAAAACTCGCAAGGCTCCCAACGAAGAAATCCGACTGGAAGATCTTGCGCGCCATGAAGTCCAGCGCCGTCCGGCAGAGATGCGCATGAGCCGCGACATCCGGTGGGCCGACGTGTCCCACATCATCGGCCGCCGATTGGATGTGACGGTGGAGGCCAATCAGGTTCTTCTTCACACCGACTTGCAGCCGCCTTCGCAACGGCAGGGATTCTCCAGCATCATCCGTGACGAGTTTCGTGCGGTATCGATTTCCGTCGACCAGGTGGCGTCGATCAACAATCTGATTCAACCGAATGACAGTGTTGATGTAATCGGGACGTTCCGCTTCCCGGATGTGCGCGGCGACAGTTCGCTCGACACCATCACGCTGACAGTTTTGCAGAATGTGAAAGTTCTGGCGGTCGGCAATCGCTGGGGTGAGCTTCCCGCCGATGCCGCGGGGCGCGTTTCCTACGGCACCGTAACGCTGCTTCTCTACCCGGAAGAGGTGGAGATGATCGTATTTGCCTCTCAAAAGGGGCGGCTCTCGCTCTCTTTGCGTAACTACGAAGACAAGCGCATCGAACGCAATATCGAATCTCGCAGCGTGAACTTCAAACTGCTGGAGCAGGAAATTCCGAAATACAACGAGAAGCGCCAGCAGAACCGCGGACACTAAGGCTTCAGGGAGGGCGCTTACGAATGTTAGAGCTTGAAATCCGGCAACCCGGTTCCCCCGCGACGGCGGCGCAACTTCCGCCCGGAGCTTATCTGATCGGCTCCGGGGCGGATTGTCACATCCAACTTCCGCGACCGGAAATCTCCACCCGTCACGCACAGCTTATTGTGCGCGAAAACCGGCTTATGGTGATGGATCTCGGCAGTCGCAACGGAACCTTGACCGGCAACTCCCAAACACTTTATCCGAATCAGCCGGAAGAGGTCGCTTTCGGTACTGAAATACACATCGGCAAAGTCACCCTGCTGGTGCACAAGAAAGGCGACGACGCAGTCGTCCCGGCAAGTGCCTCCCAGGCGAGCCAAGCGCCTCCTCGGGAACTGCCGAAGGCGAAACTGGATGACTTGACGCCTGTTCGACACGAAATCCCGTTGCTGCGCATCTCGGGAGTGCCCGAACAGCTTCGCCCGATTATTCAGGAAATCAAAAAACAGGCGCATCGTGAATTGTTGAAACGCTTGAATTTGAAGAAAATGGCAGTTTCCGGCGTCGGCAGTGCGGAGCTGGCGCGGCAGGCTCGCGGGATGATTCAGGAAATTCTTTCTCAGCTCACCATTCAACTTCCCGCCGGAATCGAGCTTTCACTGGTGGAGCAGGAGTTGTTTGAAGAAGCCGTAGGCCTTGGTCCGCTGGAGGCGTTGATCGCCCGTGACGACCTGACTGAAATCATGGTCAACGGGCCGGATCAGGTCTTCGCGGAAAAGGATGGAGTTCTTTATCGTACCGATACCGCGTTTGCGGGCAGCGGGCAGGTACTGTCGGCTATTGAGCGAATCGTTTCTCCGTTGGGGCGACGAATCGATGAGAGTTCTCCGATGGTGGATGCGCGATTGCCGGACGGCAGCCGTGTGAATGCGATCATTCCACCACTGTCGCTGGTCGGTCCGACCATCACCATCCGGAAATTCGCGCGAAAGCCGCTGATGGCGGAGGATCTGGTGCGCTTCGGATCGGTTTCACCGGAGATTGTCCGTTTTCTGGCGCTTTGCGTTGCGGTTCGCAAAAACATCCTGATTTCCGGTGGAACCGGCTCGGGCAAAACGACATTGCTCAACGTATTGAGCTCATTTTTGCCGAACAGCGAACGTATCATCACGATTGAAGACGCGGCGGAGCTTCAGCTTCATCAGCAGCATTTGGTACGCCTCGAATCCCGCCCGCCGAACGTGGAAGGGAAGGGGGCGGTGACCATCCGCGATCTGGTGCGAAACGCATTGCGCATGCGTCCCGACCGCATTGTGGTTGGTGAGTGTCGTGGCGGCGAAGCGCTCGATATGCTTCAGGCGATGAATACCGGTCACGATGGCAGCTTGACTACGATTCACGCCAATACCGCCCGCGATGCACTGGCGCGTCTGGAAACCCTGGTGCTGATGGCGGGATTTGACCTGCCGCTGCGGGCGATCCGGGAACAGATCGCCTCTGCGATTCAAATTGTGGTGCAGATCAGCCGCGAGCGCGATGGAAGCCGTAAACTTATGGCAGTCAGCGAAATCACCAAGATGGAAGGCGACATCATCACCATGCAGGATATTTTCGTCTACCGTCAGACCGGGTGGGATGAGGCGAACCGGATCACCGGCGTCTTTGAGCCGACCGGCAGCCTGCCCACGTTTTTGGAGGAACTCGACCGCGCCAAGCTCGATTACGACATTACGATGTTCACTCCGAACGAGAGGAGGGCGTGACGATGTTGAATCATTCTTTCTGGCCCAGTCTTTTCGCGTCCTTGAGTATTTTTGCCGCAACGCTTGTGTTGATTGAATTTGCGCTTTATGTGGCCGGACGTTACCGGGAACGTTTTCTGGCAGAAGCCGGAACCGAGCTGGACGACGTTTTGATCCAGATGCCGCCGGGTCGAATTCTCGACATCAGCCTGGGGTTATCCACCGCGGCGATGATTGTCGCGGCGGTTCTGTTTTCGACGCAGATCGAAGGATTTTCCTGGAAATGGGGGATCTTTGTCGTGCTTGGAATCGGTTGCGTATGCTTTCTGATTCCAAGATTGGTCTTGCGGGTGTTGCGTCATCGCCGGTTGCGTAAGTTCAATGTTCAATTGGAGGAGGCGCTCGGGGTCATCTCCAGCTCGCTCAAAGCGGGATTCAGCATCAATCAGGCGCTGGATGAAGTGTCCGCGCAAAACATTCACCCGGTATCCATCGAGTTCCGGCTGCTGACACAGGAGGTGCGCCTCGGTGTTCCGCTGGAACAGGCATTGGAGAATATGAATCGTCGCCTTGGCTCCGACGATTTTGAATTGGTCGCCACTGCGATTCTGACCGCTCGACAAACAGGCGGAGAGTTGACCGGGACGTTGGAGCGCGTTGCCTCCCTGATCCGTGAACGGGTAAAGATTTCCAACAAGGTTCACGCCTTGACCGCGGTGGGACGGCTTCAGGCAATCATCATCGCCGCCATGCCGTTTTTTCTGATGTATATGATGACGCGACTGCACCCTGCGCTGATGAATGAATTTTTTCATAGTTTGCCGGGGATTGCCTCCATTGTCGCGGTGGTTGTGCTGGACGTGCTGGGATTCTTGTGGATTCGCAAAATCACGACGATTGAGGTGTAGGTGATGAGTGGAAATATGATCATGCTTTTGACCGCGATATCGGCCGGATTGTCGGCCGGATGCCTCTTTCTGCTGGTTGGCCGGATGATTTCAGGAGTCGAACTGGCGAAGCAGCAGGAAAATCAGCCGCGACGACTGCCGGTTCTGATTCGTCTGCTTATGCCGTTTACCGCACTGACCCGTCCGCTGGCCGGAGATAAAGGGTGCGCCGGGTGGCGCGAGATGGTCGCGCCGCGGCTCTGGATGGCCGGCTTCGGCGACACGATTTCGCCGGTGGACTATCTGGCGTTGCGGTTTGTGTTTTTTCTTGTTGCACTGTTGCTGACCGGAGTTGCATTGATTTCCGTCTATACCCCGATCTGGCTGATTCTGGCGGTATTGATCGCATTTTACCCCGGCATGTGGATCAATGCGGAAATCAAAAAACGCCACCTCTCCATCATGAAGGCGTTGCCGAACGTGCTGGATTTGCTGACGCTTTCGGTGGAATCCGGGCGCGACTTGCTTTCGGCATTGCGGGATATTCTGGCGCGCCGGAAACCCGACCCGTTGGGCGAAGAGCTGTCCCGTGCATTTCAGGAAGTTCAGTTTGGACGCAAGCGTACCGAGGCGTTGCGTGCAATGGCGTTGCGTGTGCGGCAGATTGATTTGACCTCGGTGGTGAATGCGTTGGTTCAAGCCGAAGAACTGGGGGTGTCGATTTCACAAATCCTCCGGATTCAAAGCGACATGCAGCGAAACAAGCGTTTTACGCTGGCGGAAAAGCTGGCGAACGAGGCGTCGGTTAAAATCATCATTCCGATTATTCTGTGTATTTTGCCCGCGGTGTTCCTGATTCTGGTCGGCCCGTTTATGACGCGGATCGCCGCATTCTTCGGATAACGGGAGGACCCTGGCCCATGATTTTCAACTTGAACAGCCTGCGTTATGTGGCTCGTCGCCCGGTCTGGGCATTGAGCTGGCGCGATCGGTTGCGTGGAATGATCGGCCGGAAATTCGACCAGGAACAGGGGATTGATGCTATGGTTTTTCCGCTGTGCCGATCGATTCATACGATGTGGATGTCGATTCCGATCGATGTGATTTTTCTCGATTCCGGGTTTCAGGTGGTCGGACTGCATCCGAATGTGAGGCCGTGGCGGTTGTCGCTTTCCTGCCGTAAAGCGTGCATTGTAATCGAAGTTCCTACCGGAATGATCGAAGGAAGTGGAACGGAGATGTGGCATCATTTGAATTTAAATTCGACATTATCGCCGGATATGATTGAAAAATTACACAGCGGTGCTATTCTTAATTCGAGTAATGCCGCCGTGTTGCCCCGGAATGCGGGGAATGGAGATGATTGACGCGGAAGAGCATTCGCGTTCGTGATAAGGGAAGCTATGAAGATCTACTTTGAAAACGGTTCCAAAAGCGGCAGCGAGCTGGAGTTTGCCATTCCGGAGATCACCGTCGGCAGCGAAGAGGACAATGTCCTTTCCGTTCCCGAAATCGGAGTGTCCCGGTATCATGCGGTTATTCGGCTCACCAGTTCGGGCGCGTGGCTGGTTCGCGACCTCGGCAGTACGAACGGGGTAAAGGTCAACCAGACGAAAATCAATGGGGAACAGACACTGGGGGAGGGCGACCTGATCGAGGTCGGAGTTCAAGCGTTTCGTGTTTCCGCGCTGGTGTCAAGCGCCCCCAAGCTGGTGTTCAATCAGGTGAACTCGGAAGTCGCGCCGGAATCGCGCCGGACATCAAAGCTGGCCGGCGACGAAAGCACACCGGTTCATCAACCGAAACGTGTCGAAAAAACGCAGGTGCTTGACGCGTTGAAAGCTGACGATCTCACCGCGTTGTTGACATCGAAAGCCGAAACCCTTTTCGATCCGAAACGAAAAAAGAGCGATGCCACATCGGCGAAAGCGCCGACGGCAAAGGCCGCGCGAAAGCGATCCGGATTTTTTTACTATGTATTGATCGCTTGCATCGCGATTATCGGAATCAGCGCGGCGATGATGGTCGTGGCGCCGCCCAAAACGCAGCCGGCGCCATCCGGCGATGGAGTCCTTTCCACCGGGGCGTTTTCGCTGCAATTCGAGCGGGATATCGTTTCTCGCGACAACGTGTTTCGGTTTGCGCTTCTGCTGGAGAACGGCGCGTTGCAGTTCTCAGTCGACGACCTTAAATCTCAGCGCCACGTGAACCGGACGGAAAAGGTCTCTCCGGAAACGGTCGAAATGTTGCGAACCCGGATCGGCAATTCCGGTTTGTGGACTGAACCTCCTTCCATACCATCCCCCGGCGCGGAAACGACGCAGATTCGCAAAATCATGGTTGCAGACGGGAAGCGCGTCAAAGAACTAACCTATGTTGGCAGCTACGCACCGACCTGTTTCGGTATTGTGGAGAGTATAATCGACGACCTGGCGGAAACCTATGGGGTTCAGACGATTTCACTGAGCCCGGAAGAGCTGCGTCGCATGGCGGAATCGAATTTCTCCCGCGCGGAGGATCTGTACGACAACCGCGACGCGAAAGGCAGCAATCTGCGTGAGTCGATTCGCCGTTACCGGGTAGTCGTTGGCTCGCTGGAGCAATTCATGCCACGTCCTGTTCTGTGGGAGCAGGCGAAAAAACGTCTGGATGAAGCGGAATCCCTGCGGGCGCTCAAGCTCAATAATCTGGAGATGGAACGCATCCGCGTGGGGCAACTCAATGATCTGGATTCTCTGCGGATGATTTTTCTGCAGGTGATGGAGATATCCGACGAAGATTCTCCCGAATATTATGCCGCACGTGAGCGGTTGTTTAAACTCGATTCGATGACGAGAGGTCGGAAACGATGAAAACGACAATCCGTATTATTCTTGGTGTTTTTGTTGCCGGATTGGTTCTGGCAGGATGCTCGAAACCGCCGGAGAAGGCCATTGTCACCATCTCCGGGCCGGAAGGCATGACGATTGTGCTTGGCGACGAAATGCTCGGACGGGCGCCGCTGACTCTTAAACTTGACGGCGGCACTCATCTTTTTAAATTTCATGCGCCGGGATATGTGCGTAAATGGGAGGCCATTGCCCTGAAACCGGGAGAAAGGCGTTCCATTCCGATTCAATTGGCACATGAAACCGCTTCGGTGTTGATCGCCACCAAACCGGTGGGCGCGCAACTGGTGGTGGATGACCGTGTTCTGGGCGCAACGCCGATTGTTCTGGAAAAAGTGGTGCCGGGGCGCGAGTATCGCGGTCAGTTGCGAATGCCCGGATACAGTGAACGTGAGGTGAAGTGGTCGGTTGACGGGCCGCGTCCCAAACAAATCATGATCGATATGGATGCCAACATCGTCAAGGCGGAATTCAAAAGCAAGCCGTCCGGCGCCCGGCTCTCGATTGACGGGCGCGTGATGGGCGTCACACCCTACCGGGGTGAATTGGCGGAAGGGCGTTATACGTTACGCTTGGAGCAGATCGGTTATTCGCCGCTGGAGCAGACGGTGTCGCTCAGCCGGGGAGAGAAATTCCAGATGGAATATTCCTTGATCCCGCTTCCCGGCGGCATCTCGATCACCAGCGTGCCGGAAGGGGCGGCGATCTACATCGACGGCAGAAAAATCGGCGTTACGCCTTGCGTCGCCACCGATCTTCTGGCCGGGGTACATGAAGTCCGCGCGGAAAAGGATGGCTTCGACCCGGTCAGTCGCAAAGTGGAGGTTGCGGCAGGATTCAAGGATGAAATCCGCATGGTATTGCTCTCCAGCTCTGGCGAACTTCAGCTGGACGTTCGTCCTATCGGCGTCACGGTTTCGCTGGATGGCAAAGAACTTGGCAAAACAGAGATCAGTGAGGAATCCGAGTCGGCGATCAAACCGATCCGGGTCAGTGGGCTGACGCCGGGGAAACATGTCATCACCGTTTCTCACCCGCTTGCCCGGCCGCGTTCGCGGCAGATCGAAATTGAAGTGGAGAAGGGGAAGTTGACCCGTCCGAAGCCGATCGACCTCTGGGTCGCCAATTGTGAAATCAAGTATCTGGATGGCCGGATTGAAGTCGGCGCGCTGTTTGAAGAAAACGTGCAGACGATTTACTTCGGTCCCGAACCGGGTGTCAAGTACGAGGTGAAGCGGAGCGACTTGGAATATATCAAACGTCTTGACGTGGAATAACACAGAAGCGAAAAAAATCACAAGGGTCTGCAGCGCAACCTTGTGATTTTTTTGTCGTTACGAATTATGTTATCGCGGTATTGCGGTCGCCGTTTTCACGATTTCCAGCAATTGATCGGTGGATAGAGCGCAACATGGGTTGTGCTTCCGGTAATTCTCCAACGCATCGCGCAGTTCATCCTCCGGCAACAGGAGGTCGTGAAAAAAGTTGATCAGATCTTTGAGCATATACTTCTGAAAAATGAATTCCGGGACGGTCAGAAATCGGCAGCTGGCAACATCGATCCAGATGATATCGATATCTCCGTCGCTCAGTGGCGTCCAGAGAAAGTTAAAAACCCGCACCGCTTTGTGAAAGCAGTGAAAGGTATGCAGTTTGGCGACATGCGCCAGATTGCGGTCAATAAACAGCTTTTGCTCTGGAGTGCCGCGCAGCTTGCCGCCCGGCAGAAATTCGCGCCCATCCGTATAGCCCTCCGCGAATTTGGTGGCGAGAAACGAACGGTTGAGTCGAAAGTTTTTGCGTTCGTCGCCGGCAAACAGCAATGTCGCCATCGGCAAGCCAAGTTTGGCGAACGCACGATAGTTCGCCGCTTCCAACGCGGTTTTTGAGCAACGCAACGCATAGCGCAACGGGCGAATCCCGTCATAATCTTTGAACGCCAGCGTAACACCGCCGTATTCAGCCGGGAGCGTAAGTTTACGGACGACTTTATTACGGGTTTTCCAGATGACTTCTCCCTCGAAAAACAGTTGCGGAGCTTCAAAAAAAGCCTTTTTGACCAGCTCGAATCCCGGTTCGCAATGGAACCAATCGGAACGGAATCGAACCCGCATGTCACGAAGAGCGCGCTGCTTTAAACGACCCGGAAAAATCATAGTCATGCCACTCCTTGTTTGAACTGAAAATATACCGTATCAATCTAATCCGAATCCGCCGAAATTCAAGCTGTGAACGGGAAAAAGCTCTTGTATTCGCATCCTTCGGTGGTATACTATGAAGAGAAAAAACGGAAAGGCGTCAAAATGAGCATTCGATTTTTGTATCCGGAAGGAAAACTCAAAGCATTGACCATGAGCTACGACGACGGTGTCGTGCAGGATCGCCGCCTGGTGGCGCTGTTCAACCGGCATGGCATCCGGGGATCGTTTCATGTCAATTCCGGGATTTTGGATCAGGGCAACCGCATTTCTTCGGCGGAACTGAAAGAGCTTTACCTTGGTCACGAGGTTTCCTGCCATACGGTGAGCCATCCATTTCTTGAACGAGTTCCGCGGACGGAAATCGCTCGAGAGATTTTCGAGGATCGAAAACGGCTGGAGGAACTGTGCGGCTATCCGGTCATCGGGATGTCGTATCCGTTCGGAACCTGGAACGATGAAGTGATCAGCATCGCCAAAAGTTGTGGAATCGTCTACTCCCGCTCCACCCGGGTTACCGGCGGCTTCGGGATTCCGCAGAATTTCATGGCATGGGATGCCACGTGTCATCACAAAGAGATGCTGCCGAAAGGGAAGGCGTTTCTGGAGAACAACCGCTACCCGTTGGCGCTGCTCTACGTATGGGGGCATTCTTACGAATTCGACAACGACGACAATTGGAACGAGATCGAAGAGTTCTGCCAGATGATGTCCGGACAGGAAAACATCTGGTATGCGACAAATTTGGACGTGTACCATTATCTGGAAGCCATTCGCAGCCTCGTTTTTTCTGCCGATGGCCGTATGGTGCAAAACCCGACCGCCACGACTGTCTGGTATGTCGATGGCGACAAGAAAGGCATGATTCATCCCGGAGAAACACTCGTACTCTGAAAGGACGCCATATGGAATACGAAATCGAGATCGTGGAGCGCCCGGCATTTGACGTTGCGGCGTTGGAGCGCCGTTTTGTACCGGATCGGTGCCAGGAAGAGATTCCAGCGTTCTGGTCAGAGTATCATCGGGCAGGGTGGAGCGAGAAAGTCTGCGGCCGTTTCGGGATCTGTTACGGCTGTGACGGAACCACTTTTGCTTACGCCATTGGCGATATGTTGGCGGACGGACTGACTGTTCCGGCAGGATACCGGCGGTTGGAGATCCCAGCCTCTCGCTGGGCCATTTTCCGTTGTGTCGGGCCGTTGCCGAAATCGATTCAGGATGCGTCCGGCTACCTGCACGAAGAATGGAAACCGGAACCGGAATACGAAGTCGATTCCCATCACCTGATCGAAGAATATACCTATGGCGATATTCAAAGCCCCGATTACACCTGCTTCCTCTGGGTCGCGCTGAAGAAGACCGGAGAGTAGAAGGACGTCGAAAAGAAAACGGGCGGCTCGGAATTCCGGGCCGCCCGCTGCTTTATTTTGCCGCCTTCAGGTAGGCCTCGATGAATTCATCGATCTCGCCATCCAGAACTCCGGCCGTATCGCTGGTCTCCACATCGGTGCGGAGATCTTTCACCATCTGATAAGGTTGCAGCACATAGCTGCGGATCTGGCTGCCCCAGCCGTTCTCCATTTTTTCTCCGCGGATTGCATTGGCTTCGTTCCGACGTTTCTCTTCTTCGAGTTCGTAGAGCTTGGCTTTCAGCATTTTCATCGCGGTGGCGCGGTTTTTGTGCTGGGAACGTTCGTTCTGACAGCACACCACGGTTCCGGTCGGAATATGCGTAATACGAATGGCCGAGTCCGTCGTATTGACGTGCTGCCCGCCCGCGCCGCTGGAGCGGTAAGTGTCAATACGGAGCTGGGTTTCATCAATTTCGATATCGATGTCGTCGCTAAGTTCCGGGAATACGTCCACCGAAACAAAGCTCGTATGACGGCGTGCATTGCTGTCAAACGGCGAAATGCGAACCAGACGATGCACCCCCTTTTCGCCTTTCATGAAACCGTAGGAAAACTCTCCGGTCACATAGAGCGTGGCGCTTTTCACTCCCGCTTCGTCGCCCGGCTGAAGATCGATCACCTCTTCCTTCCAGCCACGTCGCTCAAAGAAGCGGCGGTACAAGCGAAGCAGCATGCCGGCCCAATCGCATGCCTCGGTGCCGCCCGCGCCGGCGTGAACCGAGAAATAGAAGTTGTTCCGGTCAAATCTTCCGGAAAGAAAGCTCATGATTTCCATCCGGTCCAGCGATTTCAACAGTCTGCGATAGGTAATCTCGGTTTCCTTCAAAAACTCGGGGTCCTCTTCCGCAAGCTCCAGCGCAACACTGTAATCGTCGATTCCGGCAGCCAGCTGCTTGTAAGGCTCCAGCAAATTCCGACAGGCGGAAAGGCTGGCGACGGTGGCTTGCGCGGACTCCTTGTCGTTCCAGAAATCCGGCGCGGACATCTTCGTCTCCAGCTCCGCCATTTCGGCTTTGCGTTCCTCGATATGCAGAAAGTCGTGAAGATACTCAAGGCGGCTCTTCAACTCACCTTCCACATGGCGCAGCTCATCAATCTCCATCATTTCTTGGCGTTCTCCAGTTTCCACAGGTCGTCCAGCAGATGCTGAATGTCATCAAGGCATGCTCCACAGGCGCCGCCCGCTTTGCAGTAATCGGTGACTTCTTCGGCCTGGTGAAGGTTGTTTTCTTTCGCTACCTTGATGATTTTGACGTCGGAGACGCTGAAGCAATGGCAGACGATGCGTCCCTCGTGCTCCTGATCATCCTCAAACGGGCTGGCTTCGCCCTTGTAATTGCTGATTGCCTTCTGAAGCGCTTCCATCCCCATCACTGAGCAGTGCATTTTGGCGTCGGGCAGTCCGCCGAGCGCCTCCGCGATCTGCTGGTTGGTGATGGCGGTGGCTTCTTCCAGTGTCATTCCCTTGACCAGTTCGGTCAAAACCGAGCTGGAAGCAATGGCGCTGGCGCAGCCGAACGTCTTGAATTTGACATCCGCGATCCGGCCGTTCTCATCCAATTTGAATGTGAGCTTCAATGCGTCTCCGCAAGCTGCGTTGCCGACTTCGCCGACCCCGTCCGGGTTCTCGACTTCGCCAACGTTGCGGGGATGCAGGAAATGATCCATCACTTTATCGGTATAATTCCACATGATATGTCCTCCTCTATATTACAACTCAGAGAAATTTTTTGTTCTCTTCGTCGAGTTTCCGCTTCAGCAGGGCAGGGAGTTCGTCTATTGCGACCAACTCTGCGTCACGGACGCCGCGGAGCTTGAATTCCACGCGCCCTTCGGCCAGCGTTTTCGGCGACACGACAATCCGGAATGGAATTCCAAGCAGATCCGCGTCGCTGAACATCGATCCGGCTTTCTCACCGCGATCATCATACAATACTTCGATTCCGGCCATCTTCAAGTCGGAATACAGTTTTTCGCAAACTTCCCCGACGTTATCTTTCGCCGGATTCACCGCGCAAATCTCCACCTGCCACGGAGCGATCGACAGCGGCCAGATCGGGCCGTATTCGTCGTTCGATTGCTCGATGACCGACGCCATTGCCCGGCCGACGCCGATTCCGTAACATCCCATGACCATCGGATGCGCCTTGCCGTCACGGTCGAGATAGTCGCAGTGCATGGATTCGGTGTATTTGGTGCCGAGCTGGAAGATGTTGCCAACTTCGATCCCGCGCGCAAAACGGAGCGGTTCTCCGGTCAGGGGGCAGGGATCTCCTTCACGAACCGTTGCAATGTCGGTGACGATGCACTCGACGTTCGCCAAGTCACGGTCGAAGTTGAAGTTCCTGTAATGGTAATCCGCCTCGTTGGCTCCCACCACAAGGTTGCCGGACTCCACCGCCGAGCGATCAACGACAATGCGAACCTTCTTTCCGTCCACTCCGAGCGGACTGGCAAAGCCGGGAACGGCTCCTGCGGCCACAATCGCCTCATCATCCGCAAACTTCAGCTCCGGGATCTTTACCGCGTTGCCGAGTTTGGTTTCATTCACTTCAAAATCACCGCGAATCAAGACAAAAACCAATTCTCCCGTCCGGACATCCTGATAGAACACCGCTTTGCCGGTGTTCTCGGCTTTTACTCCGAGGAACCCGGCGACTTCTTCAATGCTTTTCTGGCCGGGGGTATGGACTTTCTCCAACGGAAGCGCTTCGCCTTTTTCAAATTTCCATGCCGCGACCGCGATCTCGCGGTTGGCGCGATAGGAGTTGTCGGCATTGGTAATCACCGTGTCTTCGCCGCATTCGCAGATCGCCATGAATTCATGCGACACCTTGCCGCCCATCATACCGGAATTCGCCTCAATCGAAAGCACATTCTTCATGCCGAGACGGCGAAAAATCCGCACATACGCCTCGTGGCAACGTGCATAGTACGCCTCCAGGTCAGTCTGATCGGTGTGAAAGCTGTATGCGTCCTTCATCGTGAATTCGCGCACTCGGATCAGTCCCGCGCGCGGACGCGCTTCATCGCGATATTTCGTCTGAATCTGATAGAGCATCGCCGGAAGCTGCTTGTAGCTGTTCAGTTCCGTTCGTGCAAGATGAACCACGGCTTCCTCATGCGTCATCCCAAGCAACATCGGCTTGTCGTTACGATCCTTGAAGCGCAGCAGCTCGGAACCGACGGACTCATAGCGGCCGGACTCCTGCCAGAGTTCCGCCGGGAGCACCACGGGCATCAACACTTCCTGTCCGTCAATACGATCCATCTCTTCGCGGATGATCCGCTCGATTTTTTCAATGATCCGCTTGCCGGTCGGCAGGAGCGAATAGATTCCTGCGGAAACAGGACGGGCATAGCCACCCCGGATCAGGAACTTATGGCTGATCGTCTTGGCATCCTTCGGATCTTCTTTGATCCGCCGCCCCACCAGTTGACTCATTCTCATTTCGATCGTATCCTTAAATTATTGCAAGTCCTAATGCCATCAGAAACATTCCGGCAACCAGTCCGTAAAGAGCCCAATGTTCTTTCCCGTACTTGTGTGCCATCGGCAACAAACCGTCAAATGTGACGAAAATCATAACTCCGGCTACTGCGGCGTAAATTGTTTCCAACAATACGGCAGTAAGAAATGGCGCCAGAAGCAGATAGCCGACCAAAGCGCCAATGGGATTGGCCAACCCGGTTAAACTGGCGTACCAGAACGCTTTAATTCGGCTGCCAGTCGCATAATAGACCGGAACCGAAACCGCGATTCCTTCCGGAATGTTGTGTAGCGCCATCGCCAAAGCCACCGGAATTCCCAGCTCCAGACCACTTAAACTGGCTGCGAATACCGCCAACCCTTCCGGAAATTTGTGAATCGAGATTGCCACCGCAAAACGAATTCCCGCCCGGTGCAATTTCGCACTTTCCGGAGGAGCTTTGCGATCCATCTCTTCCACTGACTTGGTCTCGTGCGGGTTGACCGGCTCCGGCACCAGTCGGTCGATAATCGCTGCGACAAGCATACCGCCAAAGAATGCGGAGATCGCGAGAAACGCTCCCGTCCGCCCCCCGAATTCATCCCGCAGCACATGATTCGCGGTCGCCAACAGCTCGACGAAAGAGATGTAAACCATCACCCCTCCCGAGAAGCCGAGAGAAAGCGAAAGCATCGATGTATTGGTGCGCCGAGCAAAAAACGCCGCTGCCGCCCCCACCGCCGTAGCCAGTCCGGCCAGTGTGGTCAGGAGAAATGCGCCCCATACCGATCCTACGAACAGATCCATAACGCATCCCTCCCTTGTTCCGTAAACTTATTCGTTTTCCACCAGTTCGCGATGAAGTGCCTTCTGTGCCGTTTCAAAGTTCTCCCGGTCAATAATGAATTGCATATTGACCTGCCGCATGCTCTGGTCGAGTGCCAGCACGTTGATCTTCTCTGCAGCCAGCGCCTTTGCCGCGCGATAAAGGAACCCCGGCAACTTCATGTTCGTACCGATCACGGCGACAATCGCAACCTTGCGGGTGGAAATCGCCGCGCCATGAAAACGTTCCTTCAAGTCATCCATGCACTTGGACAGGTTCTTCTCTTTTTCGGAAACGAAGTGCGTGATGGTATTGGCATTGGTGTTTTTGGCAATGTAGCTGATTTTATTCTTCGCAAAACTTGCCAGCACACTGTAGTCATAGCCGGGTTCTCCGACCATTTCCGGGTCAAATACTTCAACTGCCACCACATCGCGGCGGCCACAGATCATATCCACACGCGGAACCGGCGACACGAAATTGCCGTCAATCAACGTGCCGGGGCTTTTCGGGTCGAACGCATTGGTTACCCGGATCGGAATTTGTGCCAGTTCCATCGCCTTGGCGGCCTTCGGGTGAATTGCCTCCATCGCCATGTCGGCAAGCTGGTCCGCGATGTCATAATTGGTGTGTCCGATGATGCGGACATTGTTTGCCCCCATCAGTTTCGGATCGCCGGTAGAGAGATGGAACTCCTTGTGGATGATTCCTTCCCGCGCACCGGATACCACCGCCAATTTGCTGAATGTAATTTCGCTGTAGCCACGATCAAACTTCGCCATAACGCCTTCGGCGCACTTGGCGTAACCGGTCACAATCGGCATACAGCTGGAGAAGTCCAGCCCGACCAGATGACTTTCGATGGTGTCCTCCATCGAGCCGGTATCCTGATCGCGCCAGCCGGAAAGATCCACAAAAACGGCGTTGATTCCGCGTTCACGCAGAATCTGCGTGGAGTTGAACGCACTGTGCGCTTCCCCGATCGAGCTTAACAGCTCGCGCGCTGCCGGGAGATAATTATCGCTCTGGAAATGACCGAAACTGCGCAAGTGCATCAGGTGGCGAAGGCAATCCTTCGCTCCGTCCATGCGCTCACTGACGAAGTCATCCGCCGCTTTCTGGTTAAGACCGAGCGACTCGAATGAACGGTTCAGTTTTACCATCTCCTGCCGGGTGGCTTCGAGCTTGGCTTCCCATGCACGGTCGCCGGCGGCGAAGGCTCCATAGATCCCGGGTTCTCCGGTTTTCTTATTTTCCAGCAGTAAATTCGTGATGCCACCATAGGCGGACACAACGAATATGCGATGATAAAGTTCCTCCCCTTTTCGGTCGGCGACAAGGATGTTCTCCATCAACTCGCCGAAACGGGTCATGGAAGTTCCGCCGATTTTTTCAACCGTATGTTGTCCCATAATGGTATTGCTCCTTAGATATCTTCGATGCGCATCAGTTTTACCGGGGAGCGGTTGATCGCCAACGCCTCGATTTGAGCCAGCGCCTGTCGGATCTCCCGCTCCGTTGCCTTGTGAGTCAGGAGTACCAGCGGGATCGCCCCTTCGGCACTGTGCCGCTCATGCTGGATCACGCTGGAAATGCTGATTGACTTCTCCGCGAGGATCCGCGAGATGGAAGCCAGCACGCCCGGGCTGTCCTCCACCATGAACCGCAAATAATAACGAGACGACACGTCGTCGATCTTCGCCACCGCGTCAAACAATTCGCCGGGACGGAAGGCCGGAACCCGGCGCACCGAATTCGTTGCGATATTCAGCGCAACATCAGTAATGTCGGCCACTACCGCGCTGGCCGTCGCCTGACGCCCCGCGCCGCGGCCATAAAACAGCGTCTGGCCGACGGTATCCCCATCCACCATAACCCCGTTGAACACGTCGGAAATATTCGCCAGAAGCGCGGTTTTCGGAACCAGCGTCGGGTGAACGCGCATTTGAACCTTGCCGTCTTCGGACTTGATGATCGCCAGAAGTTTGATCCGGTACCCAAGTTCGTCAGCATAGCGCAGATCTTCAATCGCAAGTCCGCGGATGCCCTCCACGTAGATCGGCTCCATCTCAAACCAGCGGCCAAATGCCAACGACGCCAGAATCGACGCCTTGTGAGCGGTGTCGAATCCGTCGATGTCGAGCGAGGGATTCGCTTCTGCATAGCCAAGTTTTTGCGCGTCGGCAAGAACAGAGTTAAAATCCGCGCCTTCGTTCTCCATCCTGGTCAGGATGTAGTTGCACGTCCCATTCATGATTCCGTAAATGCGGTTGATTCGGTTGGCGACCAGGCCTTCGCGGAGCGCTTTGATAATGGGAATGCCGCCCGCGACGCTCGCTTCATAGCAGACGTCGACGCCGGCTTTTTCCGCCGCGCTGAAAATTTCTTTGCCGTGCAATGCGAGAAGCGCCTTGTTTGCGGTCACAACATGTTTGCCCGCAGCGATCGCTTTGAGTATCAGGTCTTTGGCAAAGGTGGTTCCGCCAACAAGTTCGACCACGATATCAGAAGCGTTGATCGCTTCGGTCGCGTCGGCAGTCAGCAGCTCCCGCGGAACCGCGACACCCCGGTCGGTAGTGGTGTCGAGATCGGCAATGCGGGTCAGAACGAGCTTGACGCCGGTGCGTTTGGCGATGACTTCGCCATTCTTAAGAATATTTTCCGCGACTCCGGCACCGACCGTACCGAATCCGACAATTCCGATTTTCACTTCTTTCACGTTCTGATTCCCTGTTTTTATAACGGTTGCTTCATGGCTATTTACCAAAAGGACAATATAACACTCGGATGCTGTTTTGTAAATATGGCATCCTTTACTTTTTTAGAAAATTCCGGTCAAAATAACGAGTTTATCCGTACTTTGCCGTATTTATTCAAATCGCGATGGATTTTGGCGGGGTTTTGCCGCTGCTTGGAGTATTGGATCGATCAGCTGCAAAAATCGTCTTGCGCCAATCCTGCAAGCTCCCGCCGTGCCGCCGTTTCATTGGCCGCCAGAATCTCTTCGCCGAAATTGGTCCCTTCCAGGGAAACGATGCGGTAATCGAGGCCGTGGAATCCGGCCCATGTCCGCAGATATGGGCGGAGGAAGTCGGCTTTTTGCATTTCCGGCGAGTCATAAATGCCGCCACAGGCGCAGATGAACATGGCTTTTCTGCCTTTCATCAACGGGACGTATCCCTTTTCCGGATCGACGCCGAAGCTCCACCCGGGCTGCATAACGTGGTCGATCCACTGCTTCAGGTGGTACGGCATCGAAAAGTTCCACATCGGCACGCTGATCACCAGAAAGTCGGCTCGGTTCCAATGCTCGAACTCGGCATGGGCGGCATCCCATTCCCGGCGTTCTTCCCGGTTCAATTCGAGTTTTCGACCCGATTTGAATTTTGCGGCGGCGCCCGCTTCCCCCATCCGGGTCTGTTCTATTGCGCCGATGTTGATTTCAGTAAGTTGACACCCCGGATGACGGGCCAATACCGCAGAGATAAATTCATTGGCCAAAAGGCGCGAGTGCGAGCGTTCCAGCCGCGGCGAGGCGGCAATATGCAGAATGTTTTTCATAAAAAATGACTCCTCTTGTTGCGGGAACAAGTATATCATAAAAATAGCGCAATTTCAACCCTGGAAATCTGGCATTTCGGATTTCTTGACCTATATTATGGTTTGTGAAACAAATCCTCCGGCATTTTGCCGGGCGCAGAAAGGGTGTCATGATCCGCAAAGGACCGCTGACAGCGGAGCAACTCGCTTCGTCTCAGCGTAATTACCATATTTTCAGCCTGATTAATGGTCTATCCTACATGTGTCTCGGTGAAACGGTGCTGATTTTGCTTGCCGTTCGCCTGGATAGCCCGGATTATATCATTTCAACCCTCGGCGCGATGATTTATCTCGGGTTCCTGCTGTTGCCGCTGGGGAAACTCGTCACCGCTCGAGTCGGGGCGGCAAAGAGTCAGGCGATCTTCTGGGTGGCGCGAAACGTGGCGGCGCTGATGGTCGCTCTTTCAGCATTGATCAGCATATCGGGGTATCCGCACGCGGCGGCATTGTTGCTGCTGGTCGGCGCGTTTTTCTTCTATGGCTTTCGGGCGGCCGGCGTGGTGATGTCGCAACCCCTGGTGGGGGATATCACCACGGAACGGGATCGCTCCAAAGTAATCGGCGTCAATACCGGGTACTTCTATGTTTCTTGTTTACTGGCGTTGATTACCATCAGTTTGCTGCTGAAAGTGATGGATAGCCTCGAAATGCTGATGGGCATTGTCGTCGCTGGCGCGCTGTTTGGGTTCACCGCCTCCCGTTTCATCAATCGGATTGACGAAACCGAGGGGATTCGCAACTCGGCGCGCAAACCGATCGGCAGCGAATTAGGCAAAGTGCTGCGCGACCGTTCCTTGTTGCGGTTGCTGATGGCCGGATTCTCCATCAACCTTGCAATCATCATGTTGGTTCCGGTTTCGATGTTGGCGCTGAAGCGCGGTTATGGCGTCAGCGACACGCAAGCGTTGCTCTATGCGTTTGCACAATTCGGAGCCAGCGCGGTCGCATCGTTTCTCTCCGGACGAATCACCAATTGGATCGGTCCCAGAAAAGCCATTCTCTATGCCTATCCGTTGTTGCTTGCTTCCGCGCTGGTATGGGTGTTCGCCCCGGCTGAATTTCATATGGTGGGAATGATGTTGCCGTTTCTCATTGCCGGCGCGACCATGGTGATTACGGCCAATGCGGTGACGCATTACTTTCTGCAAAGTGTTCCGGAGGAGCGCCGGGTAGCCAGCTCCATGTTCATTTCGGTGATTCACGGAGCCGGGGCAGGGGTAGCCGGAATGTTCCTTGCCGGCGCACTGCTGAAGGTGACTACCATGGTGAATCCGGACGACTCCGTCTTGCCGGGCTACCGGTTGTATTTCGGGCTTTCGTTTTTGTTGCTGGCGCTCGGTGTTCGTGTGATTCAACGCCTCACACCGCTTCCGCTGGAGAAACGTAAAATCCGCAAAAGCTGGGATGATACGCTTTGAGCGGAGTTTCTGCGGAAAAAATGCTGTTTTTTTACCTTTCAAAAGCGAACCTATATTGTATTTACGGGAATCCGTGTTATTATTTTAAATAATAGGTTAAATTGAAAAAAAATCACCCCTCAAACAAGAAGGAGACTGCATCATGCTGGTTTTCGGAAATGTCCTGCTGGATATCGGCAACTTTCTTTCCGGTGCCGAGAGTTTCTATCTGTTCGTCGCGGTCGCCGGCACTGTGATTCTGGTGCTTCAGTTTATCCTGAGTATCGTGGGGATTCACGGGGAAGCTGATTTTGATGCGGATTTCGCGGTACATGCACATGATGGCGGCGATGTATCGGGGCTTAACTTCTTTTCACTAAAAGCGATTGTTTCTTTTATCTCATTCTTCGGCTGGGGCGGATATTTCTTCGGTCACCTCGGCTGGGGCGGATTGGGAGTCGCGTTTTTTTGCGGGTTCCTGATGATGTTTCTGACGTCACTGGTGTTGTCGCTTCTGTTGAAAATGCAGCAATCAGGCAATATTTCCATCGAAGACCTGGTCGGCAAGCGCGGCACGGTTTATCTGTCGGTTCCTGCGGAGCGCGCTTCGGGTGGAATCATCACCGTAACGTTGTCTCGCTGCACACGCCAGATTGGCGCCCGTTCCGATGAAGAACTGAAAACCGGCGCGGCAATTGTCGTGACCGAAGACCTTGGAGATGGAACCGTTCTGGTAGCGAAGGTTTGATTATGTTTGCAGCAATTGCCGCATTTGCTTTTTGGAAAAGCGCTCTGGGCATCGTGCCTTTTACGGTCGGTGCCGGAGCGGGAGTTCTGGCCGGGTTCCTTTACACCCGGTATCATGATAAAAGAAAAATGCGCAAGAACCCCAGTCGTCGATTTTTCCTGAAGAAGTAAGGCCGAAAGGCCATCGAGTTATTCACCGTTACACAAAAGGAGTCCAAAAAACATGGGAATCATGATCTTAGCCGCACTCGTCGGTTTTGTGCTGCTGATGCTCTTCATCTCGGCAGTCACCTGGTACCGCAAGTGCCCATCCGACCGAATTATGATTATCTACGGTAAAACCGGCGGTAATCAGGCAGCACGGTGTATTCACGGCGGCGCCAAATTTGTCTGGCCCATCTTTCAGGATTACGGTTACATCTCGTTGCGGCCACTGCAGATCGCGGTGAATCTGGACAATGCGCTCTGTAAGCAGAATATCCGAATCAATGTTCCGTCAGTCTTCACTGTTGGAATCTCCACCAGCCCCGAAATCATGGGGAATGCGGCGGAACGTTTGTTCGGGCAGACCCCGGACGCGATCGCCGAACTGGCGAAAGACATCATTTTCGGACAGCTTCGTCTGGTGATCGCGTCAATGATGATTGAAGAGATCAACGCCGATCGAGAGACCTTCCTGCGCGCCGTGGAAGCAAACGTGGCCGAGGAGCTGAAGAAAATCGGTCTTGAACTGTTGAACGTCAATATCACCGACATCACTGACGAGTCCGGCTACATCAAAGCGATCGGACAGCGCGCCGCAGCCGGTGCGATCAATAAAGCGAAAATCGACGTGGCCGAAGAACAGCGCAAAGGCAGCATCGGCGCCGCCGAAGCGAATAAGCTGGAACGCGTCGCAGTGGCGAAAGCCGAAGCCGAAGCCGCATCCGGCGAAGCTGACGCCGATCGTGAACGCCGTATCGCGGTGAAGCAGGCCGAAGCTGCCGCGGTAGCTGGTGAAGCCGACGCGGATCGTGCCCAGCGCATTGCGGTGAAGCAGGCTGAAGCCGCGGCCATGTCAGGGGAAGCAAATGCGGACCGTGAACGCCGTATTGCAGTAAAGCAGGCCGACTCGACCGCGACCCAGGGGGAAAATATCTCCGCAATTGAAATCGCACAGTCGAACGCTACCCGTTCGGAGCAAGAAGCCGAAGCCTACCGTCGTGCCGAAGCGGCTCGGCAGGTTGCAGCCGCTCAGATCGAAAAAGCGAAGTTTGAAGCGGAAGCCGATGCACAGATCTCGCGTGCAAAGATGGAGATGGAGCGCCAGAAGGCGGAAGTCATCGTTCCAGCTGAAATTCACAAGGGTGAAGTGGAGATCAATGCCTCCGCCGAAGCCGAACGTCTCCGCCGTGAAGCTAAGGGCGCCGCCGATGCGATCTATGCGAAACTTGAGGCGGAAGCCCGCGGTAACTTTGAGATTTTGAAGGCAAAAGGCGAAGGTTATCGCGCCATCATTGAGGCGTGCGAAAACGACTCCAACTCCGCATCGAAGATGCTGTTGATCGAAAAACTTCAGGAAATTGTCGCGCTTCAGACCGAAGCGATCAAGGGCATCAAAATCGACAAAGTCACGGTTTGGGATGGCGGCTCGAAAACAGCCGACGGCAAGACCACAACCGCTAACTTCCTCTCCGGTATGCTCCAGAGTCTGCCGCCGCTTCATGACGTGGCAGGAATGGCCGGACTTGACCTGCCGGACTATCTTGGCAAGGTAAAGGGCGACAAGCGTGACGCGGTCGACGCTCAAGCGCAGGAAGAATCCGCCTCCAAGTAAAAAGGGGTACGTTCTCCAGATCCTCCCGGCGATTTTCGCTGGGAGGATTTTTTTGCTTCTGCCATCTGTGCTTTCCCAAAACTTTTATCCTGATCTTGACGGCAATGGTCCGAGAGGGGGAAGCTGGACGAGCCGGATTGATTGGGGAACTTGACTGTTGAGGCAGAAAGGTTTCTTCGCTTCTGCTATATTGTACTTCGAGGACACTCCTATCGTTTCGGAGGAAGAAGGGAAGGGGCAGGGCGGGAGCGTACACCTAATTTGATCTCCGAAGGAGCAGAGTGCTGCGATGGATCTTGCATCATCGGTTCATCTTTTAGGCCGCGCAGCGCAGTATGCCGCTACAACTGCTTGTGCGATAGTGCGGCATCGTCTGCACGCGATGGATCAGGGCAGGGGGCTTGATTATTTATCTGAAAGGCGGTGCGTTGCAGATCACGGGTATCAGATATCATTCACAGAAAAACAGAAAATAGATTCAACATCAATTGATTTATTGCAACATCTTGCTATATTTATTATTAAAGTACTTACAAAAAGTATCATAGGATTTTAAAAATGAGTAAAATCAGCGCAACCGGAGTTCGGCTCCGGCAATTGAATTGCGAATTGCTGTTGGCGGCTTTGCGGGAGATGAAACAGGGCGGAACCATGCAGGAGCTTTCCCGGAAAACCGGGTTGAGTTTGGCTACTTGCGGTACCATTCTGGCCGATTTAGTCAAACGCAACGAGGTAATGGAGCTGACACATTCCGAATCAAGCGGCGGTCGCCCCGCTCGTCTGTACGCTTGCAATCTCAAAAAGTCCGAAAGCGCACTGCTGCATTTCTCTATTGTAGACAACGTAATTCATCTGCATGGAGGGATTGCGGCCGGATACGGTCTTGTTGGCGAATGGAAAACAATGCACGCCGGTGTGATTACTCCGGAGATTGTGGTTGCTGCACTGACGCAGTTGTCGGAGGATGCTCCGGGAATTCGAGCGGCAGCGTTGTCGTTCCCCTGCCGGGTATGCCATGGATTGCCCTCTCACCCTGCATTTTCAGAATTGCGCGACCGGCGCTTGGCGGAGCTCTTGCAGAAAACGTTTGAATTTCCGATTGTTACAGACCATGAGATGGTGTTCGCAACCATGGGGACGCTGGATTCTCAACCGGCTCTACGCGTTGGAGGAATCGGATTACTGCACTTTCCGGAAAAAGGCTTTCCTCAGGCGGGAATCGCAGTTGACGGGGTTCCGCTCCGGGGTGTTACCGGTTTTGCCGGAGAAATTTCCCATCTTCCTTTTGGAATCAGCCGGGCGCAACAAGTGTTGCGGTTGCGCAACCGCAACGGTTTGATCGGGCAGATGGCGGAAACGATTGCCATGTTCTCTGCTATTTTGAATCCTCGTTTGCTGATATTGAGTGGCGCATTGGTTGATCTCTCGATGCGCACTCCACTGGAGCGACTGTGCGGGCAGCTGATTCCGCCGGAACACTTGCCGGAATTGACATTTTGCGAAACTTATCTGGATGTGTGCCATCGCGGCATGGCTGTTGCCGCCCGTGCCTCTCTGGCGCCAGAGGTTCAGTTGGTCGGGCGTAGAATCAACCCCATCCTTTAATGCGGCATCGATAACACTCCTTGCTCTTTGATGGCAAAACGGCTTCTCTTCGGTAAAATGCAGCGTTTTTGAAAATTCTGATTTGGAAATCGCGGAAAATGCTGTATTGTATACTTTGTAAGCATCATTAACAAAGGAGCACCGTGATCTCTTCTTCAGAAAAATTATTGCGATTGCTCTTGCGACAAGGATCGTGTTCCCGCGCGGATCTGGCAAAACATCTGCATTTGAGCCGTCCGGCGGTGTCTTCGCTGGTGGACGGGTTGATTCGGCAGGGTATTTTGCGAGAATCCGGTTGCGGCGTTTCCAGCGGCGGGAAACCGCCGATTTTGCTGACGTTTGAACCGAACCGCTTTGTCAGCATCGGAATTGACGTCGGGCACGCGTCTTTGTTGCGCGGTGTTCTTTGCGATGCGACCGGAAAACAGCTTGAGGTACGAGAAACCGGGCATGCCAATACCTTTGAATCCATTCTGGATGGTGCGGTGCGCCTGGTGGAGGAACTGCGCGCTTCGGCCGGCAATCGGCCAATCGCCGGAATCGGCGGTGCCATTGCCGGGCAAGTAGACCCTGTGGGCAATGAAATCATCTATTGTGCGAATTTTCCATTGCGGGGAGGGGCGTTTGCCACCGAACTTGCCGCCAGAACGGGTTTCCCGGTACGGCTGGAGAACCGGGCGCGCTCCGCGGCGTTATGGGAATATCACTTCGGCGCGGCGAGCCGAACCGAGGACTTTATCTTTATTTCAGCCGAACGCGGAATCGGCACGGCGATTTATCAAGGCGGTCGTTTGCTGCAGGGCCGCTCCGGCGCGGCTGGTGAGATACGAACTTTGTCCATCCCTTCGCCGGACGGAACGCAGTTGCTCCCGATCGAACAGGCGTTGAGCGAAAAATTTTTATTGGGGTATGCCGAGGGCGCTTTTGACGCCGCCGCCTTTGCCGCCGCATGGAAGCAAGGCGACCCGGCTGCGAGGAAAGCGGTTGATTATCTGGCGGATGGAACCGTCTATGTCATTACTCTGCTGACCATGTTGCTTGACCCGGCGCAAATTGTACTGGGGGGACGGTACCGGGATCTCGGCCCGGGATTTGCGGAAGAACTCTCGGCGCGCCTCTCCATCGAGCCCCCACGCGCACTTGCGGTAACTCTCTCCGAAAGCGGACGCATCGGCGCCTCGCTTGGAGCAGCTTTGAAAATTATCATCGAAAACATCAATGTTCAACAACAGGAAGGTAACGAATCATGAAAGTTGATCTGACCGGAAAAGTAGCCGTCGTCACCGGCGGCGGCGGAGTTCTCTGCGGCATTATGGCCAAAGCACTGGCGAACAGCGGCGCCTCGGTCGCCATTCTCGACCTTCGCGAAGAAGCGGCACAGGCGGTTGCGGACGAAATCGTCGCTGCGGGTGGCAAGGCGATCGGCGTCGCCGCAAATGTGTTGGAACAGGAGAGCCTGGCGAAAGCCGAGGCGAAGGTGCGCGAGACATTCGGCGAATGCGATATTCTCATCAATGGCGCCGGCGGCAACAATCCTAAGGGTACCACCAGTCGCGAATATTTGATGCCGGATGATCTTACCACGCAAGTCGAAGGGATTAAAACCTTTTTTGATCTCGATCCTGCCGGGGTTGGATTTGTTTTCAATCTGAACTTTCTCGGCACGTTGCTGCCGACACAGGCGTTCTGTCGCGGTATGGCCAAAAAGGGAAATGGCGTCATCATCAACATCTCCAGCATGAACGCATTCACGCCGCTCACCAAGATTCCGGCTTACTCCGGAGCGAAGGCGGCAATCAGCAACTTTACGCAGTGGCTGGCTGTTCATTTCTCGAAGGTTGGCATCCGCGTCAATGCGATTGCTCCGGGATTCTTCCTGACCGATCAGAACCGGGCGCTGCTGACCAATTCGGATGGTTCGCTGACCGCGCGCGGGAACACCATTCTTTCGCACACACCGATGGGGCGTTTCGGCACGCCGGAAGACCTTTGCGGCGCGCTTCTCTTTCTCGTAGACGACAGCGCGTCGTCTTTCATCAATGGAGTCGTGTTGCCGGTTGACGGCGCCTTCTCTGCATTCTCAGGAGTATAACGATCATGTCATACAATATGGAACAGACGTTTCGCTGGTACGGCTCCAAGGATCCGGTTCCGCTCTCGTACGTGCGCCAAACTGGTGCGACAGGAGTTGTCAGCTCGCTTCACCATATTCCTTACGGAGAGATTTGGACCGTCGAGGAAATTGAGAAACATAAGAAGTTGATCGAAGACGCCGGGCTTACCTGGAGTGTGGTCGAGAGCTTGCCGGTTCATGAAGACATCAAAAACGGCAGTGGAAGAAGCGCCGAATATATCGAAAACTACAAAGTTTCGCTGCGCAACCTCGGCAAATGCGGTGTTCGCGTCATCACTTATAACTTTATGCCGGTATTGGACTGGATTCGCACGGATCTGGCCTATAAGCTCCCGGACGGTTCCGAGGCGCTTTACTTCAATCAGGCACAGTTCGCCGCGTTTGAAATCTTTATTTTGAAGCGTAAGGGCGCGGAAAAAGACTATACGCCGGAAAAGGTGGCCGAAGCGAAGGCGTTTTACGAAAGTCTCAGCCCCGAGGCGTTGCAGAAGTTCACCACCGGACTGATCGACAACTTCCCCGGCTTCAAAGGCGTAACGCTCGAAGATATCCGGGCAATGCTGAAGAAGTACGAGCATCTCACCCGCGCCGATCTTGAAGCGAACTTGAAGCACTTTCTATCCGAAGTGTGTCCGGTGGCGGAGGAAGCTGGCTGCATTATGGTAATTCACCCTGATGATCCGCCGTACTCGATTCTCGGATTGCCGCGTATTTTCAGCAACATCGACGATGTGCGGAATCTGTTGAACATGGTCGATTCTCCAGCCAACGGCATTTGCTTCTGCGCCGGCAGTTTCAGCGGACGGCTCGACAATGACATTGTAAAAATGTTCAAGACGTGTGCCGATCGGGTTGGCTTCATTCACCTTCGCAGCACCGCGCACGACGGCAAGGGGAACTTCTTTGAAGCGAACCACCTGGAAGGTGTGGTCGATATGTACGGCCTGGTTAAAGCCATTGTGGAAGAACAGGTTCGCCGCAAGAAGGCCGGACGTGCCGACTGGCGGATTCCGTTCCGCCCCGACCACGGGCACACGATGCTTGACGACCTCTCGAAGCCGCCCTGTCCGAATCCCGGTTACACGGCGATCGGTCGCTTGAAGGGGATGGCCGAGATCCGCGGGCTGGAGCATGCCATCTTGAAAGCGATGGAAGCGTAACATTTGCAACTTGGCTCCGGGAGCAATTCCGGAGCCTTTTTTTGTTTCCGCTTTCCGTTTTTCGGGGACTATCTTTCGCGTAACGTTTGCAAAATCCAGAGGGAATGATATATTTCAAAATGTTATTATTTGGAAGTCAGAACTGTTTACCGGGAGAAAAAGTTTGAAACTCATCATTCAGATTCCGTGTTATAACGAGGCAGGAACCCTGGCAATTGCACTCGCGGAACTTCCTCGGGAAATTCCCGGCATCGATAAAGTGGAATGGCTCATCATCGATGATGGCTCCAAGGATGAAACAGTCAAGGTCGCCCGCGAAAACGGAGTGGATCACATTGTCCGCCATCACTCAAATTTAGGGTTGGCTCAGGCGTTCATGACCGGGCTGCAAGCCGCCTTGGAGCAGGGGGCCGATGTGATTGTCAATACCGACGCCGACAACCAATACTGCGCGGCAGATATTCCGACACTGGTTGAGCCGATTTTGGCACAACGGGCGCAATATGTGATCGGCACCCGGCCGATTGCCGGAATCGAACATTTTTCCCCGATCAAAAAGCTATTGCAGAAATTCGGAAGTTTTGTCGTGCGCAAAATCTCCGGAACCTGTGTAGAAGATGCGCCGAGCGGCTTCCGGGCACTGACCCGTGATGCGGCAATGCGCATGAATGTGTTCAACCACTACACATATACGTTGGAAACCATCATCCAGGCGGGTTGCAAGAATATTCCGATTGAATGCGTTCCGATCCGGGTGAACGAAGACCTGCGCCCATCGCGGCTGGTCAAGAGCATTCCCAGCTATATCAAGCGTTCGATTTTCACGATGGTTCGCATCTTTGTCGTTTACCGTCCGTTCAAGTTTTTCTTTTCGTTCGGAACGGCCTTTTTCCTGATCGGATTTTTGCTTGGAATTCGCTTTCTTGCCTATTGGTTCAGCGGAAATGGGCAGGGCATGACCCAATCGTTGATTCTGGCGGCAGTGTTGATGATTATCGGTACGGTTTTCGGACTGATGGCATTCATGGCCGACCTCCTCTCCGTCAATCGCATGCTACTGGAAGACATCCAATACCGGCAACGAAAGGCGTATTTTCAACAGAAAACACAAGATTGAATAGTGCGGATATTAAAGGAAATGCCTTATATGGGTTTGAATATAGTAACCTCTAAAATTGAAACTTTTTTCAGTTCACCACGTAATACGCTGACTCTTGGTTGTGTGCTGGGGGGGCTCTGCACTGTTCTACTGTTGATTGTTTCCCCGGTCTACTACCGGGATTCCGTCGTTTATATGGCGATGGTGAATGGATTCAAGGTAGGCGACTGGGCGCATGCTTTTGATTTGACTATGGTTCCGTTGTTGCCTACGTTGGCCGGAATCCTTGCTAGAGTCGGCGTTCCGGTTCAAGATGCCACGATGTTGGTCAGCAGCATTTTTTGTATTCTGACAATTTTTCCCCTATACGGTTTATTCTCTTTCGTTATGGAGCGAAAATATGCCGCATGGGGCGCTCTGCTTGTTTTGTTGATGCCCAAAATCATTCGATATGGAATGGCGCCATTGCTGGACAGCGGACGTTGGCTGTTCTTTTCACTGGCACTCTATTTGATTTTTTCCTTTGTCTTGCGCAAGCGCAGTTATTGGACACTGATTTGGTTGGGATGTGCATTTGCCGGATTGAGCTTGGTACGTTCCGAAGGAGCAGTTTATTCATTTATCCTTCTGGGCATTCTGGCCCTGCTGATGTGGCATCAGGCGAAATGGCGCATTTCATTCAAATTACTAGGCCGCTTTGTTCTTTACTCCTCGATTGCTGCGACGGTTTGTGTGGTGATCTGCCTCCCGCGTCTGATTCACTTGCAACGTGAAACCGGGTATCCGGCTTTGGACACCCGTCAAACATGGGCGGTCCGCGGCGTTATCCATCAGATTGAAAAAATAGTGGGGAAGGAAGAGCCTGCTCAAATATCACCAGTTGCGACGCAAGCGAGCGTAACGACTTATGGCAGCATCAATGATTTTGATTATTCCTGGTTCTTCGATTCCGAATATCAGGCTCGTTACTGGAAAAACATGCTGAACGGATGCTATCCGATTTATCTGATCTTCAGCATCATCGGATTGATTGTCATTTGCCGAAGAAAAGAGTGGACAATTCTTCACACTACCATGGCGTTGCTGTTTGTGGCGAATGCCATTGCGTTTTTCCTCATGCGTTCTGCCGCAGGGAGGTATTTCTTCATCAATACAATTTTCTTGATGCCGTTCACAATGCTTGGGATTCGCTTCACATGGGAAAAGCTGGAGCGCATCCCGGTGCGGTTTTTTGTAAAACCATTGGTTCTGTTAACGATAATTACAGTCGTGACCATGCAGCTATGGAATGGCCTTGATAACCTGTGGCCAAGTAAAAATGACTACTTCCGAGTTCTCGGTAAAGAGTTGGAGCAATGGCAAACACAAGTTGCTCCACGCTCTGGCACCAAGCACATTACCTTGCTGACGATCGGGGATGAATATGGTTGGGGGATGTATTCCAACACCAACTCGTTTACTTATTCAGGAAATCGCATCCATAAAACGTGGACTATCGCCGAAATCGCGACGAACGGATTGTCGAACCGATTGACAAATTATGTAGCCGAAGATTTGACGGGATACGATATCTTGTTGCCAGATGTCATTGTTGTCGCGAATGTTCACAAGACAGATCCAAAGTTGCTTTTTGAAATTCAACAACTGCCAGGTGTCCAGGAATTTAGTTTTCAGAATTCTCCGCTGGCCGAAAAAGTACTTTTCTACCGTTTGGATGGAGTGAAGTCGACGCAATGAGCGCCCCTCAAAAAAGTATTCTGATCTTCACTTCTTCATTCCCGCATCCGGGCAATCCGGTTTCTGGAATTTTCGTGGAGGAACTGGCAAGAGAGCAGGCAAAAGTATTTCGCGTGGTTGTGTTGGCGCCTGCGGTAGGAAAAGCCCCACGACAGGAAGACCGGGACGGAATGCGAATCATCCGTTTTCGACAAGGAGTACTTGGAATTGAATTGGCTGGTCAACCCGGAGGCATTCTGCCGGCGCTGAGTCGAAATCGCTGGTTGATCTTTCTATTGCCATTTTTTCTGCTTGCCGAATTCGTTGCGTTAATTCGGACGGTTCGCTCCGAAAAAATTCATTTGATTCATGCGCACTGGCTACTCCCACAGGGGTTGATTGCGGCGCTTTATTGTGCGTTTTGGAATCGACGAATCAAATTACTGATTACCTGTCATGGTTCGGATTTGTTGAAAGTCAGCGGAAAGATATCTGGAGTTTTCAAGCGATTTGCGCTTCGTCATGCCGATGCAGTTACTGTGGTAAGTGGATTGCTTGCCAGCAAAGTGGCGGCGTTGAGTTGCAAGAAATGTTCCGTTTTGCCAATGGGAATCGATACCGACCTATTCTCGCCGGAGGCGGCAGTTCCCGGTTTGAGTGAACAGTACGGCTTGAAGCGGAATGTTATCTTATTTGTCGGATCACTGATTGAACTGAAAGGTGTTCGAGCCTTAGTTGATGCCATGCCAGAGGTTTTGCGCCATGAGCCGGATACCTCGTTGCTGCTGGTAGGGGGGGGCGAACTGGAACAGGAATTGCGGGAGCGTGTGACACGGAACGGAGTCGGAGAGCATGTTGTGTTTGCCGGTTCTCAGTTGCATACAGACTTGCCAAAATTTTTCGCCGGCAGTGATCTTTTTATCCTCCCTAGTTTTTCGGAAGGCTGGCCTCTGGTGGTGATGGAGGCATTAAGCTCAGGGTTGACGGTGGTCGTTTCTAAGTTGCCGGTTTTCATGGATCATCCGGAACGTGATAATTTGTTTTTAACCGTAACTGCCGGAGATTCTGTAGATATTGCGAAAGGCCTTCTTCAAGCCCTGCAAAAAGAGGGAAATAAGGAAAACGCCCGGGCATATGCAGTACAAGAATTTGATCTGAAGGTTGTCGGAAGCCGGTATGCGTCTTTGATTACAGAAGTATTATTTTCTTCGTAAGCGATAGAGAATGCTGCGTCGCAGAAAAGAAGATAGTAGACTGCCGCCGCGCGCATAAAGCATCAGTGCAGTTCTCCATTTCAGGCGCCCCAGTATCAGCACTGGCCAATAGGGGAGGGCGGCGAGGCGTATCTCCTCTTTGGGGGAAATCTCCGGGAACAGACGATTGATTCGAGCTAATTGTGCTTTTTTCGGTCGTCGGCTCCAGCCCCAGCTAAGCTGCAGTTGCAGCTTGACATAGAGCTTACTTTTCTTCATTGCGTCGGCATACTGAAACGACACGCCCACTTCATCCAGAAATTTTTCAATGAGCATTCTGGAACGGACACGGCTGTCGATGTCCTCTTCACGGGAAAGCGCCCAGTGTACTACATCTATTTTTGAGATTGCAGACGTGCTATGTTCTT
>JBEBTY010000014.1:0-77028 GCA_040393525.1 Victivallis vadensis | reverse complement strand
GAAGAGCGAAGGAGGGGAAGAGCGAAGGAGGGGAAGAGCGAAGGAGGGGAAGAGCGAAGGAGGGGAAGAGCGAAGGAGGGGAAGAGCGAAGGAGGGGAAGAGCGAAGGAGGGGAAGAGCGAAGGAGGGGAAGAGCGAAGGAGGGGAAGAGCGAAGGAGGGGAAGAGCGAAGGAGGGGAAGAGCAAAGGAGGGGAAGAGCAAAGGAGGGGAAGAGCAAAGGAGGGCGCTTAAAAAAACAAAAAAAGCGCGGTGCATACCGCGCTTTTGAGTTCATTCTCTGAACTTATCCAATCTGAACCATGCGAACACCGCCGGGCGGCAGTTCTCCGGTCACCCGTTCCTCTCCATCCCGCGAAATCCGAAACGGCTGCACTTGCGCCGAGGAGTTCCACAGCCGGAGAATCCGCCGGTTCTGGCACAGCGCAATCACTTCCGGTGGTTCCACCGACCACACTGCCCGATGGAACATTTCTCCATCCCCCGCCGCCGTAATTTCCAGATGCTCCGCTCCCCAGAGTCGCTCACGGGCAACCATCGGCAACTCCGCGGCGTAGCGCCCATCGGTAATCCAAAATTCCTGTTCCACCTCTCCCACGTCCGCGTACCCCTCGTCGCCATGCGGAACGCTTGGTGCGTGCTCCGCATAGCAGACCGGGCGCAGTAGCGTCAGGCGCAACTCCTTCGTTCCCATCGAATCATATCCATGCAACGCCGATGCAAGAAACCCCGAGCACTGTCCGGTTTCCTCGTCAACCGTCGCCGCAAAATCAATAAACGGCTGTTCGCAATCGTCCGGCGTTCGGGTCAATACCGCTGCGGCCTGCCCCGACACAATGGAACCGGTCACCGCCCCGGTTCTCCAACTGAGTTTTACCGAATCGTCTTTCTCTCGCCACTCGGCACTCCAACGCGCAAACAATTCCGGAATCCCGGCATAAGCAAACAAATCCAATCGGAACGTCGAACTTTTCCAGCGGTAACGCGCCCGCAGACAACTTGCAACAGCTCCATTATTGATCTCTTCAAATCCGATCAATTCCGCCTCTCCGGCGTTTTCACCAAGCCGCTTCAACCCGTGTCCCCAGGTGTCGCCCCGGTCGTCGATCACCGGAAACGAAATCCGGGCGAACGCCGCCTTTTGCCGTTTGAACCCAAGCGCCTGCGGCGTTCCCTCACCATAACCGAACGCGAACGCACGCAAACCGGAAGCAGGGAGATCCACTACCGCCGTCGCCCTGCCCCACGCGTTGTTCGGCCCATAGGGAACCGCACCGCGATTCCACTGAAGCGGAATCTCCACCCCATTCGCATCCTTTAAAAGATCAAAGTTTTTCCCATTGCAATTCGGGTCGGCAAACGTATCGTACTCCAACACCGCACGCACCGGGACCGGCAGCGGATTCCACAGCAGAACTCCGCCTTCAGTCAAAAAATCGGTCTTCATCTGCGCCGCATAACGCCCCAGCCGTTTCTCAAGAATCGAAACCGACATCCACTCCGCGTATCCGGTCAGGTTGCGTACCTCGTGCTCAAACGCCCCCTTGATCGAGGTTCCGGGGTAAACGTCATGAAAATAGTTGAACAGCACCTGATTCCACGCGTCGTTCAACTTCGTCATATCCGCATCGCCGTCCGATCCCGGAGACTCCAGCACCAGTTTTTCGGCTTTGAATAAATTCCGTTCCACCGAGGCGAGTTGCTGCTTGATCGAAGAAACCGCCGAGTAGCACCCCGGCGCATGGTGGGTCAACTCCCCTTCGTACACCGGAAGATCGGTCTTCTCAATCACATCAAAATAATGTCCGAGCGTCGAAAATTCGATATCACGGCTCTCCGCCGCCTCCAGCAACCACTCGACCTGCTGTTCATAAATACCGCCGCCATGGTCGCCCACGCCAAAGAAGAAGGTCTGATGCTCATCTCCGTCGGTCATCAGTTGGTCAACCCAGTCAAACAGCTCCTTCTTCTCCTTCCACCCCGGCATAGTGCAATAGGCCTGCCGGATACGCAGCGAGGTCACCTCCGCGCCATCGTCGCCGCGCCAACGGAACAGATAGGGCATGGTCTTCTCATGTGCCATTGGCCGCATAAAGACATAGCGATCGAAACCGGTGGCATTCAATATCTTCGGCATTCCGACGTTCTGTCCAAATGCGTCAACGCTGTATCCGATGCGAATATCGCGGCCGAATTTCTCCTGAAAATACCGTTTGCCGAATTCCGCCTGGCGGAATAAAACTTCACCCGGCGTCACAATCGCGTCAGACTGCTCCACCCAACCGCCGACCAGCTCCCAACGCCCAGCGTCAATCAACTGTCGAATCTCCGCAAACAACGCCGGGTCACACGCTTCGACCCATTCGTAACAAGAACTGGAAGAACGGCAAAATTTGAGAAACGGGTATTTTTTCATGATCCGTACAACAGATCGGCAGGTATTCAACCAGGTTGAACGCCCCTCGCGCAATCGCCACAACCAGATCGGGTCCATGTGAGAATTGCCGATGACATACAATTTTTTCGCGCTCACAGAAATCCCCCCCTTTTATTTTATTTCCAGCAGTTGAAACAATTCCGGGACCGGCTGATCACCGCCGCCTTCTCCCCATGCCAATACGCCTTTCCGGCCTGTTTCATCACCGCTCTCGACACCGAGCCAGATACCGACATAATTGATGTTCGCCTTGTCCTGCAGCAGAAGATCGAATTGATAGCGGGAAATCTCATCGTTGACACGCTGGAAGATAAGCGAATTCGGTTGTGATTTCCCCGACGCGTTCAATCGAGAATCCGAGGAACGAAAGCGGAGCGGTTCTGTGCCGAAATCATCCGGTGTCCGGCGCAATTGCAACAGCAACTCCACTCCGTCGCCAACCTCATGCCTCGGATCACGCACCTCCAGTTCAAAACGAAGCCCTCCCTCCAGTACGACGACCCGGAATTTCGCCCGCACGTCAACCGGAAGCTCCCGGTCGGATTCCCAGTTGAACGTGCTGCTGAAATCAATCCACTCCGACGGGTTGCCCGAACGGGGAACCGAAACAACTTTCCTGTGATACGGATTTACCGAAAATCCCATGGTAATCGCCTTGTTCGCCCGGTCGGCTACCAATGGAAGCAAATAACTCCGCGTCGCCAGCATCGGGTCAAATTGCATCTGGAACCAATGTTCCATCTTGGCGCCGGGCAGAAGCTCGATCTTCTTCTTGTCGTCCTCCTCCGGCTCCAGAATCCGACGAGCTCCGCCGGGCAGGTTCAACGCCGGTTCCACTGTCGCCGTCTGGTCGGAGATGTTGCTGAAGTAAACCCGGAAGCGAACCTTATCGCCACAACGTATCCGGCTCCCCGCCGGTTCGCAAATCATAGCGCCCGGATCGTAGTCGGGCTGCATCACCACCGGGCGCGTGCGACGCGACTCCGGCTTAAAATTCCGCACCAGCTTCCGAAGCTCCATCGCCGCGGTTTCAGTGTCAAGCTGCTCCAGCAATCCTTCCGTTTCCGGGTAGAGGTAGACCATGCCGTCCATCAGCGAAACCGTGCCGTCACGCACGATCAACGGTCGTCCGTCGATTCCGGTCGCACTGCGAATCTTCAACTCATTCGGCAGCAAAAACGTTTCCGGCTTCTCTGCGGCATACAAACAGATCACCGTTTCACCGCCGTCGGAAAACACACGGGCGCGCGTCGCGCCCTCCATCGCAAGATCGCCGACATACTCTTTATGCGCCAGTACCCGCGTCAGATGCGTATACGCCCCCAGACGGGGACCGGGAACACGATCCTCGAACATCCCGGCGACAGGCAGGAAGAACTTCGCCGCACCCAACGCCCGGAGTTCCACCACACGCGCACTCTGTTGCGCCACACTTTCCTCCGTCCCCGAAACCCAGTGCGGAAACCCGACACGTGCGCCGCGAATTTCCTTTTCAACGGCACGAACTCTTGTGATCCGTTCCTCCAACTCCGTAATCGGCTCAGGGAAACGGGCGCTCAACGCCACCATATCGTCCAACAATCCGGCAGCGACATACATGCGGTAAATCACCAGTTTACGATCTTCCGGGCGAAGCGCCCCAAGTCCGCCGACCAGTGTCGTCGGAATTCGGTCGAGGCCGAAGCGGAACGAAACCGCACGCAGCAAGGCGACTTCAAACTCAGGCGTCATATTCGCCTTGGGAACATCGCCAAGCTCCACCGCCTTTCCATTCCCCGGCCGGGAAACGGCATCGGCGAAGTGACGGGCGATATCCACCAGATTCCCCGCCGCAGTTTCCCGCGCCGAACCGGTTTCAAATGTGTCGAGTATGGCAACACTCTCATCTGCGGCCGCAAGGCGCAAGGCGTCATAATGGGCATTTTCCTGCCCATCCGGCCACGGCAAACGGTTGCGAGCCCAGCTGATTCCGTTCCGTCGCAGGAGCTTCATCCAACCAGCCGGGTCGGAAATTTCACGCGGAAGATCCATGCCAAAAAACTCATCCATACGCCCGCTGTAAGGTGCGTCCGCAATCATTGCGCTCTCAATCCCACTCGCCGGGAAAGATACGCGATAATACCCCGCCTTTTCCGGCGCGGGAACCGTAATAACGCGCAAAGATGAATCAAACGAAGCACTCCCGGCAAACGCTTCCGCCCCGGAGTAATCGAGTAGCCGGTAACGCAGATCATCCGCTTGGAATATCTCTTTTCCCACCAGCACCGCCAGGCGAAGCGCACCGTCGTTCGGAGCGACAAAATGGGAAACCGGCGATTCTGCCCGGCTGACCGTCACCATATTCGCCCCGGAAACCCCGAGCAATCGGATTCCGGCTATTTCCAGAAACCCGTCGTCGGTGCTGAGATCGTTCTGGCGCAAGAAGAAGTGGATTGACGCCAATGCCTTGCCGTCCAGCGGAATCGAAAGCTCCCGAAAGTCGGGCGCGCCTCCGGACAAGGATTCTTCAACTTTGCGCAGCGTCCCATCCGTCAACCGCAGCTGCATCACAAGCCGACTTGCGGGGGTGCGGACGCGAAAACGAAGTGTATCACTCGCCGGCAGATTCATCACAAGCGTCGCCGCCGTGTAGCGCCCACCTCGACCAAAGTTGCCGTCAAGGCGCAGGAAGTCATTGCCCGGCGTCAGGCTCCCCTGTGCGCCCGGTGGGAACTCTGCGCTCCCGTTATCGAACGCCCAATCCGGATTCGCGGTGGAAAGCACAAGTTCCCCGGCCATCAACGGAATGGCCGACAGCAACAAGAATAAGGCCAGCGACAGCACTTTTTTTCTGTTCATCATCATTCGCTCCCTGCCCCGCATGCGACGTTACTCCGGCTTGGCGGAACGGGACATTAAATTGCGGATCGCACTCGGCACATCGCGCCCTTCGTAAAGAACCGCGTAAATTTCATCAATAATCGGCGTCTCCGCCCCGACTCGCCGGGCCAGTGTATAAGCGCCCTTGGTCGTAGTAACCCCCTCGGCGACAACCATCCCCATCTCCTGCAAGATCTCAGGCAACGTCTTGCCGCGCCCAAGTTCTTCGCCAACATGCCGATTCCGGCTATGCCCGCTGGTACAGGTGACGATCAGGTCGCCGACTCCACTCAGCCCGGAAAACGTCTGCGCGTTTCCACTGAGCGCCTCGCCCAACCGCCCCATCTCGGAGATTCCGCGAGCCATCAGCGCCGCTTTGGGGTTATCGCCCAACTTCATGCCGTCGATGATTCCGGCGGCGATGGCCATCACGTTTTTCAACGCGCCGCCCAGCTCCACGCCGACGACGTCGTTCCCGGTGTAAACCCGAAAGTTATCGTTCAGAAACGCCTGCTGAACCAATTCCGCATCATCCAGATTCCGCGACGCGGCAACCACCGCGGTCGGCACTCGGCGTGAAACCTCTTCGGCGTGACTGGGGCCGGAGAGCACCACATAGCGCCCCTCCCCCAACTCCGACGCAACCATCTCATGAATCAGCAGCCAGGAGTCCACCTCGATCCCTTTCGCCACGTCGAGCAACAGATGCTTCTCCCGATCGTAAAAGGGCTTGAGTTTGCGCAGAACGCTCCGCAGATATTGGGTCGGCGTCGCGAGAAGAAGAATCTCGGCGCCTTCGACAGCGCGACCGATTTCCGGCTCGATCTGCAATGATTCCGGCAGAGCCACACCGGGAAGAAAGCGAATATTTTCACGTTTTTCGCGCATCGTTTCAAGGTAGTCGGGAAACGGCCCCCACATGACCACCTCGTGACCGTTGTCCAGCAGGGTCATCGCCAGTGCGGTTCCCCACGCTCCATCGCTCAGTACCGCGATCTTCATCGGCGTCCCTGTTTCTTTCCGCCGGAATCAAACCGGCTCTCGGTGCCGTTCAGCAACCGTTTGATATTCGACACATGGCGCAAGATCGCCAGAAATGCGATCAACGCAAAAAAGAGAATCGTCGACTTCCCAAGCTCGAAGGGCGTTCCGATTTTAAGTCCCATAAACAGCGCCGCAACAATCGGCAGCGATGCGGCGGCCACAATACTCGCCAGCGAAACATAGCGGCTGGTCATAAAGGTAACGATCCAGATCAGCAACGCGCACAACAACGGATACGGAGCAAGCGCCAGCGCCACCCCGGCGGCCGTCGCCACCCCTTTGCCACCCCGAAACTTGAGATAAACCGGAAATACATGCCCGATGATCACGGCAAGGCCGGCGATCAACGCGAGCGTCGCCTGATTTTCTTCAAACATGAGATTTGCCATCGTCACCGGCAATACGCCTTTGAGAAAGTCGAGGAAGAAACAGATTTTCCCCTGAATTTTCCCGATGGAACGAGTGACGTTGGTCGCACCGATATTGCCGCTGCCGACCGTGCGGATATCGACTCCGTGAAGTCGCCCGATCAGGTAACCGAACGGAATCGAGCCGATCAAATAAGAGGCCAAGGCGACGATGATATACTCCAGATTCATGAAAAACTCCCGTGTTCTCCGATTGAAACCATGTGCTAGGAACACTATATTCTTATGAAAATAGAATATAACCGGGCTTCGCCCCGATTGCAAATGAAGGATTCTTTGATAATGCACAAAATCGCGCGGTTGATCGTCGCCTCAGGCGAGCAGTCCGGGGATCTCCGGTACGCCTCCGGCTTTTCCGCTCCGGACGAGTTCATTTATTTCGATAACGGCACGCGACGCGGCGTGCTGGTGTCGGCACTCGAACACGGGCGCGCACTCCGTTCCGCGCAAAAGAACGTCGAGGTTCACGCCGAACTTGCATTCGGACGCACCCGGCTGGAAATGCTGACCGCGCTCGCGGCAGAGTTGCAAGTGGAAGGTTTTCTGGTTCCCGCCGACTTTCCGCTTCACCTTGCCGATCGGTTGCGCGAGAGCAATCTCAAGGTGGTTGCGGAACCGGGAGCCTTTTTCCCGGAACGGGAATGGAAGCGGCCCGAAGAAATCGACCGGATTCGCCTTTCCCAGCAGGCCGGGGAAGCGGGGTGTCGCCGTGCATTCGCGGTTCTCCGTGAAACCGACACTGACCGCGAGGGGCGGTTGATCTGGAACCATGAAGTCCTCACCAGTGAACGGCTTCGTGGTGAGATCGATGTGGAGCTGGTTCGCCACGGAATGCTGCCGACCGGAACCATCTGCGCCGGCGGAACACAAGGATCTCAACCGCACAATCTCGGCTCCGGGGCGCTCTATGCGAACCAGCCGATTGTGATGGACATCTTCCCGCGCTCCGCCGGGAGCGGCTACTGGGGCGACCTTACCCGGACAGTCGTACGCGGACACGCCGCCGACCTGGTCAAACGCGCCTACGAAGCCGTTCTCGCCGCGCGGGAACTCGGCAAATCCCTCGTCGCCATCGGCGCGATACCGTCGGAGATTCACCGGGCGGCGGCGGAACGACTGGAACGAGCCGGTTTCCGTACCGGCGAAGGCGACGCGGGGTCGTTCGGCTTTTTTCACGGCCTCGGACACGGCTTGGGGCTGGACATTCACGAATCGCCGCGACTTTCTCCGCGTAACTCCACTCCGCTCCGCGGCGGCGAAGTCGTCACCGTGGAGCCGGGGTTATATTACCCGGAGTGGGGCGGCATCCGCCTCGAAGATCTCGTCTGGCTTTCACCGGACAAAGGAGCGGTTCTGTTGACCGAACTGGAAGACTTTCTCGAACTTTAGTATTTCTCAATCGCCTCAAATGTGGCGGCGTCCCAGATGCTCTTGTTGAACCAGACCCCAATGCGGATCGCCCGCGAGGAGCCATTCGCAAAAGACACATTCGCGTTACCGGTGTGAGGATCTCCAGCCAGCCACCCGGTGGCTGTTCTGGCATTGCACATGACCAGCATCGCGCCGGTATCGATTCGGGAATAGCTTTGCGAACTCACTTTGCCTTTGGGCACTCCCCAATAGCCATCGGTGCCGTCGCGAAAATAGCAGTAATCCGTCAATTTTCCGCTGCTGTCGGAGAAGCCGCGTTCCGGATTCACGCCGCCGGGGCAACGAAAAATAACCGACCGATCCTCCAGCGCCACCGCAGTTTGCGCCCCGGTGAGATAAGGCAACCACAACCCCTGTTGCGTCATATAATACTTGCTCGAGTATTCATACCATCCCTCCGACGGTTGATTGCTGTTTGCCGGAACCAGATACCCTTTGTTATCGTCGGCATACATCGCAATCGCCTTCCCGAACTGGTTGTGCTGCGAAAGACATTGCGTGCTTCGCGCCCGGGAACGCGCCTGCCCCAGAGCCGGAAGCAGCATCGCAGCAAGAATGGCGATAATCGCGATGACAACAAGAAGTTCAATCAACGTAAAATTTTGTTTTCCCCGTGTGCGCATATTTCTTCTCCTTTGTAAACAGTTCTACGGACGTCAAGTTTATTAAAGAAAACGTTTTATCAAAATAGCAAAGTTCCAGAATTTCTTTCTCTCCCACTGTTTTACACGGATTCCCGCTCGATCAGCCGGGGTTTCAAGACAAGGTCGATGCTCCCCAGCGAGGGATCGTTCATCTTCTCGATCAGATAGGTGACGGCACGCTCCCCCAATTCTTCCAGCGGCTGATGCACGGTGGTTAATCCGGGAGCGGAGAAATCGACGTAACTATCATCATAGCCAATCACTCCCAAATCCTCCGGAATGCGGATTCCCAACTCCCATGCTCCCCGGATCGCTCCTTGCGCGATGTCATCGTTGCCGCAAACCAGACAATCCGGCAGCATCCCCTTGGCGTGGAGATGGCGAATAACCGTCTGGCCATCGATGTGGCTGTAACGGCCGATTCGCGGAACTTCGGCAATGCCGTTGTCGATGCCGTTGAAAATCATGGAATCCTCAAACCGGACGCGGCTTCCCGCCAGATGTTTTTTCAGCAGATCGCTGCGCAACCGGTGATCGTACTGCGGATTCGGGGTCAACTCGCCGATAAATGCGACGCTTTCGACTTTCTTGCGAATCAGGAAGTCGGCAACCGCGCGGATTCCGGCGTCGTTGTCGATGCGGATCCCCGCCACGGGGGAGCCGTCGTGCGTTTCCTCCAGATGCCGGTTCAACACCACGTAAGGATAATTTTTCGCATTGAACCGGGTGAACATCGCACGCATATCGTCCACCAACGGATTTTCAACCCCGGTGAAGCTGATGACCGCCAGCGCATCGAGCCGCTTTACATCCATATAATGCCGGTAATCGACTCCGTTGAGAAGCTGAATCTGGTAAGAATGAGCGGCAGCCCCCTTGCCGATTCCATTCAGCAGTCGGAAGCTGTAGTTGGAGAGGTAGGAGTCGGTGTGATCTCCCGGCAGCGTCACCGCAAACCCGATCACTTTAGTGCTCTCCCCGCGTAGCAGACGCGCCCCATAGCTCGGCCGGTAGTTCAGTCGGCTGGCCGCATCGATCACTTTCTTGCGCGTACCCTCGGAAACCCGAATGTTGGAGGACGAGCCGGGATTGAGGATCTTGGAGACGGTGCCGATGGAAACCCCCGCTTCCGCCGCGACTTTTCGGATTCCGGTTTGAGACATAGTGCCACACTTCTTCCTGTCAAAAGGTACTTCGCTTGTTCCGTGCTCCTAATTATGACAGAAAGAGCATCGATTGTCAAGAGATAAAACGTTTTTTTCACAAATATTCTCCTGTTTTCTCCTGAAGCGGCTGTCCTTTGCGACCAATGAGCCTTGACCGCAAAATATTTCAGAAGAAAAATGAACAAAAAACGTTTTATCGCTTGACTATCTCCTGCTTTTCGATCATAATAAAGCATGCAAGAGAAAACGTTTTCCCAATTGCCAATGAACAATATAAATCAAGAAGCCATTCACAAGAAAGCGATCTATGATGAAACGACGCCGAATCAATCCATACTCCGTCTTCGCACTGCTTCTCTTCGGGCTGGCGTCCACGTATCTGTGCGCGGATGAGGTCATGAAGGTCGAATTTTCAGAACCGGGGATCAAAATCCATCGCAACGGGCGCGACTATTTTCTTTTTTACATGGAATTTGAAAGAAAAGGCGTAATCAGCTATCCGAACAAAGTCATCTCCGCGCCGGACAACGCCCGGCTGACCTACTCCAACGGAATGACCGCCACTGTTCAGGCCGTGGATAGCCGTCTGGTCTACAAAATTGAGAATCCGGGCAAAGCCGACCATTTCGGACAGAATTTATTCCTGCCCAAAGGAACCATCCTCGGGGCGCAATACCAGTTAGACGGCGGAGCGCGCGGCGCTCTTCCGGCAGTAACCGGGGCAAGCAAGCAGATCGTATTGCAGAAAGCCACCGCATTCCTGCTGCACTCCACTGATGGGACGGAAGGAATGTTCCGTTTCATGCGCGACAATCAACCAATCACCGGAGGTGCGGAACTCCATACTGGATGGAGCGCTCCCACCGGCCCGGCGATCCGTTATAAATTCCACGCTCCCCTCGACAGCGGCACCTCGGAGGTGACCATTCAACTGGAAGAAACCCAAAACGGCGAAGGCGTCGCCCCGGTGGATCAGTTCGGGCAACCTTCCACACTTGATTTCCCCGGAAAAATCAAAAGCGAAGACGAGTTGCGCGCCGATCTCGCCGAGGATCTGATTTATTACAACAACCTGACGCCGCCGGAACGCAGCCTATCCGGAGGGATGATCGGAGGCCCGAAATTCAAAGCCACAGGATTTTTCCGTCTGGATAAATTCAAAGGCCGCGATCTGCTGGTCACCCCGACCGGAGAGCCGTACTTTCACCTCGCTGTTTGCGGTGTAGGCCCTTGCGATGACTTCACTTATATCGAAGGACGGCGCAATCTCTACGCGTGGCTCCCTCCGCTGGAAGGAGAGTTCGGGACAGCTTATCTCGACAAAAACCCGGCGCACTTCTCCTTCTACCTCGCCAACGTGATCCGCAAAACCGGGAAGCCCATAGATTGGAACGAATGGAAAGGCCAGCAAGTGCCCCGTCTGCGTAAATGGGGATTCACTGCCGCCGGAGCTTTTGCCGCCCCGTCGGAGTCGATGCGGCAGCAGAATTTCCCTTATGTCACCACACTGCCGGTATCGAGCCTGCCGCAGCTTTTGCCGCTGATTTTCGACCCTTTTGAACCGGAAAATAAAATATTGCTGGATCAGGTGTTCTCCACGCGTCTTCCCGCAAGAGCTAATGATCCCCTCTTGGTCGGGTACTATATCTCCAACGAACAACGCTACACCGATATTTGCCGCCAACTCCCGCAATTCCGCTCTGACAAAGCGGCCAAACGCGAACTGGCGAAATTCCTGAAGAAACGGTATCCCGACGTCAAAGAGTTCAACCGCAAGTGGAAAACAAAATTGAACTCTCTCGATGAAATCGCCGACACGCCACTCCTCGTTCAAACCGAAGAGGCTCTCGGCGACACCCAGGCGTTCGCCGCGATTTTTCTGGACAACTACTTTCAAATGATACGCGAGGCCTTTCTAAAATACGATAAAAACCATCTGCTGATCGGAGCGCGGTTCCTGCCCGCGATGACACGGGAATTGGAGGCGTCGGTCGTCGCCTGCGGGAAATACGTCGACGTCTTCAGCGTCAATTACTACAGTGCAGACATCGACGCGGCATACTTGCGGCATCTCCACGAGCTTTCCGGTCGACCGTTGATTTTAAGTGAATGGAGCTTCGGCTCCGCAGAACAGGGGCTCACCGGAGGATGCGTCGACGTCAACAGTGAAACCGAACGCGGCGAATCCTACCGGAACTACGTCGAACAAGCCGCCGCCCTCCCCTATGTGGTCGGTCACGAATGGTTTGCCTATCTCGATCAGGCGCTCACCGGGCGATGGTTCCAGAAATACAATGGGGAAAGCATGAATATCGGTCTGCTGAATGTCGCCGACCGGCCATTCAAAGAGTTCCTCAAACACGTGATGAAGACCAATTATCAAATCTATGACGTTGTATTTGGCAAGGTCGCTCCATTCCGGAAAGTGGCGGCAGAAGAAAATCGACGCTCGCCAAAACGGACGATGATTCCCCGTGCGCTTCCCGGCATGGCAATCGACTGCCAGTACACCGCGTGGCCAGGTCGCCCCTCCACACGCGTCGGAGCCGGCGACTTGAGCGCAGGGAAGAAAGCGGACGATTTCAGCGCGGATTTCAACTTTTGCTGGGATGAAACGAATCTTTATTTCTTCGCTGTAATCAAAGAGCCGACACCAGGCGTCAACTCCTATTCCGGGAAAGAGTTATGGAAGGGGGACGCACTGGAATTCTTCTTCGGCGCGGAAAAGGTGGAACAAGACGGACCGCTCCTCTTCTCCGACCGCCAGCTTCTGCTTGGCGGAACGCCGGAGTTGCGCACGCACTTTCTCCATTCACCGACACAGTTCCCGGTTCAAGCCATGTACCAGCGCCACCCGGATCGTAAGGGTTGGACGATGGAAGGAGCGATTCCCTGGGAGGCCGTCGGGATCAGGCCGGAGAGCGGGATGAAGTTTCGCTTCGACTTCGCCATCGACGACGCAGAATCCGACCGCCAACGTCTTCGCCAATTCCTGTGGAGCGGCGACGACCGGAACAGCCAGCTCCGCACCGGCTGGGGGACGGCGCAACTGGTGGATTAACAAAACCATACCACCAATCAGCTCCCCTGATGACAAGGGGGCTGATTGGGAAAAAGCAAGAGAGAATCACGCAAAACGATTCACGGAAAATGCTCCGTTTCAATCACTCCTCGGAGAAGCGTTTCAGCGTGGCGATTTCGTCCGGCCACCGCTCTTCATCTGGGGTTTCCAGAACCAAGGGAATGTTGTCAAAGCGCGGATCACGCATCAGACGGCGGAAGAAGTCGATCCCCAGCTCACCTTCACCGACGCTGTTATGCCGGTCAAGGCGACCGCCGAGAACACTTTTGGAATCGTTCAGGTGCATCCCATGCAGGAACTCAAATCCAATCAACCGCTCGAACTCTTCAAATGTCTTCTCGTACCCCTCGGGTGAAACCAGATCATACCCCGCCGCGTAAGAGTGGCAGGTATCGAGGCAGACGCCTACCCGTTCCGGGCGGTCGGTCAGCTCCAGCATCGTCGCAATCTGAGAAAAGGCAAATCCGACGTTGGTGCCCTGCCCAGCCGTGTTTTCAAATACCGCGCGGACATTCGGAACCGTGTCAACCGCTTCGCGCACGCTGTCGGCGATCAACTTCAGCTCTTCCTCCATCGTCACCTCGTTGAGATGACTGCCGGGGTGGAAGTTCAGCTTCACCAGTCCGAGCTGGTTACAGCGCTTCAATTCATCGATGAAGGCGTCGAGCGAACGGCGGCGCTTCTCCGAATCCGGCTGTCCAAGATTGATCAAATAAGTGTCGTGCGGCAGGATATTTTCCGGCTTGAAACCGAATTTTTCGCAATTCGCCCGAAACGCCGCCGCGGATGCTTCCGAAATCGGCGGAGCGCTCCACTGGCGTTGGTTTTTGGTAAACATGGCGAATGCTGTCGCCCCGATCGCACCCGCGTTCAACGGGGCGTTTTCCACGCCGCCGGATATGCTGACATGTGCGCCGATGTATTTCATAAGGCCTCTCCTCTCCGCAAACACCCGGCAATGTCGACGCCGGGCAAAAAACAATGAAATAGCCCTCCCCCATGATTGCCGAAAGGGGAATCCGATGCTATGTTAATAGACAATACACCGACCGGGATCTTTTACAAATGAATTCAATGGCAAAGCTGAAAAAGTTTTTTTGGTTTTTCATCAAACTCGCAATCGCGGGAGGCATCGTCGGCTACCTCGTCGCCCGCAACCCGGCCGAAATCGCGGAGAGCTTCCGCGCGTTCGATTACAAATGGCTCGCCCCCGCACTTTTGTTCTATGCGTTCCACATTCTGGTCTGCGCCTGGCGCTGGCTGAAACTGACCCGATTGCTCGGGGTGGATCTCTCGCGCTTCGAGGCGCTTTCGCTGACAATGCAGGGTAACTTTTTCTCATTGGTCATTCCCGGCGGCGCCATCGGCGGCGACGTGGTAAAAATGGGGGTGCTCTCCAAACGCGCACAGGCCGGGAACAAAATGGAAGGCGCCTTCACCATTCTGATGGATCGCATCATCGGTATGATCGCACTTTTTTCGCTGGCACTGCTTCTGTTGATTCCGGGATACTCGCTGCTGATGAAAATCGACCTCCCGCAACTGACGCTGACCGACACCATGAGGCAGCTTGGAATTCTGACTCTCGCGTGTCTCTGCCTTGCCGGACTGGGTGCGTCGTGCGTCATCTTTTTTCATTGCTGGGTTCGCAAAATTCCGCCCTTCGGCGCTTTGATGAGTTGGGGTGACAAAATCAGCCACGGCATGGTTTCCCGCCTGACCGCCGCCACCGACACCTATGCGAAAAAATGGCGGGAACTCTCAATCCTCACCCTGTTCAGCATTTTCTTCGTCCACCTGATGACGGCGGTCGCCTACGGATGCCTGATGGCGGGGCTGGGGCTGCAAGTCCCGGTGTTGACGCTGGTCACGGCAGTGACCATCGGCAACATTGCAGGACTGATTCCACTCTTCCCCGGCGGAATCGGCGGACGCGACGTGGCGACAATCACCATTCTCGTGGCAGGTGGAGTCGCTGCCGGAGACGCCAAAACCGCACAGTTGCTTTACACCGGAACGGTGTTGTTGTTCAATCTGGCCGGCGGGCTTTTCTTCCTGCTCGATCCGGGCCGCAGACAAACGGAAGAGATTCTGAAACAGGAAATGGAGGCGGATCATGAATAAGCCCGCCACAACGCCCCCGGTCAACCGCTTCCGTGACGCACTCGGGAACGGGGAATTCGTACTGCTGATCGAAAGCCCCTCCCCCAGCCTCTCCAATGATCCCATCGCGGCGGGTGAACGGCTCGCCGCTCTTGAAAAAGCCGTACTTGCGGTACCGAATGTCAACGCCTCGCTCGCCGTCATCGACCGCTATCTGACGCTCGACGCATGGCGCGCAGTCGAATACGCCAACGCACTGAGCGAGGAAAATCGCGACCGGCACGTAATCTACCTCTCCGGCCGAAATACAACAAATGAAGAGATCGGCCAGCTCACGACGGCGGCCGCCAAAAGCCGCCTGTTCAATGTGATTCCAGTCAGCGGGAACGCAATTCCCGGCGACTCGGTGCGCGAGTGCCGCAAACGGACATTCACCGAAAGCGTCTGCATCACCCGTGACCTCGCCATGCAGGATCGCCCGTTTTTCCTCGGCGGAACGGTCAACCCCTACGAATACACGCCTTACACGCTGACCGGGCAATATTGCAAACTCGTCCGCAAACTCAACGCGGGCGCATCGTTCGTCGTTGCCCAGGCGGGCTGGGATATGCTGAAACTGCAATCGCTACGCTGGCAGTTTATCGGCCGCAGCCTCTATTATCCGATGATCGCCCGGCTGGTTTTGCTGACCCCGAATCTGGTGGAGAAAATTCTGGCGGGGGAGTACCCCGGCATCAACATTTCGCCGGATTTCCGGAAGATTCTGGAGAAGGAACTGCGCTATTCGCTGAATCAGTTTGAAGCCGCCCAATACCGGCGGCTGGAACTTCAGGCCGCCGGATGCCGATTGCTCGGATTCAGCGGAATCCAGCTGGCCGGAGCAGAAACACCCGCCCGGGCAAAAATCGCGGCGGAACGGATCGGAAACGCACTCCGTGAATTCAACAACTTCGACAGTTGGCTGGAAGAGTACAGCTCCTATCTGGCGCGAGCGGAGATGTCGCCATTCTCCAACAGCTTTTACCTTTACGACCATACGCTCCGTCGCCCATACCCGGAAGACAAGGCGCCGACGGCGCGAGATTTCGGGGAGCCGGAGATCTCCTCTGGTGAAAAGTTCCGCTTCCGGATGCGTCAATTCCTGTTCCCGCGCGCCGATCGACGACGAGCGGAAACCGGACGTTTGCTCAAGCGACTGTTTGCCGGATGCCGCGGCTGTGCCGACTGCCGTTTGCCGAAAACCCAATTCATCTGTACCGAAGGCTGCCCCAAACGGCTGGCAAATGGTCCATGCGGCGGGGTTCGTCCGCACGGCGAGTGCGAGATCGCGCCAGGCGAATGCGTCCACAGTCGAGCCGTCCGTCTGGCTTACTGGAACGGAACATTGCCGAAACTTGAGGAAGGTATTCTGGGCTCCGGCCGAAACGACTGATAAAAAACAATTGATCTTTTTAACCCAATATTCAAACCAGGAGATGATAAAAAATGGCTGAACTTCTTCCTTTCCACGGCCTGTTGCCGACGGTGGAACGCGCGTCCAAGGTTGCCGCGGTTCCGTACGACGTGGTCAATAGCCGTGAGGCGGCCGAACTGGCCGCGGAAAACCCTTACAGCTTCCTGCACGTGTCGCGCCCGGAAATCGATCTGGAAGCGGGAATCGATCTGCATGACGACAAGGTGTACCGGCAGGCTGGCGAGGCGTTCCGTCGCCTCTGCCGCGAAGTTCCGCTGACGCAGGACCCCGGCCAACACCTCTATCTCTACCGGCTCAAGATGGGCGAACACGTCCAGACCGGGATCCTCGGCGCGGCCTCCGCCGCTGAATACAACGCCGGAATCATCAAAAAGCACGAAAAAACCCGGCAGGACAAAGAAGATGACCGTACCCGTCATGTGATGGAGCTGCGCAGTCACACCGGCCCGGCGTTCTTCACCTATCGCGGCCAGAAAGACATCGACATGATCGTGAACAAAGAGGCGGCCAAAGCCCCGCTCTTTGACTTCACCGCACCGGACGGCATTCATCACACGCTCTGGCGGATCGATGAGGCGACCAGCTCCAAACTCGCTGCGCTTTTCCGCACGGAAGTTCCGGTATTTTACATTGCCGACGGCCATCACCGCAGCGCGGCGGCGGCGCGAACCGCTGCTGAATGCGCTCCGAAAAATCCGAAGCACACTGGAAAAGAGGACTACAACTACTTCCTCACCGTTGCCTTCCCCGGCGACCAGCTTCGGATTCTCCCCTACAACCGTGTGGTTCGCACCCTGAGCGGAAACACCCCGGCAACTTTTCTCACCATGATCGGTGAAAAGTTCCAGATCAGCCCGGCCAACGACGGCGAAGTCGCTCGTCCCGGAGAATTCAAATTCTACATGGCAAGCGCCTGGTATCTGGCAAAGCCGAAATTCGATATCTCGAAACTGGACGTGATCGGCCAGCTCGACGTCAGCATTTTGCAAGACAATGTTCTTGCGCCACTGCTCGGCATCGAGGACCCGCGCACCAACAAAGACATCGATTTCATCGGCGGAATTCGCGGAACAAAAGAACTGGTCAAGCTCGTCGACTCGAGAAAATATGCGATTGCGTTCTCGATGCACGCCACGACCGTGGAACAGCTGATGGCCATCGCCGACGCGGGCGGAATCATGCCGCCGAAATCAACATGGTTCGAGCCGAAGCTGCGCGACGGCCTCGTTTCCCACAACTTCTGACAAACCACACAAAAAAGAACCGGCGTGAATCAGTTCATTCATGCCGGTTCTTTTTTTGCCATATGCGGAGTTATTCGCCAAGCACCTCGTCCCACGGACGAATAAAGCTGGCGGCGTCGGAACGGAACCAGTTGAAACGCACAATATGACAGAGCGCGGCCACACCGTCTTTCCAGCCGATTTTCTTACCTTCGTTGAAACGACGGGGATTGTAGGAAATCGGAACCTCCCAGATGCGGAGCCGGCGGGAACGAGCCAGCTTCGCGGTCAACTCGACCTCGATACCGAAGCGGTTGGATTCGAGTTTCAGATTCTGGATCACTTCGCGGCGAAACGCCTTGTAGCACGTTTCCATATCCGAAAGATGAATATCAGAGAAACAATTGGAGAGGAACGTCAAAAACTTGTTCCCCATCTCGTGCCGAAAGAAACGCACCAACCCCGGTGTACACATGAAGCGAGAACCGTACACCACATCCGCCTTGCCATTCACCAGCGGCGCCAGAACAATCGGATAATCATCCGGGGTATATTCAAAATCAGCGTCCTGAATGATGACGAACGGCTTTGTCGCCTCCTGAAACCCGCGAATCAGAGCAGCGCCCTTCCCTTGATTGACCTCTTGATTGAATAACCGGATCTGCGGGTTATCCGCGATTTTCTGTAAAATCTCCCAGGTGCCGTCGGAAGATGCGTCGTTGACAATCAACAACTCTCCCACTTCATGGCGACTCAACACCCGACTCACAATCTCTTCGATGGTCCGTTCTTCATTGTAAACGGGCATCACAACGGAAAGGTATCCGGTAGAATCCATAAAATCCGACGCTCCCTGTTCTTTGCCTCTTCAGTTCCGCCCCAATTCTTCGGAGCGCTGGCGAGCCGCCCGAATCGCCTGAATGACCGTTCCGGTAAAGGCGCGATCTTCCAGCACTTCCAGCGCCCGGGCCGTCGTTCCGCCCGGACTCGTGACCTGATCTTTGAGCACCGCTGGATGCAATCCGGTCGCTCGCACCATCTCGGCGGCGCCAATCACCGTCTGCACCGCGAGCTCCGTCGCCACATTGCGCGCCAACCCGGCGGCAACGCCGCCATCGGCCAGCGCCTGAATAAATTCAAACACATATGCGGGACCGCTGCCCGAAAGCGCCGTCACCGCGTCCAATTGAGATTCTTCCACCTGCATCACGACACCAACCGCGCCAAAGATCCGTTCCGCAACCTCCCGTTCCTCTGTGGAAACCGCCGGAGCTGCGGCGATCCCAGTCGCCCCCTGCCCGATCTGTGCCGGAGTATTCGGCATAACCCGGATCACCGTCTGACTCCCGGTCAGCTCCGCCAGACGCGCCAGCGAAACACCGGCAACAATGGAAATCACACTTTTCCCGGCAAGATTCATCCCTGTCAGCGCTTTCGCCAATGTCTGCGGCTTCACTGCGAGCAAAACCCGCTCGGCCGACACAGCCAACTTGGCACAATCCGACACCAAACAGGCGATTCCGGTTGCGGCAGTGAAATCCGCCGCCGCTTTTGCATTGACGTCGAATGCCATCATCTCCGCAGCGGAGAAAACACCCGCTTTCACCAAACCACCCGCAATGGCGGTCGCCATCTTTCCGGCGCCGATAAACAATAACTTACTCATATCAACTCGCCTTTCTGAGCATCGCGATCAATTGCCAGAGAATCATTCCGACACCAAGCACATACAAATACCAGGAAAACGCGGAAAGTTTACCGCGTTTGATCAACCGAACCAGAAATGCCAGAGCAGCATAGCTCACGACCGCTGCAATCGTCAACCCGACAGCCAGCTGCAATATCGTGAAGTCGTTCGTCGCCGGCTCCTTCGTCACCAATTTCACCAGATGCAGAAGCGTGGCGCCTGCGATGGCAGGAATTGCCAGAAGAAAGGAAAATGTGCCGGCCGCCTCCCGATTCACCCCGGCGAGAATTCCAACCGTGATCGTCGTACCGGAGCGGGACAAACCCGGAATAATCGCACACATCTGCCCGAATCCAATCACCAGAGCCTGACGGAAAGAAATTTCCTTCAACTCGGTTCCGGGGGATTCTTCCTCGCCGGCCGGGCGAAAAATTAAATTTTTCTTTTCCGAAATCCGCAGCAGCGTCGCCGTAATTAAAAACGCCACGCCGATCATCAGCAGTCCGTCAAACAGCTTCTCCACCAGCCCGGAAACCTCCAGCAGCACCCCAACCGTCCCGACCGGAATAGAACCGACGATCACCATCGCCGCCAAACGCCATTGCTCCGGCTTGAAGAACCCGATCAGGAGCTTCCAATAAAACACCACAATTGCCAGAAGCGATCCGCCGTGCAGCATGATGCCGAGCGTCTGGCTGCTCTCCGCATCCAGACCGCTAAGCGCGCCGAGAATCGCAAGATGCCCCGAAGAACTGATGGGAAGAAACTCCGCGATCCCCTGAATCACGGCCAGCACAATGAGAGTAAGCCAAACGTTCACTTTTTTCCTCGCTCCCCGATTCTCTCCGGAGGCATATCCTGAATTTGAAATGACCGGAGAACCCACCGCGTCTGTCGCGAAGCTTCCCGGTCATCAATACCGAAACCACAGCACGAAGCCGGGATTTGCATCCCGGCTCCCTCTCGGCCAGCTGTACTGCCGCTTATCCTTTGGCGCCGAATTTGGTCGGCCGGATAATCATTTCCAACACCGGCAACTTCCAGCGAATATCACCGGTATTCGGCTTGCGGGTTCCGGCAAGCCGGAATTCCTTGACGCCGTTCCGTCTACTTTCCTGCAGCAGGAATCGACCATCTTCGCTCCGACAAAGGTCGAGATTGCGAAAACCGGTCGGACGCTCTGCGGCAACCACCAGCAACACGTTGCCCGGCATGCCGATCGCGAGATCACGCCCGGAGGCACTGATGACAACCACATCTTCCGGCAAGTCACGCCCGCCAAGTTCAAACACTTTGGTCGCCCGGCGTTGTGCAAAATCCTCCAGATTCTCCCCAGTAAAACCTTCAAGGTCAATCAGATCCAGAAGAGCCACCTGTTTTTCGGCCTGATAAGCGCCGATCGGTTCGCCAACCACCGCATCTTCGCCCAACTCGGCGGCGTCCTGCTGTAACTTTTCAATCACGCCGTAAGACAAGCCGCCCACGCCCGCACTCTGCAACAATGTCGCAGGGGTACAGCCCAGAATCGGAGCAAGGCGACTGGCCTCATCCAGCGTAGGCACCGCTTCAAAGCAGGTCTCAAACACTTCCAGATGCGAAGCCGGAATTCCAGACAAGTTCGCCAGCTGCTGATAAGAGAGACCGCGTTGGCAACGCAGCGTAAACATATTCTGGTTGAAGGGGGAGCGCATATTCTCCGCCCCGGTACGAATACAGGAGAGCATGGATTGAAGTTCAAACGAGCGGGTGCGATCAAGTTGCAGCATTTCACAAATGACTGAAAGTTGCTGCTGGTTCGGAACGATTTTCCCGTGAAGCATCTGGGAAACGGCTGAGCCGGAAACTTTCAACTTTGCCGCCAGATCGTTTTGGCGAATTTCAGCGCCGCGAAGGTAGTCACGGATCAGTTTCCCAAACTTTACCTTAAGAGGTGTAATAGCCATTGTATATCCTCGGAATTGCTTTTTAGTATCCTGTTAACGAACCGGCTGGCACTCGATGACCGGCATTCCGTATCCGACTCCGCGCATTCTCTATGCAAACTATTATCAGCAAATAAGATGCTACAGTCCATATACGCGGCGAAAAAACAACTGAAATCCTATTTCCGATATTGTTATTCAATAATATATATCGATTCTGTCGGTTTCCAAATTTTTTCTTCACCTTAAATCCATTAATTCTTCTCTTTATCGAGTTTTTTCTTCTTCTCTGCCGCAGAAAAAACCAAATTAACCAAGGATTTTTAAAGATTTCCTACTTGGTGGAGTATCCTATTTTTAAATTATATGAATTGGTAAATAATGTTAAGATAGCATGATGGAAGTGCTTTTCAAGATTTTGAAAATAAAAAAATCAGCAAAAGGTTTTCAGCAAAAGCTGAAAGTCGTCCGGTTCAGGAGCGACGAACTCCATTTCCACCCGGCTCACGGGATGCGGAATTTTCAGCTTCCATGCGTGAAGCATTTGGCGACCTGCCTCGGGAATCCCCGGACGGGCGCCGCCGTAAGTGGCATCCCCCAATACCGGAATTCCGATCGAAGCGAGATGCACCCGAATCTGGTGAGTTCGCCCGGTCAAAATCTCCACCTGCATCAAACTGACGGGGAAACCATTGCAAAGCCCGCTCCGCACCAATCGATAACGGGTGATGGCGAGCTTCCCGTTACGCTCGACAACCGCCATTTTCTGCCGGTTGACCGGATGCCGACCAATCAGCCCGGAGATTTCGCCTTCCGACTTATGGGGAACGCCCCGCACGATGGCAAGATAGATCTTTCCGGTCTCGCGGCAAGCAAAGGATGAACAGAGTTTATATTGCGCCTCTGGAGTTTTGGCAATCGCCAAACACCCCGAAGTGTCTTTATCCAGACGGTGAACAATCCCGGGGCGTTCCGCCGAACCGGTGGGGGATTCGCTTAGATGCGGATATCGTCCGAGAAGCGCGTTGACGACAGTTCCAGTGGGGTTCCCGACGGCGGGGTGCACGACCACTCCGGCCGGTTTGTTGATTACCAACATCACGTCATCTTCGTAAAGAATCGGGAAGTCAAACGGTTCGGCAACCGGTTCGGTATTCTCCGGCTCCGGCAATTCGACCGAAACGTCCATCCCGGCACGAACCGGGTAGCGAGGAACGGTCTGAACAATGCCGTCACAACGCACCAGCCCCTCGGCAATCAATTTTTGCAGATAAGTACGCGAAGAACCCGGAATCAACCGCGAAAGACAGCGATCCAGACGGGTTCCGGCTTCTGCCGCATCAATTTGAAAGTTCGCTGTTCTTCGGTTCATTGCGACGCAAAAAGTAGATGAGGAGTGCAATTCCGGCAGGAATGATCAGCAGTCCGATCACCTGTGCTAAAGTAAAAAAATCGGCCCAGACCTTCTGATTATCACCGCGCAACAGTTCATTGAAAAAGCGAATCACACCATAAATAAGCAGATAACTCGCCATCGTCACACCGCGCTTCGTGTGGCGCACAAGATAAACATAAAGGAAAAAAAGCGCAAAAAGCGCCATCGCTTCGTAGAGCTGAACTGGATGCAGGTGCGCCCCCGGGAAGCAAACCTCCGGATCGCTGCCCGCAGGATACGCAACGCCGATCCAGGAATCCGTCGGCTTCCCCCAGCAGCAACCATTCAGAAAACAGCCGACCCGTCCAAGCCCGTGCGCCACCGCCAATGCCGGAGCATAGACATCAAACACCCGGACAAGGTCGAGTTTATGCCAGCGGCAGTAGAGCCAGAGAGCGGCCATTGCGAACAGGAAGCCGCCATAGAAAACCAAACCACCCTGATCGATCCGAAACATACTCCAGAGATTGCCGCGATAGTGGTCAAAAAACTGGACAACATAAAAGATCCGCGCTCCGATGATTCCGGCAATCATCGCGACAAAGAGCGATGTGGAAGCCTGATCGGAACTCATCTTCGCATACTTGCGGTTCCAATTTACGAGAAAACACGCCACCACAAACCCGATCGCCGCCATCGCGCCATAACTGCGGATCGAAAAATTGCCCAAGGAAATCAAAATCGGATACATGAACTATTCCTGCTTTTTCCAAAATCGGATACAAAATCAAACACTTTGCAGAGAATATACACCTCTTTTCATAAAAAACGCAGTAAAAAACATTTTTTCTCTGGAATTTTTCAAAATATGGACTATTTTTAAAAGATGTTTGCGCTGACAACCCCGTGGTGTAACGGTAGCACAACTGGTTTTGGTCCAGTTAGCCTAGGTTCGAATCCTGGCGGGGTTGCCATTTTTTGTCTTGAAACATGTGTTTTACTAGTCCTTTGCGCATAATGCAATTCCCATCTATTCGGCGTGAGCAAAAACTGATGTAGTGAATATTGCAACGCGTGTGCCAACGAAATATGACAGCGACTTCCAAGAACAATCCTTGCCGGGAAACAATTTTATTGCATTGAATGTATCATCTTTTGCGTTGAGTTGCTTTACGGGATCGCCAGTTTGCGGAATGCCTCGAAGCGGACGGCGGTTTCAGCGGCAGTTTCATTGGAGTCACCGATGTAGCTGATGGATTCCGTACTGGCGTCGATCCCGAATAGCTCGCCGAAGAAACTGTTACGGCGAGCGTGAACAAAGACAATTGGCGTCTTGTCGCCCTCTTTGAGTACCGGGGCGGTCGCCAGTGTGTTCACCGCCCCGCCCGCCATGATATTCGGCAGCAGTGTCCCGCTGGAAACCCCGCCGGTGGTTTCCACCTTCAGGCCGTCCAACCCGGAACCGATTGCGACTGCCTTGTTTTCCAACGCGGTACATCCAGTCAGAACAACGAATCCGATCGTAAACAGAAGAATGATTTTTTTCATGACGCTTTATCCTTTTTTCATTTATTGAGAGTGCTTCACTCGATTGAGAAACAATGTTTGAATGATCGCGACAACCGAACGGGCGGAATACCCGGCAAGGGCGATGGCTGCGGTTCGCAGATTGTCGGATAACGCAAATTCCTGTGCAAGGCAGTGAATCAAAAATCCGGCGAACACCGCAATGACGATCTCCGGGATGGCGATTCCCAACGAATACGGTTCCTCGCGCGGTTTTCCGGCGAATGTTCGCGCAAGTCCCCCAAATGCCGCCAGCGCAAGCACAGGAAGCAATTCCAATAGTTTCAATGCGAGTGGCTTCATTTGCCCCTCCTTCGATAATTAAATGCCGTCCAACTGCCAAACACAAGAATCCGCCACAAGCAAAACGCGTCCAATACAACACGGAGTCTACGCAAATAAAACGCCATGCGGATGCCGTTGCAAAGAAACTCAAAATCGGATTCCCATCGAGTGAACTCCCTGCCGCCGATGCTGTGCCGGATATCGTGAATATCCGCCACAACCACCAATTCCGGGTAACGACGATTGATTGCCATGCGCAATCCGGCCGGCATCCAATACGCCCCGATTCCATTGCACATCCGCATTGCCCGTTCGTGATTCTCCAGCAATTCCGCACCGGAAAGCTTCGCTGCGCGAGCCAAAACAATACGTCGCTCAAGTTGTTCGATGGTGTACATGCTATGCCTCCATTACACATCGGTCAAGAAACTTGCCAATGTCAATTCCATTGGATTCTGCAGCCGAGGTAAGCGCAGCAAGAACATCGGAGAATTTCGGATGGTCTTCCCGAATATCATTTGCCAGCCGCCAATATTCACCGCCGACGGATTCGATTTGCGGACCGAGCGCATCCCACAAACCGAGGGAATCAAGATGCTCAAAAATCCGTAGCTTGGAGAAAACGCGAGGGACGACTTCCGCTTCAGGCTCCGTCAATTCGACGATCTCCCCGTCGACGATGTCCAAGCGCGACAGCGGCAATGCGCCATCGTAGGCAATCCAACCATTTGCCGCATACCATGATGCTCCCATGAATCGCCCGAAATGCTCCGTGGTGTCTTCTTTGACTTTCTTCAGATAACGCATACTTGTTCCTTATTGAAATCCGGCAATTTGCCCGGGAGTTAATGATTGTCCCGATACGTACAGCCACTCCAACCAATCGGTGGGCGACCCGATAAATGTTGCGGTTGCGCGATTCCACTGTGCCGGGTCTACAATGATCCGGCCATTCAATTTCGCCAATACCGTTTGCGCTGTCGCTGACGGAACCGCGGTTTTGATCGACCATGACGAGGATCGGTTTGCGGCCTCGAATATGCCGCGATCCATCCGCACGGCCGCTCGCGTAAACAATCTCAAATATTCGGCACTCGACGGATAGCTCCAGATGCGACGCCCGTTACATGTGATCCATGCCTCCTGAATCGTACCCGGAAATTGTGAGACCATGTACGCCGCTCCGGTCGGCGTTTGCCGCTCGGTAATCGTCGCCTGTGTCGACGCGGAGCGCAGCACGTTGCCAGAATCGTCTAATTCCGCCGCATACAACGTGGCAACGCTACCCACTACCGAGGCGCGGATTTCGTAAGTCCCCGCCGTGTTGACGGAGAACCCGGGAATCATCATCGAAATTTGAGTTTGTCCAGCAGTTTTTCCGGCGGAGCAATACCAGTAGATGCCACCCTGATGGTTGATGCGGAAATCGTATGGCTGATTTCCGAACGGCAACCATGTTGCGCCTGCCGGGTGGGAGAACCACACTGTTCGGAAGTAAACCGTAAAATCATCGCCGGATTCGATGCTTCCGGCCACATCCGACAATTCGTACCATCGCATTGGCTCAAGCAGAAAGTTGCGGGGAGCAGATGGTTGAATCACATCTCCGACGCCGCTCCAACACATCCCATTGCGTGCCGCGGTCAGGCAAAGCAAGCAGGAAGGCGCATGCGCTGCATGCAAAATGTTAATCATGCGTTCCTCCCGGTACTCCCCTTGCACTTGTTCTTTTGATCATCCTCAATCGGCATTCCGGTTTTCCTTTCCGCATTTTTTTGCCAGATCGTTTTTATCCACCCCGGATGGGTTGCGGCGATCGAAGCAGTAATGCTAGAAATTTTGTCAACCATTTCAATTTCGTCATGATTCTTCATGCTTTTCAGGCGAAATTCAACGATGAAGTAAAAAATGAAATTTTTTTTCGTCAACACTCTGGCATTTTTACTTTTTCCAGAATATATTACTTCCAAACCTCTTGCGAAACAATGGGGTTTCGCGAAGAGGCACAGAAGAGGGCAAGCATAATCTGAGGAGAAAATGCCATGAACTTCCTATCTAAAGCAACCGGCGCGGAACTTTTCGGGACTTTCTGGTTAGTATTCGGAGGATGCGGCAGCGCAATTTTCGCTGCTGCGCAAATCGGCGTCGCCGGCGTGGCGCTGGCGTTCGGTTTAACCGTCCTGACCATGGCATATGCCGTCGGGCATATCTCCGGAGGGCACTTCAACCCCGCCGTTTCCATCGGACTATATGCGGCTGGGCGGTTCGAGAAAGAACGATTGCTCCCCTATATCGTCGCTCAATTGATCGGCGGGATTCTTGCGGCGGCGGTTCTCTACCTGATCTACAGCGGAAATCCCATGTTCGCGACAACAGGAGTCGGTAACTTCGCCGCCAACGGCTACGCCGATCATTCCCCTGGGCAATATACGATGATCTCGTGCCTTATTGCGGAAACCGTCTTCACTTACTTCTTCCTGATGATTATCATCGGCGTCACCGACAAGCGTGCACCAAAAGGGTTTGCTCCGATCGCAATCGGTCTTGCCCTGACGCTGGCTCACCTGATCGGGATTCAGATAACCAATCTCTCCGTGAACCCTGCCCGAAGCCTCGGACCGGCGGTGATTGTCGGCGGCTGGGCACTCCAGCAACTCTGGCTCTTCTTCGTCGCCCCGATCGGAGGAGCGATCCTTGCCGGACTGACTTACCGTAAGCTGTTTGAAGAAAAATAAACACGCATACTGTTTCATAGCGATGTCGAACAGGCGATCCGATCGGATCGCCTGTTTTTCTTTGAAAAAGAGAAAAACACCCTTGATTTCCTCGAGGAACATCTTATGTTAGTAGTGGAGTCCGGGGCTGTGGGTGCGAACGGAAGAGACGGCACGAGATCGAAGACGTACGCAGAACAGCAAAACGACGAACTGCGAAGTAACAGCAGAAGGAAACCCCGCCGGACTCCTTCCTTTTTTTGCCTCTTTCCAAATGGCGGAATAAAAAAACGCGATCGGAATTTTCCGATCGCGTTTTTGTTTTTCGTTTACGGCCGAATGCTTATTCGATCGTATCCGTATCCAGCAGCAGTTGCTCGAAGCCGATGTTGTTCACCGGGCTGGCAACGCCGCTCTCCACGTTCTCCCGAACCATCCGGATCGCGTCAGCCGTTTCCTGATTGATCGCATCCGCCGGTCTGGCGTATTCCGCACGGGCAACCAGAACCAACTGTGAACGCTTTGTCGACTCGGATTCCGTCGAGAACAACCAACCGAGGAACGGCAGATCCTTCAGGATCGGAACGCCCGCAACGCCGCGAACGACTTCGGTTTTCTCAACACCGCCAACGACAAAATCCTTGCCGTTGTTGCCAATGCTGACTTCGGCCGCCGCGATGGAATTGCTGATACGGGGCGTGCCGTCGGAATTCCAGCCAACCAGCGAGTAGCCCTCCATTCCGATCGTCAGAAGCGTGCTCTTGCCGGTTACGACCGGTTCGATCACCAGATTGAACGCGAAGCCATCCTTCACCGCGGTGTTTTGCTCCTTGCCATGTTCGACCTTGTAGAGATCGCCGATGCTGACCGGATTGCCTTCCGGGTCGGTTCCGGTCGGGAGCTTGGGCTTATCTTCCACAATCTTGTCATTCAGCGGAGTACTGGTGATCGTCTTGGAGACATCGGCATAGAACAGTCCGGAACCGACCGAAATCGTCGCCGGAGTGCGGTTCTTCGCCGCAATGACGCCGCTGGTCACCACACGCGCCCGGCCGATGGAGGTCAGGAAGTCGATGTACTTGGTGTTCCATTTCGGATTGAAGTTGAAAAACTCCGTCTTGCTCCATTTGGAGCGATCGACCCCGCTGCCGAACGTTGCGGCCCAATTGTTCCGGTAACGTCCGCCGGCGGAGAAGAAATCCACACCATCGTTGTTCTTCCAGCTCTGGAAGTCCACACCGATCTTGTCGTCGTTTTCCGCATAGATCTCGATCAACTGATACGAAAAGCGAACCTCAGGAGCCGGCTGGTCATACAGTTTGAGCATCTCTTTGATACTCCGCATCGACCAAAGCTGAGCGTCGATGAACAATGAGTTCAACTGGCCATCAACCCCGATGGAGTTGGCAGTGCCTTCCAATTCAATCGACGTACCGGAGAGCGCGCCGACGTTGTAGAGCATTTCCTGCAGCGACTGCGCCGTATTGAACTTCGGGAAATAGAGCAATTTCACCGTGCCGCCGGAATACGGAATTCCTGGCTGATCCAGCCGCGCGATGATCGAATCGATGCTCTCGCCCGCCACATCATTGGAGAATCGGTAATCTTCCGCCGACACAATCAACAACCCGCTGCCGTCGGAATACTTGATCGCATCCACGTTCGTGTTGTTGGTGTCGATGCTGCGTGTGCGGATCAACGACCGGAGGTACCCCCGAAGCGTATACGGGTCCGCATGCTTCAGTTCGTACACCTTCGTCAACACATTCGGGTCGCTGTTGTCGCGAATGAAGTGCACCTGTTTGGTTTCATCCTTCAAATCAAGCCGGATATGAGCCTGAATGCTCGATTTGTCGTAACTGGCCGTCGGCTCGGCAGCGAAGCCCGCACTTCCGGCCGCAACGACAAAGACGCCTAAAGTAAGTACCGCAAAGCGCGATAAGCTGATCTGTTTCATCCCTGCATCCTTTCTCTCTTATTTCTCTTCTGCCGGACTGGGCTGCGTTTCGGTCACGCTGAATTTCGCGAGACGTTCGGCGGGCGCCGACTCCGGATGCACCAACACGGCTTCCGCCGTCACGATGATATAGGTACGTTCCTTGATCGTCGTGGTGGTGCCGAACAGATATTTCAAAATCGGAATCTGGGAGAGGAACGGAACCCCGATGGTCTGCTCCACGTCATTTTCCTTCTCATAGCTCGCCAGCAGTTTTTCCTGATTCAAATCCATGGTGACCGAACCGGTCATCACGCTGGAATTGCCCAGTTCGTCACCACGGTTATTGCGCTCCAACACGCTGGCCTGCCCCATATTGTATGAGAAGAGCAGATTCGCCTTGTTCTTGTTGTAGAAGTCAAGATCGTGCGGGATGATGCCGAGCGCATCGGTCTCTTCCGCCGATGCGTTGAAACAGATGACCGGGTTGATGACCTGAAACGAGATATCGGCCGTTCCGCCGGGAACCACGTCGGTGCGGTCATCCTCGTCTTTGGTGATATTCTGATACTCCGGCGTCAACGCAATGCCATAGACTTTCGGGACATTGGAAATCGGGGTATTCACAAACGTCAAATCGGCATTCGCCACCAACTTGGCATCGCCCGACTGCTGCAGCAGACGGATAAAGCTCAAGTCAAACTGCGGCGCCGTCATAAAACCGCCGTATCCCCAGCTGGTGGAGAAACGCCCGGCAATATCCGCCAGTTCGGTCGTGCCGGAAATCAACTGCAAAATCGTTTCGTCGGAAACAATGCGTCCGGCGTCATAGCCGACCTCAAAAATATTGAGCCCCGGACCGTTGCTCCAGGCAAGATAATCAACGCCGATGTCCCGCAATTTGCTCTCTCTCACTTCATAGTAATTGAGTTTCAAATTAACCTGCGGAATCGGACGGTCGAACAACTTGATCCACTGTAAATTACCCGCGGAATTACTGATATCGTCCTTCCAATAGATTGTGTTGCTGCCTTTGTGCAGATAAGCCGCGCCGATGGCCGACCCGACAATCTGGTCGATAAACACCGCCATATCTTCGGACGCGCGGTAGTTGGGCGAATAGGCAACCTTGACGATGCCGGTTCCGTCGATAATCGAGCCGTCGGGAAGCGCCTTGGCGGGCCGGTCGAGTTTGGCGATCATATCATCGACATAAGGAATCAATTCTTCCGCAGCAGAAACGACCAGGTATTGCTGCTTCTTCCCGGCGAAGTTCACCGCGTCGACTTTGGCCTGCGTTTGATGCCGCTTCACCGCGACATCGATAAACGGTTTGATATCGGCGGCCTGCAGATGTTTCAGTTCATACATTTTGCTGACGATCCGCTTTTGGGCATCATCCTGCACAAAACGGATGGTTCGCACCTCGTCGTCCGCAGCACTTGCGATGCTCCCTGTGAAACACAGGGGCGCCAACAGCGCAGCAAACAAAATTCTTTTTCCGGATAAAACGTTTTGCATCATCCTCTCCTCTGGTTATTGGACACAGTGAAACTCCTCCAACTCAAGGTCACATCCCGGTTGCGAACCCTCCTTGCTTTGGTTGTTATCCTACTCCGCCTGGTACGGCGCGAATTTCATTCGGGGAATTGCTTCAGATAAAGACGAAGCTGATGATCTGTGGTTTGCCGTCCACGTCGCTGATGATGGCTTTCAGCAGGATCTCCTGCTCGATTTCCTTGCCATCGCCAGACTTGCGGGCAAACCCCACCTGCCAGATGTAAACCTTGACTAATGGGTGTTTCAATTCGGTAAGCAGACGATAGCCGGACATTTCGCCAAGGGTATCGGTCAGGCTTTTGCGGGCGCCGATGAACTCGTTCTTGCCAAACGTCGCCCGTAAGTTCTCCGGCAGCAATTGCACAAACGCATCGGCGGCGTTGCTGCGAAATGTTTCAAGCATCTGCTTGCAAAGTTCGATTTGCGGTTGATTTGCCGGTGCGGATTCATCAGGAGCCTGCCCAGCCGCGCCTTCCCCTTCTACGGAAGTACAGCCGACAACAAAAAACGTTCCCGCAGCAACAGCGGAAAGCATGAAGCGTGAAATTCCCGGCATCATATTACAACATCTCCTTCTGGTTATCGCTGAGCCTCACTCCCTGTCTAGAATATATCTCACAAAACTCAATATGCAAATAAAAACATAAAGAATCCATAACCGAACGCTTACAAAACGATCCGGAGCATTGCACTGCAACAGGGTAACCCGAAGAGGGAAGGTCGATATTCACCGCAAACCGGTTCTATCCCGACGCATTGCCAAATCAGAGAAAGAAGCGATTGTTTTATTAAACTCACCGCAGTTCAGTTGATTGATCCGACAGAAGTTCAACCAAGCAGAGCTTTCGCGGCTTCCAGGATGGCGGCGGGAGCGGAAAGACGGCCGGTGCCGCCTTCGCCGCAAGCGACACGGCCGGTGTCCGGGCCACAGAACGTGACGCCGCGCGCACGAAGCAGCTCCACGTTTGCGCGGCAGGCGGGGTGCGCCCACATTTTAGGATTCATCGCCGGAGCGATCAATGCGGGGCCGTCAAAAGTGGCGGCGAACGTAGTGAGCGCGTCGTCAGCAATGCCGTTGGCGTATTTCGCCAGAAAATTCGCCGTTGCGGGAGCGACGACGAACAGCGCGGCTTCGTCTGCCAGCGCAACATGTTCCGGCCGCCAATCCTCCACCTCCCAGAGCGAAGTGGCCACCGGGCGACGCGAAAGCGTCCGAAACGTAAGCGGCGTAACAAAACGGGCGGCGTTTTCCGTCATCAGCACCTGAACTTCGTAGCCGCTTTTCATAAACATGCTGCAAAGTTCCGCCGCTTTGTAAGCGGCGATCCCGCCAGTGACACCAAGTGCGATCAGTGATTTGTTCATTGAAACAGTCCCTCCGGCAGACACGCCGTGCGAAGCGAGAAACTCCGGAAAAGTCCGGTCATCTCAACTGCCGCCGCATCGGCGTTTTCATTTATCACCAGATAATCGTATTGATTCCAGAACGATAATTCGTGCCGTGCGGTATCGAGCCGTAAGCGAATCTGCTCCTCAGAGTCGGTCGCCCTCCCCCGTAACCGCTGTTCCAGCACTTCGAGCGACGGGGGGCCGATAAAGACGAACACCGTGCTCCGGCGCAATTCCGGGTCAGACTCCGCAGCTTTGCGGATCTGAAGCGCGCCCTGTACGTCGATGTCAAGAATCACCGAGTTTCCTCCGCGAATCCGGTCGAGCACCTCACGCTTGAGCGTTCCGTAGCGATTGGCGAACACCTGAGCGTGCTCGACGAATTCACTGCGCCCGATGCGTTCTTCAAACTCCGCATGGCTCAAAAAAAAGTAGTGAACGCCATGCTCCTCGCCGGTACGGGGGGGGCGCGTCGTGCATGAAATCGAAAACTGCAACTCCGGCATCGCGTCCCGGACGCGCTTTACCAGCGTCGATTTCCCAACGCCGGACGGGCCGGACAGCACGATGATCGTTCCCTGTTTATTCATGATGGTTCTCTTTCTTTCTCTTCCTGCCCGCACCGCACTCGTCCTCCCATCCCGGAAAATTCCACTGGAACGGAAATGCGCCGCATTGCCGCGGCTTGACCGGATTGATCTGGCAACCGCTCAATTCGCCTTCGATCAAAAAGACACAACTTCCGCCCGGTTTCTCGATCAACGAAAGCCCGCGGCGATCCATCGTCACTTCCGTATATTCATCGAGAAAATCATTGACCGACATGTCGAGATATGCCGCAATCGCATCGATTTCGGCTCCATCGATTTTTACATAGCCGGGCCAACGGCAGCAATTGCCGCAGCGGATACACTGAAAATCTTTCATTACCAAATGGAAAACAGATGCTCAAAGTGACGAAAGGGAAACTTTTTTCCAATCAAAAAGTTCCCCTCCCGCGCTGTTTGGCTCCGTTCTCTTCCTTTTCAAAAAAAAGTGAAGCTCACGGGCTTTTCCGGTCATTACCGGCGGAAATCGTCAAAAATCAGGTCGTCACCCTTCAGATCGTAGAAGAAAATCCCGGTAACGAAGTCCGCAATATCGACCGGATGAATGTACACGTCGCCGATAATCAGGCCGCCGAGAGATCCGCCGAACGCCCAGTAGTCACGGCTGCCGTTGCGGTAGACGGGATTGAACGGCTCGGGAAATCCGGCGCGCGTCTCGGTGTACTTATTGACCAGAGAGGTGCTCGCAAGAACGCCGAAATCCTCTTCCCCGACGGAGATAAATTCCCAGTACCAGCCGTCTTCGGTACCGAAGCCGTACTGACGGTTGTAATTCTTGTACATCTTCCAAGACATGCCGACGCGACCGCCGACCCAGATCGCCGATGTTGCTTTCATTTCCGCGCTGAGCACCGGGCCGAAGCCGACGCTTGTGGAGAAAGTGTCAAGTGCATCCAGAAAGAGGTTGGGAACATAGAGTACGACCTTTTCCAGTACGCGCTCGCCGGTCAGTTCATCCGCTTGCGAACCTGCGCCGGCAAAAAGAAGTCCGGCGACGCCGAGAACCATCAAAAATTTCTTCATTGCACTCTCTCCTAAAAAAAATGCGTTCAATCGTTGCAGTCAAAGGCAATCAGTTACGACATCAACTCGGGAAACTTGGGGCCGTTCTGTTTCGGGATCGCAATCGGGGGCGGTTCTGCCGGCGGCGCAGACGAAATCACCGGGGCGGACGGGTCCGGCAGCGGTTCTTCAATGATCTCAAAATCTCCGGTCATCTCCGCTTTTTTAAGGTCGAGCCCTTCCACCGTCAGGCGGGTGCACCGTTTCTGCTCGATCAGGATTTCCGCAATCGTGGTCTGAAGTTTCTTCAACTGACCGCCCATTCCGATGATGTTGGAATCCAACTCCTGCCGCCCTTGCTCAAATTTGGCCAGAAAACGAGATAACTGCACAAGCACTAAAATGACAATCAGCCAGGTTAGCCCGGCGCCGATGCCAAGAATAATCGTTCCGATATCCATAGCCAAACCGCTTCCTTCCGTGTAAAAACCATACGTCTCTTGTGCAATGTAATATATTACAAAAGTATCGGTAGTCAAACTTCCGGAGGTAAATTTTTTAAACATTCCGCAATTTTTCGACCTGAATCCGGGAAGCGGCCCTCCGGCAGCAGTTCGGCGAGCACTTCCAACACAAACCGGCGAAGATGAGCACGGGGATGCGGGACCTTCAGTTCGGGGGTGTCGATCACCTCGTCGCCAAACAAAATAAGGTCGATGTCGAGCGGTCGCGACTCCCTGCTGGAGTGTTCGTCCGGGCGCCCGGCTTCGCGTTCCAGCTTCTGACCGAGCCGGAGCAGTTCGAGCGCCGTCCCGCGCCACTCACCGGTCACTGCGGCGTCGCAAAAATCCGGCGTTCCCGGAACACAATCCACCGCAACTCCACGAAAGATCCGGCTCATCTGCAATTTTTCACACCCGGCACGGGCAAGTTTATCGATGGTTTCGCGGAAAATGGCGGCGGAATCCCCGAGGTTCCCTCCCAGCATGATTGCAAATTTTGTGCTTTTTACCATTTTCGGAGTAGCCTTTTGTCAATATTGCACTTATATTTACTAATACAGCAAAAAAAGGATTTGTAAAGAAATTTCATGACAGACCGACCGAAAATTTACTTCCTGGGTTCCGGAATGATCGCCGTTCCGGTATTGCGCACTCTTGCCGCCGCTCCGGAGCTGGAGCTGGTGGGAGTGGGCACCCAGCTCGACCGCCCCGCCGGACGCAACCGGAAACCGACCCCGACCCCGGTCGGAGCGGCGGCGCTCGAACTCGGCATCGACGCCGATCGGATCGCATCGGTCAATACACCGGAATTTCTGGACATGCTCCGAAAAAAATCACCCGATATCGTTCTCGTCGTTTCATTCGGGCAAATTCTGCGCGCGGCGCTTCTGGAGCTGCCGAGCAGAGGTTGTGTGAATATTCATGCGTCTTTGCTGCCGCAATATCGCGGGGCCTCCCCGATCACACAGGCGGTATTGAACCGCGACCCTGAAACCGGCGTCTGCTTTATGCAGATGGAACGGGGACTTGACACCGGCCCGGTTTTCCAGACGATCCCTGTTCCGCTCGATCACAGCGAATACACGCCGGAGCTGGAATTCAAGCTCGGCGTCATCGCCGCCGAAGCCGCGCCCGGGATTCTCCACAGCATCAACCGCGGAGAGATCAAAGCGGAGGCGCAGGATTCGATTCTGGCCACCTGCTGCACCAAAATCCGGAAGATCGACGGCCAGGTTCGCTGGACGGAGAACTGTAATGAACTGGAGGCGATGGTTCGTGCCTACTCCCCCTGGCCCGGCGCATTTACGCCGGTACGGACGTCAAAGGGAGTTGAGAGCGTCACGTTGATCCGAGTAAACCACCGGCGCGAGTTCTCCGGGGTTCCCGGGGAACTGCTCCGGGCGGACAAGCACGGTCTTATCGTCGCCTGCGGAAAAGGCGCGGTGGAGATTTTGGAACTGGCCCCTCCGGGCCGTCGAAGCATGAACGCGGTGGCCTATCTCAACGGCCTGCGCGGAGAATTGCCCGAATTCCTTCCGCGATAATACTGCGCGGAAGGTTAACATCTTACAAGATTTATGGAAGCCCACAACTATGGAAAACACTGGCAAGCAGATGATTCTGAACTGCGAGAAGTTGGAGCGCCGTTTCGCAATGCTGAACGGCGGCCGACTTGAGGAGTATCAGATCGAACGCGACGACACCGGGCCCAAGGTAGGAAACATCTACCTGGGAAGGATCATCAATCTGGAACCCTCGCTTCAAGCCGCATTCATCGACATCGGAGCAGAAAAAAACGCATTTCTACACTATCATGAGATGCTCCCCGGCGGCGACGACCTGCTGGAAAAGAAGTTGCATGAGGAGGAGTCGGAAGACGACGAAAAAGGCGCCTCCGCCAAAGACGCCCCGATCACCGCCAAGCGCAAGAAACGCAACGAAGGCAACAAACCGGGCAACAAGGCGATTTCGGAAGCACTCCGCCGAAAAAAGAAACTCACCGTGGCCGATATTCCCGAATTCTTCAAGCCCGGCATGGAGTTACTTGTTCAGGTAGTGAAGTCCCCGATCGGCACCAAGGGCGCACGCGTGACGACCAACATGTCGATCCCGGGGCGCTATCTCGTACTGATGCCTTACAGCGAACACATCGGCCTCTCCACCCGCATCGAAGGCGGACAGGAACGCGACCGCCTTCGCAAAATCCTCTCCTCTCTGGAACTGCCGGAAGGAATGGGGCTGATCTGCCGCACCGTCGGCGAAGGCCGCAAGGCGGCGTTTTTCAAGCGTGACCTCGATTTATTGCTCGACTACTGGCGCAAGATCGAAGCGGCAATCGAAACGCGCAAAGCGCCGCTCGAAGTGTTCGCCGAACCGAATCTGGTCGAACGCACCATCCGCGACTTCATGACCGAGGACATCGGCGGAATCGTCGTGGATGACAAAACCGCCTGCAAGCAGATCACCGACACGCTGAAGCGGATCGGCGGAGCGAAAATGGCGGCGAAGGTGACGCTTTACAACTCCCCCAGACCGGTCTTCGACCAGTACAAAATCAACGACCAGTTGCGAGAAGTCTACCAACGCGAGGTGCGCCTCCCCGGTGGCGGCGGTATCTGCATCGACGAAACCGAGGCGCTGATCGCCATCGACGTCAACTCCGGTCGTGGCCGGAAAGGGGCGACCGACCAGCCGGAATTCATCCTGAAAACCAACCTCGAAGCGGCGGCCGAAATCGCCCGCCAGCTTCGACTTCGCAACATCGGCGGACTGGTGGTGCTTGACTTCATCGACATGAGATCCTCACGTGACCGTGACGAAGTGATGAGAACGATGAAGAAACTGGTCAAAGATGACCGCGCCAAAACAAAACTTCTGCCGATCTCCAAACTCGGGCTGATGGAAATGACCCGCCAACGCGAACACGAAAGCATTCTCGATCAGGTCTACAACTCGTGTCCGTACTGCTCCGGAACCGGGCGCATCAAATCCCCGGTCACGATGAGTGTCGAAATTCAGCGGCGACTCAACTCCATTTTGCGCGAGAGACGTTACAAAGATATACCGGTACGGGTAATCATGCACCCGGATATTTTGGCCAGACTGCGCAACGAAGACGCAAAATTGCTGACCGATATCGAGCAAAAATACAATCACTCCTTGAGTTTCCGTGCCGATCCGATGCTCCATTACGAGGAGTTCCGCCTGGTCGATCCTGAAACTGGCGCGGAGCTGCGCTGACAAGGAGATGCCGCCGATGGAAGAAGCGAAACCGAAACTTCTGATTGCTGACGACGAGCACAACACCCGCGAAGCGATGGCACGTTACCTCGGCAAGCGGTTTCAGGTGACGACCGCCGCCGATGGCGCCGCCGCGCTCGACGAGCTGGAAAAGCAGAAGTTCGACCTCGTTCTCACCGACCTGCGGATGCCGCATTGTGATGGGATGAAGGTGCTGGACACAGTCGGCAAACTCCCCGATCCCCCGTCCTGCATCCTGCTGACCGCGTATGGCTCGATCGAAGACGCGGTCGCAGCGGTCAAGCAGGGGGCGTTCGACTTCGTGACCAAACCGGTCAAGCTCGACAAGCTCGAAGAAGTGATTCATGCCGCCCTCAAGGCGCGGGCGACAAAGGCGACGGCATCCCCGGAACCCGCCATCACCGCGCTGGCACTGACCGCCCCCGGGCGACGGGCGCAGGAACCGTTGACGGAGCTGGTGCTCCCCTGCCCCGACGATCCCGACGACCCGATGGCGGAAGTGATGAGCCTGGTAGCGAAGGTTGCGCCAACTCGTTCGACCGTCCTGCTCTCCGGCGAGAGCGGCACCGGGAAAGAGGTGATTGCGCGACTGCTCCATCAGCAGAGCGGACGGAGCGGCGACTTTGTCCCGGTTCATTGTGCAGCACTGACTGCGACACTGCTGGAGAGCGAACTGTTCGGACATGAGAAAGGCGCATTCACTGGGGCGCAGGAGCGCCGCATCGGTCGCTTTGAGGCGGCCGACGGAGGCACGGTATTTCTCGACGAAATCGGTGAAATCGACGCCGCTACGCAGGTAAAACTCCTGCGTGTGCTGGAAAGCCGTTCGTTTGAACGGGTCGGTGGAACCGAAACGATCAAAGTCGACGTGCGGATCATTTCGGCCACCAATCGCGACCTGAAGGAACGTGTGGCGGAAGATCGGTTTCGCGAAGATCTTTTCTACCGGTTAAGCGTGGTGAACATCACTCTTCCGCCGCTGCGGGAGCGCCGGAAGGAGATTCCACAGCTGGTGGCACGATTCGCGGCGGAGTTCGCCCGCGAGAACAACCGGCCGGTAACCGGAATCGCTCCCGACGCATTGCGGGCGTTGCTCGACTACACTTGGCCGGGGAACATCCGGGAACTTCGCAACTGCATCGAATCGATGATCGTGCTGTCGCAAGGATCGTTGCTGGAGTTCAAAGATCTGCCGGAAAGCGTCCGTGACCCACAAAATGCGCCCCAAACCGCCTCTCCAGGCACCATTGCGGAGAAGCCGCTGAAGATCGAAGAGAACGAACGAATTCTGATCGAAGAAGCGCTGCGTAAATGCAACGGCAATCGCACGGCTGCGGCCAAACTGCTCGGAATCAGCCGCCGAACGCTGCACCGCAAACTCGCAAAATAACGGTTTCTACTTGGAAATCCGGCAATTGCGATATATATTATTGTTGAATTCATCTCCTAAATCACCAAAAGGGAACAACTCTTATGTCAGATCGTTACAATGCGTCCTCCTATCGTGAGACCTCCGCGCCGAGCGCCGAAGCGCTTCAGAGCCGCTTCATCAACCGTGTCTTCGGCTGGATGACCGTGGGGCTCGCCATCACCGGATTGCTCGCTTGGGCAACCAACACCGTCGAGCCGTTGCAGAAACTCGTCTATGCCACACGTGGGATGTTTATGGTGTTGATTATTCTGGAGCTTGTCGTGGTCATCGCAATGTCAGCGGCGATCAACAAACTCTCCGCTGCCGCGGCGGCGGGCTGTTTCCTGTTTTTCTCGGTTTTGAACGGGCTGACGCTCAGTTGGATTTTTATTGTCTATGAGCTGAACTCGCTGGCGGCGACGTTCTTCGTCACCAGTGGAACATTCGGAGCGGCAGGGTTGTTCGGTTACCTGACCAAGCGCGACCTCTCCGGCATCGGCGGAATCGCGTTCATGGCGCTCATCGGGCTGATCCTCGCATCGGTCGTCAACATGTTCTTTTTCCACGAACTGGTGGATAAAATCATCTGCTACGCGGGCGTTCTGATTTTCATCGTACTGACGGCATGGGATATGCAGAAAATCAAACACATGTCGAACGCCATCGCCGACGGCAGCATTTCGGAAAGCGCGGGCAACAAATACGCCGTCTACGGCGCACTGACGCTTTACCTCGACTTCATCAACCTCTTTCTGTTTCTGCTCCGCCTGTTCGGCAACCGCAGATAACCGAAGGAGGCGCCATCAAGCTCGGCAAGGCGTAATAATTTCTTTATGAATACATTGTGGTGCATACTGGCCGCCGCCGGAGGAATTCTGACGGGGATGGGGCTGCTGACGTGGCGAAAGCTGCTCCCGCAGGAGCGGGAGCTTGCCGCGTCGCGAGAGCAACTCTCCGCGCTGGAACACCGTGCAATGGAAGCGGAAGCGGTACGCGACCGCGCAATACGCGCCGAAACTGAACTTGCACTGCTGAAAAGCTCGCTTGAAGAAAAACTTCAGGCACAAATTCGCATCCATGCAGGCGAAATCTCCAATCTGCAAACCCGTATCCAGACGCTGAACGAAGCACGCGAAGCGCGCGAGCAGGAGTATCAGACCGCACGTTCCGAAACCGAGAAAAAGTGGAAAACACAGATCGATCTTCTGAAAGAGGAGTTCAAGACCATCTCCACCAAAATTCTGGAAGAACGTTCCGGCATGTTGCAGAACCTCAACAACGAACAGATCGGCAACATCCTGAATCCTCTCAAAGAGCGGATGAATGAATTCAAAAAAGCGGTGGAAGAGGCAAAAATCAAGAACGTCGAACTTAACACCGACCTCAAAGCGCAGATCACCAAGGTGATGGAAACCACCCGGCAGATCGGCTCCGAAGCCAACAACCTCGCCACTGCCCTCAAAGGCAACAGCAAGACGCAGGGCAACTGGGGGGAGATGATTCTCGAAACGTTGCTGGAGAAGTCCGGTCTGGAGCGCGACGTCCATTATGAAGTTCAAAGCACGCTCCGCGACAACGATGACAAAGTGATCCGAAGCGAAGATAACCGGATCATGCGTCCAGACGTGGTCGTTCATTACCCGGAAAATCATGATGTTATCATCGACAGCAAAGTGAGCCTGACGGCCTACACCGACTACATCAATGCCGAGACCGAAACAGAGCGTAAATCCGCGCTGGATCGCCATCTGCGAAGCGTACAGGCACACGTCGACGAACTGGCGCGAAAAGATTACGCAGGCTACCAGAAGGGGAAATCCCTTGATTTCGTCATTATGTTCATTCCGAACGAAGCGCCGCACCAGCTTGCCATGGCCGAAGATCCGGGGCTTTGGCGCCGTGCGTTCGAGCGGAAGGTTCTTGTGGTAAGCCCGGTGAATCTGATGGCGCTTCTCCAGATCATCAACGTCGCATGGCAACGCGACGCGCAGGAGCGCAATCAGGAAGAGATTCTCAAGACCGCCGGAATGCTGCTCGACCGTCTTTACGCCTTCTACGATGTTCTCGACGAAATCGGACGCAAGCTCAGCGACGCAACCAAAGCCTACGACGGCGCCGTGGGGCGTCTGAAGGGCGGTGACGGTCGTCACAGCATCGTGTCGCAAGGCGAAAAACTGCGAAAGCTCGGCGTCAAGATGAAAAAGGAGCGCTCACTCCCAACCGCTCTACTACTCCCCGACGAACCGGAAACAAAAGAAACAGAAGAAGTAGAACTAGAACTAGACGACGAGTTTTGACCTGCCAGGTATTTTGTTCTGCGAATCAGTATTTTCCAACAGGCTGAATGACGAGTTTTTCAAACTGGCATAATTATTCCAAAGCATTCTCATCTTTCTTTTTACTCCAGAGCCAATTTCAGAATTACTTTTTTATCATGATTTTGAAATTGGCTCTCCAGTCACTGCTCCACATAAGTGCTTAGATTATTCTTCTTTTTTGGGAGATAAACCTTGAAAGAAACTTTTCAGATTAACTAATGTTGTATTCGCGCATTCATCATACAACAGAAGTGAAAAACTGTAGCTATCATCATCTAAGAATGATTTCGCAATATAAAATTCGCCATTCCAATACTCTTTGAACCATTTTTTTGTCAGCCAACAGTCTGTTTTCATTGATAACAGCACATTGCTTCCGTTCTCCAAATAAGCGTCGGTTTTTTTTATCACCAGTCCAACAATTTGTACTTCCGGATATAAATTTGATTTGCGCGGAATACAAAATTTTAATTTGAGCAAATCGTCCAGATGAGTTTCCTCAAATGTGATATCAATCTTTATTGAATTCTTTTCCGACGTGGATTTTGTAATCTCTGTTTGAAAGGCGGAGAGCGCGCCCTGACAATTTGAGAACACGCCGAAAAGCAACAAAACATTTATTATAATTGTTTTCATTACCCAAGAGCCCTTAATTGATATTTTCAGAAAATAGCATCACAATCAAGGATTTGCAAATCGTCATCGAATCGCTGGCGCTTCAGCCGTTCAGCAGGGTGGATATTTTGTTGGCGCTTTGGTGGCAGTCGCTGAGCACTTTCCGGATGGTTTCCGGGTCATGAACCCCTTCGTTCAGGCGGATGCCCAGAGCGGCGATCAGGTGGGTTTTGTAGAGAATCGGAACCGCCATTGCCGCTGTGGCGCGGGGATCGGCGGGATCTTGCTCCTTCCTTGGACGGAGTACGACTTCGCCCGCCTCCCGAAGCACTTGAAGCTGACGGAAATAGGTGGTAAAATTATTGATGCCCAAAGCATTACGCTCCCCGCCGTCACTTTCCCACAGCGACTTGACACGCGCTTGATCGAGGTGGGATAAAATCACCGTCCCCGTTGCGCAACTGAACAGTTGGCTGGGGCTCCCGGCGGGGTTTTCAATCGAGATCGTGGAGTCGCCCGACATGCGAAGGAGTTCCTTGCGTTTCCCGCCGCATTCGGCAACCAGAACAACAAAAATATTGATCCGTTTCGCCAGATGCTCCACCTCCGGACGGGCGATATCCACCAGATGTCGGTAAGGGTTGGCGTAATTCAATGAGTAAATCATTGGCCCAAGCGTGTAACCGCGACGTTTGCCCAATTGACGCAAATACCCAAGTTCAACCAGCGTCCGAACAATATTCGAGCACGCCGGAGCAGAAACTTTCAACAGTTCCGCCAGCTCCCCCAACTGGCACGGCCGCTCGGGTTGGCGGCTCATATGCTCCAGAATGGTATGTGCTCTGTGAATAACTTGAATCACGGTGTTTCCCAGCGATCAAAATACGGTTTTGCCAATTTCTTCAATGAGTCGTTCAACGGCTCATTGACACGCTCCCCGAGATTCGAGGAGTTCTTCATTAATAATAGACACTCGAATTTCTCTTTTTCAAAGAGATTCGCCACGGTATTCCGGATTCCCGCACGGAAACTCACGAAACGATCCCCGGCTTCCAGCAGAGCGCGGAAGCTGTGGGTAAAAATTTGCACCTCTTCTTTGCGTTCCAACATCAACTTCTGGAGCAATTCAACATCGTCTTCATTTCCCAAACGGCCGAGCAGATCGATCGCGGCCAGAATTCTCGGTTGGTTGTGGGATCGGCCGGATTCCGGCAGGAAGTCGTCGTTGCGGCGGATGATCTTCCGAAGTTCTTCCAGCCCGGCGGAATCCTTTGCCACACCAAGCGCAATCGCCGCATTCGAGCAGGCATGATGATCGGCAGAACCCAGGCACTCCATCAGCAGCGGGCGATATTTTGCAAGATTCCGGGAAGTGACCCAGATCGCCTCGCCCGGTTTGGTGGAACACAGCAGCTCTTTCAACACCTTCGGTTCTTCCGGGAAACTGCAATCGGGCAGCGCTTCTTCGTCGTTCAGGCAACCGCTCTCCCGGAGTTCCGCTTCGAGGCTTTCCGGATTGATCGAGCGCAGCAAAACGCCCTTCCCGATCGCCGCAACCACCGCCCGTGCGACAACCTCGGCCTGTTTTTGCAGGCACGGTTGCATCCGGATCAGGCACGCCATCATATGATCCACCGAAAGAGCACGCCCGAGGACGGCAAGGTTGTGGAAATTTTTGGGCAGCATCATGCCGAGCGTGATCGGAACAGTGAAGTTTTTTCCCCACATGCTGGCGCAGACCATCCAATCGCGGGTCATTTCATCCAACATCGCCCAATCCTGTGAATGACTGTCGAAATTGGAATAAGCATAAGCCAACGTGCGTCCTTTGAGCGGTTTATGCGCCATAAATCCGGCAAAGGTCGCCGTTTCGTCGCAGACGATCAGCCGCCCTTCCCTCAGACCAATCAAGGGGGAGATGGAGTAAATCGTATCCGGCGTTTCTCCCACCGGTTTGCGGTGCAGGGAGTTGAAGGCAAGCATCGCCCGGTTCATATCCGCCGCGTCGGAACTGAGCGCGTAGCCAGCGTCAAAATTGGCATGGGCAAGCTGGTTTCCTCGACGAAAAATGCGGACGCTGGAAGCGGGTTGCGGTTTACCATCCGCCGCCCTCCCCTCGGTGAATTCACACCCGGCAAGCGCACAAACCTGCCCGTCACCGGTGCCATCCAGCAGGATTTTGCAGCCAAGATCGCGAACGCCTTCCGGGGTAATGGCACGCACGCCGCGAGCGGTCTTTCCGTCATCATCAAGATAAACGGCGGTGATCGAGCTATCGAAGCTGATCACACCGCCGTGATCCAGAATTTTGCGTTCCAGAACAAAGCCTTTCAGGTCACCATGAAACCGATGCCCATCGATGAACTCGCCTTCCCGAAGTTGTTTCTCTTCCCGGTCAACGCTCTCGAACCAGCCACCGGTCAAGCCGTAATAGTAGCAGGAAATTCCTCCGGCGGTGGCGGTTCCGCCCACCATATTCAGTTTCTCGATACAACAGACGCTGAGACCATGCTCCGCAATCATGGCGGCACTCACCGCTCCGGAAGTCCCGGCTCCGATAACAATCACGTCAAACTCCTGGTCGAACGCAACGTCAGCGCGAGATTGCGTCACGGCACGATGTTTCAATTCACTCTTCAGCATGTTTTCATCTCCACGGTATCGATTGCCGCCAGGGCGTTTTCAAATTGGTTCCCGTTGAAATAGCAATAGTTTTCATTCAATTCCTTGAAATTCTCCTTCACATCGAAGTCACGAGCCTGCCCGAAGGCGGCGATCCGAGCCGCCTTCAACCCTGCCGGGCGATTGCGCCAAAGATCGATAACCGCCTGACGCACTTCCGGATAACCGGCGGTCGCTGCGTGCGTGTAAGCGGCGAATACCTCATCACCGGTTCGTCCGGCGGAGAATGAGAAATCCGGGGTATTCCAGTTCAAAAGCGCCTCCGGTTCCGGCGTAAGGATGGCGATATTGGTTCGGCACCCGGCAATGTTTTCACGACCGAACGCCGGATTAGAGCGGCACTCCGGAGTGACGTCAATGAGTTTCCGGCAAGTGATGCGCTCCGATCCGGAAATGTTGCTGAGTTCCAACCGCCAGCCATCCTTTGCCCTCTGAATACCAACCACCTCCGTCCAAAGGGAAAATCGGCGGTGATGCGGCTTCAACTCCGCATAAAGAAGCGGTGCCAACGCATAGAAGTCATTTTCCTGCCCACGCGCAACCAACTCAGCAAGAAGACGCGTCCCCCAATCACTACGGCACTTGCCCGAGAGCGGGGCCACCTGACGGAAAGCAGCGAAATATTCCTCGCCAACCCGCGCGCCACGATCAACAACCAGCACATTAGCACCACTCAACACCTGCCCGGCGCTCCAACACCCGGCACCAAGAATGACGGTATCCACGGTTTGTTTTGTCATCTCCACATCCTTAATTAAATAATATTGAATTCAATTCATTATATATTTATTAATAGTATAGTGAGAGATTAGAGAAAAGCAATAGCGTTCGATAAGAAATCAGGAAATTATCGAAACAAGGGAGGCGAAGAAATCGGTTCTGCTTCGATAGGCAAAGAAAAACTCAAGGAAGTAAGATTCTGAAAAGAACCCGTTTCAAAATTGGCTCGCGAAGAGCGTGCCGGGGGGGCGTGAATTTCCGCCCCCACTTATTTTTGATCAGTAATCCAATCGGGGAGAATAATTTACGTACTTTTCCTCTTTCATCCATCCCAGACCATTGGCCTTCACACTGCCATCGGCAAACGCCATGTTAGCTTTTGAAAAATTGGCATGGCGCAAATGAATAACCTTAAACGAATTATCCGTCGTCATGCTGCCATTGCCGGTGCTGAGCAGATAAGTTTGAGGTTCTCCGCCGCCATTGCGGATGCTGTCACCGATGAGTGGACGGGTGCTCTCCAGCCGGGAGAGTACCAGATAGTGATCGTCGGCGGATTTTTTCTCGAATGTTCCGTAGTAGGTATCTTTTCCCAACAGTGACCAATCCACGCCTTTGTAGTTCGGCCTGGCGCAACCTCCGCTCCAGTAGCCGTAAATCCGATCTTGGTTAGAATAGGTGAAGGGCGCAAAAGCGGGACAGACCAATACGCTCTCCTTTCCATCGACACCGAGCGGCAGATAGTTGAGCAATCCAAGCTGTTTCCCCCAGGTCGCGCCTACCCCTTGAAAAGTCGCGGCGGGAAGTATTCCGTTATAATCTCCGGCATACATCAGCGCCGCTCCCGCGCACTGTTTGAGATTGGAGATACATTTGGTCGCTCGGGCCCGCTCCCGTGCCTGATTCAAGGCGGGCAAAAGCATTGCGGCAAGAATTGCGATAATTGCAATTACAACCAGAAGCTCAATCAGTGTAAAAAATTTCGTTTTCACTTAAAATCCCTTTCTATATGAGCCTATTTCAAAATGACCCGGTTGAACTCTTCCGGATTTTTATTGACGCCCAATCCGTTTCCCCAATGCAGGAACCCCTTCCGTCCGGCACCGTCGTTATCGTTGACCACCAGCGACATTCGCATCCGATCACCTCTCTGGAACCCCGCGATTCCCAACTCCGATGCGGGCAGAGTAATGACATAGCGCGTCAATGTTTCTGTGCGGGTAATTTCGATGGGAACCGGGCGCACCCCTCCACGCCATACCTTCGGACCATCGGGCGTCAAAGCCGCCGTGAATTCCAGAAATTTCGCGCGTTCGGCAATCGTCTTCGGAGTCCCCGGTTGAATTCCAACCTGAATCGAGTCCCCTTTCCACATATCCGACGGCTTGGAATCGGCGTGATGGCGGTCATCGATGACATCGACGATCAATTGCAACGCATCTTTGGTGTAGCGCAGCTGAAAGGAAGCATCGAGGTCGTTGCGATCGTTCCAAGGTTGATCCTTGATACGGATCGTGTAATTCTCCAGCCCGCCGAAGGAGATCTTCTCCGAACCCTTCTCCGAAACCTCGAGTTGTTCTACCGCACCGAGTCCGCGAATCGCGAGAGCGGCTTGTTCCTTCTGAGCCGGATCGGTGAAAGCGAGTTTGAAATCAAGGTCATAAATTTTCCCTGTCGCTTCCTGAGCTTCGGAGAGAACGACCTTGAATTCGGCACGTTTTTTTCCGTAAGCGGGAATGATGATCTCACTTTTCGCATCTCCGGCAACAAGTGCAAGCCCGGTTTCGACCGTCAATGTCACGCGCTCTTCCTTGCCGCTCAGGTTGAAGAGATCAAGCGCCACGGGGAGCGGCGTCCCTGCTTCCACATAGTATCCGCCATTTGAACTGTAACGGGCAATCGCCGAAAAGTCGGGATGCGGAAAAAGCACAACCGGCGAAGGCGCCGTGCGTTCCGGAGCCGGAAGCCCAGCGCGTGTCAAAAGCGCATACTCCTCCGTTTCCGTGTCGATCAGCGAATCCGGGAGAGATTCGCACTCCAAATAAACGATCGGATCCTCAAGCACGATTGCCCCTGTGTCGACAGATAACTCGCGGCCGTCCAACCCCTCCACCCGTATCACTGCGAAACCGGGACGGAACACGCCTCCCGATTCCGCAGTTTCAAGGACGACGATATCTCGATTCTCTCCCCGGTAAACGCGGCCGGATTTGATCTCTTTGCTTTCACTCTTGAGCGCGCCGAGATAGCGGACATGGCTCAAACGGCGGACGCTTTGAATGAAGGCGGCGAAAGAGGCACGAGGTGTTCTGTTTTCATCCAGAAAACCGAAGGTTTTATTTCCCTCTTTGAGATCGTAGAGAGCGAAAAAGTAAATCTTCTCCAACCCTATCGCACGACCAACGGCGGCCTGCATGGCGATTTCGGTGGCGATCCGTTCTGTTTCCTCCGCGGTGCTGAAGTTATTCCAGGCAACCCGACTGATTTCAGTCAGGTGAAGCGGCATTCCCTCTTTGCCATACGATTTGAGATAATCGCGGTATTGACGGGTCTGCTCAAGCATATCTGCCGCCGTCCCGTAGGTGTGGAAGCTGATGAAATCAACATTTTCAAGCAATCCGTTCCGCGCAGCGGTCCGGTGATAATTGCCCTCCGGTGAAATCCCGGTAAAGCCGCACCCACCCAGCCGGATTTCCGGCGCGGAAGCCCAGAGGCCGTAACGCATCGCCTTGCTTCCCGGCATCATCTGATCGGCGGGAAGGTTCCCCCCAAAGCCCCCCTCCGGTTCGTTCCAGTTTTCGACACTGTTCCAATAGGGGCGCCAATTGGCTCCGAGTGTCATCCAGAACGTGGTGGCGGCATGCAGAGCCTCCGGGAAGCGCGGAATATCTTTCCGGCTCCAGTCGGGTGAACCATGATGCACGTCCAGTAATTCGACTCCGGTACGTGGATAGAGCCGGCGAATTTCGTCATATTCGTTACGAAAATTGTAGACCCTCTGATCCTTCTGGATCACGGTCCACTGAAAACGGTCCCGCGCCGAAGCGATCCCATAACGGCGAAGCATCTTCAACGCCTCGTAACGTTCGGAGAGAGTCACGTTGTTCCAGGAGAGAAAGCTATCGATGCCAAAAAAACGATCCGGCTCCCCATCGAAATGATCCTGTACCAGAAGGCCGAATTTTTTCCCTTCCAGATGAATCGTATAAAAACCGGACGGCAGCCCCGCGCTGTACTCAAAGATGAACTCCCCCTTCCCAGCGGTAAGTGGAATATCCCCCAACTTTTTTTCGGTAAAATCCCGCAACTCAGCGACGGGGTGTTCACTCGACGGAGTTCCCTTGAATTTCAAACGCAGCGCCTTCCCCGGAACCGTAGTGAAGGTATCGGGTGTCTGTGGCAACAGTTCCGCCCACATGGCGTATGTTGTCATCAGAAGAACAGCGACACAAAGGAAGCGCATAAAAAAACTCCTCTCAGTTTCCCGGCGCAGGGCCGGTAGATTCGCCCTGCCAGATTTTCATATTTTCCCAAGCATAGAGCAATCGCTCCGGCGTACGACGGTCGAGAATATCTTCAAGCAATATTCTGCTCTTTTTTCCGGCCTCCGGCGTATAGGTGACGGTGATGGAGGGAATCGAGAGCCGAGCCGCTTCGATTCCGCCGAAAGCGCAAACCGAAATATCTTTGCCGGGTCGTTTGCCGCAATCATGAATCGCGCGCAATGCCCCGATGGCCGCTTCGATGGTGGTAGTGACCACCGCACTCCCGGTGAACTCTCCGGAGCGCAGTTTCTCACAAAGCAAGTCATAGGCCTTCTGATCGGCGCGCTCGAAAGACGCAACGGGGGAATCAAACACAGTTATCGTTTGCCCGAGCGTTTCCACCCGCTGTTGGAATGCCTCAATCCGTCCTCGAATCACTTCATTTTCCGGTTGCGTATTGAGCAAAGCCATTCGCCGATGACCGAACTGATACAGGTGATCGACCAGAAGTTTCATATAATCCGACGACGAAGCGTCAAGGCAAGTAAGACCATATTCCGTCAGATCGTGATGCAATAAAACCACCCGATCCCGAAGAGCGCAGATGTGCTGACGCATCAACTCAGAAATTCGTGCCAACACCAAAAAACAGCGAGTGTATTCTCCGCTCAACGCCTCTCGGATCGAGGAATCATCCTCATGATCGAAATAGACTGTTTTGAGGATGCCGCCACGTTCCCGGACGATCTCCGTCAGAGCCTTGCGCCATTTGTCGAGCGACGGAACCGGCCAATTGGGTAGAACCATTATCACACTGAGCTCTTTTTCACAAAAATGAGGATTCAGCGCCAACCGCCCATTGTCACTGCGAATAAAAACATCGTCACTCAAAAGCTGCTGAACCGCCCGGCGCGCCGTCATATAACTGACGCCAAAAGCACCGGCCAGTTTGCGCTCCGACGGAACCCGGTCAATCAAGAAGTCGCCATTGCTGATCTGCCGCTTGATCGACTCTGTAATCTGTAAATATTTTGCGTTCATTTGCATCATTCATATCAATTTTGCCATATATCAATTTTGCTATAATTATGACATGTTATGAAACGGATGTCAAGAGGGAGAGTACAAAAAAGTAAGAAAAAAAGGGAATGTGAGGTTATTCCTCTTTATCGAAACCCACCTTTGGAATGAGGTTGCTGACGAAAAAGGCGGCGATATTGCGATTCATTTCAATCAGGAGAGCTGGCATGGCGCGAACCTGTTGTAATCGACTTGTGCAATCAAGAATCACGCCATGAAAGTACTCTTCCATGCCCGACTTGGATTTCGGAGCAACATCACTCCGTGCCCTGTTCCACCGCTTCAACGTCGAACCAGTCCATCCGGAGGAGTTGGAGCCGGCTAACCGCGTGGTTGCCACTCAATCGAAGAATCCGTCGCAAGGACGTACCGAAAGGCCGTCGAGATTCAAGAGTACAAAGCCGCGAGGGAAAAAATCCCGGAAGAATGAATCCCCTCCATCTCAAGTATTATCGCGAAACCGCCCGCCTCGCGGAAAACGCCTCTGTCCGGAATGGAAAAAGCGCGAAAGAGTTTTCCGCTCCTCCGCGCTCTGATTCAAAGTATGGGCCCGGTCATTGACCGAATCGGTTCGGTGCGTCGCGATTCCGTCAGTTGATTCCGAGGGCGTCCGCTCCCGCCCGCCGGTAGATGGTCGCTTGAATTTCAACGTCGTCAATCCAGACGGAGCCAACCGCCTGCCCGAGATAAAACTCCACGGTCAACGATCCCAGCTCTTCCGGCAAGCGATCATAGCGGGTCGTCTTTTCGCGGGGTTCCCAGTCGAAAGTTCCCCACTCGAACGCGGAATCGCTCCAGGCAATTCGACGCAGGTTCTTATCGCGCAATGAAAGCGTCACCGCCGTCCCGGTGCCCTGCACTTGTTCTGCTTTCAGTTTGTACCGAACCGTAAATTCCAGATACTCACCGGCACCCGGTTTCGGCAAATCCGTCGCCGGAATGATCTGCATCAGGCCATACCAACCGGTTTTGCGGTCGGCATACATGCGCACCGACTGTTTTCCGGAAACCTTTACGGAAGGATCGGCATTTACCTGAAAACCCACGCTGCCGTTGCCTTTACCGCCGATTTCATCCGTAATGACTCGCCATCCCGGAATTTGGTTTCCGTCGGCCTTTTCTTCAAATCCACCATTGACAATGGACTTATAAACCTTTACGACAACGGGCTTCGGATATTCAACAGCTCCCGGATCAGGCGTGATGCGACCGCGCAGGAACACCGGAACATCGCTCTCCATCGAAAATGTGACTTTTCCGTTTTTCGCAGCAATGGTGCGCTCGCGCCCCATCGGATCGACCAATACGAGCGACGCATCCGGCGTTTCAAGCGTTACGTCGGCTCGATTCGTATCGTTCAATATCAGCAGATTCCTCCGGCCGTCGACGCCATCCGCGGCAAAACTTTGAAGCCAACCTGAGTCGGCACGGCGCACAAGGTTCAGTTCTCCCGCCGGAACCGCGTTGCCGAACTCACGGATCAACGTTGCGTAAGCGACATATTCCGGACGGAGTTTGAAGTCCTTCTCCAGCATACCGGCAATCCATGCCTGCGGCGGAATGTTCGGGATATCGCGTAACAGGAATTTGCAGAGCGCCTTGCCGCCTTCATTCCATGCCGCTCCGCATTGAATATAGGTCACGCGAATGTTGCTCTTTTTCTCCTGCCAGGTCGGAATATCGCGGGCGACCACATGAGCCATGCCGCCGATTTCGGTGACGATCACGTCGGTATCCGGTGATTTTCCGTTTTCGGCAAACACATTGCGAATCGCCGGAATATCGCAGCGATAATGTCCGGAGAAGAAATCCATCTCCCGGTTCGCATCCGGATCAGAGAGAAATTTACGCAGCCAATCGCGGTAAGTATGCCCATCCGGAGCGGCTCCGGTTGTGTTCGGGCCGATCTTCGCGTCCGGATCACCCGCACGAATCGCTCGCGCCACGATGGTGTAATAATCGCAGAAATCCTGCAGAATCGCATCCTTGTTCCCGGAAGCGGCATTCTCCGGACGACCGAGCCAGAAAAGTGCGGCATCTACCTCGTTACCAACTTCCCAGTAGGTGACTTTGCCGCGATAGCGTGCCGCCATCTCAGTATGGAAACGCTTCAGTTGCTCAATCCGGTTCTCCGCCGGAAACATCTTGTCCGGATTCCGCAGCCCGCTCCCTTGTCCCGCCGAAGCCCAGAGCTGAAGCGGCCAACCGGTGTTGGCGACAATCGCAAGGTGATGGTTCTGATAAATTTCAGTTTCCCGATCCGCCATGCTCCAATCCGGCTGGCGTTTCTCATCCGGCTGAATTTGCACCCAGGACAACCGTTGCGTGCGGACAAAACGAATTCCAATCCGGCTCATCATTTCAGCATCGCGCTTTCGATCCGCCAACGGGTATGCGGTATGCGGCATAACCATCGCTCCGAACTGGTTTTTCGTCCAATCCAACCGGGAGCGGTCAACGGGCGGAATCACGGCAAACGGCCAATTCCCTTGCTGAATCCGCTCCCCGGCTACATTGAATAGTTCAAATTCCAGCTCGTAATAGCCAAGCTCCAAGTTCTCGATGTTCAGATCCCGCGTCGAGGTCAGGGTTTCATTCAAAACCGTTTCCCGATCGAAATTCGTCACACGGCAATGGATTTTCTCCGCCTGTTCCGAATAGAAGCGAAAGCGAACCGCCTCCCCCGGCGCGTAAACCGACGACTCTCGGTCGGGAACCGCCAACGAAGATGCCACAACCGGGACTCCGCAGAACATGGCACAAAGCATTCCGCTCCAAATCATTTTCTTCAAATTCAGCATGATATTTCCTTATATCGCTTATCGTTGCCAGGTGAATGTCCAGGCGCTGATCTCCTGATCGGTACTGCGAGCAGCATGTCCGTCAAGAAACAGCAGGTTGATTCCCCGGTTGTGATGGTTGTAGGAGAGCATTTTTTCAAGAGATGCGCCGCCGCCGGAGAACGTGGCGATGTCCCAATATGCGGCAATGATCTCAGCATCCCAGCCATTGTCGAAATTGATTACCGTCAGCGTCGGCTTTGCCCACTGGGTGGTCTTGGTGTAAACCCGGTCGGCCTTGCGGGAATCACCCGAAATATGGGTGTTTTGCTTATACCCCAGCCGGGTGACGGAAGAGAAAGGGTTGTCCGGAACCGTATCCGTTCCGAGATCGTAAGCATATGTCTCCCGGGAAACGCTCGGGCAAGAAAACACTTGCGATCCTCCAAATCCCAGCAACTTCGCCTGAATATGTGCCCAGGTGCCAATCATGTGCAGGTGCGCCGGAGTGACATAACCATCATAAGAATCCGCATAAAGAGCATGGCCGGTACCGATTTGCTTCAAGTTACTGAGGCAGCTGATCGCCCGTGCCCGTTCCCGCGCCTGGTTCAAGGCGGGCAACAGCATCGCGGCCAGGATCGCAATAATTGCGATAACGACCAGAAGTTCAATCAGGGTAAAACGCTTTCTTCTCATTTTTCCTCCTGCTGCCCGCCGGCAACCATGGTTAGATTTCGTACCTGTACCGGAATGTTTCCTGTCGTATTGACAACAAACCACGGACTGCGCCCGTTTTCAGGGAAATCGACGATGAATTCCTGTTTGCTCCACTCCGGCTGTGTTTTTCTCCAGGCATCATTGACGGCCACGGCAACGCCTTTTCCATCGATCAGTTTCTGGTACTGGACATAAACACGTAAGTTTCCCTCGCCGCCAATGCCGCGCGACTCGAAAGACACCCGGTACTGCACACCGGATTTCAGCGCGATATTCGGCTGAATCAGCAAAAGCTCCCCCCGAACCCCGGTTCCACCAAGCGTCAGGACGCCTTCGGCTGCGGAAACAGCATCCTTCTGCTTCTGGTCGGCAGAAGGATACCGAATTTGCCAACCGGTCGGCTCGTTGTTGTCGTTGCGCTGGAAAAAGTCTCCGTTCTTCAATACCGACGCTGATAACGGCAACAGCGCGAAACAAAGAATCCCCATCCCCAATAATTTCATTTCCAATCCCTTTCAAGCCAAAGTTGAATTGCTTTTTGATCCTGTTCCCGGCAGCGCCTCCCGGAGATTCTACGACAATAAACTGCACACCGCCGTACTGCGGCGCTTCACCAGCTCGGGTTCGACAATTCTCAGGAGTTCGAGTTTGCAGCGCAGCTCCTGGTTACGACGCAACAAGCTGAACGCCTGACGTAAATGCTCGGGGAGGTTCGAGTTCAACCCCGTCAGCGACGGAGTGGTGAAACGTCCCGGAATCGAATCCCCGATCGAGGCAATCGAAAGCGAAGACGGAACCGGGCGGCCAAGCTCAAGCGCTGCCGAAAGCGCACCGATTGCCAGTTCGTCATTCAAGGCGATCAGCGCCGTCGCACCACTCTTCGGAAGCGCTTGAAAGATCTTCTCATACGCATATTGCGCCGGGTGTTCCCCGGGGGGAACATTGGCCCGGAACTCAAGCTCCGGCATCAGCATCGCCTCCTGACAGCAGGACTTCCAGACCGCAATCTGCGTATTCTCGATCGGATGCCCCGAATTGTTATGCAGAAGCGCGATCCGGTGATGCCCGAGCTCCCGCAAATGTTGAACAAGGATACTGATTCCGGCGTAGTCATTCCCGATCACGGATGGAATTCCAAGATGGTCGAGCCGGTTCGCGATCACGACGAAGAGGCCGGGGTCACGACAGATTTCCCGAATCGCTTCCGAGCCGATGGAGTTGTCACCCAAAATGATGCTCGGTTGCCGAAAACGCAGAAATGTAGAGAGCTGCATAACCAGTTCCGACTGCCCGCCGTAGCTGATACGGCACTTGATTCCCTGACGTTTCGCCTCTTCCACAGCCAATGCGGCCAGCTCCCGATGGATATCGTTTTCGTAATTCGACAGGATAAAGTGAACGATATCCCCGTGTGCCGATTTCAAAGCGGTTTTGATATAAGTTCCGTCGCCGACCCGTTTTTCAACTACGCCGCCCGCAACCAGATCGCGAAACGCGCGGCGAATTGTCGTGACGTTCACATCAAATTCTTTCGCCAGGGCGCGCTCGGAGGGCAACCGACAACCGGGAACAAAGACCCCGCTCTCAATCGCTCCGCACAGATAGTCAAAAATCTGCCGGTGCTTTGTCCTGTGCTCCATCGTCGGCTGAATCATACTGCTCCCCCGTGATGCCCTGCTTACCCGATTGCTCTGTACATATTATGGTGAATTTCACGCACCCTGTCAATACCGGAAACCAAAGCCGGAGAAACAAAAGATACAACCGCCACACAGAAAGAGAATTATAAATACTAAAAAAAATGATATGCTTATAAAAATAAGCATATCAATTCCATTGAGATTTTCCGTTTTCAAAGCGGAAATCTTGCGTTTATTGCTTTCCGGTGCTACCGAATCCGCCTGCGCCGCGCCCGGTTTCCGAGAGAGCGTCGGCCATTTTCAGCTCTACGTCCGGCAGTTTCGCAATCACCATCTGGGCAATGCGGTCGCCGCGGCGAACCGGGAACGGCGTTTTGCCTGCGTTGAACATGATGATTCCAACTTCACCGCGATACCCGGCATCGATCGTTCCCGGAGAATTGGTCAACATCAAATCATGCTTGAGCGCCAGCCCGCTGCGGGGACGCACCTGCGCCTCATAACCGACGGGAAGCTCCAGAAAAAGCCCGGTCGGAACCAGTACGCTTCTTCCGACGGGGAGCTCCATATCCGCACGCGAACGCAAGTCGAACGCGGCATCGTCCGGATGCGCCTTCGCCGGAGCGAGGTCGCCGCAGCCGTCGGCCATTTTGATTCGGATTTGTAGTTTTTCCATACTTTTTACAATTCCTGGGTTGTTTTCATGGGACTTTGGACTTAAAGTAACGGATATATCTATAATTTTCAAGTTTTTGAAAGCAAATTCTCATAAACGCTCGAAGGTGTGACCAATGGAAATCAGCGAACTTCTTCAATACGCCATGGAATCGGCGGCATCCGACCTCTTTGTTTCGGCCGGAAAACCTCCGACGTTCCGGCGCTCTCGCCAGGTGGCGCCGGAAGGCGAGGAAATCATCACCGAGCAGGCCATCGACGCCTTCCGCAAACAGTGTATCTCGTCACAGGCGGAACAGGAATACCGTTCCAAAGGCAGCTATGACGCCGCATATACGCTCCCGACGGGAGAACGGTTCCGACTGAACTTTCTGGAATCTCTGACCGGCCCGGCTTTCGTCGCGCGCCCGGTCTATCCCGGTGAAGCGCTTTTCTTTGAGGAGCTGGGGCTCCCGGCGGCGACGTTCACCGAAATGTGCAGCAACGCTCGTGGCGGAATCATCGTCGTGGTCGGCTCGACCGGCAGCGGCAAATCCACGACGCTGGCCGCGATGGTAAACTACATCAACCACAATTTCAACAAGCATATCATCACGATTGAAGACCCGGTCGAATTCATCCACCGCGACATCAACTGCCTGGTCACCCAGCGTGAACTCAACTCCAGCACGACCAGTTTCTCGGAAGCGTTGCGGGCGGCAATGCGGGAAAGCCCCGACGTCATCGTGATCGGTGAAATGCGCGACATGGAAACCGTTCAGGTTGCCTTGACCGCCGCCATGACCGGGCATCTCGTCATCACCACCGTGCATACCGGCGACTCGATTCAGGCAATCGAGCGAATTGTCGACCTTTATCCGGAAGAGCAGCGACTTCAAATCTCCAGCGACCTCGGCAACGCGCTGATCGGCATCGCCGCGCAACGGCTCATTCCGCGCGTCGACGGCCAGGGCATGGTTCCGGCGGTTGAGGTACTGATCGGAACCCCGATGGTTCAAAAACTGGTGGGCGACCGTGACATGCGCGCGCTTTCCGAAGCGCTTAAACGCGGCGCCAGCAGTGGAATGATGACCTTTACCCGCGCGATTTTCCGCCTTTATAAAGAAGGGTACATCTCGCTGGAATCGGCAAACGAAGCAGTGTCAAACCGCGACGAATTTCAATTGATGCTCAAGGGAATGGAGTCCGGCGTCGACTCATTCGCCAGCCAGTACGGCAGTGCCGAAGACGCCGAGGACCCCGACATTCAGTTCATCGACATGAGCCGCCTGCTTAAAACCGCAGTAAAAACCGGAGCGTCGGACTTGCTGTTGTCGGCAGGTTCCAGCCCGGTGCTGCGCATCCACGGGGAACTTCGCCCACTCGATCTCCCGGTACTGGCCGGACAGGATACCGCACGGCTGCTGAACAGCGTGCTGACCCCGATTCAGCGCGTCAACTTTGAAGAAAACCGCGAGATCGACCTTGCGCTCTCCATTACATTGACCATGGATCAGGAGAGCGGCGCGACGGAAAACTGGCGCTTCCGTGTCAACGGCTTTTTCCAGCGCGGAACCGTCGGTATCATCTGTCGTGTCATCGTCAGTAAGATTCCGAAACCGGCGGACTTGAACCTTCCGCCGCAAATTCTTCAGCTCACGACCAAGCAGCAAGGGCTGATCTTGATCACCGGCCCGACCGGCAGCGGTAAGTCGACCTCGCTCGCGAGTATGATCGACAACATCAACCGGACGCGCGCCGAACACATCATCACAATCGAAGACCCGATCGAATACGTACACAAGAACATCATGTCGCTGCTGGAGCAACGCGAAGTCCACTCCGACACGCTCTCGTTCGCGGCGGCGCTGAAATCCGCACTTCGTGAAGACCCCGACGTCATCCTCGTCGGTGAAATGCGAGATACCGAAACCATCTCCGCCGCCCTTACCGCGGCGGAAACCGGTCACTTGGTGTTTGGAACACTGCATACCAACAGTGCGCCGCAAACCATTGACCGTATCATCGACTCGTTCCCGTCGCATCAGCAAAACCAGATCAAACTTCAGCTCTCCAGCGTAATTCTGGGAGTCGTGGCGCAACGCCTGTTGCCGACCGTCGACGGCAAGGGCCGTGTGGCCGCGTTTGAAATCATGGTGGGAACCCCGCCGGTGCAGGCGCTGATTCGCGAAGGAAAAACCGCCATGCTCCAATCGCTGCTTGAAACCGGCGCGAAGGACGGCATGATCACTATGCAGAAATCCCTAGAGCTGCTCTACAGCGAAGGCAAGATCAGCCTCGAGGAAATGCAAAGCTACATGCTCGACTACAAGGCGGACGACGCTTACTAAGAAAATAATCCCCCGGAACAATATGATGGTTCCGGGGGGATACAGAAAAAATAAAACGCGGCTTTCCATACAGGAAGCCGCGTTTTTTTATGATCCGAACGGATGCAATCAGGACTGCTTGCTTTTCCGGATGGAACGCTTTTCTTTGAGTTCAATGTCGGAGGACACTTTACCCACCCAGTCACGAAGACGACGTTTCTTTTCAGCCGTCGGAGTTTTCGGCTTACGCGGACCTTCGTTTTCGGGAGCGGCGCTTTTCCGCGGCTTACGTTCCACCGGAGCATCTTCACTTCCGCGGGGTTGCCGCTCTCCCGGAGCATCGTCACTGCTGCGGGGTCTGCGTTCTCTCGGAGCATCGTCGCTGCTGCGGGGTCTGCGTTCTCTCGGAGCATCGTCGCTGTTGCGACTTCTGCGAACCGGGCGCTCCGCACGCTCGGCGGAAGCATCGCCATCCGGGCGCTCCGTCGCAAAACGAACGGTCGGACCACCGCGGCGGAATGCGTCGATAACCTGTTCGGCAATCTCACGATCCACGTTGACAAAGCTGAAATGATCGAAGCAATCGATCTTGCCGATCCGGCTCTTCTTCAAACGCAGTTTGTCCCAGAAGAGATCGAGCATTTTTACGGCGCCGTAGCCATCCTGCTTGCCGATGCCGACGTATAACCGCGCAGAATTCGGGTCTTCCCCTCCGGTTTCCCAGGAACGGCGATCGCGTTTCTTCTGCATAAAGTCGCGATAATGCTCCGGCAGCAATTCATCGCCGAAGCGGAGCTGCAACACCGTCGCCAAAATTTCCGCGGGCGAATCGCCCAACGTCAACAGTTCCTCGGCAAATCCGAGGCAATTACAATGCTTTTCCTGCGCCATTGTTTCGGAAACCAATTCGGCGAACCGCTGTTTTTTGCGTTCAACGATTTGCTCTCCACCGGGGAGTTGCCGTCTTTCGATCCTGGCGCCGGTTTCCCGCTGAATGAGGGCGAGACGACGCGATTCGCCAGGAGTGACAAAGGTAATCGCCAATCCGCTTTTCCCGGCACGGCCGGTACGGCCGATTCGGTGGATATAGGTTTCCGCTTCCTGCGGAATCGCATAGTTGATCACGTGCGTCAAATCGTTCACATCGATGCCGCGCGCCGCAACGTCGGTGGCAACCAGAAGGCGGAACTTCTTCTCCTTGAACTGGCCGATCACCTTGGTTCGCTGTGCCTGCGCAATATCGCCATGAAGCACCTCGGCACGGAATCCACGCTGCTTGAGGCGTTCAACCACTTCATCGGAATCACTGCGGGTACGGCAGAAAATCAGAGCGTACAACCCCTCTTCCATATCGATGATCCGGGTAAGCGCGTCGAATTTATCTTCTCGCTTGACTTCGTACCAGATCTGCTCGGTAAGCGTGGTCGCCAACTGCTCGGTCTTGCTGCGGACGACTTCGTAGTCGCGCATGAAGCGCTCGGCAATCTTCAAGATTTCCGGCGGCATGGTGGCGGAGAACATCAGCATTCGTTTCTCGTCCGTCGTTTCAGAAAGAATCGCCTCGATCTCCTCGAGGAAGCCCATGTCGAGCATTTCATCCGCCTCGTCCAGCACCGCGAATTTGAGTTCCGAGAACTCCAGTTTTCCGCGACGCATCAGATCCTGAATCCGCCCCGGCGTACCGATTATCACATCCACGCCATCGCGCAGTTTCTGAAGCTGAATCTCAATCGCCTGCCCGCCGTAAAACGGGGCAATCCGAAGGCGGCTGTTGCCTTTCAACGAGTTGAGTTCTTCCGAAATCTGGATCGAGAGTTCACGGGTGGGGGCAAGCACCAACGCCTGCGGCTGACGCCCTCCCGCCTCGCAAAGTTCAATGATCGGAATACCGAATGCTGCGGTTTTTCCGGTTCCGGTCTGCGCCTGCCCGATCAGATCGTTCTCCCCGGAGAGAAGTTTGGGGATGGTCAGTTCCTGAATCGGCGACGGATTTTCAAATCCCTTGGCGCGCAACGCCTCCAGAATCGGCTCGGAAATGCCGAGACTGCGGAAATTTTCGAGATCGCTCATCAAATACCTTTCGTGCCGTCTGCTGTTGTTGAAACAACCTCTGTGCATACGACGAAGGCACCCTGTGGCGCACACGCAATCAAGCAAATCAGTTGTATACCCGGCCCCGCCCGAGATCGGCAAGTAAAATAAGTAAGGCGGCGGAGCGTTCGTTTTTCACCGGAACTCCCGGCGGAAGCGATTAATATACACCTGTATTTTCTTCATTACAAAGACTGGTTTCATATTTAATCGCTTTTTGTTGGCGAATGTCCCAGTAGCACCCTGCCCCGGCGGAATAGTCGGGCTGCAAAGCAACTTTCCCGCCCCCCTCCGGCAAATCGATGGCGAAGGTCGGAACCGCGAGCGACGAAAGGCGCGGACGGAATTCGCGGAGAATCTCCAACCCTTTTTCCACCCCGGTCGCAAAATGGCGCACCCCTCGAACCGGGTCCACATGAAAGAGATAATGCGGTTTCACCCGCAACGCCACCAGCCGCCGGAACAAAGTTTCCAGCGTCGCCGCGTCGTCGTTCACTCCCTTCAGCAATACCGTCTGGTTGATGACGGGAACCCCGGCTTTCACCAAGCGACCGCATGCGGCTTCCGCCTCCGCAGTCAATTCACGCGGATGGTTGAAATGAGTCGCCACCCAAAGCCCCGGAACACCTTGCAGATAATCGCACAACACCGTGTCGATCCGCTGCGGCCAGACCGCCGGGACACGGCTGGCAATGCGGATAATCTCAATCGATTCCACCCCGGCAATCGCATCGACCATATGACGTAAGCGCTCAAATGGAAGCATCAACGGGTCGCCGCCGGAAATCAGGACCTCGCGAACCGTCGGCGTCCGGCGCAGATATTCCACTGCGGCAGTAAGTTCAGCTTCAGGCAGATCATCCAGCTCCATTCCGCTCGTCCAGGTTCGTTTGCGGAAACAGAAACGGCAACGCATGGCGCAACGCCCCGTCACCAGCAGCACCACCCGGTCATCAAACCGATGGATCAACCGCGGGGAAGCCATCTGTTTCTCTTCCGCCAGCGGATCGAAGCTCGACGATTCATCGGCCAGTTCCGCCAAAGACGGCAAAGCCTGAAGTGCAATCGGGTCCGTTTGCCAATTGGCCGGATCGATCAGCTTCAGGTAGTAGTCATTGAGATAAAGCGGAAAGCGTGCCGCGACACGTTCCACCTCGGGAGGCGGCGTGAGCCCGAGCGCGTCAAACGCATCCCGCGCCGAGGTGTAGAATTTCATAGCGGATCCCAGACTATTTGCGAAGCTGTTCCACCAGATCGATCAGCCGCTCGCGGATATGCCCGAGCAGTTCGATGGTCAGTGCAATTTCGATCTTGAGCGACTGCTGAAGCTCGCGAAGCCGTTCCAGCCCACCGACCAGTTCATTCAAATCGGCCAGTGTCCGCTTTCCGAGGCTGATCTTGAGCCCGCGCGCGGTTTCCTGATCGGTATCGACAAAATCCGCCGCTCGCGCAAGCAGTTTGCCAAACGCGCAGACGATCCCCAATCCGTGCAGATCGAGCGTCGAGCGCAACGTAGCCGCGCAACAGACGTTCCACTCGGTCGCAAGGCGGTCGATTTCGTCGACCACTTCGGCTCCGGGACGACGACGCGACGAATCCTCCGCCTCGTCTTCTTCATCCTCCTCATACTCTTCAGGGCGCTGCCAGTAACGGAGCGAATCCGGGTTTCCACCGGTCGGAACAAGGTCGGGCGAAGAAAGAAGCGTATTGAAAATCATATCTTCTTCACCGGGAAGATCGAGGCAAGTCGGCAATTCACGGAAATAGCAACTGATCCGCCGTTCATCGCGCCGGATCTCTTTTTCCCATTGAAACTCGTTCCAATGTTCTTCATGATTTTTGAATTCAGCCATAATACGCCTCCTTTTTCCTCTTGAGGCACTTGCCCGTGTTGCTGTTACGGATGGTTTTCCGCCAGCGAACGAACCGCGTCTTCCGCTGGAACATCTCCCCAGAGACCTTCCAGATTGTACCGATCCCGAACTTCGGGAGTCATCACATGCACGATTACCGTGCCGAAATCAATCAAGATCCAGCCGCTTTCGCTGTTGCCCGATTCGGAGAGCGGACGCAACCCCAGCTTTTCCCGCGCTTCGCGTTCGAGAAATCCGACCAATGCGCGAAGCTGCAGCTCCGAATTGGCAGTGGCGATCACAAAATAGTCCGTCACCGACGAAATGGCGCCGAGCATGAGTTTTACCGTATTCTCCGCCTGTTTTTCATCCAGACGCGCAATGCAGAAGTCGGCGAGTTCCGCCGGATCCACTTTTTTCTTCACTGTCATTCCATTCTTCCTGTTTTGTATAGCTGGTGTTTTCGGATATACTCCGCCACCAATTTTTCTGTTTCGCTATTAATATGCCCTGTCTTCGGCTGTTTTGCCACATCGTTTCGTATTCTGCTGGAAGATATTTTAAAAAAAGCCCCCGGCAAAACTCCATTCAGCAGTTTCTCCACTATTTTCGGCGGCCAGTGTCGCGCCAGCCTAGCGGCGTCCGTCATCTCCCCTTGCCGCGGATAAGTCAAGATTTCATACTCTTCCGCCAGCTCCTTCGCAAAGCCCCATGTGTGCAACATGGCAAGGCTGTCACCGCCGAGCAACAGCTGAATACGCTCTCCGGGACGCTCGCGCCGCAACGCGCAAAGCACCTTATAAGTATACGATGGACTCAATCGGAGCCGCCTCTCGATATCGCACGCCTCCAACCCCGGCCGGTCGCCGATCAACAGTTTCACCATCGCCAGCCGATCCGCAAACGACGCGCGGCCGGAACCGGACTTATGCGGGGGATCGAACGCGGGAGCCAGAAGCACCCGGTCGGTTCTCCCGGCATCAAGCGCCTGCAGCGCAATACCAAGATGGCCGGAGTGCGGCGGATCAAAACTGCCGCCGTAAAATGCCGTTGCCGTCATAAAGATCTGCCGAAACCCTTTCTCTCATTCTTTACGCTTACACATAATAACCTGTTTTTCCGGAATTTCAATAGCGGTTTCAGCAAAATAAGATTGACGAAACAGGAAAAACAGAGTATAGTTTGTTCGATACAAGACCGATAGAGGAGAATTACGATGATGCAATATGAAAAAAAGTGGTTCCTGACGGCCGGATTGCCGATGTTGGCGGCGTTTCTGTTTCTGACGGCCGGATGCCGCTCCGACGCCTATTATCAGGATCAAGCCGTACAACGCGCCCGTACCTTTTTACTTGAAAACGCGACGGATCTCACCGCCGAGCAGCTTTATTTCGTCAAGTTCAACCGGCCGGTGTTGCTGACCGGAGAGATTCTTCCGGCGCCGGACAAAATCGGGCACCGAACCATCGACGTGCAGCAGATCTGCGTTTCCTGGCGCTTCCCCGGCAGCGAGGATAACTGGATGGTGTTTGGCGCGTCATCCGGAAACATGAGCTACTGGTACCCGAACCGTTTGATTAAAAAGACATTTGAGAAGGTCGCGCTGCCGATCGAGGTTTCGACGAAACAGGCGCGCGCTTACTCGCAGAATTATCTTTTTGAAGTGTTGAACGTCCGGGAATTCAACCGCGTCCGCTTCCACTTTCCCTATGTGCTGGAAACCAATTTCCCGCTGGTGCTGGATCCGACGGGGGTTCTCCCGGAGGAAGAGGTCGAAGCAGTTCGGAAAAAACTCGACGCCCTGACACAGCTCACTCTGGCGTGGCCGCTTGACGACTCCGAGTACACGCTTGTTTTTTGCGGCAATGGCAAACCCGATCTCAGCGGCTGGGCAATCAATTTTGCCGGCAAAATGAAAACCTCAGAACTTGACGCCGCAACAGTACGGGAGATACGGACGCCTCAAAACGCCCAGATCCCGATCCCCATGCCTGAAGAGGACGAGAGCCTGGACGAGGAAATTGCAGTGGTGCCCGAGCCTACGGTTCCGCAAACCGAAGAATCGGCGACTGAGGAACCGGCGACTGAGGAACCGGCGACTGAGGAACCGGCGACTGAGGAACCGGCGACTGAGGAACCGGCGACAGAGGAACCGAACGTCGAAGAGGCAGGTGAATAATGCTCAGCATGACCGGATTCGGAAAGGGCGAGGCCGAGTTTAACGGATTTTTATTTTCCGCAGAGATCTCCAGCGTCAACCGTAAGCAACTTGAACTTCGCGTTTCGGCTCCAACGGAATTTTCGGCTCTGGAACCACTGGCGCGTAAATTGGTGGCGGATGCGGTCAGCCGCGGTTCGATTCAGCTTCGCATCAGTTGCAACTCCGCATCCGGCGGCTCGACACGCGGCGCAATCGACGCCGTCCTGCTCGCCAAACTGATCGAAACGGCAAAGAAGGCACGGCGCGATGCCGGGCTGGAGGAAACCGTTCAGGTCGAACAGTTGATGCTGATTCCGGGCGTAATTTCGCAGCAACTCCCCGACTCAGACGCGCCCGGCATGGCAGAAGCCTATGAAAAAGCGCTCCGTGTCGCGCTGAACGGTTATCAGGAGATGCGCGAACACGAAGGCGCTGCGTTGAAGCAAGACCTTGAAACACGCGAAGCGATATTGGAGTCGCTGTTGGCGCAAATTGAACCGATGACGGCAGAGATCAATGCCGGAATCAAAGCGCGGCTGCTGGAAAAGTTGGACGCGGAGAAAATTCCGCTCCCTAACGATGACGAACGTTTTTTGAAAGAGATTTTATTTTATGCCGATAAATCCGACGTGACCGAAGAAATCACCCGGCTCCACAGCCATTTCGGACAGTTCCGTCGATTTCTGGCGGACGACAAACCGGTCGGCCGATGTTTGGACTTTCTGATGCAGGAGATGTTCCGGGAAATCACCACCCTCGGCAACAAAGCGGGCGTTCCCGCGATCTCCCCTCTGGTGGTCGCCTTCAAAAGTGAATTGGAAAAACTGCGCGAGCAGATTCAGAATGTGGAGTAAACCAGACAAATGCAGCCCTCTAAATATGATTTCAGCGACCTGGAAGGAGCCGCCTCGCTCCGCTTGGGAGAAATCGTCGACCGGATCGGGGAAAGCTACCAGAACGGTTTCGGCGTAAATCACCTTGACGGGGTCAACCTGCCCCGCCGTGCCGAAATTGTGGCGATCACCGAGAAATTGCTCGAAGTGATTTTCCCCGGTTTCGACGGTCGCCGCAAAGGCCGCAGCGAAATGCTCAGCCACGACATTGCGGAACTGTTGAAGGAGATCTATTCCGATCTATTCGACCAGATGTGCCGGGCAATCCGCTATACACGCAAAGTACAATCCTGCGAGGAGTGCGGCACAAATGAAGCAGTCTTCGCGTTGCTCGGCGCGTTGCCGGAAATCCGCGAAACCGTCAAAGCCGACGTCGAAGCGGCCTATGCCGGCGACCCGGCTGCGACTTCGTTTGACGAAATCATCCTGAGTTATCCGGGGATCAAGGCAATCACCACACAGCGAATGGCGCACATTCTTTATCACCAGAAAGTTCCGTTCATCCCACGTATGATGACCGAACATGCGCACAGCCAAACCGGCATCGATATTCATCCCGGGGCCCACCTTGGACGCGGGATCTTCATCGACCACGGCACCGGCGTTGTGATCGGCGAAACCGCCGTTCTTGGCGACAATGTGCGAATCTATCAGGGCGTGACGCTCGGCGCAGGGAACTTCCCCAAGGACGCCTGCGGCATGCTGATTAAAGGAAACAAGCGTCATCCGAGCATCGGGAACAATGTGACCATCTACTCCGGAGCGTCGGTACTCGGCGACATCACCATCGGCGACGACTCGGTCATCGGCGGTAACGTCTGGCTGACCGAAAGCCTCCCGGCGGGAACCAAGATCACTTCCCGGCCACCGGAAAACAGACTGCGTTTCGCGAATGATCGGAAGTCTGCGGATGAACCGGATCGTTGAGCATTACCGGGAGGTTCGTTCCCTGATCGATGCGGCGGCACGCGACGCAAATCGCGAGCCGGCGGCGATTCAGCTTCTGGCGGTCAGCAAGACGTTTCCGGCCGAAGCGATTCGTGAATTGTACAATGCGGGCGTCCGGGCATTCGGCGAAAGCCGGGTTCCGGAACTGGAGGCCAAAGCGGCCAGCCTCCCGCAGGACATCGAATGGCATTTCATTGGACAGTTGCAATCCAACAAGGCTCGTAAAGTGGTACGCTTGGCGCGGGTGATTCACTCGGTGGATTCGCCGTCGTTGCTCGAACGGCTCGACCGGATCGCAGAAGAGGAAGGCGTCCGCCCCCGGATTCTGCTGGAAGTGAATGTTTCCGGAGAGATCAGCAAGGCGGGAGTTGCTCCTGCCGAGCTGGAAACGTTCGCCCGGCAGGCGACGACATGCCGGAACCTCGATTTTCGCGGTTTCATGACCATGGCTCCGTTCGACGCCGAGCCGGAACAGATCGCAAACTATTTTGAAACACTCCGAAAGAAGCGCGATGAACTTGCAATCAGGCTCAATCGCGAACTCCCGGAGCTTTCCATGGGCATGAGCGGCGACTGCGACATCGCCGCCCGCCACGGCTCGACCATTATCCGGGTCGGAACTCGGATTTTCGGCGAGCGCTGAAAACCGTCGCGATTGGAGGAGGCAACATGTGTAATATTCTGACCATCGGCGCCGGCAGTGTCGGCATCTATTTTTCCGGGCGTCTGGCGCAGGCTGGAGCGCAAGTTTCAGTCGTGGCACGCAGCGATTACGAAATCGCATCCCGTTCCGGTTATGACATTCAAAGCATCGCCGGCGACTTTCATTTTCAACCGCAAGCAGTATTGAAAAACGCGGCGGAATACTCGAAGGAAGCCGATTACATCATCCTGTCCGCGAAAGTGTTGCCGGGCGTGAACCCGGTCGGATTGCTCCGCCCGGTCATCCGCTCCTCCAAAACCGTGATCGTCTTGATTCAAAACGGAATCGGCATCGAGAACGAAATCGCGGCCGCATACCCGAACAACCAGCTCTTGAGCACCATCGCCTACATCGGCGCCTCGCGTCCCGCCCCGGGCAAAATGCTGCATCAGGGGCGCGGAGAGCTGAAAACCGGTGTTTATCCCTCCGGAATCTCGCCGGAGGCTCGTCACCTGGCCGCGCTCTTCGCCAAGGTCAACGTGAAATGCGAACTTTGTGAGGACATCAATTTCGTCCGCTGGAACAAGCTGGTCTGGAATCTTCCATTCAATCCGGTGTCCGTCCTTGCCGGCGGCGCCACCACCAGCGATATGACACAACACGACGAGTTGGAGCAGCTCTGCCGCGCCCTGATGGATGAAGTGGTGCTGGTGGCAAATGCCTGTGGCGTTCCGCTCTCCGCGCAAAACGCAACGGAACAGATGGAATTCACACGGGGGTTCCCCCCCTATAAAACCAGTATGCTGCAGGATTACGAAGCGGGTCGGGAACTCGAAGTCGAAGCGATCCTCGGCAATGCCGTACGCCTTGCGGCACAACACAACGTCCCCGCACCTCACATGGCGAGTTGCTACGCATTACTGAAATCCGTCAACCGTCTTTCCCTGGCCGGTAAGCAAGAGAAGAACAACGGAACGGCATGAGTCTGCTTGAAGCGGTCTCCCTCTGTTCCACCCTGAGCCTGATTGCGGGAACTTGCATCCTGTTGCAGGCATGGTGCCTGCAAATAGAAGTCAAAGACACCAAAGGGTTTTATCTGGCAGGAGCTTTGTTGCTGCAATTCATTCTGCCGCTTGTACTTTGCCGCCTCTTCGCCTCCCCCGGACAATGGTTGCAGGTGGCCTTTTTCATCACTGCGGCAACGGCCATCACAACCGCCGTCACCGTACTGATCGTCAACCGGCACCGGATTCCGGATCTCACGGTTTATTCGATCTGGAGCGTCATATTCGCAACGGCAACCTACTTCATTCAAACGTCGTCGGGGTGATGCCACACGCCCGTTCGGGGTGCTTCGAGATAATCTGATGACTGCAATGGAATGGCCGGAAATGTTCTGAGGTCAACGCTTCCGGTCACGGAGCAGAAGGATCGCCATGGTGTAGATGGTTCCGGGGAACCAACCGAGCAGCGTCAGAAGAATCGAAATAATGATGACCCCACACCCCCGGTCGAATACTGCCAACGGAGGCAGAATCCAACAGAGAATAACACGGATCGCCAGTTCGCAGGATCCCATTTCAGTCGGAGCCATTTTTACTCCTCTGTTTTGTTCTCTTCCTCGGCTTCCATCGCTTCGACGGCCTCGCCCTCTTCAAGAGCCTTCAGCCGGGCGGCGGCATCGCGGAAGCGCGGCTCCATTTCCACCAGGCCGCGGTAATATTCAATCGCTTTGTCCCGTTCACCATTCGTTTCCATGATACGGGCGAGCGAATAGGCGGTTCTCAGACGATCCTTATCCAGACGCGGCAGAATCGACAGAACCGTTTCCAGTTCATCCACCGCTTCCTTGAATTTCCCCTGTCGTTCGTAGCAATCCGCCAGCGCAAGACGTGAAGGAACCTCGTGGCTGGGCGACAGACGTGAATTCATAAATTGCTCGATTGCCAGATCGTATTCGCCACGTTCCATACGCAGATTGCCAAAGTCGAACGTCAAGCCGATATCGCTGGGATAGTGCTCGATGCGGTTCATGCAATGGCTCAACCGAAGCTGTTCGCGCTCTTCCTGCAATTCGGCGATACGGCCGGCCGGGTTCTCCAGATCTTTCGGCGGACGGCGCTTGATCAAAGCGATCTCTTTGTCGATCTTGCCGATCTCCGCCTCTTCCAGACGTTTATCGAGTGTGGGGTCGTAAGCGGCGGTTCCGGCAATCACCTTGTTGATCTCTTCAATCGCCTTGTCGAAATCCCCCATGATGGTATAAGCGGTCGCCAGCTTGCGGCGAACGTCAAGCGAGTCGCCGGAAGCCAGAATTTTTTGCAGTTCCGCGGCAACGAGTTTCGCCTGCGCCGCATCATGAATCGTGTTCTCCAACAATTGAAGAATCGCCGCCGAACGGCTGCCGATTGCGTTAGAACTGCCACCTTGCTCCAGAACGGCCATCCCCACGGTTTTCGCTTCTTCACGCTGTTTCGCGTCGATGTTGATCGCACTCCGATAGGCGTGCTGCACCTCTTTGTCCTCGGGGTGATTGACCGCCACGACATGCAGGCGCTTCATCGCTTCTTCCGAGCGCCCCGCTTTCTGAAGATAGGCGGCCAGCCGGATAATATACTGCAAATCGTTCGGGCGCAATTCCGAAGAACGCTCCATCGCTTCCGCTGAAACCGACGGTGCGCCGGAGCGCTCCGCGGCCTCCGCCAGCAATTCCAGCACCGGAATGTTATCGAGTGTCTTCACCAGCGCCTCTTCGCAGAGCGCCATTGCTTTGACCGGGTTGATCTTTATCTGCGCCTTGATCGGTCCGGTCGAAGCCCCGAGCCGGGCAAAGAAGCGGCGAATGCCGGAATCGGCCATCACTTTCTTCCGCTCCATATCCCGAAGTTTCCGCCGAGCCTCTACAAAACCAGGCTCCACAACAACCAGATCTTTCAACGCGACAAGTCGTTCCTCTTCCTTCGGAAGGCGGAGCGCTTTCTGATAGGCGTCCCGGATTTCGGGAGTGACGGTAGCCAGAGTTTTTCTATTCATATCTCGACGCTTGCTGTTTTCGTTGATATTCTCCAATCCACAAGTTGAACTTACATCACATTCCGAAATTTGTCAAGCGGTTTCAATTCTGATTTCACTTTTTCCGGCAGATCAATACGATATAGCTGGAAATCTGCATTTTTCAGGTTATAGTATTTAAACAGAGCCATGAAACTGTTTCATGGCTGCGGGGGTTCAACTTTGTTATGGAAAGGGGCCGGGTAATGGCACTGATTCGTTGCGCATCCAATCCGATTCTGTCGGCGTCAGACATTCCGTTCGACGCATCTCTGATCTTCAACGCCGGGGTTTGCAAGTATAACGGCAAGTACGTCATGGTATTCCGCAACGACGTTGGTTTCGCCGCCCAGGGCTGGGATTGGAAAAACACCTACACCAATCTCGGCATCGCCTACAGTGACGACGGCGTAGCATGGACTGTTCAACCCAAGCCGTGGAAAGTCGCGGAAGACATCGTCGCCAACAATCCCGAAATCACCCGTTTCTACGACCCGCGCCTCACGGTGATCGACGGCCGTTGCTACCTCTGCTTCGCGGTGGATACCAAACACGGCGTCCGCGGCGGAATCGCGGTTACAGACGACTTTGACAACTTTGAAATCCTTTCGATGTCCGCGCCCGACAACCGCAATATGGTGCTATTCCCGGAGAAAATCAATGGCCTCTTCATGCGTCTGGAGCGTCCGTTCCCGGAATACAGCCGCGGCTATCAGGAGAAATTCGACATCTGGTCGTCGAAGTCGCCGGACTGCCGTTTCTGGGGCGACACCGAACTCGTGCTCGGGATGGAAGACGTGCCTTACGCCAACGCCAAAATCGGCCCGGCGGCTCCGCCGATCAAGACCGAAAAAGGCTGGCTCTGCACCTTCCACGCGACGTACAAGGACAAAGCGCACAACCTCCATGGCTGGGAGACTGCGAACAATCCCAATGCCACGTGGAACAAAGAGTATTTCGGCGGCCTGATGCTGCTTGATCTGAAAAACCCGGAAAAAGTGATTGGCATCGCCGATCAGCCGCTGCTCAAAGCGACGGAAAAGTATGAACTCGAAGGCTTCCGCGGCAGCGTGATCTTCCCGGGTGGAATGATCCTCGAAGACAGCGGTGAAGTCAAAATCTACTACGGCGCGGCCGACACAGTCGAATGCCTCGCCACCGCTTCGGTGGATGAACTGCTTGGCATGATCAAACCGTTCCGCCGATAACCTGCAACTTTTCGAGGGCGGGGACTCCCCTCCCCCGAACTCTCACCAACCGGCGGCGTCCGGTGCTTTCGCCCCAGGCGGCTGTGCCGTTTGGGGCGAAATTGTTCTTCGATGATATCCACTGTGATTTAGCGAAAACAATGCTTTTGATTCCATGATTTTACTTGCAAATGATACTGGAAGCGTTATATTTCCCCGATACGATTTATTCTGCAAAATGATTTGAAACTCGATGAAACACCGATTCAGCAAACCGAAGCGCTTTCTTTGTTTTTTTGCAGGGTTGGCGCTTTGCGGTTTTGGCGTCGCGCTCAGTACCGCGCCGCAACTGGGAACCAGCCCCATATCCAGCCTCCCCTACGTCTTGACGTTTCTCGTCCCATTGACATTCGGAACCTGGACGATTCTCATCAATCTGCTGTTCGTGACGGGGCAAATCGTGGTTCTCAAACGGGATTTTCAATGGATTCAAGTATCGCAGATGGCCGCCGTGTGCGTCTTCGGCTTTTTCATCGATTTGGGAATGTGGCTTACACAGCTCCATGTCCCGGAAGCCTATGCACTTCGACTGCTGGAGCAGTTGCTGGGATGTGCGGTGCTCGCCTCTGGAATCGCCTGCCAACTCGCGGCAAACGTCACCTACCTGCCCGGCGACGGGCTGGTGCGGGCAATCTGCTCACGCTGGGGATGGGGCTTCAGCAAAGTGAAAATCGTTTTCGACTCCACACTGGTTCTGCTGGCGATTCTGACGTCGTTGATCGGAACCGGCGAAATCAATGGGGTTCGAGAAGGAACCATTCTGGCCGCCGTTGCAGTCGGCAGCTTCATTCGCCTTTACCACAGGCCGCTTCGTACTGTAAAAGTGCTTCTGGTCAAATCCTGATATGACGCACAAAATAAGCGGGAGAGGTTCCCCACTCCCGCTCATGTTCATAGAAACAATGTCTATTCCGCCTTCAACACCTCAATATTCCGCAACCGGAATCCGGCTCGATCAACCGTTGGATTGAAACCGATACGAATCCGCCGAACATCTTCCATCGGCATAAACAGAGATTGAATGCAATGCCATTCGCCATCTTTCGGAGCCGTATACCCTATGGTGCGCCCATACCCTCCGTCTTCTCCCACCAGAAAGATGACGGCGTCACGGTATCCAGCCTCTGCCGTCTCCGGGTCTACCTTAATCTCAAAACGAATCCCATGAACATCATTGAGCGACTCTTCCGGCAAAGCGAGGACGTACTCCGGATAGACCCAGCGATTGCTCATGGGAAAATCCACCTCAACTCTCACCGCATTTTCAGCCGGATCGTCAATCACTTTCATTGTTCCGGAAGAATTGTTCTGCCAATTGGCGGCTTTCGCCGTCCCTGCAAGCGCCGTCGCCTTCAGGTTCGCGATGCTGAGAATCGGCATGACTGCCGGCGTCACAGGCTTGTCACCAAATACACCGTTCACTCGGAATTCACTCCGCCGAACGTCTGCCTGCGGCGTCACTGAAAATTTAAGCTCCGTCATCCCGTTTGCCGGAACCGCAACGGTTCCAGGGAGCGGAGATACCGAAACGCCGGAAATATTCAGTGTACCTGTCTTCGCTTCATCGCTGAAGTTGAAAACTTGGAGCGTCACCTCTTCGCTCTTTTGCTGCAATACGGAATAAAGGCGGGTAGATGAAATCTCGAAATTCGGCCCCGGAATGATCCGGAACACAATCGTCCGGTCAACCGTTCCTTTCGGCACACCAACCGTTCCACGACCCGGCGCCGGTTTTTGCGGCTTCAGGTCCTTAAGCCCACTCAGGTAGCCGGTCAGGTTCGACACCGGAACGGAAAGAACTCCATTCACCGCTTTCCGCATGGCCGGGGTACCGAAGCAGTCGCGGAAAAGATACTCGCCATCCGGTTGCGGAATGGTTACAACTGTGCCTTCATCGGCTTGATAGCGCACGATACCCTCTTCCCGATCTAATGCGGACTCACGCCACAATGCCAGCGTCTGACTGCCATCCGGCTGACGGAAAAGGAAACCACGCACACCGGGTGCAGGGTCAAATTCTCCCAGATAATCCGCCGCGGCAAGTGCATTACTCAAGGTGGCAAATGCGACCAACGCCGGTTTTGCGGAATAGTCGCGTCGCACCAATCCCCAATCTTTAGAGCCGCCAGCCTCATTGTAAGCGCCAAGCACGAAACTGTAGTCTATGGCAGCTCCAAGGCTTTGCAGCAGAATCTGGCTCTTGGGTGTGAATTCGGCAAGCAGCATCTCTTGCTCAAAATTGTGTTTCTTCATACCGTCAAGATATCCGTCTTCCGTTGCGTCGCCTTCACTGTGAGTCCCGTTTTCCGTAAAGACGATCGCACGATCCGCGGCGCCATAATCGGCAAGCATGGACCGGAGTTCTTCCATCAGTGCCGGATACTCTGTGAGCGGTTTATAGGTATGATAATTGAACAAATCGAAATACTCCGCACCTCCATTCTCCATGACCAGCCGCGGAAACACCATTTGAGCGTTGCAATAAGAGCCGGAAAGCACCTTGATTTCCGGATTCCCCGCCTTCATCCCAAGGAAAGCGGCCTTGGACGCAGCCGCATAATCCCACGCCGCATCAGTACGGATATCCGGTTCATTCCAAAATTCGCAGAATTCCGCCAATCCCTTGAAATCCCGGGCAAATGCTTTGGTATAACGATAAATCGCCCGCAAATCATCCGGCAGCACACGCCCTCCGCCGTCACTGCCCCGAGGAACTGGAATAATCCCAGTCCGGCTCCAGCCGGGGGCTCCCTCCATCATTCCGGTAATGGTGATTCCACGCTCCGCAAGTTCACGAGCATTGGTCATGCGCTGCCCCCAGACGAATTTACCCGGTTCCGGTTCCGGCCAGCCGGAGCGATCACGGGCGGTGAAGGTTCCCGACCGACGACAAAGTTCGTTGAGCAAGCTGTATCCGGGACCGGGGAACGCGCGATTTTTCGGATTCGCCCATGCAATGTCAAGCTGGGCGGCATCAATCGCATAATTGCTCTCCTTCCCTGGCGGGAGTTCCAACCGCTCCGCCACCACCGCAAAGCTACGACGATCGAAAAACTTGTGCTCCGACGAAGAAAGGGAGAGGAAGTAGTAACCGCGAGGCAATTTTGCAAGGACATGCCTTCCCGGCAACACCTTCCCCGTCGCCACCATCGTCCCGTAAATATCGGAAATCACATAGTCGGCCTTGCCCGGAATCGCGAACTCGAACATCAGTGGTTCAGTATTGTAAAACATGGTCCCGGGAGCCGCCGCTTTCACCGCGAGTGCGGTATCAATCCCCTGTGACGCCAATCCATCATCCAGGCGAATATTACGCAGAAAGAATGTGACTTTTGATGCCTCAGGATTCAATCCAATGCGAAGGCGAAGTGCTTTGGGAGCCTCAAGATCAAGTCCATCCAACGGGATTGTAACGGTTTGAAACCCGCCGTTGCCGGGAGGGGAATAGCGGATATCCGTTGAGGTGCCGCCGACACGGTTTATCATGATACAGGCATCCCGGAAGCCGGAATCGCCGGGTTGATCCGTCTTGATATCGAAGCTCAAACTCTTCGCCCGAGCAAAGTCCTCTCCCCCTTTCAATTCAAAACCGGGATATACCCAGTAATTGCCATTTCCGGTATTGGAGAAATCCGCATCAATCCGAAGCGCGGCTTCGGATTGATCTGCGCGGATCGTCATCTCCCCGGAACTGTTCTTCTGCCAACGCTCGACATCATTCAGAGACGTGGACCACGGAATCGTTTCCGCACCTGCCCGACAAACGATAAACAGCAAGCATAAAATCAAAAGTCTTGGATACATACAAGCGATTCCTTTTCTGATTTTTGAACACAAACGTCCCAGGACTACTGAAAGCGGCACGCTCAAATCGTGCAAACCCTCATTTCATCCCTTGCGTACTTTTGCGAATAACAAGACGGGCGGGAACAGTAATATTATTGCTGCGCGGTACAATGCCCTGCATCAGTTCCTGAAGCATGCCTACTGCTCGCGAGGCCACTGCACCGTAATCGTTTTCCACACAAGTCAGAGGGACGGAAAACTTCTCGGCGGCAAAGACATCGAATCCGGCGGCGCTGATCATGGATGGAACGTGGACTCCGCGCTTCTCCAGTTCACAGATCAATGATTTCACTTCCAGGTCACCATGCCCGATAAAGGCGTCGGGCAATGGCCGTTGCGCAAGGAGCCGATCGGCAATCGCAATGATATCCTCATCAAATGCAACAGGACCATGCGGATGAGTGCTGAAATAACTGAGTTGCTCCGCCGGAATGCCGAATTCCGCCGCCGCAGCATCGAAACTGGCACGGGCCTCCCGAAACAGATGGAACTGCCGGGGGCCGTTAACCAACGCCAGGCGGCGCTTCCCCTGCCCTGCAAGACAGGCGACCAACTGACGAACCCCTTCGGCAATATTCATATGAACCGAATACGTTCCGGGCTCCGTCACCATCACATGCGGCAACGCCAGCGTTTCCTGCAAATAACGTCCGGCGGCATTTGCGGCGCATCCGTAAATCACGACGCCACCGACCAACCCATTGGTGAACATATCCGGCAGGTCGTCGGGCTGATTGATCGAATCAAACCATTCAACTTGGAAGCGCAACGACTTACGGCGGCACTCCGCCATGAAATTGATCATCAGATCCAGCATCCCCATGTTTTCATGAACGATGCTTTTTTGCTCCAAAATTACAAGACCGATGTCGGTAACCTGCTTGCTCTTCAAGATGCGTGCAGCCGCATTGGGACGATACCCAAGCTCGGCGGCGACACGCCGGATCTCTTGAGCCTTGCGGTCGCTGACCCGCCCGTTTCCGCTGAATGCTGCGGAAGCGGTGACGACGGAAACTCCCGTCGCCGCAGCGACTTCATACAAGGTGATTTTTTTTACTGACATTGATCTCATCCCTTCAATCCGGAGCCTAAACATACTTCCATAGCGATGGAATTACAAGTTCAAAGTGAATATTCCACAGCCCCATTATTGAACTTCGAGATACCGATCTCCCAACGCATTTTACGATCGTCCATCGATTCGACATGCCCGTCGGCAAATGCCAGATTTCCCTGCCGCCCATGCGTCAAACCGACAGCATAATTATGATACCCGGTCACCCAGTATCCGCGACCGGAGGTTCCATCCCAGGTGTCCCCAAACAAAAACAGTTGCGACTGGTTTTTCATCCGAGTCATTTGATACCAGTAATCCACTCCGTTCTGAATAATGAAAGAACCATACTTTTTCTGGAGCTCGCCGCCGGCAGCCCACTCCGTATCGTTTTCCGGAAAAAGCATTCCATACCCGAAGAACCCTCGAAGATCATCCGCCTCAGTCTGTTTCGCCACAGAGGGACAATACGTAATGGCTCGATCCAGATAGTTTTCACTGGTCAATTTCCTACTCCAGGTTACCCAGTCCGACGCTATTTTAGCGCGCATGAACATCATGTCCTGGTAATCTCCCCCATACATGATTTCAGCTGTGACAATCTGTTTGAGCTGATTGACGCAGCTCGCCCGGCGAGCCGATTCTCGTGCCTTGTTAAGTGCAGGAAGAAGCATGGCTGCCAAAATTGCAATAATAGCAATCACAACGAGAAGTTCAATCAGTGTAAAAAACTTTTTCATTTCTACATTCCCTTGCAGATCGTTGCCTATTCGATGATTTCACCCTCAAACAATCAGCCGCACTACCGAAATGTCACTTCCTGACCAGCGCTGGCTTACTGTTTGCCTTACCGATTAAGCATATTATACCTAAATTTACGCCAAAAAGCAAGAGGGTCGGGAAAAAAAACATGAAATATTTGAAAAATGGATGCCAGAACGCAGCGTATCGACAATCATCGCGCTGAAACTCATCCAGCAGCAAGGCTGTCATCCAGCAGCAAGGCTGTCATCCAGAGCAAGGCTGTCATCCAGAGCAAGGCTGTCATCCAGAGCAAGGCTGTCATCCAGA
>JBEBTY010000013.1:0-90569 GCA_040393525.1 Victivallis vadensis | reverse complement strand
GCACAAGAAAACAAGTCATCAGCAAGGGGGAGCCAATACTTTTGAAATTGGCTCAAAAGACTTGAAAATCAAATAAAGTTGCTATCAATTTATAGCATAATAACAATAATGAGAGAAACACGGTGTTTCTTTCACGGATTCAGGATAAAAAACAACGAATCCACCGGAAAGGGCAATTTTCATTTCATTTTGAAATCGTGATTTGACATTCCGGAAAATAATATTATATTAGTTCTAGCCCGTTTTAATTACATTTAGGTAACGAATTTTAACAAGGAGAACTGAAAATGGCTGCTAAGGTTGAAGCCGAAAAGTGCGTGGGATGCGAAGCTTGTGTCGGTTCCTGCCCGGTCGAAGCGATTTCCATGAATGACGGCAAAGCCGTGGTTGACGCCGGTAGCTGCATCGATTGCGGCGCCTGTGTCGGTGAGTGCCCGACCGAAGCGATTTCCATGTAAATCACTTCATTATCTCTGCGGCGGAAGGCATTCGTGTCTTCCGTCGTTTGTTCTTTATAAAGGGGGCGATGGGTGGCCAGACGGGTTCAAAAACTGATTTTTCCGGCTCTGTTCATCGGCGCGCTTTTTCTCTTTTCTTCCGCTTATCTCAATCGCGACCTCTGGTTTGACGAGGCGCTGACGTATCTGAACTTTGCATTGCTGGATTCTCCAGCTCAAATCTATCGCAGTTATATCATTCCGAACAACCAGATTCTCTATACCGCCACGCTGCATTATTGGATCAAACTGTTTCCGGGGTACATCGATTCGGTGGTTTGGCTCCGCTTGTTTTCTTTTCTGATCGCGCTGCTTACCTTGATTCAACTGCATCATTGTTTCCGGGTGCGGATGGGCGGGCGGGTGATTTTGCTGCCGGTGCTGATTGCGCTTGCCGTGTCGGTTCCGTTTCTGATTTACGCTTCCGCATTGCGCGGCTATATGTTGAGCGCGTTTCTGGTGGTGATCGCGCTGGACGCGGCCTTGAATTTCGCCGGGAGGGCCGATGCGCGCCGGGGAATTGCGTATGCGTTCTGGTCGTTTGCCGTGATTGCGGTTATTCCGTCCAATTTGCTGGCGCTCGGCGGGGTGGCGCTCTATGCGATGCCGCTTTGCGGCCGCCGTTTTTACACGAAACGGGCATTCTGGGGGTTGGTGACGATTCCGCTTGTTGCGTTTGCGCTCTTTTATCTGCCGATTTTCAGTAAATTGCTCAAAAGCATGGCGTTGGGGGAGGGCTGGCGCAATGCTCCGTTGGCACTGCTGGCGGTGTATGCGGCTTTTTTCGCTTCGTTCGCGATGTTGCTTTTGCCGGCTTGCGGTGTGTTTCGCAAGAGAGATTGGTATCGGCGAAACTGGCTACGACTCTGCCGGGCTGCGATCTGGCTTTTGCCGATTCCGGCGGTGCTGCTGTTGCCGGTGGCGCCGTTCCCTCGGGTGTTTTTCCCGCTCTGGCCGCTTTGGGTGCTTTTGCTGGCCGGGGGGCTTCGCGATTTGACCGCGTACCATTGCCGCCTCCGTCGCCGTCGCCGCTGGAACTTTCGGGTCTGGATCGGCGCGTTGGCGATTGTCGCGCTTGGCTGGGGATTTGTCATGCAACAGCAAACGGTGCGTCGGATGTTTTCGGATCGCTTCGGCGGGGCGGTTCAGGATGACTATTTTTACGGATATTATTTGCGCGATACCCATAAGCCCCGCATAACCATCGCGGAGATTTCGCGTCGTGTCGGAACGCGGCCGCAGGTGTTTTACATGAGTTTTGCAGCCGATCCCTGGGCATTGATGTATTATTTAAATACCTCAAAAATCAGAACGCTCGGGATCGAATTCGACGGTCCCCGCGGCCCTGTTCCTTTTTTGGAACCGGGGACCTTGGCCATTTTGCGCGCGGACGAATCAGCGGAGGACGTGGAAAAGCGTTTTCGCCGCCGGTTGACCCTGGTGTACTCCAATGAAAATCACGGGGTCTATCGTGTCCGCTGACGAACTTCTGGTCATCATGGGGCCTACTGCTTCCGGCAAAAGCGCATTGGCGCTTGATGCGGCTCGTCGCTGCAACGGAGAAATCATCTCGGTCGATTCGATGCAGCTTTATCGCAGGCTGGAAATCGGCACGGCGCAGCCGACGCGAGCGGAACAGGAAGAGATTCCGCACCATCTGGTCGGCTGTTTCGACTATTCGGAGCGGATTGATGTGTTTACATTTCAACGTCTGGCCGACGCGGCGGTTGCTGATATTCGCGCACGAGGCAAGCGACCGGTTCTGGCCGGAGGAACGGGGCTTTATCTGCGTGCGTTTCTCTATGGGCTGGACGATCTTCCGGCGGATCCCTCTTTACGGAAAGAGCTGGATGCACTCTACGATTCCGAAGAAGGGGAGGGGGCGCTGCAGGTACGGATGGCTGAAGTGGATCCCGCCGGGTTGGAGCGTTGGAGCAATTGCCGTCGCCGCCTGATCCGGGCGCTGGAAGTGCGCTTGCTGACCGGGAAGTCGATTCTGGAGCTTCAAAAGAATCCATTTGACCGTCTGCGTTACCCGGTTCGCGCTTGGCGGCTCGATCCTGAGCCGGAGATGTTGAAAAAACGGATTGCTCAACGCGCTGAAACAATGCTGAACTCCGGTTGGATCGAAGAAGCGGAACGTGCCATTGCCGTTGGTTTGCTGACGAGCCCCACGGCGCATCAGGCGCTGGGGTACCGGTTGATTGGGGAGTTTCTTTCCGGTGTATTCGACCGAGAGGAATTGCTTGCCCGGATTACCACCGCAACCTGGCAATTGGCGCGCCGCCAGAGGACGTGGTTTCGGCACCAACATCCCGAAGCGATCGCGCTTCCCTTTTCGGCGGGACATGGCGCGATCGTGGATTGGAGCGGGCTGTCAGGGGGATAAATGATGAAAATTTGATCGCTTTTTTCGGCGAAAGACTTGCAAAAACGCAAAGACGTAGTATTTTAGGTTACTTATGTTCAGTGCTATAATTTATAGATTTCAATAGGGTAAAACCAAGTTAGAGAGAGAGACAAAAAATGGCTCACACGAAATCCGCAATCAAGCGTCTGCGCACCAGCCAGCAGGCCAGCCTCCGTAACCGCATGCGTACCAGCGAACTCAAGACGCTTGAGAAGAAGCTGCGCGCTGCCGTCGCCACCGGCGATGCCGAAGCCGCCGAACTCGGCAAGAAGTTCTGCAGCCGTTTGGACAAGGCCGCCAAAGTCGGCACCGTCCATGCGAACTACGCCGCGAACAAAAAATCGCAGGCCGACAAGCTGTTGAATTCTCTTTCCAAGTAAGCGATTCAACGCGGGATCAGGCGTTTCGCTCCGAATAAGGAGTCGGAGCGCCTTTTCTGTTTTTTACGGCGCCTTGCGGAAGGGATTGCACTATGATGTATCTGGTGTTTCTGTCGATTCTCAAGACCTTTCTGGTGTTCGGAGTCGGCGCTCTGGCGTGGAAACTTCAGATGATCCGTCAGGAAGATGTGGATCGGTTGTCGCGGTTTACGCTGGATATGCTGTTCCCGATGCTGACGTTTTCAACGATTTTGCGGAACTTCAAACCCGATCAGTTGACGGAGCTGTGGTTGATGCCACTGCTCGGATTTCTGCTGATGGTGATCGGCGCCGCCGTTGGTTACTTTGCAAAACGGATCATGAAGTCCAAAGGACACGGGCGGGAGGGGACGTTTCATCACCTCTGTGCCATCAACAACTATGTGTTCCTGCCGATTATCGTGCTTCAAAGTATCTATGGTGACAGGCACGTGGCGCTGTTGCTGCTGATGAACGTCGGCTCCACGATCGGATTCTGGACGATCGGAGTGTTGACGCTTTCCGGCGGCGGCTCGCTCAAAGGGACGCTCAAAAGCATTTTTTCCATCAATATCGCAGCGGTGGTTGCGGCGCTTCTGGTCGCTTTCCTGAAAATTCCGTTGCCGGAAGTGGTGCTGGATACGGTGACGTATCTTGGGGACATCACGGTTCCGTTGATGTTGGTGGTGATCGGCGTGGCATTGGTCAGCTGCTTCCGGGGGATGCTGGAGAATTGGTATGATATGCTGTTGCTGTCGCTGGTTCGATTGATCCTGATTCCGGTGGGAGTGTTGCTTCTGCTGCGTTTGCTCCCGCTGCCGACGGTGATGTATCAGGTGACGGCAGTGGTGGCGTTGATGCCCGCCGCGTCGAGTTCGGTTCTTGTGGCGAAACGGTACGGTGGCGATCCGGATTTTGCCGGACGCGCGATCATTCTTACGACGATTTTTTCGCTGGCGACGATTCCGCTGCTGATGGCATGGTTCCTGCCGGCATGATTCTCCACAAAAGGGGGAAAGAATGGTAGAGCGACGTGATTGGAGAGAGCGCTTATTGCGGCTTATGGTCTGGACGGCCGCATTCGGGTGGGGTGTTTCCATTCTTGGAACATTTCTGCCTTGGAGCATCTTGGAGCTGCTGCTGCAAGGGCTCGGTAAATCTTCGGCTTCGCTGGATGATCCGATGCTGCGTTACTGGCTTCGCATGGCGACCGGCGGCTGGACGGTGATTGGATTCCTCTATCTTTGTTGTGCGCTCCGCCCGGAGAAGTACGCGGCTCTTCTGCCGCTTCTTGCCATCGGAACGATCTTTACCGGGGTCGTCCTGCTGGTCAACGGTCTTCTGCTTTCTCTTCCCCCGTTTCCGTTCTGGGGCGACGCGGCGTTTTGTCTTTTTATCGGCGCAGGAATTCTCTTTCTATCCAGGCGCTCCTCGCCGCGGCCTTGATTCTGGATCTCACAAAAAAATCCCGCGCGTTCTTTAAAAACGGCGCGGGATCGGATGCTTTGGGAAATCGGAATATGTTCAAGAGAACAGTTGGCTGACAAACGTCGGATTGGCGAACGCCGCTTCGTGGAGCTTTGTATTGTAATAGCGCAACGTTGCCGCGAGCTCGGGCGGAACCGGGCGCGCCGGGCGCGTCACGTCGTCGCGATCTCCGGCGACACATGCGCCGATGGTTCCGGTCGGGTAGGTCGGGACATAGATTCCGGCGTATCCCACCGAGCGGAACACCTCCTTGGAGACGTTGAGCAGCCGGGCGACGATGGGGGCGTGCAAAAACGGCGATTCCGCCTGGGTTGCAATCACACCGCCGGGCCGCAGGGCTTTTTTCATATCGCGATAGAACGGTTCGCCGAAGAGCGGAGTGCCCGGGCCGCCCGGGTCAGTCGAGTCAACGATGATCACATCGTAATACCCTGGCTTGTCCTTGACGAACTCACTGCCGTCGGCAATGTGAATTTTCACCCGTGAGTCGTCATATCCGCAGGCGGTTGCCGGGAAGTATTTGCGTGCGGTTTCGATCACTTCCGCATCGATTTCACAGATGTCCATCACTTCAAGGCCGGGGTGCTTGGCGGCTTCGCGAAGCACTCCACCGTCGCCACCGCCGATCACCAGCAGCCGCTTGGGGTTTTCGTGGGCGAAAAGCGGAACATGGGTCAGCATTTCGTGATAGGCGAATTCATCGAATTCGGTCAATTGAATGATGCCGTCCAACAACAGCATCCGGCCGAGTTTTTGGGTCTGGTAAACATCGATTTTCTGAAATTTCGATTGTGTGGAGTAAAGCGTCTCCGTAACCTGAACCGTCATGCCGAAGCCGTTCATCGCCTCGGTCACCCAGAATTCTTTCATTCCTGTCCTCCTGTCGTGTTATTTCAGCTTTGCTGTCTCCGCATCGATGTCGCGTCCGTTCCAGCAATAGGTGCATACTTTGGATGGATCGATGCCGATGGCTTCGATCAGCTTTTCGAGTTTTTGGAATTTGAGCGAATGCAAATTCAGCTCCTTGCGAATCTCTTCCACCATCGCCTTGTATTTGAAGGAACCGAACTCCAGATAGGGTTCGATCATCTCGTCAGTCAAATCCTGGGTTTCCTCCACTTTGGCGATGGCGCGTCGTGCGGCGAGATCCAATGTTGTCCGCGAGCGTGAGAAGTTCAAGAATTTGCAGGGGAAAAGCAACGGCGGACAGGCGGAACGCATATGAACCGCCTTGGCGCCGCGCTCGTAAAGCCGCACCACCGTGTCCCGCATCTGGGTTCCGCGTACGATGGAGTCGTCGCAGAAGAGCAGGCGTTTTCCCTCGATTTCCGTCTGTACCGGGATCAGTTTCATGCGGGCGATCAGATCGCGAACCGTCTGATTTTGCGGCATGAAGCTGCGTGGCCAGGTCGGCGTATACTTGACGAAACTGCGCCGGTAAGGCTTGTCGACGGCGTTGGAGTAGCCGATCGCATGGGCGATGCCGGAATCGGGGATCCCGCAAACTGAGTCGATGTCGGGCAGTATTTCAATGTCATCGGCGGCGATGGAGGCTCCGTTGCGGTAGCGGGCGGATTCGGTGTTGACGCCTTCATAGTCGCTGGAGGGGTATCCGTAATAAACCCAGAAAAAGGTGCAGATTTTGGTGATGTCGCCCGGCGCGTATTTTTGAACGGCGCCTTTTTCGGACACTTCGACGATTTCTCCCGGCCCAAGCTCATGCTTGAGGCGATAGTCAAGGTTGGGGAGTGCGGTAGTTTCCATGGTGATGGAGATCGCTCCCGGTTTTTCCCCGATCATGACCGGGGTGCGGCCGTAGCGATCCCGTGCCGCGTAGATCTTGCCGTCAATCAGGACGAGTATGGAGCAGGAACCGTCGATGGCGGCTTGCGCATAGCGGATTCCGTCCACGATGGAGTCTTTGCGACAGATCAGCATTGCGACGATTTCAGTCGGATTCAGTTCGCCGTCGCTGGATTCTGAAAAATGGCTGAATCCGGCTTCAAATGCCGACTGCGCCAATTCTTCGATGTTGTTGATCTTGGCGACGGTGACGATGGAGAAATTGCCGAATTTGCTGGAGATGATGAGCGGTTGATCCTCGTAGTCGCTGATGATGCCGATTCCGGCGCGTCCGTGGAACTTGTCGATATCGTCGTCGAACTTCGACCGGAACTGCGCGTTGGTGATATCGTGAATTCTCCGGGTTATTCGCCCGTCCCGGTCGCAGACGGCCATGCCGCCGCGTTTGGTTCCGAGATGCGAATGGTAGTCCGTCCCATAGAAGAGGTCGCAAATGCAATCATGATCCGCAACGACGCCGAAAAATCCGCCCATGTTGTTCCCCGAAGCTTTTTACCGGCTTTCTGGAACATTGCGTTTTCAGAAGCCTGTTGTGGTTTTTATCCGATTCCCGGGCAATTTTATTCCCGACGAAACGTTATATTACAATGTACAGGCAAAAACCGTTTAAGTCAATCCGAAAACGGAAAAAGGCGCGCCGGATTTCCGGGGGGGAGAGAAAAGTTGCAAAAAAATGGAATTTCCCTGGTTTTTGCCTTGAAATCCATGGAATGGGTGGTACTTTAATAAGACAAAATTATGTCGGAGCGTTTTCATATCGCAATTCCACCGCTCGTGGGAACGTGACCGGCAAGAAGGTAGCAGGCTCGGCACCGCTGACCGTCTTTGGTACAACCGGCAAAACCGGAAGGCGAGAGATGGATAGGGTACCTTGTTTGCATTTTCTGTGTTTGAATCATAAGCTTCAACATAATGGGGTGACAAGCTATGAAAGTCAGGGCATCGGTGAAACGCAGATGCGAATTCTGTCAGATCGTCAAACGCAACGGCACGATCCGGGTGATTTGCTCCCGTGACGCGCGCCATAAACAGCGTCAGGGTTGATTTGACTTTATTTAATGCGTCAATTTTAACGAAACAGGAATAGAAGTTATGCCTCGTATTATTGGTGTGGACATCCCGGGCAACAAACGTATCGCGTTTGCGTTGCGTTATCTCTACGGTATCGGCCCGGCCAAATCGCTTGAAATTATTGAAAAAGTTCAGATTCCGGAAGATCTCAAGGCAAAAGACCTTACTCCGGATCAGATCGCGGCCATCACGAAGATCCTCCAGGACGACATCGTTGTGGAAGGTGATCTCCGTCGAATGCTTTCTGCGGATATCCGTCGTCTTCAGCAGATCAACTGCTATCGCGGGATCCGTCATCGCCGCAGCCTTCCGGTCCGCGGTCAGCGCACGAAGACCAACGCCCGTACCCGCAAGGGAAAGAAAATCACGATCGGTGCGATCCGCGACAAAACCCAGCGTCGTCTCGCGGCCAAGAACTGATGACGCCGCCATCCGGAATATGCGCCGCTTAGCGGCATAGATCCGGACGGGTTCGACGAGTTGGAGATTATTATTTAATTCAGGAATGATAGAGAATATGGCTGAAGAAGTGAAAAACACCGAGGCGGCGGAAGTTGCGGTCGACGCGTCTGCCGCGCCGGTCGCCAAGCAGCGCGGCAAAAGCGGCCGCTTCGTCCCGAGCGGCATTGCCTATGTGCTTGCCACGTTTAACAACACGAAGGTTACCTTCACCGACCTGCACGGCAACGTGATCTGCTGGTCCACCGGCGGAAAGAACGGCTTTAAGGGATCGCGCAAGAGCACCGCTTATGCGGCTCAGGTCATCGCCGGAGATGCGGCGAAGAAGGCGCAGTTGATTGGTATGAAGGAAGTTGAAGTCCGGATCAAGGGGCCGGGTGCCGGTCGTGAATCCGCGGTGCGCGGCATTGCTGCGGCCGGGCTGGAAATCAGCTCGATCAAAGATATTACGCCGGTGCCGCACAACGGCTGCCGTCCTCCGAAACGTCGCCGGGTCTGACTCTGCGGGTTCGGGGGGAGCTTCTTATTGCGATCTGAGGTTTGTGCGCGGATTTTCCGCGCGGATGAATTGGAATCAGTCGCCTGAAGTTTTCCGGTAGTTTGTTTTATGGATAAGAATGCCTGCAGGCATAATCAAGTTGGAGGAAAAATATGACTGCTGCGATCGGTTTTCCGATGCCCAAGTCGATCATCGTCGATGATGCGAGTTCGACCGAGAATTACGCCAAGTTCATCGCGGCGCCGTTTCAGCGCGGATACGGTCATACGCTCGGCAACTCGCTGCGGCGGGTACTGCTCTCTTCTTTGGAAGGAGCGGCGATCGCCTCGGTGCGCATTGACGGGGCCAAGCATGAGTTTGATGCCTTGGATAATGTGCTTGAGGATGTCACCGAAATCGTGCTGAATCTGAAGTGCGTCCGGTTGAATCTTCACGCCGACGGCCCGAAGACGCTGGAAATCCGCAAGGACAAAGCCGGCCCGGTGACTGCTGCGGACATCGTCTGCGACAGTACGGTCGAAGTGCTCAATCCCGAGCAGTTGATTTGCACGCTTGACAAATCTTTGCCGTTCCGTGCCGAGATTGAAGTTGTCAAGGGCAAGGGATATCTGCCCGTCGAGAAAAATACCGCTTCGCGGGCGATCGGAACGATTCCGGTCGACTGCCTGTTCAGCCCGGTGACTCGCGTCAACTATCAGGTCGGTGCGGCCCGTGTCGGTGAAGAAACCGAAATGGATAGCCTTGAGCTTGAAATCTGGACCGACGGCCGTATTGCGCCCCAAGCGGCGCTGGAAGAGGCCGCCCGTATTCTGCGCGACCACCTGCAGCCCTTCATGGGCACTCAGGTCGTCGAAAAGGATGTGGTGCTGACCGAAGAAGAAGCTAAGATGTTCAAACTTCTGGCGCAGGACATTGAAGTACTGGATCTTTCGGTCCGGGCGATGAACTGCCTCAACAGTGCAAACATCAAGCTGATCGGCGAGCTTTGCACCAAGTCGGAGAGCCGGATGCTCAAGTACCGGAACTTCGGCAAGAAATCGTTGGACGAAATCAGAGAAAAAATGGATAAAATCGGGCTTGAGCTGGGGATGACCTTTAGCGATCGGCTGATGACCGCGATCGAAGCGGAGTCGGTCCGGGTCCGTGCTGAAGCTGAGGAGAGCAAGTAATTATGCGTCATAGAGTTCACACGTTTAAAGTTGGCCGCTCCGGCGCACATCGCCGTTCGATGTTGGCCAACATGGTCAGCAGCCTGTTCACCAACGGGCAGATCGAAACGACGTTGGTCAAGGCCAAAGAAGCGCGTCGTTTTGCCGAAAAGCTGATTACGATCGGCAAGAAGGGCGATTTGCATCGTCGTCGTCTCGCGGTTTCCAAGCTGCGCGACAAATCGGCGGTCAAAGTGCTGTTCGACGAAATCGCCCCGGCCTACGAAGGTCGCGAAGGCGGTTACACCCGGATCCTGAAGCTGGGCGCTCGTCGCGGTGACGCGGCGGAGATGTGCATTCTCCAGCTTGTGAAGGAAGAGGTTCAGGTGAAGGCGGAAGTCAAGGCTGAGCCGAAAAAGGCCGCGAAGGCGACCGTCAAGGCGGAAGAGGCCAAAGTGGAAGTCGCGGCGGAAGAAACTGCCGAGGCTCCCAAGGCGGAATAAGCCGTTTTCAGATGATAGACGGGGAACCGGGTGAAGATCCGGTTCCCCGTTTTTTATTGCAGAAGTCAGGTTTTATTCTTTTCACCGCAATGAATGGCGCGATGAAACGGGATTTCAGGCAGAAAAAAGGGAAATCTGCCGATCTTGGCTTTGACTATTTGCACTTGTGGCGGTATCTTAAGACAGATTGCTGTTTTTTTTACGGGGTGTAGCGCAGTGGCTTAGCGCGTCTGCTTTGGGAGCAGAAAGTCGTGGGTTCGACCCCCACCACCCCGACCATTTTCGATCGTACGCAACGGTACGCCTGAATGGAGGGAACCAAGGGAGAATTGGAGCCGCAGACGCGGTTTTTGTTATGAAAAGGTACATTCCGTTTCTGGTAGTGGCAGGATTCCTTCTGCTTTACCTCGGTTCCATCTGGCAGCGCCCCCTTTATATTCCGGACGAAACGAGATATGCGGAGATTGCCCGCGAAATGATCGACTCCGGCGATTTCATTGTTCCCCGATTGAATGGCCTCCTTTATTTTGAGAAACCGGTGCTGGGGTATTGGTTGAATGCCGGTGCGCTATTTCTCTTTGGCGAGGCTTCAGGCTCGGTGCGTTTTATGGGCGCACTTTGCACGCTTCTCTCCGCCGGGTTGATCTGGCTCCTCTGCCGCCGTGCCGGCGCAGAGAGGACCGGCAGGATCGCTGCCGTGGTGTTTCTGTTGAGCGGTCTTATCTTCGCCGTCGGAACTTATGGCGTGCTGGATAGTCAGCTGGGCTTTTTCCTTATGCTCACCATGACCGCGTTTTACTATGGATACACGGAGGCGAACCCGTGGAGGCGCGCCGGATATCTGGCGCTTGCTGGAGTTGGCGCCGGGTTGGCGTTTCTTTCCAAGGGGTTGCTTGCTTTCGGCTTGCCGGTCGTGGTCATTGTTCCGTTTCTGATCTGGCAGAAGGATTGGAAGCGGATTTTTTCGCTGCCGTGGATTCCGCTTGTTGCTGCGCTTCTGGTGGTTGCACCATGGGCGCTTGCCGTCCACCGGGCAGATTCTGATTTTTGGCGTCAATTCATTATGGTGGAACATGTTCAGCGTTTTCTGTCCGGGCAGGGGGCCAATGACGACCGGAGCGAGCCGTTCTGGTATTTTATTCCGGTGCTGTTGGGCGGGCTTTTGCCATGGACATTGTTCTTGCCCACGGTCTGGTTTGGTTATCGGGGGAAGGTTCGCGAACTTTTTCAGACGGCATTGTTGCGCTATGCGGCGTGCATGGGAGCGATCTGGTTTGTGCTGTTCTCTGCTTCCAGCGGGAAGCTGGCTACTTATTTGCTCCCGGCCTTCCCTGCTTATGCGATTTTGATTGCCGTCGGTTTGGAGCGCTATGCGGAAAGTGGAAAAAGTTTTCGGGAAGTGGATTGGGTCATCAAGGGGTTGTTCCGTATTCTGTTGCCTGCGTTGATCGTCCTTTTTGCACTGCAGACGTTCCATCGTTTTGTCCCGGGGCGGATTCCGGAGAAATTGCTGCTCTACTGGCGCGGCGAGGATTATTTGTTGCCGTCGCTGATTGTGATGGTTCTCCTTGCCTGGCTCTGGCTGGCGCAGGAGATGAAGAAACCGGAACTGAAACTGGCTTGTTTCTGCATTGCGATTGGGTTTACTTCGCTGACTTACCCGGTGGCAATTCCGGCGCATCTGGAGCGACCGCTTGCACCGGTTCCCTTTTTGGTTCATCAATTTTCTCAAAAATTAACTCCTGATACGCTGGTTTTGGCGGATGACCGGATGGTGGTTGCCGTCGCCTGGGCGCTGCGCAGTGATGACGTCGGGGTTTATTTGAAGCCAGGAGAACTGGCCTACGGGCTGAATCGCCCGGAAGGGCAGGGGCGGTTCTATTCTCAGGAACGCCTGGAGGCTCTGGTCAAGGAAGGGACGCGCCCCATTGTGGTCGCGACCCGGTCGTCGAATCGAGTGAAACGAATGCCGCCGCCGCAACAGCTGGACAGTAACGGCGCGATATACCTGGTCTGGTACCAGCCGGGAGAAGGAAAGTAGTGATGAAGTATTATGCTCTGGTTGTTTTGTTTTTCGTTATGGCTTATTTACTGCCGCTCGGAGGGCGCCCAATGGTGACGCCGGATGAGTTTCGATATGCGGAGATTCCGCGCGAGATGATCGAAACAGGCAGCTATGCTCAGCCGCATCTGATGAATATGCGCTACTACGAGAAACCGGTTCTTGGTTACTGGATGACGGCCGGATCATTTAAAATCTTTGGAGAAAACGCATTCGCGTTGCGTCTGCCGGCGGCGTTGGGAGCCGGTCTGGCCGCGCTTTTGGTGGCGATTCTACTTCAACAAACCGTGCGTGATGAGAAAATCGCGGCCTTGGGGGCTGCATTGTTTCTGACCTGTGGGCTGGCATATGGCATCGGTGTTTTTGCGGTGCTGGACAGCCAGTTGACCGGGTTGGTGACCGGGGTGTCGGTGTCGGCATTTCTGGCGGCAATGGAGCCACGTTTCTCACGCCGGAAATTTGCGCTTCTGGTTGCATGCGGTGTATTTGCCGGTTTGGCGTTTATGACCAAAGGTTTTCTCGGCTTTGTGGTTCCCGGGTTGGCGATGCTCGGGTTTCTGGCATGGGAGAGAAAGTGGAAAGAGTTTCTGATTCTGCCGTGGATTCCGCTGGTGACTGCGCTGCTGGTCATTGCTCCGTGGGCATGGGCGGTTCATCAGGCGGACGCCGACTACTGGCGTTATTTTATTGAAGTGGAACATCTGCAACGCTTTACCGGTGATAGTGAACAGCATGTGGAGCCGTTCTATTTCCTGGTTCCGTTTCTGATCGGCGGATTGTTTCCGGCCGGATTTTTACTCTCTGCGGCGATTCCGGGGATTCGTTCTATGAAGCGGGAATTTTTCCGGATGCCGGTTTGCCGGTTTTGTCTTTGCGCGGTGATTCTGCCGTTTCTGTTTTTCTCGGTTTCCAGTGGAAAACTGGCGACTTACATTCTGCCGTGCTTCCCGTTCTTGGCGGTACTGGGGGCAATCGGCACGGCAGCGTATTTTCGTACCGGCAGTGCGCATCGCGCGTTTCATATCGTGATGACGGCCTGGGGGTGGATTCTATTGCTGGCCGGGGTCGGCGTACTGGTGTGCGCGTTTGCCGATTTGATTCCGCCGTACTCTGAGATTCGGCTGATCGGCGGTTTGCTGGGAGTTTGTGGAATGCTTGCCGGTGGTTTACTGGTCTTTACCTGGCGGAATGTGTGGCGCGCGCGGTTCTATCTCTTCTTTTTTGGAATCGCATTGGTTCTTTCGGTCGGCGGCTGGGCGATTCCCTCCAAGCTGAATTCGGATAAAATGCCGGAAGAGGTGTTGAGGGCGTTCCCGGAAAAGCTCGGATTCGATCCGGCGAAGGCCATTTTGGTGACGCATTCAAGTTTAATTCATGCGGTCGGTTGGGTTTATCATCGCCCGGACGCCCGGTTGTTGTCTTCGACCGGGGAGTTCGGCTATGGCATCGATCGTGCCCGTAAGGCGGGGGAAACGCCGGTTCAAATTACCACCGCGGAATTTGAAGAGTTGCTGCTGAGCGAAAATCGCCCTGATGTGGTTATGTTCTATCGTGGTGCCCGGGATGATCGAAAATTCCCGGAGGCGGTGATGTACCGTACTTTTGTAATCGACGATCTTCAGGCGTATGTCTTTCCTGCGCCTTCCAAACAATAAAGTGAAGTGCGCAAAATGAACAAGAGTGTTCTCTTTCGGCGTTTTTTACGCAATCCGGTGCAGGTGGGGGCGTTGTGTCCCTCTTCCCCGGCATTGTGTAAGACGATTGTGTCCAAGGTCGGGGTTGACGACGCGCGAGTAATTGTGGAGCTTGGGCCGGGAACCGGTGTGATTACCCGGGCGATTTTGGAAAAAATGCCGGAGAATGCTCATCTGATCGCCATCGAATTGGATCAGACGCTTTGCGGACACTTGCAGGAGACCTTTCCCGAGGTGACTGTCTGCAATGACAGCGCCGCTGGAATCGGCAATATTCTGGAACGTTACGATTTGCCTGATCCCGATGTTGTTGTTTCCGGGATTCCTTGGGCGAATTTTTCTCATGAACTGCAATGGAGCATCCTCAACTCGGTAGCGGAGCATATCCGGCCGGGTGGTTATTTCACCACATTTGCCTATCTGCAGGGGATGATGTTTGCATCGGGACAGCGGTTTCGCCGGATGTTGAAGGACGTGTTCTCGGAAGTGACCACCAGCCCGATCGTCTGGAACAACCTGCCGCCGGCGTTTGTCTACCGTTGTAAAAAGTGATGACGGGTTGTTAATAACTCGTGGTTTTCTGTTAACAACTCGACTTTTTTAGTGTATTTCCCCTCAGAAATGCGAAAACTTATTAACAAGCTGATTTGCAATGCTTTGTGCTTTTTGGTGTTTTGATGAAAGAAAAGAAGGGCGGATCGGAACTGCTTGGAATAGAAAGAGGTCGAAGTTTGACTGATGTTTTTCATTCGATTTTGGGCCTTTGAGAATAGCGTGTAAAGAGAAAAGGGATCGTGATTCTATGAGTTGGATGGGTGCTTTGGCTGGAGGTACGATCGGCGGATTACTCGGCGGCGCATGGGGTGCCGCAGCCGGTGCGTTGATTGGGCACTATGTCAGCCGTAAAACCGAGGAGCCACAGCGGCGGATTCTGGATGCGGCCGAGAAACAGGCGCTGTTTGTCATGGCGCTATTCTCCTGCCTGGCGAAATTGGCGAAGGCTGACGGGGTGGTGAGCCGGGAGGAAGAGGCATTTGTAGAGCGTTTTATCAATACGCACTTTGCACAGGCGGAGCGGGAGACGATTCGTCGAATTTTCAACTCCGCCCGGCACGACGATATCCCGTATCACGAGTATATCGATCGCTTGGCTTCCTCGCCGGTGGATCGGGTGTTTTTTCAGCAGTTTCTCGGTGTGCTTTGTGAGCTTGCTGTGGCTGACGGCGTGCTGAACGAGCAGGAGAAAGCGTTTCTGCATTATGCGGAAAATCGATTCGGTTTTGTCGGCTACACCGATGCCTTTTTCAGTCGCCGGAATGAAGGTGGCGGTTTTACCGCTTCCGCCGGGTCGCTGACGGTTTACTACGAGGTGCTGGGGTGCGCCGCGGAATCGACGGATCAGGAGGTGCGGAGCGCATGGCGGAAAAAATGCGCCGATTTCCACCCTGACAAACTTCAGTCGAAGGGGTTGCCACCCGAGTTTATGGAATTTGCCAAAGGCGAGATGCAGCGGATCAATCAGGCATATGACGAGATCCGTAAAGCACGCGGGTTTAAATGATTCCGCGTTATATCGAACCGTTGTTCCGCCCTCCGGCGGAGGCGGACAGTCTGATCTTTCAGGTTTCTTACGGTTGCCCGCACAATCGCTGTCGCTTTTGCGGCATGTACAAAGGCGTTCCGTATCGAGTGCGTCCCGAGACGGAATTGCTGGAGGAAATCTGCCGTGCCGGAGCGGTTCATCCGGATGTTCGCCGGATTTTTCTGGCGGATGGGGATGCGATGGCGCTTGGGTTTGATCCGCTTTGCCGGATTCTGGATGCCCTGGTTGAGGCGTTCCCGCGCCTGATTCGAGTGGGTGTTTATGCGAATGGCAGTACGATTTCCCGGTATACCGATGCGGAGTTGGAGGCGTTGCGCGCCCGAAAACTCCATACCTTTTACCTTGGGCTTGAAACCGGCATGCCGGAATTGCTGGCGCGGGTTGGCAAGACCGAGCGGGTGGAGGTGATGGTCGAATCGGTGCGTCGGGCGCAAAACGCGGGGCTTCGTGCGTCGGTGATGGTTCTGCTTGGTCTTGGCGGACGGCAATATAGCGCGGAGCATGCCGACTGTACGGCGGAGGCGTTGAATGCGATGCAGCCACGACTGCTTTCGGCGCTTCGGTTTGTCCCGGTGCTGGGAGAGCCGTTTCCCGGTTTTGCGATGCTGACGGAAGCAGAGAACGTTGCGGAACTGCGTCGCATGGTCGCTGGTTTTGCGCTTGAAAAGACTGTGTTTCGCGCCAACCACACTTCCAACCCCTTGCCGCTTGAGGCGCGTTTTCCGGCCGATCGAGAGCGGGTGCTTGCGTTACTTGGTGTTGCGTTGGCTTCCGGCCGCCTGGATGCCGTCGGGCCGGGTTTTCTCCCGTTGGAGCTCTAAAGAGCAGTTAAAGTGCTATTTCTCGCCTCATATTCTTGCAATCATCAACTTGCCGTGGTATGGTAAAGAAGATGAACTGAGATTTTTGCGGTAGTATTCAAAAATCCAATCACCGAAAAAAAGGAGTTTCGTATGGAGCAATCCCCTAACACCCTGATGGAGTTCTGGCAGGCAATCTGGCAGATGATGGTCGATGTCAATATGTTTCGTATGATCGGGGCTTTGTGCATCCTGATTGTCGGATGGCTGATTGCGGTGCTGCTCTCCAGTATCGTGGGGCGCGCGTGCCGTCGGCTCGGAGAGGGCCTGGATAAGCAACTGGATAAGAATTTTCCGGATAAAACGGGGCTTGGTTCCGCGGCCAAGATTGAAAAGGTCGCCTCCCGGATTGTGTTTTATCTGGTGCTGTTGCTTACGATTCTCGGCTGCTTGACCACGTTGAATCTTTCCGATGCGGCGGCTCCCATCCGTGACTTCGTGAAGGATATCTTTGGTTATGGCGCGAATCTGATCGGCGCCGGTCTGTTGCTGTTTATTGCGTGGATCATCGCTTCGGTTCTCGAGTACTTCACGCTTACCGCGATGAAGACTTTCAAAATTGACGAGAAATTGAAGCTTGAATCCGCAGCCAAAACCGAAGACGCAGAGGCGAAGGCCGCACCGGTTTCCTATGGTGTCGTGGCCGGGAAAGTGATCTACTGGGTCACCTTTTTGCTTTTCACCCCCATGATCTTGAAGGCGCTCAAAATTGAAGGCATCACCGCTCCGCTGGAAGGGATGCTTGCGAAGACGTTTGCCTTTGTCCCCCATCTGGTGATCGGTGCGTTGATTCTGGTTGCGGGGTTGTTCTTCGCCGGAATCGTTCGCAAGGCGATTGGCGGATTGGCTTTCATCGTCCGTCTGGATGAAATCGGCAACAAGGCTGGCTGCCGCAATATTTTCGGCGACAAGGGGATCTCCTACCTCGTCGGACTGGTTGCGTATGTGCTGGTGGCAATTCCGGTTGTGATGATGGCGCTGAATGCGTTCCAGATTGCGGCGCTGACCAATTCGGTCACACGCTTCTACGACAAAATTTTGAACTCGATCGGCGATGTGATCGGCGCGGGCATTCTGATTCTGGTGGCGTTTGTCGTCGGCAGTCTGGTTTCCGGCCTGGTGGCTCAGCTCTTTGAAGGATTCGGTTTCAACCGTTTGATCGCGGCGCTCGGCTTCGGCCGCAACGGACAGGCGGAAAAGGCTTCGGCGGTGGTCGGCAAGATCTGCTTTATTGCAGTCATGTTGCTCGCGGCGATGTCGGCCTGCGAAATGCTCGGCTTTGCGGAACTTGCTTCGCTGATGAAGATGTTCCTCGCGTTCGGCGGCAACATCATTGTCGGCGTCATCGTGATGATGGTCGGCATCTATCTGGCGAACTTTGTGGCGGACGCGTTGAAGGATCGGGGAGAAAACTCCGGCTTCCTCGCGACGGTCGCTCGGATCGCGGTACTGGTCTTTACCGGCGCCATTGCGATTTCGACGCTGGAACTGAGCGGACGGATCGTTGAGATCGCGTTTGCGCTGTTGCTCGGCGCGATCTGCGTGGCGATTGCAATCTCCTTCGGGCTTGGTGGGCGTGAATTCGCCGCGAAGAAGCTCGAAGAGTGGGACAAGAAACTGACGAAGAAGTAATTCAACGGCGGTTTGATCGACAGGCGGAATCTCTTTTTTGAGGGATTCCGCCTTTTTGCTCAGCAGGAGGCGCTTTTTGGAAAATAACAGCATCAAATATCGGCGGATCGCCGGAATTTTGCGGGAACGGATTCGCCGTGGCATTTATCGACCCGGCGACAAACTGCCGAGTTATCCGCAGCTTTGTGAGCTTTTCGACGTCAGCGCGATGACGATCCGGCAAGCGATTGCACTGTTGGCGAATGAGGGGCTGCTCCGTCGGGAACGGGGGAGGGGGAAGGGGGTCTTTGTCAATCCGCCGCCCTCTGCTGATAGCGCAGCTCCGGCATTGCGTCGCCTCTGCATTCTTCCCGCGGCGCCGACGCTGTACAGCGACGACCCGGCGATCCAGCAAGGTGCGGTTCGTGCGGTCAATGCGGCGGAGGCGAGTCTGGTTCTGATGCCCGCTCTCTCCGGTGTTGACCGACGAAATTATCTGGCGCATCTGGTCGACAATGCCGGTGTGGATGGATTTCTCATTAACGGACAGATTTTCTCCTCGGATGCCGAGGCGGTCGAACTGGTCGGTTTTTTGGAGGAAAAGCGTGTTCGCTATCTGTTGATCTTTTCGGCGGAAGAGGCGATCTCTCGCTCTTTTCTTGCCCGCAGACATCCGGGTGTTTACATCGATGAGCAAAGCGCGCTCGTCGCCGCATTCGATGCGGCGAAGGGCAAAGGCAAGAGTCGGTTGCTGTTCGCCGGCGTTGACCGGTTTTCGGTTGAGCGCTCACTGGCGGTGGCGCGCAGCGCGGAAGTCGCCGCGCATTTTGACATTGAAACACTTCTTTTTGAGCCAGCCGCAAAGTCGCTCTTTCGGGAATTTGAAACGCGATTGCTTCCGGCGCTTGACGTGCATACCACGCTGGTGATGGAGGGCAGCAGTCTTTCGCTCTCTTATTTCGATGCGATGTTGAGTGCCAAGGGACTTCGTCCGGGGCGCGACGTTTCGGTTTTTTACTTCGAGCATTACTGCAATCTCGATCCGCTTTTCGGCGCTCGTTACAGTTCCGTCACCCGTCCTTACGGCGAGTTGGGCCGTGCCGCCGGACATCTGCTGGAGCGAATGGTTTTGGAAAACGCTCCCGGTGAAATCATTCGGATTTCAGCCGATTTCAATGAACTTGGCACCATTTGAAGGTTACGTTTGTAATTTTCTTATTGTATTCATTGGCAGCGTGTTGCGATTTTTATTCTGATTAAATATGAAAAATATTCACCTTGCCGCTTGTATTTGCTGATTACAAGTGTAATTTTACTCCTGTAACGAAAATGACAGATTGACACATCGCAGGAGGGCCGAGAATGAATGCACAAGCAGGAACCCCCACGAATCGGGCGAAAAAACGTGCGGCGGAACGTTGGAAGATGTTACTGTTGCCTATGCTGATCGGGCTGCCGGTGCTTTTGGCGCTGATCTGGTTTCTGACGACGCTTCGCGTGGAACCGCTGACGTCGGAGGAAATTCTGGCAAAGAGCGATTGGAGCGAAAAAGAGCTGACCGATACACTTGCCCGGGCGTTTGCGCCGCAAAGCAATCGCGGTTCCCGTCGCGAGGTTCTCTCCCATTTGCGCAAACAGCTACAACGTTACCCCGAGTCGAAGCAAAAGGAAATTCGGATTCGCGCACTGACCGGAGCGGTTGGTGAAACACTTCGCCAGATTCGTGCCATGCCGGAAGACGAACAGGACAAGATGCTTGACGCCATTCAAAAGCAAGCCGAGCGGTGGCACAATGAGGCGAAGAAAAACAACGGCGATGCACGGGAAATGCTGACGCAGATGCGGGATTCGGAGGAAGGGAAGGCGCTCAATGCCGAAATTTCCCGAACGATCCATGGTGATTTTTCGCCGGAGGAACGCCGTAAATTTGCGCCGATCACCGAGATATGGATCAACACATTACGGTTGCCGTAAGGAAAGGTGAATGAGCATGAAACATCAGTTTACGCTCCTTGAACTTCTGGTGGTAATCGCTATCGTCGCGATTTTGGCCGGCCTTCTGTTGCCCGCGCTGAATCAGGCGCGGGAACGTTCGCGGCGGACGGTCTGCGTCAGCAATCTGCGCCAGATCGGTACGGCGTTGGAGAGTTATTTGCACGACAGCAACAACATTCTGCCCAGTTGCCGGATCATGCCGTTGACAGCTGGAGCCGGTGAGGAAGATCTCCCCGGGATCGTGGAGACGTTGAGCTCGTATCTGGGGGGAAACCGCGCCGTGTTTCACTGCCCCTCCGATACGGAGAACTTGTTTCGGAACGAGGGCAGCAGCTACGTCTGGGGGCGCGAATGGGGAATCAACGGAAAACGCGCCGATGATCAGGAGCTACAGCTTTTCGGTTTGCGAATTCCTCTGATTTACGATGGTGCGGCGTTTCACGGCGCGGAAGGTGACGTGGCATCGCGCAATTATCTTTACCTGACGCTCCGGATTAGCCGCGACGCCATGAAGGAGGTCGTGCAATGAGTGTCGAATGCTTTTGTCTCACCAAGCGGTTCGGGCGCAAACTCGCATTGGACGACGTGTCGCTTGAGATCAACGATGGCGGCGTCACCGGCCTGATCGGGCCGAACGGTGCCGGTAAGAGCACGTTGATCAAACTGATTACCGGTCTGGTCTGGCCCACCGAGGGGTTCGTGCTGGTGGACGGGTTCGATGCGCACCGGGAGCATAAGAAGGCGATGCGCCGCATCGGGGCGATCATCGAGTGGCCCGCGTTTATTTCTGACCTGACGGCGGCGAGGAACCTCGACATCTTCTCTGGTGGAAGCGGGAAGCAATACCGGGCAAAACGGGATGAAATTTTACGGTTTCTGGAACTGGATTCAGTGACGGATCGCAAGGTCGGCGTATTTTCCACCGGCATGCGGCAGCGGCTCGGCATCGCGCTCGCTCTGCTGCCGGAGTCGGAATTTATTATTCTGGATGAGCCGACCAATGGGCTGGATCCGGCCGGAATCGTCGAAATTCGCCAGATCATCCGCGAGTATAATCGGCAATATGGCGTCAGTGTAATGGTCAGCAGTCATCTGCTGTCCGAAGTCGAACAGATCTGCGACAATTTAATTTTGATCAGCGATGGTCAATTGAAAGCCTGGGGCGCCATCGGTGAATTGCTGGATGACTGTACACGTCTGCGAATTCGGATCGATCGAATGGAGGCGGCGCTTGACTTTCTGCGGGAGAAGCAGTTCCGAATCATCGAATCTGCGTCGGATGTTCTGGTGATCGAGGCGGAAGAGGCGCAGGCAGGGAATATCAATCGGATGTTGGTGGAGGCTGGATTTGCCGTTTCGCATCTTGCGGTCGAGCGTCAGACGCTTGAATCGTTTTTCTTGCGCGAAACAACCGGGGAGGGGAGTAAATGATGTTCCGAATGCTCGGTTACGAACTCGAAAAACTGCGGGTTCAGAAGAAAAATTATGTCATGTTGGCGGGTCATGTACTTTTTCTCGGTTTATGCTATCTGGCGTTTCGTTCGACGCAGGGAGGGTTTTCGCATCGTTTCGATAAGACGATGAATTTTCACCTGGAGAACTTGAGCAGTTATCTGGACGGGTTTTTCTTTGCCCGGATCGCGCTGGTTCCTACTTTTATCGTTCTGATGCCGATCGTAGTTGCCACATTGGCGGGGGATTGCGTCGCCGGGGAGATGCAGGACGGGAGCTTGAAACTCTATGTGTCGCGTCCCCGTTCCCGAAATCGGATTATTCTGTCGAAGTTTTTCGCAATTTATGTTGCAATTTTGCTTTATTGCTTCTATTTTTCAATGGTGAATCTGTTGGTCGGGGTCATGATCTTCGGGATTTCCCCCACGCAGCTGGTTTTGCTGACCGATCAGGTGTTCGGTACGGACGTGGTGATTATGGGAGTCGGGAATGCACTGTTGCGGTATCTTGTCGCGACGGTTTACTTTTCGTTTTCACTGACGGCGCTTGGGGCGATCACGTTGTTTTTTTCCACGATCTTTAACCGGATGAGTGCGGCTACGGTGACGGTGATCTCGCTTTACTTCGTTTCCTATGTGATTGGTGCGCTGCCGTTCAGCGAAAACATTCGGCCGTATTTGCTGTCGGAGGTGATGAACAACTCGTTCCTGCTCTGGCTTTCACCGTTGCCGATCAATAAGTTTTTGACGAATCTGTCGGCGCTTTCGATCTATCTGGTCGGATTTTTGACGCTGGCGACGCTGACGTTCAATTACAAGGATTTGAAGTGAGAATGACGCGATGAAAAAAATGAACATATCCGATGCCGAACTGGAAGTGCTGAAGGAGTTCTGGGCGGAATCTCCGCTCACCTCCCGGCGGCTGGTTGATCGGCTGCGTGCCCGGAAGCAGTGGGGGGAGCCAACCATCAAAACCCTGCTGTTGCGATTATTGCGCAAAAAAGCCGTGAAGCGTCAACTGAAAGACAAGGTGTTTGTTTATGCGGCGACAGTCGGGAGGGAGGAGTATCAGTGCTCCATCGGTCGCTCGGTGATCGATCGGGTGTTCGACGGCGGCGCGGGGAGTCTTTTGCATTGCCTGATTCGGAACGGGGCGCTTCGTCCGGGAGAGTTGGAGGAACTGCGCCGGCTTCTGGATGAGGAGACACCGGAAACCTCGACCGGACAATAAACCACCCCCATGTTCTCGCTATCCGCAGGCGTTTGTGCTATATTATGTGCAAAACAGCGGAGCAACACAACAGGAAATGGCGAACATGACGATCAACCGGAATATCTGGCTCGACCGAAACGGAAATCCGATCAACGCCCATGGCGGCGGAATTCTGGAGCATAACGGTGTCTTTTACTGGTATGGCGAGCACAAAACCGAAGGTTGGGATGGGCGGCTCGCATTCCATGGCGTTCACGCTTACCGTTCTGTCGATCTGCGTTGCTGGGACGATCTTGGAATTGTGCTGGCGGTCGATCATGATCCGGGCAGCCCGATTTGCAGCGGTTGCCGGATTGAGCGACCCAAGGTGATTTTTTGTGCGAAGACGGGGAAATTCGTTATGTATTTTCACTCGTCTGACGCGGATCACACCATCGCCAAACGCGGGCTTGCGGTCGCTGATGCACCGGAAGGGTCTTTTGTGTTTCTCGACGCCCGTCGCGCCAATGCCGGGAAATGGCCGCTCAACGCTCCTGTTTGCGATGCTTCGGCTATTCCGGCAGAGAAAGAGCTGGGCAACGGGTATGACGAGCGAATCACGCATTATCCCATTTACGCCCGCGATGTTCCCGCCGGGCAGATGTGCCGCGATATGAACCTTTTTGTCGATGACGACGGTACAGGGTATCACATCTACAGTTCCGAGCACAACAGCACCATTCACATTGCGGAATTGACGGAGGATTATCTTGATTGGAGCGGACGCTTTGCCCGTGTCCTGCCGTTCGGTTGGAACGAAGGGATGGCGCTTTTTAAACGGAATGGATTTTATTTTTTGCTGATGTCCGGCTGTACCAGCTGGGCTCCGAATGCCGCTCGCGCGGCGGTGGCGAAGGAGATATTCGGCCCGTGGACAGAATTCGGCAACCCTGCTCAGGGAGAAGGGGCGGAGATCACGTTTGGCGGACAAAGTTCGGCGGTGTTTTCGCATGATGGGCGTTATGTCGCTATGCTCGACCTCTGGAATCCGAAGAGCTTTATCGAGAGCCGCTATCTCTGGCTGGAACTGAACTTTCCGGCAGGGGAGCGCTTTGAAATGCCGTGCGGTGATTTATGATGCGTCTGGACAAAATGGTCTCCGATTGTACCGAGTTCAGCCGGAGTGAAGTGCGCAAACTGGTGCAACGCGGCGTTGTTACCGTGGATGGCGCGACGGCGAAGCGGGCGGATGAGAAAGTTTCGGAGGAGTCCGAGATCCGCATCGAAGGACAGAAGATCGTGTATCGAAAGTTCGTCTATCTGATGCTGAACAAGCCGCAGGGATACTTGAGTGCCACGGAAGACAAGGTCGATCCGGTGGTGATCGATCTGCTTCCCGCTGAATTCCGCCCGTTTGAGCCGTTTCCAATCGGTCGTCTGGATAAGGATACGGAGGGATTGCTTTTGCTGACCAATGACGGGCAATACGCCCACTCTCTCTCCGCGCCCCGGAAAAACATTCGCAAACGTTATTTCGCCGTCCTCGACAAGCCGGCGGAAGAGGCGGATATCGCGGCGTTTCTGGCCGGGATGACGTTTAAGGAATTTACCGCGAAACCGGCGCGTCTTGAAATCACCGCCGACCCCTGTGAAGTGTATATCGAGATTTCCGAAGGGAAATTTCATCAGGTGAAACGCATGTGCGAACAGGTCGGGAAAACGGTTTTGTTTCTCAAACGAATTTCGGTCGGAGCATTGCAGCTGGATGAGACGCTTGCTCTTGGTGCGATCCGGGAATTGACTCCGGAGGAGATTGTCGCCGCCGGACAGGGAACCGGGGAGCAGGGATAAGTATGGCTGCCGATAACGGATGCTCCAGCGTCGATTTGCTCTGCCGTTCAATTTCCCTTTCGGCATCGAAGGGAAAGATTCTGTTGTTGGTGGAGGAATCAGAGGATTATGCCGAGTTCCTGCCATTGGTGAAGCAGGAGCGCTGCACTGTGGTCTGCTCCCGGTTTGATGCGGTGAAATATTTTTCCGCATTCTCCACGCGAGTGCGGTTCAATCGGATGCTGCTGAAGGAGTTTGCACCCGGAACTTTCGATGCGGTTTTCTACCGGGTTTCCAAATCGAAGCCATGTACACACTATATCATCAACCGTTGCAATCAGCTGCTGAAACCCGGGCAGGCGCTTCATCTTGCAGGGGGGCGAACCGAGGGCGTGAAAACCTATGCCGAAAAAGCCGCCGCGCTGTTCGGCGATGCAAAGCCGAAGGTGAAACTGGCGCCGGATCAATCCGGGAACCGCGTGGTACGAATCGTGAAGCAGAGCGGAGAACCCGCGACGCCTTTCCTGCCGGACAGCGATTACGCCCGGATGCAATTGGTGAAATGGTGCGAGGTGGAATTCTCCACTCTTCCGGGAGTGTTCGGTTGGAACAAGATTGATCGCGGCAGCGAGTTGTTGATGTCTGTGGTTCCGCAACTGGATGGTCTGCGGGTGTTGGATCTTGGATGCGGATACGGTTTTCTGTCGGTGTTGGCGGCGCAACGGGGCGCGATAGAAGTTGTCGCGACGGATAATGATGCGCGTGCGCTGGCGGCCTGTCGAGAAAATTTTTCCCGCTTTGCTGTTCCCGGTCGCGTGGTGGCTGCCGATTGCGGAGATGCTTTGGAGGAGGAGTTTGATTGCATTCTCTGCAATCCGCCGTTTCATCAAGGCTTTCAAAGCAGCCACCATATTTCGGACAAATTCGTTGAGAGCATCTCGCGATTACTCGCTCCCGGCGGATTCTGCTATATGGTGACCAACGCCTTTCTCGGCTATGAGGCTCGGGTCGCGTCCTTGTTTGCTGAGGCGACGAATCTTCACGAGAGTGATGGCTTCAAAATCTTGCGTCTCCGCAAGTGATATTTCTCTCCTTTGTTACAGGGGCCTGTGCTGTATCATGCACTGTTTTTTTTCCTTTTTGATCTATTTTGAGCCTGGAATTAGAAAAAATGGAAAAAAAACGCAAATCGCTTGCACCGTCTTGTATGATACAGCATAATATCAGCAGAAGGAGAAAAGGGAATGGATCAGAATCGCTTGAAAACGGATGTGCTTTACCGGGATTTGAAGCGTGAACTCTCGCGCCTTGCACCCGGAGAGCGCTTTTTCTCCGTCCGGGATTTGATGCGCGAACATGGCGTCAGTCAGCCGGTGGTTACCCGCGTCATGGAGCGACTTGCGGCGGAAGCGCGGCTGGAAGTGATCCCGCGCAAAGGGTGTTTTGTCCCGCAAACCTCTGTGGAGCCTCAGGCTCCTCCTACTTATATGGTGGCGGTTCCCAATTGGATCTCTCCCGATATTGATGAAATTCAAGCTGCATTGCACGAATTGCAGCCGGAATATTCCGGAATCCGATTGTTGCTCTATCGCTTTGATTTTCGCCACGCAATCCCTCCGGAGCTGGCTCTTCGCACGGAAAACGTACGCGGTATGCTGTTGATGCCCGGTCGGGTCAATACGCTTACGGAAGGCGACGTCGCGGCGTTTAACGTATTTCGCCGACACGGACCGCTGGTGGTGCTTTGTCACCATCTCGCCAACTTCAATGTTCCTTCGGTGGGACTCGATGACATGTTTGCCGGCAATTGCGCGGCGCACCATCTCTGCAATGCCGGACATCGCAAAATCGGGGTGCTGGTCAGCGAACCGGAGAACAGCGTCATCAATGACCGGGTTGCCGGAATTTTAAATTATGCCAGTCTTCATGAGATGGAAACGGTTTTGATCAATTGTGGAATTTTAAGCGGCGAGGCTCCACAGGAGAAGACTTACCGGAAATTTGAACAGGTCATCCGGGAGGGATTTGATTTTACGGCGATCGCCGGGGTTTCCAGCGACTCTGTGGCCGGAGCCTTGAATGCCTGCCATAATTACGGGATTGCGATTCCTCAACGGCTTGGTGTGGTGGTTATCGGCAACGCATCTTCTTCCGCGACACTCTATCCGCCGTTGGATACTGTTGCGGTTGGGCTGCTCAACCAGATTCGGGTGGCGCTGGAGATGCTGCGTTCGGGCGAACTTGGGAACAAGGATATTCAGCCGGTTCTGATCGATCACGGATCGAGCCGGGGAGTGATATAAAGGAAAAATGAGATGATTCGTAGTTCGGGCGATTCAGTGGAGGACGGTTTATATGACACAGCAAAAACAAAATCAGATAGAACGGGAGTGATTATGAGAAGAAAATATTTTACACTGATCGAACTTTTAGTCGTGATTGCAATCATTGCAATTCTGGCCGCGATGTTGCTGCCGGCCTTGAATCGGGCCAGGGGGAGTGCGCAGCGAATCAGCTGCAACAGCAATTTGAACCAGTGCATGAAGGCGGAAATTTTATACTCCGGCGATCACGAGGGCTACTATTATGTCTATGGGTTGTTTAACGGAGACGCCATCAATGCTTATTGGGGGAGTGTGTTGATTTATTCCGGGTATTTGAGCGAAGATGTTGTCCGCTGCCCGACGTCAACTCCGAATCAGGCAATCTGGCCGGAGACGACTTATGGAATCTTTCGCTACGATTTTGGCGGCAGCGGCGGCGATCCGCGCGGCCCTTATACCATGGACAAGCTCAACGAGCTTGGGGATTACTGTATCCGGGTAAAACCCGGTTCGGTTGAGGGGTACTTTATGGTTCCGGGGCGGATGCGCAATCCGTCGGCGGCTCCTGTTCTGGTGGATTGCCGGAAGTTGAACGGAGAGGGATTTCATTTGTTCAATCCTCGTTATTTTCATCCGGCTTCCGCGACGGCGATCCCGCATAACGATATGGCGAATGTCGCTTATGGAGATGGACATACGGAATCCCGCTCCCTGCCGCAATTGCGCGTGGACGGATTTACGAAATTTGTCAAAGACAGTTATCAGATCAACTGAGTAACACCTTCTTGCAGGAAAATAGTGATATGGTTTGGTTGAGAAAGCCTCAATTTCTCGTTCGGGCGGAACAGGAAGAGGTGCTGTTGCATAAGGAGTTGCTTGCGGCTGTCGCTCGAGTTGAGCCGATGGAAGATCCGCTGGCGTTCCAAGGGGTTTCCATGCGGAACATGGAATCCGCGGAGGCGGTTTTCTCCCGGTGGAACGGGCGGGCGTTGGAGGTCGTTCTGGATTTCGGACGCTATTGCGTCGGGCAAGTCACCATCGGCTGGTCGTTCGACCGTCGGGTGGATTCGCCCTTGCGGACGCATGTCCGTTTCGGGGAAACACCGGCGGAGATTGCCGCTGGGATCGACGATTATAATGGGCATCTGGGGCGGGGCTGGTTACAGGAGGAACTCGTCGTTTTGGATTGCCCGGGGGCGCAATTCACCCTGCCGCGGCGTTACGCGTTCCGGTATCTTGCCATTCGGATCGACGGAGGACCGAATTATCGCTTTCGGCTCGATTCGCTTGAGGTGGAGAATGTCAGCTGTGTCAACCGCTCCGCCGTTTCCGCCGTCAATGAGATCGACCGAATCAGTCTGAACACTCTCGCCGCCTGCATGCAGGAGGTGTTTGAGGATGGCCCTAAGCGCGATCGCCGACTTTGGCTGGGGGATTTGCGATTGCAGGCATTGGTCAATTATGTCACTTATCAGAACCACAGCTTAGTGAAACGCTGTCTTTATTTGTTCGCCGCCTTTGCGCGCCCGAACGGCGCGGTTCCGGCTGACCTCTATTCGGACGGCGCCGGAGAGAATCTTATCTTCGATTATCTGGGTATGTTTCCGGTTGCGCTTTGGGAATATTGGGTCGCGACCGGAGATCGTGAAACATTGCGGGAACTCTGGCCGGTCGCGGCTCGTCAGCTTGATATTATGTTGGCGGAATTTGACGAAAGCGGTAATTTTCACAATCATTCCGACTATTGGCTCTTTATCGATTGGAGCGATTCTCTGGATCGGAATTGTGCGGAATATGGCGTGATGCTCTTTGCGTTGAAAGCCGGAGTTTCACTTGCGGAATTGAATCATGCTGCTCCGCTTGCGCGAAAGTTCGATCTGTGGATCGCGCGTCTGACGCTCCGGTCGCAAGAGTTGTTTTATCATCAGGGAGCGGGCGTGTTTCTGTCGAATGGACAATTCTCATGGGCGTCGCAGGTCTGGATGGCGCTCGGGGGTGTCCCGGGAGGAGGGGCGGCGCTCTTGCGAGCGCTCAAAGACCCGACGGCACGGAAACCCGGAGGGCCGTATCTTTACAGCTACACCGTCGAGGCGTTGCTCCAATGCGGCTTTCAACGGGAGGCGGATGCGCTTCTGGAGGAGTATTGGGGAAAAATGGCGCATTTTCAATTCGACACGTTTCCTGAAGTCTTCGTGCCGGAGGAGCCGTTTCGTTCCCCTTATGGAGATTGGCGCATCAACAGCGCCTGTCATGCCTGGAGCTGTACCCCGGCGTTTTTTCTGCGCCGTGAATGTGAGTGGATGAAGTTGGTGAAGTTGGTGAAGTCGGTTGAGCTATTGCATTGTGATTCATGAAATGAGAGGAGTTGAGATATGAAAAAATACATGGTTTGCTTTTTCTGCGCCATCGCGGCGCTTGCACTTGGCGCCGCGGAAATGCGTCCGCTGCCGTGGTCGCGGAACCTCTGTCGCCCGGAACGGTTCGGCGCGCATAGTTCCGGTCGCATGACCATCGGTTCGGATGGCGCGGAAACCGTTCGGTTTGAGGTGAAATTTACGCCCGGAACAGATTACTGGGCCTACCCGGTGTTCCGCTTTCAGGAAGGGGAAACGTTTACAGATGTTGAGATGATCCGCTTTGAAATCAAAGCCGAAACGGCAGAGGGATTTCGATTCGCCCATCTTATGTTCGACGGAAAAGCGCCTTTTGTCAATCTTGCGTTTCCGACGAGCGAATATCAGGTCGTCACAGTAAACCTGAAGGATGAGAAGGCCGACCCCGCGACGGTGCGCGATATCCGGATCGGCATGAATCCGAATGCGCCTGATTTGACTTTCCATATTCGCAATCTGGAATTTTTGACGACAAAAAAGATCGATTCCATTCTGGATGTTTCCGATGCGGTGACAGTCGAGGCTCCCGGAACGGTTTTCACGCAGGGTGAAGCGTTGAAGTTTCATCTGAAGCCATTCGCCGCCGTAAAGACAAAGTGGGTCTTGTACGACTGGAAGAATGAAGTGATTCAGCAAGGAGAATGGCCCGGGAGCGGCAAGGCGGAACTGCGTTTGAAGACGCTTCCGAACGGTTACTATAAACTGGAATTGAATTCGTCTGAGGCGAATTTTTCCGGTTTTCGCAGTTTTACCATCGTTCCGGACCCATCCGGTCGTCCGGCGAATCCGGAACTTTTCTTCGCCATGGATTCGGCTCAAAGCTGGCTGGCACGTTCTTATTGTTGGAATCCGCGACGCCCAGAGAATGCTTATGAGGTGGTTTCTGAAGTCGCCCGTCGAGCGGGGTTGCAGATGGTTCGGGAGCGCCTGAGCTGGTCCGAAACGGAGACGCAATCCGGTGAATTCGATTGGAAACAGTATCAGGAAAATGCCGCGTTATTGGCTGAACGCGGAATTGCGGTTTCCGGTATGTATCACGACGCTCCGGCATGGGCGCGAGGCGGAAACGGGCAACTTCCTACTGATCTGGGCGCCGCATTTCGCTATGCCAAACGCGCAGCGGAAGAGTTTCAAGGGCAGATGACGGTCTGGGAGTTCTGGAACGAACAGGATATCGGCGGCACCTCAGACGCCGCGTGGGACTATGCGGCGGCTTTGAAAGCCGCTTATCTTGGATTCAAGGCGGCGAATCCCGATATCCGGGTTGCGATCGGCGGCTATGCGATCACTCCGGTTTTGAATTATGCCGATGTGGTGATGAAGAGTGGAGCCGGGGAGTATTTCGATATTTTCAATATTCACACTTACCGGGTACTCCGAGATTTTCCGCAAACATTGCAGGATATTCGGAAACATCTTGAGCGCAATGGAATCAGCGACCGTCCGATCTGGTTCACCGAAAACGGCTCCAATGCGGAAGGCGTCGGACGGCTGGACAGTTACATGCCGGGGGTGAAAATGCACTCCCCGGATCAGGAGATGATTGTCGCGGAATACCTCCCGAAGATGATGATCAATATGCAGCAGCTTGGCGTTTCCCGCGATTTCTTTTTCGTTCTGCCGCCTTACAGCGAAGGCGGTGGAAAAAAGGATTGGGGATTGATGCGGCGCGATTTTACCGTGAAGCCGGGCTATGCCGCCTTTGCCACATTGACCGACAAGCTCGGCGACGCGGTATTGGAAGGACAGCTTGCGCTAGGAGAAGGATTGCGCGGATTTCTTTACCGCCGGAAGGATGGCTCCCGGACACTGGTTTATTGGAGTGAATCCGAACTGGATACCGCGTCGCTCCGTCCGGATCTTGTAACCGCGGATCGAAAAGAGAGGTTCTTCTCCCTTCCGGTCAAGGGCGAATATCATGGCGTGGATCTGTTTGGAACGCCGTTTGTGACAGATGGCCGCCGCGTGATGGCCACACGTTACCCCTCCGTATTGGAGCGGGTGTCTGGCTTGCGGGTCGCCACTCCGGCTGAGCGAACCGTCGCACAAGTGAAAAACGAGGAGGGCAAGTGGGATAAGACAATCGTATTCCGTACCGAGCTATCCGATGATTTCACTCTCTCCGTCGGGAAGGATTGTGCCGATGTAAAGCGGGATGGCGCAGCGTTCCGATTGCAGGTTTGGAACCTTTCGGCGCAGGCGAAGACCGGGCGCATCGTGGTGACCGGCGGGAAGGTTCACGGAATCCCGGAACAGATTACCGTTCCGGCATTTGATCGATTGGAGTTGGCGCTGAATATTGTGCCTTCTTTCGATCGCGAGTTTCGCGGTGAAATCCGGGTGGATGGCATGTTTGATGATCGAAATGCGACGCCGCTGGTGATTCCTCTGCAAAATCTGGATGGAATGATCGGCAGCGGGCGACTGGTGGAGATGCCGCAGATGGTCGATCCCGGTAACTGGCGCGCCAATGCGTCCGGGAAAATGGAGATTTCGTATTCGGCGGAAGATCAGTCCATTGGATTTTATACGAAATTTCCGCCGGAGGTGGATCGCTGGGTCTATCCGGAATATCTGCTGCAATTGCCGCAGGAATCATTGAAAGGCGCATTTGCGATCGAGTTTGAATTGAAGGCATCCAAACCTTCTGCCATCAAGCAGATGTTGATTATGGCGGTGCAGGGAACCGAACAAGAAACCGGAGGCGCCGTTTATCTGAAGGTTCCGCTCCCGTCGGATCAGTGGGAAAGGCGGTTTCTGCAATTTCCGGGCGAACTCGCCCTTGAGCAGGTGAAGCAGCTTCGCCTCGGACTCAATGCTCTTGAGGATGAGGTCACCTATCGGGTACGGAATATCAAAATCCATTACGCCCGTTGATAAAATAGTGAGGGCGGCCGGTGTATCCGGCCGCCTTCGCGGTTTGTCAGATCAGGTGAATCGCATCTAGAATCAGCTTCAGAAAGAACAGTGCCGAAATGATGTAGACGGGCGTCGTGATCTCTTTGTGCCGCCCGGAGAAGAGCTTGATCAGCGTGAAGCCGAGCATGCCGAAAATAATTCCCTGCGCAATGCTGTAAGTGAACGGCATAAAGCAGATGGTGAAGAATGCCGGCAGCCCTTCCGTAATGTCGTGGAAGTCGATTTTTCCGATCGATGAGATCATGAACAATCCCACAATAATCAATGCCGGAGCAGTGGCCGCCGCCGGAACCATCAGAAACAACGGGGCAAAGAACAGCGCCAGCATGAACATGATCGCTGTTCCCACGGCGACCAATCCGGTGCGTCCTCCGGCCGCGACACCGGCCGCGCTCTCGACGTAGGAGGTGGTGGTGCTGGTGCCGAGGACGGCGCCGATGGTGGTTCCCATGGCATCCGCAAACAGCGCTTTTCTCAGTTGCGGGAAATGGCCGTTCCGGTCGGCGATTCCGATTTTTGAAACGACGCCGAGGAGGGTTCCCACGGTGTCGAACAGATTGACGAAGAGGAAGGTGAATACCACGATCGCCATATCCAGCGTGAGAATGTGTTTCCATTCAAACTTTGCGAAGATCGGGGCGATGGAGGGCGGGGCGGAGATGATCGCTCCGGTCGGCAGTTGTACGTCGCCCAGAAAAATACCGAATAGGGTCGCCACGGCGATCCCGATCAAGATCGCGCCGTTCACCTTCCGCGCCAGCAATATGGCGGTCAGAAGCAGCCCGAGGCTGGCGATCCAGACGTCATGTTGCGAGAAATCCCCCAACGTAACCATCGTGTGAGGACTGGGAACCACCATTCCGGCGCTCTTGAGGCCGATGATCGTGATGAATAGTCCGATTCCGACCGGAATGGCGTTCTTGATCACTTTCGGGATGCTTTGCACGATGAGTTCGCGGGCTCTGAACAGGGTCAGCAACAGAAAGATCAACCCCTCGATAAATACCGCTGTCAAAGCGAATTGCCAACTGTACCCCATGGTGATGACGACGGTGACGGCAAAGAAACTGTTCAACCCCATCCCTGGAGCTTGCGCAATCGGCAATCTCGCCCAGAAGGCCATCAACAAGGTTCCCGCGATGGCGGAGAGGGCGGTGGCCGTGAAGAGCGCGCTGCGATCCATCCCAGCTTCCGACAGGATATTCGGGTTCACCACCAGAATATAGGACATGGTGAGGAACGTGATGGCTCCGGCCAGCAGTTCGCGGGGGATGGTGGTGTTGCTTTCGGTCAGCTTGAAATAGTTGTCCAGGAATGTTTTCATCGGCAAACAGCTCTTTCGGTTTTCAACTCAAAGTACAGTTGGACAATATAGCCTTGCAAAAGGATAAAATCCATTCCAACGACGAAATAATCCGCGATATCCCGCCTCGACATTCCTTCTTTATCTATGGACGATACAGATTACGTTTTTGTAATGGGAGATTTTTTTTTGACATTTCCTGTCACCTTTTTTCTGCGGGGAATGGTTGAGCTTTTTCACTGCTCCCGCTCCCGTTCTTCTGTTTTTGGAACTTGGCACGAATTTTGCTTGTCTGCTGGTGTTACTATTTCGGAATATAGTAACACGAAAGCAATCCGGATCAATAGGAGGTCGAAAATGAAGAGAAACGTCAGCGTATGCCTGAGAATCGGAATCCTGATTATAGCCATCGTAACAGGTTTCGGCCTGAATGCCGCCGAACCGCTTCGCATTGCCTATAGCGACTGGCCGGGCTGGATCGCATGGGACATTGCGGAGCAAAAAGGTTTTTTCAAGAAACACGGGGTTGACGTGCAGCTGCTGTGGTTCGAGTATGCCGCTTCCATGGATGCCTTCGCCTCCGGCAAGTCCGACGCGGTCTGCGTGGCCAACGGGGACGCGATGGTGCTTAACGCCACCGGTGCGCGCAACATTATGATTCTGGTTAATGATTACAGCAACGGCAACGACAAGATTGTGGCGCGCAAAGGGATCAGCTCCATAAAAGAGCTCAGAGGGCGCAAGGTCGGCGTTGAAATCGGTTGTCTCAGCCACGAACTTCTGGTTCGGGCTTTGACCGACAACGGGTTGAAAGAATCCGATGTGACGTTGGTCAATATGCCGACGCATCAGGCGGCGCAGGTGTTGGCCTCCGGCGACGTCGATGCGATCGTCGCCTGGCAGCCGCATTCCGGCATGGCGCTTAAGGCGGCGGAAGGAGCCAGCGCCATTTATACTTCGGCCGATGCGGCCGGGCTTATCTATGATACGCTTGCCGTGGCTCCAGGGAGCTTGATCGAACGGCGCGCCGATTGGCAGAAGGTTGTGGCGGCATGGTATGACGCGGTCGCCTTTATGAGCGACCCGGACAATGGAGAAGAGGCGCTTAAAATTCTTTCCGCCCGCGTCGGAATTACTCCCGAACAGTACAAGCCGTTTCTTTCCGGCACCCGTCTTTTGACACGGGATGAGGCGCTCAAGGTGTTGAAGCCGACGGATGGACTGGATTCCCTCTATGGCTCCTCGGTGTTGGCCGATCAATTCTTTGTAAGCAATAAGGTGTATCAGGATTCCGTCAATGTCAAACGGTGCATCGATCCGTCGTTCACTGTAAACGCGGCGAAATAACCCGGTCGGGATATCCGGCCAAGGAGGCCCATATGAATCACGATAAAAAATGGCTGACGATCGGCAGGGAATTGCCGCGCGAACGGCAGCGCGGGCTGATTTTGATGTCATTCCTCTTACCGCTGCTCTTATGGGCCGCAATCAGTTACATTCCCGATATCTGGCACCCGGAAGTTAAAATCTCCAATGCCGGGGACAGCCTTTACTTCAATCAGGGCGACAATGTCGGCGTCGAAACGTTCCAATTGGAGAACCGGCGACTGCGCGAAGAGGGGAGCGCGGTGATGGCCGGCGACCGGGTCAACCCGGTTTACTTTCCGGCTCCGCACAAGGTGGCGCAAGCGCTTTATTCGGCGTTTGTTACTCCGCCGTTGCGGGATGCCGATCCGTGGTTTCATCAAAGTGTGCTGCATAGCGTAAAGGTGGTTTTCTGGGGATTTTTCCTCTCCTCGCTTATCGGAGTTCCACTGGGAATCCTGTGCGGCGTCTACCATTTTCTTGCAAAATTGACGGAGCCGTTTGTTGAGTTCTTCCGCTATTTTCCCGCGCCGGTTTTCGGTGCACTGATGGTGGCGGTGCTCGGAATCAACGACGCCTCGAAGATTGCGATCATTTTCATTGGTACATTTTTCCAGCAGGTGCTGGTGATTGCAAACACCACCCGTACTGTGGATTACAGTCTGGTTGAGGCCGCACAGACGTTGGGGGCGAAACCGAAGACGCTGCTCTTCCGGGTGATGATTCCGGCGGTAATGCCGAAACTCTATCTCGATATGCGTATTCTGCTGGGGTGGGCATGGACCTATCTGATTGTAGCGGAAGTGGTCGGCACCAGTACCGGGATCAGCTGGTTCATCAATCAACAGGCGAAATATCGGGCGTTTGAGAATGTTTACGCGGCGATTCTGGTGCTTGGTTTCATTGGTCTTGGAACCGATATGGTTCTTGCCGCGATCGGGAAGTCGCTGTTCGGATGGCAGAAAGGGAGGCATTCGATCTTCTACCGGTTGACGAAGCCGGTGTCCCGCATGCCGGAGAAAGAGGAGGCGGTATGATGAATCACAGACCTACATTCCAATTGCCGAGCTATCGGGAACAGTCGCCGGAAGTGAAGGCGGCGTTGACCGCAATCAAAGCGCGACCGGTGATTCTGGAGAGCTTCCGGTTGTGCAAAGATTTTCCCGTCGAGAAAACATTCCGGCGGATTTTAAACGAGGTTTCATTCAAAGTTCACCAGCGGGAGTTCTTGTCGATCATCGGCCCGTCCGGTTGCGGGAAATCGACCTTGATCCGGTTGTTGAGCGGGCTCGAACCGGCGACGTCGGGACTGATTTTGCTGGATTCCTACCCGGTGAGCGAGCCCGGCGCCGAGCGCGGTATGGTGTTTCAAAAATACACTTTGTTCCCATGGTTGACGGTCAAGAAGAATGTGATGTTCGGCTTGGAGATCAACGGGATGAGCCGTTCCTCGGCGGAGTGCGAGGCGCGTCAGTGGTTGGATATTGTGGGGCTGGAAAGTGTTGCGGATCAGTTTCCCGCCCAGCTTTCCGGTGGGATGCAGCAACGCGTGGCGATTGCCCGTGCACTGGCCAACCGCCCACGGGTGCTGTTGATGGATGAGCCTTTCGGGGCGCTCGACGCACAGACCCGGGCAAAAATGCAGGCGTATCTACTTCAGATTTGTCGAAATATCGATATTACCGTGATCTTCATCACACATGATCTGGATGAGGCGATCTATCTCTCCGATCGGATTCTGGTGTTGAAAGCCAATCCCGGGGAGATTCAGGAGATTGTCGAAGTGCCGGTTCCGCGTCCGCGTGCTCCCGGGCAGTTCCTGTCGCCGGAGTTTCTGGCGACCAAGGTTCGGCTCGAAGAGTTGATCCACCCGGAAAGTACGGACGACGACGACATCAAAGTAATCAACATGGTCGGGAAACCGAATTGACCCGGAGGGAATCATGCAAAAAAACAGGCAAACGGCAAGACGTTTCAGCATCACGATGCCGCCGGGACTTTGCGAAGAACTCGACCGCATGGCCGGGGAACGCGGTTTGGACAACCGCAGTGTGGCGATCACCGATATCGTCCGGCGCGAATTACTCAACTACAAGCGACAGCAGAAAAACCGGGTGATGGCCGGGGTGCTCACCATCTCTTACAGCGAAACGGTGGATAAATGCGCCGCCAAGCTGAGTGCCGTCCGGCGTGAATTTCTTGACGAAGTGGTCTCCTGTTTCCAGGTGATGCTGGAGGACGGCCGGAACCTTGAAATCTGGTTGGTGCAGGGAGAAGTCGGAAAGCTGGAGCGGATTCTCAGCGTCGCGCTGAAATGCGGCAATTCGATGCTTGGCCAACTCGCGTTCTCCGAGGCGGTTCTGCCGCCTTTGCGCAGCAATCAAACCATTTGAAATCCAGAGGAGGATCGTTGTTATGAATATGATTCCGAATGAAAAAATCCTGTATGAAACCGTGATCGAAGGCGGTTGGAATTTCTCGCACATCATCCGGCGCGGGCGTGCCGTGCGGCTCACCGACCTGGAAGGCGGCGGTAACGTTTCGGCGCTGTTCTACAACGCCGATAATTACACCGAGCGTTACAACATGGGCGATACGCTGAAGATCCAGCATATCTCTTATCTTGCCGGAAGTCGCTGCATCTATTCCGACATGGGGCGCATACTGATGAGCATCACGGCGGATCGTTGCGGCTGGCACGATGTCATCTGCGGCGTCAGCAATGCCGAGATCGTGGCGAAGCGCTTCGGTGGAATCAGCTACCAGGAAGCTCGCAACGACTTCTATCGCAACGGTTATGATTCTTTGCTGGTCGAGTTGGCAAAATATGGAATGGGACGGCGTGATTTCACCTGCACGGTGGATTTTTTCACAAAAATCGCGGTTGACGGCGAGGGCAATCTGAATTTTGTGGAACAACATTCTCCGAAGGGCGGTTATGTCGACCTTCGCGCTGAAATGGATACGCTGATGGTGCTCGACACCGGCATGCACCCGCTCAATCCGAGCCCGGAATATCTGCGTAAGCCGATCAAGGTCACCATTTATGCCTGCGACCCGGCGCTTGCCGATGATCCGTGCCGCAAGTTCTGTCCGGAAAACGAACGCGGATTTCTCAATACCGCCAACTATTACATCTGAATTCGGGAGGAGTCCATTATGTTGAAATCAAGCAATCGCAACGAGGCGGATGCGATCTTCTGTGAAATCGTTCCCGCTGGAGAATATTGGATGAAGATCGTGCGCAAAGGCGAAACCTTGCGGATCACCGACCTGAAAGGAAATCAGGCCGTTGACACCATCTTCTTCAACGCCGACAACATAGAAGAGCGCTACAACGCAAACAACACGTTACGCGAACAACGCAACGTCTATATCTCTTACGGAACCGAAATTCGTTCCAACGACAATCGCGTGATGATGCGCGTTTGCGCCGACACCTGCGGGCGGCACGATACACTCGGCAGCGCTTGTTCCTGTGAGAGCAATACCGCCCGTTATGCGTTGGAAAAACGCGATATGCACAGCTGTCGCGACAGCTTTCTCAAAGGACTGCTCGATTGGGGGCAGGGCATGGACAAGCGTGATCAGGTGTGCAATGTCAACTTTTTCATGAACGTTCCGGTCAATCCCGAGGGCGGCTCGAATTTTGCGGACGGAATCTCGGAGGCGGGCAAGTATGTCGAGCTTTATGCCGAGATGAACACCATCGTCTTTATTTCCAACTGCCCGCAGCTCAACAATCCCTGCAACGCCTACAATCCCACACCGGTCAAAATGACCATATGGGGAGAGGAGAAGTAATCATGTTTCATAAGATATTGGTTGCAAACCGTGGAGAAATTGCCTGCCGGATCATTCGGACGCTGCGGGAAATGGGAATTGCCTCGGTCGCCGTTTACTCCGATGCCGACGCCGACGCGGAACATGTGCTGCTGGCGGACGAAGCCTTTCGCCTTGGCCCCGCTCCGGCGCGCGAAAGTTATTTGAATGTCGAGAAATTGATGGAAATCATGACCGGGCATGGCGTGGAGGCGGTGCATCCCGGGTACGGCTTTCTCAGTGAAAACGTCGACTTCAGCACAAAATGCGAGGAGGCGGGAATCGTCTTCATCGGCCCGGAAAACCGGCATATTCTCGACTTCGGACTCAAGCACCGCGCCCGTGCGATTGCCGAATCGGCCGGTGTGCCGCTGGTTCCCGGCAGTGGCCTGCTGGAAACTTGTGAGGACGCGCTTGCCGAAGCGCGTCGCATCGGCTACCCGGTGATGCTCAAAAGCACCGCAGGGGGAGGGGGGATCGGAATGCGGATCTGCCGCGATGAAACGGAACTTGCCGGGTGCTTCGATTCGATCCGCCGGATGGGGGAGAATTATTTCCGCAACATGGGAGTTTTTCTTGAAAAATATCTTGAGCTGTCGCGGCACATCGAGGTTCAGGTCTTCGGTGACGGCCGGGGCGGAGTGACGATTCTCGGAGAACGCGATTGTTCGGCTCAACGCCGCAACCAGAAGGTGATCGAAGAAACCCCCGCTCCTGGAATTTCCGCGGAAACCCGCTCCTCGCTCCATGCCGCCGCCCGACGACTGGCGGAAAAGGTGGCCTATCGTTCCGCCGGAACAGTGGAGTTCATCTATGATGTGAAGAGCGAAACGTTCTATTTCCTTGAAGTCAACACACGTCTTCAGGTAGAGCATGGCGTGACTGAAACAGTGTTTGGCGTCGATCTGGTTCGCTGGATGATCGAGCTTGCCGCCGGGTTGAACCCCGCGGCGTCGGCCGGGACGTTGACGCCACGGGGGTGTGCGATGGAGTTTCGCATTTATGCGGAGGATCCCAATCGCGATTACCGTCCCTCCTGCGGCGTCATCACCAATGCCGTGTTTCCGAGCGACGTTCGCTGTGACAAGTGGGTGAAGACCGGAACGGAGGTCGGAGCCTTCTACGATCCATTGTTGGCCAAGGTGATTGTCGGTGGGACAGACCGGGATGCGGTTGTTTCCGCCTCGACTTCCGCGCTCAACAGAACTAGGATCGACGGGTTTGAAACGAATCTGGAACTGCTTCGCTGCGTATTGGAGAACCAGGAATTCAAAAACGGCAAGGTTTATACCGGGTTGTTGAAGACGGTAGATTGCCCTGTCCACGCTTTTGAGGTGGTGGACGCTGGTATGCAGACCACTGTGCAGGATTATCCCGGCCGGGTCGGCTATTGGGGAGTCGGCGTGCCGCCTTCGGGGCCGATGGATTCACTGAATTTCCGGCTCGCCAACCGGCTGGTCGGAAATCGAGATGATGCCGCGGCGCTCGAAATGACCATGCGCGGCGGAGCTTTTCTGTTCCATGCCGACACCGAGATCGCGCTTGCGGGCGGCGATTTTGAGTTGGAATTGAATGGTGAAAAAGTTTCTTGTTACAAATCACTGAAGGTGTCTTCCGGTGATTTGCTTCGTTGCGGGAAGTCGGCGCATGGTTTTCGGCTCTATCTTGCGGTGCGCGGGGGGATTGATGTTCCTGCTTATATGGGGAGCCGTTCCACCTTCATTCTCGGACGCTTCGGCGGACACGCCGGGCGCGCACTGGTCGCCGGGGATGTGATCCATATCGGTACGGAATATGCCGGGGAGCACGGTCGTTGCGAATTGCCGGCGGAGGCTCGCCCCGCGATTGGGAATCATTGGGAAATCGCGGTGATGTATGGCCCTCATGGAGCGCCGGAATATTTTACCGGCAAAGATATTGCGGAATTTTTCGCTGCTGAGTGGAAGGTGCATTTCAACTCGTCGAGAACCGGTGTGCGGTTGGTCGGGCCGCAGCCGGAATGGGCGCGCGCCAACGGCGGTGAAGCGGGGTTGCACCCCTCGAATATTCATGACAACGCTTACGCGGTCGGTGCGATCGATTTCACCGGAGACATGCCGGTGATTCTCGGGCCGGACGGCCCCAGCCTTGGCGGTTTTGTCTGCCCGGCGACGGTCGTGGACGGGGAGTTGTGGAAAATCGGGCAGCTACGCCCCGGCGATACGGTGAAATTCGTTCCGGTGACGGTTGCGTCCGCAACGGAGATTGAGTGTTCTGTTGCCGCGTTTCTGGACGCCGGTGTGCCGTTGCGCGCGCCAGTCGCGGTAGCGTGGGAGAGTTGTGACCCGGTGGTCGCCGTTTTCAATGCGGAGGAGAGCAACGAGCGCATCGTCTGTCGCCAGTCCGGTGATAAATATCTTCTGATGGAGTTTGGCGAACCCCGGCTCGATCTGGAACTTCGTTTTGCGGTTCACGCCTGGTTTCTCAAATTCGAGGCGGAGCAAATTTCGGGGATTCTCGACTTGACGCCCGGCATCCGGTCGCTTCAGATTCACTTCGACAGCCGCCTTCTCTCGCGTGACGGATTGCTGGCAAAAATCGAATCGTTTCTTGTCGAACTCAAGAAGAATCGACCACACCAGGTCGAGTCGCGGATCGTCCATCTGCCGTTGAGCTGGGATGACCCGGCAACCCGGCTGGCAATTGAAAAATACACCTCCGCCGTGCGGAAAAACGCTCCGTGGTGTTGCCCGAACAACATCGAATTCATTCGCCGCATCAACGGACTTGACAGTGTGGAGGCGGTAAAGGAAATTGTATTTGGCGCGAGTTATCTGGTGATGGGACTTGGGGATGTTTATCTCGGCGCCCCGGTGGCGACTCCGGTCGATCCGCGCCACCGACTGGTCACCACCAAATACAATCCGGCGCGTACCTGGACGCCGGAGAATGCGGTCGGCATCGGCGGTGCTTATATGTGCGTGTACGGTATGGAGGGCCCCGGCGGATACCAGTTCGTCGGGCGTACCGTGCAGATGTGGAACCGTTATAACGTCACCCGAGAATTCGAGCCGGGCAAACCGTGGCTGTTGCGTTGTTTCGATCAGATTCGATTTTATCCGGTTTCGGCGGAAGAACTGTTGCGCCTTCGCCGTGATTTCATCGCCGGGCGCGCCTCGCTGAAGATCGAAAAAACGGTATTCGATATCGATGAATTCACCCGTTTTAAAGAGGAAAATCGGGTTGGGATTGAAGCGTTCAAATCCCGGCAGCAGAAGGCGTTCGATGCAGAATATCAGTATTGGGTCGAAAATCATTTGCTCACGTTTGAATCCGAGTCCGCCAGTCACGGTTCGGGGGAATCGGTCGAACCGCTTGACGGTTCGGTTGTGGTAAATGCACCCGTCGCCGGAAATGTCTGGAAAAGCAACGTCAGGCTCGGCGACCACGTCGTCGCCGACACCGTCGTCGCGGTTCTGGAGAGCATGAAGACGGAAATCACTGTTATCGCAGGCTGCGCCGGAACGGTCACCCAGCTCTTTGTCGCCTCTGGCGATACCGTGGATAGCGGGCAGCCCATGTATACCGTAATGCCGGAAATGGAGGCCGCAGGATGATCAATTTACAAATCAGCGCATTACGTGACGGATACCGGAAACGAAAATTCACGGTGGCGGAGGTGATTCGCCAATGCGTGGTGACGGCGGATGCTTCGCCTCGTGAGAGCTGGATTCACCGTTTGGACCCGGAAGAACTTGCCGGATATATTGAGCGCTTGGAATCAATTGATCCTGAATCGCTTCCGCTTTTCGGTGTTCCGTTCGCCATCAAGGACAATATCGATCTGGCCGGGGTGCCGACTACAGCCGGATGCCCGGCGTTTGCCTATGTGCCGGAACATTCCGCTTTTGTGGTGGAGCGTCTGATTGCCGCCGGAGCGGTTCCGCTTGGGAAAACCAATCTCGATCAATTTGCCACCGGATTGGTCGGAACCCGTTCCCCTTATGGTGCTTGCCCGAACAGTTTCCTGCCGGAATTCATCTCCGGCGGGTCAAGTAGCGGTTCGGCAATCTCCGTGGCAAGTGGCTGTTGTTCTTTCGCGCTCGGTACCGACACCGCCGGTTCCGGGCGGGTTCCGGCGGCGTTCAATAATCTGGTCGGCCTGAAGCCATCCAGGGGCATTTTGAGTTGTTCCGGCGTGGTTCCTGCTTGCCGCAGTCTTGATTGCGTCTCGATTTTTGCGCTCGATTGTCGCGATGTCGCGACGGTGTTTGAGGTAGCGGCGGCATTTGATCCTGTCGACGGCTTTGCCCGAGAACTGGCGCAAAGCGGAAGAGCGGGGACGCGCTTTGGTGTTCCACTTTCGGATCAGCTTAAATTTTTTGGAAACGACGCATATCGAAATGCGTTCGCCCGTACCGTCGAACGGTTGGAGCGTTGCGGTTACCGCAAAGTCGAAATCGACTATACCCCGTTTGCCACGACGGCGGAACTGCTCTACAATGGCCCGTGGGTCAATGAACGCTATGCGGCGGTGGGCGAATTCATCGAACACCATCCTACGGCGGCACTTGACACGACACGCAATATCATCTTGTCCGGCAAACAAATACCTCCCTTCGAGGTGTTCCGGGCGATGTATCGCCTCAACGAACTGAAGCGGCGGGCCGATGCGGAGATGGCGCGGATCGACTTCCTGCTGACGCCGACCGCGGGGCGCTGTTATATGATTGCAGAAGTCAACGCCGATCCGGTGACGCTCAACACCAATCTGGGATATTATACAAACTACATGAATCTGTTGGACTATGCGGCGGTTGCGGTTCCGGCGGCGATGGCAGACGGTCTGCCTTTCGGTGTTACCCTGACCGGCAGGGCAGGGGAGGATCGGAAGCTCTTGACAATTGCCGGCGAGCTGCACCAGCTGACCGGATTGTCGGTCGGAAAAACCCGCTTTGCTCCGCTTTCTCCTCCGGCGATGAAGTCGAATCGGGTCACGTTGGCGGTTTGCGGCGCACATCTGCGTGGGTTCCCGCTCCATCGAGAGCTTGAACAGCTGGAGGCGGAATTCCAAAAAGAATCCGTCACGGCTCCTTTATATCGGCTGTATGCCTTTCGTGACGGGGGCATCTGGAAGCCGGGGATGATTCGTTCCCAAAGCGGAGGCGGATCGATTTATGTGGAGCTTTATACCCTTTCCCATGAGGCATTCGGGAGATTTGTCGCCGCCATCCCGGCTCCGCTCGGGGTTGGAAAAATTAAACTTGCAGACGGCAAATCGGTATGCGGTTTTCTGGCCGAACCAATCGTCGGGGAACTCGGTCAGGAAATCAGCAATGTATTTTGAAAAAGAAATTCGTGAGGGGCGCCTTCTGCCGGGCAGCAAGCTGCCGACCACGGCGGAACTGTCGAAGCAATTCGGTGTCAACCCGGAGACGATACAGCTCGGTTTGAAACTGCTGATCAATCAGGGGTTGATCAGCCGAGCACCGAAAAGAGGGACGTTTGTGCTTGATGCGGAACGTAATAAGACGCTCGGAATCATCATTTCGCAAACGCTTTATACGGATCCAAACGCGACGTATTTTCCGGCATACTTTGCTTGCCTTGCCCGTTATGCGGCGGAGCACGGGTGGCGGATTCGTTACTTTTTGACAACTCCGAATGAACGAATTGACCTTGCTTTTTATGAGTTGCGCAAGGCGATTGAAAATGGGGAACTTGGTGGGATTGCCGAGGTGATCGACTATCGTTCCTCGGTTGCGGATTACTTGAAAAACGATTGCCCCGTTCCGCGGTTGCCAGAGGTGGAGATTGATTTCCCCCAATTGCTTGCAACTGGACTTGACCGTTTGAGAAAAGCCGGCCGGGAGCGAGTTGATTTGTTCTTTCCCTCGCACGATGAGCATGTGGAGGAAACCGGCCGCGAAGTGGAGGCGATGCTTGATCGCTATTGTGCCGAACGAAAGGTGGAACGTTCTCTGTTGCGCCACTTTACGATGCCAGGGCATTATCAGGATGGTTATCGGCAGTTTAAAAAGATTTGGAAGCAGGAAAAGCAACGGCCGCAAGGAGTTTTGATTGCAGGGGACACCTTGTTTCGCGGTATCTGGTATGCGATGATGGAATTGCGGATCGACGTACCGGAAACGCTTGGTGTTGTGACGCATGTCAATCGTGGAATTGTTCCGATGACACATATCTCTTTGACTTGCCTTGAGATTTCTCCGGAAGAGCAGGCGAAAATAGCATTTGATACGTTTCTTCGCCGCTTGAATGGTGAAAATTGCAAGCCGGCACTTTTGCAATCGAAGCTGGTCGAAGGAAAAAGCTGTTGATTGATTTGCAGCCCGCGTGCTGATGCGGGTTTTTCTTTTACTCAATAAAGACGGAGCAGGAATGAGATTTTATCCATGGGTACTGATGATGCTGGTCGCTTTTTGTGCTCTCCCGGGAAATGCCGGAGAGGCGCGGGAGAACAAAATGTGCTGGGCGCATTATGTCAGCTGGGGGTTCGATCAGGTCGGAAATTTCGATGAGGCGGGGCGCCGTCCGGAAGGGATGCTTCGCCCTTTTGCCGATCGCTCTTTGCTGGGAACGAACATTCAGTGGGACACCGGTATTTTCTTTGCCGCCAGACGCCAGATCGAGAGTGCGATGGCAAATGGCGTCGACGGCTTCTGTGTCGATGTCTACAATCCGGAAAGCTGGATCGGGATGCTGGAGAGTTTCTATCGCGATGCGGAAGGCACAGACTTCAAAATCGCGCTTTGCATTGACTCTTTGGGGTTCGATAACGACCGTCTGCTCAAAAACCTGGATGACTTCATCCGCGCTTATCAGGATCATCCGAACGCCAGCCGGATCGACGGTCGAATGGTGATTTTCATTTACAACCTCGGCGGTAAAGATATGACGGAGTGGAAGGCGGTTCGTGCGGAACTGGCGCAACGCGGATTGGATGCCTATTATCTAGTTCAGCCGATGCACGAAACCACCATGTGGGACAAGCCGGCGGAACTGGAAGCCGCGCTGCAAGGCTTCGACGGTCTTTATGATTTCGGCTGTAACGGCTTTACCCCAGAGCAGATGAAACAGCGGTTCGCCAACGCCCGCGCCGCAATGGAAAAAGTTCGACCGGAGAGCATTTTGGTCGGTGGCGTCACTGTGGGCTATCTCGGGCAGGCGAACGGCTGCTATCGCCCGTTTATGAACAGTCGTACCCTGCGCGATAATTGGGCGGCCGTGCTGGAGGACGATTCCGAATGGGTTTGCCTCACCACTTGGAATGACTATGGCGAAAATACTCAGTTTGCGCCAAGTGTCGTCAATCGTGACAATCTGCTTTTGATCAATCGCGAATTCGTGAACCAGTGGCGTGGAACCGCTTCTCCGGAACGTCCGGCGCGAGTCATTTTCAACTATCACGAAGAGGCCGTAATTGGTGATGACGTGACGATTGAAGTCTTGAATTTCAGCTATAGCGGCAAACCGGCGCAGGTTGCATTGAAATTACTGGACATGTCCGGTAAAATACTGCGTGAATACCCGGCAATGCCGCTGAATGCCAAGGCTTTGACTGCCCAAACCATTCGGATTCCGCACGAGGAGCTTTCGGATTGGCGAATCATTCGCTTACAGGCTGCGGTGACGAACGGTAATGCAGCGCCGAATTTTCTGGAGCTTCATCCGATCGTTCGTCGGTTCGGGCGACTGGAGAGCGTGCGGACGGTTCGGGTTCGTTATGACGATCTCGTAAAGCCCGCGGTTGTGCTGGGTTTGAATGAAAATGGTGCTGCAACGGTTGAAATCGACTCCTGGCTGTTTGCCGGGAAGGTGGAATTGTTGCGTAACGGGTTTCTGATGGAGGAGCGCGAAATCAGCCACAGTAAAGCACCGAAATGGCAAGGTGTTTTTGCATTGCCGGAGGTGCGGCGTTCTACGGAAGATGTGTATCTTGTCCGTGTTACAGATGTTTCCGGCCGGGTTGGATTCAGCAATCCGGTGTTGTCAACGGCGCCGTTTGGAGAGGCGAAATCGGTTCAGCCGGTGATTGTCAGCGGTTCTGATTATGATGAGAATTGGCCGCTTTGGCCGCAACCGGTTTCGCGTTTTCCCCGTCCCCGTCTGGAGCGGGTTTCGGTTGCAGATCATGAATTGTTTGATGTGGTCTATGACTTTGCGGCTGAGGCGGATGACTTGATCTCCTGTTCTGGTTGGAAAGTTCCCGCTCGACCCGGAAATTCCGGCGGCTATGGCTGGCATGAATTGGAGAAAATCAAGCCGGAATGGGTTTCCGCGCCCGGCCCGGATGGTTCCGTACGGACGGTTGTCGCTTTTGACGGGAAAGAGAACGCCATTGCGATGGCGGTCAGAACCATGCCTTATGGCCCGTTTACGATTGAATTTCTCGTGAATCCGGAGAAAAAGGATGCGGAGATGTTCCTGTTTCAGGATCAGGCTGACGTCAGTTTTGCTCTCGACGCCGAATTGCGCCCGGTTCTTCGGCGTGGCGGCGGCTCCCAAAGCTCCGCTGTTGCGGCGACAGAAAGCCTTGTTCCCGGCAAATGGGCGCATGTCGCCGGAGTCTATGACGGCGAAACATTGCGGCTCTATATCAACGGTAAAGCAGTCGGGCAGGTGGCGGCTCCCACTCGGACGATGCCGATCAACTCGGTGGGGCGGATCGGAAACACAATGGATTTGAATCGCGGCTTTCTGGGGCAACTGGCCGGATTCCGTCTGACGGGCGCCGTTAGAACCCCGGCGGAATTCAAGTTGCTGAAAAAATGAAAGGTATGTTTTTATGCGGATATCAGAAGAAAATACTCACTGTTTGATCACGGATCGGTATGCAGTAACACGAAGGAGAAATGAGTCATGAAGAAGCGCCAATTCACTCTGATTGAGCTTTTGGTTGTAATCGCAATCATTGCAATTCTGGCGGCGATGCTTTTGCCTGCGTTGAATCGGGCAAGGGAGTCGGCGCGCGCCATTTCCTGTGTCAATAATCTGAAGACCATGGGGAACTATGTGAACTTTTATGCCGGGGATTACGATGGATTTTTTATTTCCTGGCCGCTGAGCTGGGGATACAAGGACTCCTCTTACCGGATCCTTGAGTTGTATGGGCACATCGACACGGCGGACGCCAAGGGAAATCTGAAGGCGATCGGCAAATGCCCATCCCAGCAGAACCCGGATGATGCGACGGATTATCGCGCCTGCGTTTACATGGATTCGATGAATGCGCCGTGGATTCAATGCAAGCTCTTTGACGGCACCGATTTTTTCGCCGTCAAGCTGGATCGGTTGCGGGAAGTGAAAACGCTCATTGTCGACTCTATGAATATGGACGCCCATGATGGCGGAAAATGGACGAATCGCTTGAATTATGACGGCAGCAGCAGTAAATTTCGCAATCCATTCGGGTTTCCGTATTCCGGTACCGCCCCGTGGAACGCGTGGTATGATGATCTCTGGAAGGAGATGGCAAAGAATTAAAGTGTTATGAAAAGCGTATTTACCGAAGATATTTTTACCGACGCCGAGCGTGCGTCAATCGAACACCGGGTTGATGATGTCCGTTGTCGGTTGCTGGGCAATATTGTGACGCTGCAGCAGCACAAGGAGCCGGTCTTGCTGGTCGGCGAGTGTTATCCTGGAATCTGGTTGGAGCACAATCAGGACAATCTTTTTCTCGCGGAATATGATCCTGCGGCGGCATGGGGTTCACAGACCGCGTTTATGGAGCACCAGCGGGAGGATGGATTGTTGCCGTTTGCGTTGCCACTGCGCCCGTTTGTCGATTATTTTCAGACAAACGCCGCGTATTGGCATGTTCAGTGCGTCTACTCGTTTCCTCGTTGTGCACTGGAGATCGCTCGCAAAACCGGGCGGCCGGAATCGGATTATCGACGAATCTACGATGTCGGACGACGTTATGATGACTGGTTCGGCGCTTATCGCAACCGTTCCGGGAACGGTCTGGCGGAGATGTATTGCGAGTACGACACCGGGCATGATAATGCGCCGAGGGTGACGGATGGCGGGATTCCGCACACTTGTCCCCGTGACGATGCGAACAACATGCCCGATTTGCCGGTCATGCCGGTTTTGAGCGTTGATCTCTCCGCCATGCTCTACGGTTCACGGATGGCGCTGGCGGAGTTGGCGGAGCTTCTCGAACTTCCCCGCGAGGCGGCGGTGTGGCGGAGCAAAGCTGCAACGCTCAAGGCGAAGATGAGAGAGCTTCTCTATGATTCGGTTGACGATTTCTACTATGACCGTGACCGACACGGATTGCGCAAATATCGGACGGAACACATTACCCGGTTGTTCTTGAACGGGGTGCTGGAACAGGATGAATTCGATCGGATCTATTCCCGGTATTTTGAGGATACGGACGAGTTTTTGACGCCATTTCCGTTCTCCTCGGTTTCCGTTTCCGATCCGCATTATGATCGGGAAGCCAAGGGGAACTCATGGGGGGCGCATACGCAGGCGCTGACCGCATTGCGCGCGTTGCTCTGGCTGCGGGACTATGGACGGGAACGGGAACGGCGCGCTTTGTTGTTGCGTTGGATGACATCATTTCAGCGACATGGCCGCTTCCCGCAGGAATTGAATCCGTTTGATGGTTCTCCCATCGGGGAGGGGAAAAATTATACACCCGCGCTGATTTTGTTTCTGGAAGGCGCAAAGGAGTTGCGAAAGCCGACAGACAAAACCGTCAACCGCGATTGAGTTCGCGTCGGGCATTATCCAGGAGTTCCTGAAAGAACCCGGTGTCCGGCAGGTACTTTGCCAAAGCGTCAAGAAAGCCGCGTTTGAGATATTCACGGCGGCTCCAGTCGAAGTTGAGGTCATAAACCCACGGTAGCTTCCCCGCGATGAAATCGCAGACGGTTTTCATGTCGCGGTGGCTCGGGCTTTTGCCGTGAAGGAGCGCATCGCGGACGGCCGGAGAAAGTTCCGGTTCCCGGCTCAGGCTGAAGACAATCGACTCATTGTCCGGGTGTTCCAGATAATGGAGCAAAATCGGCATGATATCGAGCTTGTCGGCGTCGCGGATGGCTCCGGCGATGAGTTTGCCCTGCGTCGAAATTCCTTCCGGAATCGCCAGTTTATTATGGGCGCGGATTGCGGCGAGAACATCGTTACGATCCTCTTCGCTCAAATCTTCCAGCATCTTCAATTCGGTCGCCAGCTCCGCCGAACGGTTGCCGTGGTCGAAACTTTCCGCGTCATTGAAGGAACGAAACCGGGTGAACTGCTCGAAGCGGCTCAAGTCATGCAGTAGCGCGGCACGGATCGTGAGGAGTTTCACCGGGAGTGCGAATTTCTCGGCGTCCGTCAGGCGGGTCGCTTCGTTGCGGACGCGGAAGCTGTGCGCCAATTTCAGTCGCAGGTTTTGATCCACATCTTCATCGCCGGTGTTGAAGCGCTTTGCGTAGTCGGTAAACTCCTGTTCCAGAGGAGTAAGCATGGCAAAATCCTTGTTTTGAGTGATTTTTGATAATATAACCCGAGAAAGTCGATCCGGCAACTTGAAGGAACGGTAAAATGGGATTAGTTTATAGCTCAGTTTGTTTTGGGAGAATCGCATGCGTCGTTTTAAATTCAAGTGGGAACACTTTGAACAATATTTTCTGGAGCTGATGGATGGCCGCCGCAACCGGCGGTTTGACCGTGCCCTGATTGATATTTTGTTCATTGCTTCGCGTTTTTACCGGATGGCGATTCAGTTTCGGATCTGGATGTACGACAAACGGGTGATCCGGAACCATGCGCTCGGGTGCCTGGTGGTCAGCATCGGCAACCTCTCCTGCGGCGGAACCGGCAAGACCCCGGTGGTCGAGGTGTTCGCTCGGACGCTGAGTGAGAAGGGGAGGCGGGTCGCCATCCTGTCGCGCGGTTACCGCAGCAAGAAGCGCCCGTTCCTGCAGCGCCTGGCCATGCGTTTCCGTTCGCAGAAAATCGAACTTCCCCCCAAAGTGGTTTCAGATGGAAAGAATCTGTTGCTCGGTTCCGATTACGCCGGGGACGAGCCGTATATGCTCGCGTATAATTTACGCAACGTGGCGGTGCTGGTCGACAAGGATCGAGTGAAGTCCGGCCTCTTTGCGGTGAAAAAATATCAGAGTGACGTGATCATTCTCGACGACGGCTTCCAGTACCTGATGCTGAAGCCGCATATCAACATTGTGTTGGTCGATTCGACCGACCCCTTCGGCAATGGAAACACCTTGCCGCGCGGGATTTTGCGTGAGCCGATCAAGAACATACGCCGCGCCGACTACATCTTTCTGACGAAATCGGATGGAAGCCATAAGCTGCGTCATTTGAAGAACTTCTTGCGCCGCCACACTCGCCGCGCCGAAATCATCGAGTGCTGTCACAAGCCGAAGCATCTGGTGAAAATGTTTTCCAACAACGAGCAAAAGCCGTTGGGGAAACTTGCCGGAGCAAAAGTAGCGGCGCTTTCGGCCATTGCCAAGCCGGAGAGCTTCGAGGGTTTTTTGCGGGAGTTGGGCGGAGAATTGGTCTATCGCGACAGTTATGCCGACCATCACCGCTACACAGAGCCGGAAATCGCCTATTTTGTCAAACAGGCCAAAGCAGCCGGAGCCGATTTCATCGTCACCACGGAAAAGGATGCGGTGCGTATTCCCGAAGTCGATTGCGATTTACCGATCTATTATCTGCGGATTGAAATCGACATCCTGAGTGGGCAAGAGAGTTTTGACCAGTGTATTTCAAGAATTTGTTTTTTGTAACATGATAAAATATGCAGAAGGAGTCCGAGGTATGCAGAATCTGATTGCGAAGTTTGAAAAGTTCTACGGCAAGAAACCGACCGTTGCGGCTCATGCGCCGGGGCGGCTCGAAATTCTCGGCAACCATACCGACTACAATCAGGGATTCGTGCTTTCCTGTGCGGTGGCGCAGAATACGAAGTTCGTCCTGACTCCGGTTGACGGAGTGAAGTGCCGGGTCAAGGATTTCCGCGACAACAGCGAAAAGAGCTTTGAGCTTGGCAAGATCGCAACCGCGCTTCCGCGTGACTGGAGCAACTATATCAAGGGCGTGATCGTCGAGCTGGAGAAGCGCGGCATCAAGGTCGGCGCATTCGAGGCGGGGATGGAGAGCACTGTTCCGCTGTCGGCGGGCATGTCCAGCTCCGCCGCGCTGGAGATCGCCGCCGGTTTTGCCTTTGCCGCAGCGTTCAATATCGATCTCCCGAAAGCCGACTGGGCGCGCGTGGGGCAAGGGGTTGAGAACAATTATATGGGGCTTAAAAGCGGATTGCTCGATCAGTTCAGCTCGATTTTCGGCAAGAAGGATTCGATGATCCTCTCTGACTTTCGTACGGTGGAGGTGTTGCGTACGGTTACGCTCCCTGCCGGATATTCGATTGTGGTGGTCAACTCGATGGTCAAGCACAATCTGGTGGATTCCGAATACAACGTCCGCCGTCAGGATTGCGAGGCCGCCGCAGAAAAGTTGGCGGTAAAATATCCGGGCGTAAAAACGCTTCGTGACGTTTCGCTGGAACAGCTCGACGCGGCCCGTCCGGGTTTGACCGAGCGTGAATACCGCCGCGCCTTGCATGTCGTTGGCGAATGCACCCGCGTGATGGATGGGGTTAAATTCCTCGAAGCGAACGATGTCGCCGGGTTCGGCCGCCTCTGGTTCGAGTCACACGAGTCGAGCCGCGTCAATTTTGAAAACAGTACCGAAGAATTGGATTACCTCGTGGAACTGGCCAAGTCGGTTCCGGGTTGTCTTGGCGCCCGTCTTTCTGGTGGCGGTTTCGGCGGGATCACCATTCACCTCGTGAAGAGCGATGGCGCCGAAGAGTACGCGAAGCGCGTCTGCGCCGGATACAAGGCACGCACCGGCGTCAATGCCGAATATATTGTTTGCGCCATCGGCGACGGAGCCGGTTCAGAGAAATTATAAGAAAACCTTTGAGGTAGCTGCAACATGTTCAAAGATGTTGATTTCACTGCGATCGTGTCGAAAATGGCTTTTCTTGTGATGCTGTTTGTGATCGGTAGCAGCATCAGTATATGGACGGCGTTCGATGGAAAAAGCCGATTTATTATCGGCTGGTTGATTTTGCTGGTTATCGGAACTTTGATTTGTTGTTTCAAGGCAACCCGAGCGGCGGCGGAAACGGAAGATACCCGGCGGGTTACGGAATTTTTATTTCGGCTTTGGGGGATGTTTCGTTGTGTTCAGTACTTGACGCTTGTGCCGTATTCGTTGCTGGCGGCAACGGAGGGAGCTGCTCCCGCAATGAAAGAGTTGTTTGTGCAGATGAAGGTTGTGATTCAAGCGAATCCGATGCAGCTTTTCCCGTTCGTCATTTGCCTGACGCTGCTGTTTGTTCCCGGAATCTGGAACCGCCTGATTTTATTGATCGGTACCGGAATCCGGCGAGTTGTTGAAAAGGATAGAAGAGGATAATCATGAGGATTTTGACCGGAATTCAGCCTTCGGGTACACCGCATATCGGCAACTACTTCGGCGCGATGCGTCAGATTGCCGAAATTCAGGAAAAAGGGGAGACGTTTGTGTTTCTCGCCGATTACCACTCGCTGACCACGTCGCCGGAACCGGCGCAACTGCGTGCGAATGTGTTTGAGCTTGCCATGAACTTCCTCGCTTGCGGAATCAATACGGAGAAGACGACCGTCCTCTTCCGTCAGTCCGATGTGCCTGAAGTGTGCGAATTGACCTGGATTTTGAACAACGTTACTCCGGTGGGATTGCTCGAACGCGCCCACAGCTACAAAGATAAGGTCGTCAAAGGGTTCGCGCCGAATAACGGACTTTTTTCCTATCCGGTTCTGATGGCGTCGGATATTTTGCTTTACCAGAGCAATCTGGTTCCGGTCGGCAAGGATCAAAAACAGCATCTTGAGATTACCCGCGATATCGCGATTAAATTCAACAATCAGTACGGTGAGATCTTCACGATTCCGGAAGAGTTGATCCCTGAAGAAGTGGCGATTGTTCCTGGAACCGACGGGCAGAAAATGTCCAAGAGCTACAACAACACGATTCCGATTTTCGGCAAAGAAAAAGAGATCAAAAAGGCGATCATGAATGTGGTCACCGATTGTAAACAGCTCGAAGATCCGAAAGATCCGGACACCTGCAACGTGGTCGCGCTCTACAAACTCGTTGCGACTCCCGCCGAGCTGGAGACGATGAAGGAGAATTATCGCGCCGGCAATTATGGTTACGGCCATGCCAAGCTCGAACTCTTCGATAAACTCTGGGCCTATTTCGAGCCGATGCGGAAACGTCGCGCTGAGCTGGAACAGAATCCGGATCAAGTCTGGGACATTCTCCGCGCTGGAGCTGAAAAAGCCAGCGTCGAGGCGGAAAAAACCATGAAGCGTGTCCGCGAAGCCGTCGGGTTACGCTGATCCGAAACTTTTGTTGATCGCCTTGATGGTTTCAACGGTATTGGAATCGAATCCGGCACGGGTCAAAAAGCGGGCGAGAAGCTCCGATTTTCCTGCGCAGTATGAATCCACCTGGTCCGGGTAACTCCGGGCCAGCTTTTGTTTCAACTCTCCATATTCCGCCGCCTCCGTCGGATGAGTGCGAAGAAAGTCGCGCAGTTTTCGGTGATTTTCCAGATGCGGAGAATTGGCGCGACAGACGTAGAAATTATGGCGAAAATCGAGTTTCAAACTCTCGGTGAACATCTCTCGTCCCGGTAATCCGCCATCTCCCCGGTGAAAAAAGCCGAGTGTTTCCAGCTCCTTTTTAACCTTTGGCCACAGGGAGGGGGAGGGCAAAATATAGTCAGCGTCGATTACCGGCTTAGCGGTCAGCCCCGGGACGGAGGTACTGCCGATGTGCTCCAATTCGCCGCCGAACGTATGGAAGAGCGGGGTCAGATGGAAGCATAGTTTTTGAAATTGTTCCGGCCATACGGGATTGTAATCGGTCACTGTGACGCGCGGAGTGCGAAGATAAAAGATTTCGTGCGGCATGATTTTGCCGTCGACCGGTTTGTTGTACTCGCCGCACGGCATCATGGCAAGACGTTCTGCTACGCGAATGGATGGCGTGTTGTCGGGGCGGATTGCAGCGACGATGCGTTCTGCATCCAAGGTGCGAAATGCGTAATCGATGCAGCCTTTCGCCGCTTCCGTTGCGTATCCTTTCCCCCAATGGGAACGGTGGAGAATCCAGCCGACGCCGAGGTGGCGTTTCCCGCAGATGGTTTCCGGAAGAAGCCCGACTTGTCCGATGATTTCGCCGGATTGTTTTTGGGTCAGCAGCCAGTAGCCATAACCGAATTCCCGGTAGCGCGACAGGTTGCGGTCGATCCAATCTCGAATTTCTTCATCGGTCAGGGTGCGTTCCCATGCGAGCATGACCACCGGATTCTGCAGCATGTCGCAAAGCTCCGGGAAATCGCGGTGCGACATCTCGCTCAAAGCAAGCCGCTCGGTTTCGATTTCAAATCCGGCGGAATGTTTTTTCTGAAAATGCTCCATGGCGGATCAATATAGTTGTATTCTTTTCCAATTGCAATTATAGTAACACGGAAAAGAGGTGAATATGAGCGAACCCAAAATCAAATGTCCCTGCACCTGGCCGTGCATCAATCACGGCAATTGCCAGGCTTGCAAGGCGAAACATCATGGACGCGGTGACAGGACCGCTTGCGAAAAATGAAGATTTTTGTTGACTGTGATGCGATTCCGCGTCCGTTGCGCGATGTATTACTGCGAGTGGCGGAGCGAGAGAAGCTGGAAGTGTATTTCGTCGCCGCCCGCGCGCCGGCGTTTCCGCAATCCGAATTTGTGAAGACCATCTCCGCCGGAAATGCCTTCAACGGAGCCGATGATTGGATCGCCGATCATGTCGCGCCGGGGGATCTGGCCATCACCGCGGATATTCCGCTGGCGGACCGGGTGATTGACCGAGGCGCGGAGGCGCTGAATCTGAAAGGTGAATTTTTCACGCAGGCGAATATCAAAAATGCTCTCGCCATGCGGGATTTGCTGGACGAATTGCGCGTGGGAGGTGAAATCACCGGCGGCCCGGCTCCATTCTCTGACCGTCAGCGCATCCGTTTTACCGATGCGTTGAACCGGTTCCTGCAGAAAAAAGGAAAGTAAGGAAAACTTGACAAAGACGAATTTGTTGAGTATATTTTATGCTGCACAGCTCCCGGCAATCCGCTGGGTGCATTGAGAATGAAGGGTGGAAATATGAGAAAATTTGGATTGTTTGTTTTGGCTTGCGTCGCTGTGTTGGGATTGCACGGCGCGGATCTTCTCAAGAATGGTGATTTCAGCAAAGGCGCCGACGGCGGCATGCCGGAAGGTTGGCACTTCAGCCGCTCCGGTTCTGCGGACGGCGAGATGACGCGCGGAGGAGATGGACTGAAGATCGTCAACCGCAGCAAAAAAGCAGCGAATGTCTTTCTCTCGCTGAATCAGGTGTTTCAAGCACAGCCCGGCGTGGATTACACGCTTCTCGTCACAGCCAGGGGCGAAGGCGCCCTGGGGGTTGCGCTCGGAGAAGGTTGGAAAACCCGTTTTGGTCTGACTGCCGCGCCGGAGGCGCAGACGTTTGAATTCCGCTTCAAGCTGAAAGACGAACAGATCAAAGGCGGCCGCGCGGTACTGGTGCTGATCTCGGAAGCACCGACTGCCGGACTTGAAATCACTCAGATCGCGGTGGAAGAGTCCGCGGCGCGGAATTTGTTGGCAAACGGTAGTTTCGATCGCGGCGCACCCGGCAAGACTCCTGCTGGGTGGACGTATGACAACCACAACAAAGCCGATGCCAGTCTGACGTGGCAGGACGGGTATGTGGTGCTCAACAACAAAACGCCGCGCACGTCGAATGTCTATGGTCGCCTCAGTCAGGAACCGGAATACAAAGCCGGCGTCACCTATGAATTCACCGGGCGCATCAAAGGCAAGAGCGCCAAGCCGCTCGGCGTCGCGATCGGTCATGGGTGGGTTACTCGTTTCGCGCTGAATCCGACCGCCGACTGGCAGGATTTCCGTTACACCTTCACTTTGAAGGATGAGCAGGTCAAAGGCGGGCGCGCTCCGTTCGTCATCCTCACGGAAGACGTTGGTGAAGACATCTGTCTTGATGATCTTGTGATCCGCGAAGTGAAATGACACTTGTGTTTTCGTTTCGACCCGGTCGGATCAATTTCCGGCCGGGTCTTTTGGGTCAGACACCGGGGCGATTTCCCCAGATCAGTTTGTGCATCTGAAGCTGCATGCGGACCGGGGCGCGAGAGGTGATGACCCATTCCGCCAATTCCTCAAATCCCACACGACCCCAGACCGGACTTGCCAGCAGGTTTTGCGTGTACTCAGTCAGTTGGTGACGCTCGATGACGTTGAGCATGAAGTCGAAGTCGTTGCGATCGGAAATGACGAATTTCACCTCGTCGTGTGAAGCGAGGAGTTTGTAGTTCTCGTAATCGTTTTGCTCCGCCATGCCGGAGCCGGGGAGTTTGCAATCGAGTATCTTGCGGACTTCGCGCGGGATTTGTGCGATGGAGAGAGAGCCGTTGGTTTCCATCATCACCTCGAATCCGGCGTCGAGAAGCCGGCGGCAGAGTTCCGGCGTTTCCGGGGTTGCCAACGGTTCGCCGCCGGTGATTTCCACCAGCTTCACACCGGATTGCTTTGCCAGATTCACCAGCTCGTCTGTCGTCACCGCTTCTCCCGCGTGAAAGGCGAGAGCGTTTTGCGTGTCGCAGTAGTTGCAGGCGAGATTGCAGCCGGCCAGCCGGAGGAAGAAACAGATCCGTCCGGCATGGGTCGACTCGCCTTGAAGGCTGGTAAAAGATTCGACGAGGCGCATGAACTACTCTTCAAAGTAGGTGACGGCGGAATGGTCGGATTCCCCGATGCGAACCCGGTGTACGCGGATTGCGCCGCCATTCATTTTTTCACCAATTTTGCGATAGATGATCCGCGCGATGTTCTCGCTGGTCGGATTGATTTCGCTGAACTCCGGCAGTTCGGAAAGATTCGAGTGGTCGTACTCGGCCAGCAACGAATCCAGCTCCCGCTTGAGTTTTTTGAAGTCGAGCGCAATGCCCACGTCATCCTGCTCGCTGGAGCGGACGACGACGGTGACTTTGTAGTTGTGTCCGTGCAGCTTCCGGCAGTCGCCGTCATAGCCGCGAAGCTGGTGTGCGGCGGAAAAGGAACGGTCGATTTCAATTTCAAACATGGTTCGGATTCCTCATGAATTAATGGAATTTTCCTGATTTCACATCGTCGGCGTAAGCGGTCACCGCTTCGCGGAATATGCGGCCGATCTCGGCATAACGGCGGGCGTGCTTCGGAGTGAATTCCTCGAAGAGCCCGAGCAGGTCGTTCAACACCTGCACCTGGCCGTCACAGTCCGGCCCGGAACCGATGCCGATGGTGGGGATGCCGATGTTTTCAGAAATTTCCTTCCCGACTTCATCCGGCATACATTCCAGAACGGTGGCGAAGGCTCCGGCAGCCTCTACTTTTTTCGCGTCTTCCAGCAGCCGGGCGGCGTCTTCCGGCGTTTTGCCTGTGATCTTGTAGCCGCCCGCCGTCAGGATGTGCTGCGGCAAAAGCCCGATGTGGGCGAGAACCGGAATACCGCAGCCGACCAGCTTGGCGATCAGCGAGGCGACTTCTGCGCCGCCTTCGAGCTTCACCGCGTCTGCTCCGGCCTCTTTCATGGCGCGCCCCGCATTGCGCAGCGCTTCTTCGTCACTGACTTGATAACTCATGAACGGCATGTCGAAAATCACGAACGCATCCGGCGCGCCGCGGCGCACCGCTTTGGCGTGATGGATCGCCTCTTCCATCGTAAACGGCAGAGTATTTTTATAGCCGAGTACCGTCATGGCAAGTGAGTCTCCGACCAAGAGCGAATCCACTCCGGCCGAGGCGCAGATCGCTGCGCTTGGCGCGTCATAAACGGTCAGCATTGAGATTTTTTCGCCCGCGGCTTTGCGCTTGCGAAAGGTTCCGACTGTCACTTTATTTACACTCATGGATAAACCTCCTCACGGAACCCGGAGCACCTGAATCGGTTTCCGGTTTATTAATATGCGTGGACAAGTGGTTTTTTGCAAATTTTCTTTTGCACTTTTCCCTTTGATGTGGTATGTTGAAGCGAAGGCAATCTTACCGGGAATCCCGGAGAAATGAGGTCTGTATGAAGAAAGATAAGAAGAAACGGCTGCGCCGCATTGTGAACCGCGCAAAAGAGCGCAAGGAGCAGCGTCTGGAGACCGCCACCGGCAAAATCGCCGTCACTCATTCCGGCTTCGGCTTCGTTACACTTCCGGAAGACGAAAACGGCAAAAAGCCGCAGGATGTTTTTATTCCGCCGCAGTTTATCGGCGGCGCGATGGATGGCGATGAAGTGAAGGTCGCCATACTTCCTCCCCGGGATTCGCATCCCGAAGACCGCGATAAGGGCCCTGCCGGAAAAGTGGTGGAGATACTGAAACGGGAACACGAGGAACTGGTCGGCGAACTCATTACCGGGCGACGCGTGCGCCCGCTCAACAAACGGATGCCGGATGAAATTGAGATTTCCGGCTCGAAGAATGGAGCCAAACGCGGCGACTGGGTGAAAATTCGCATGATCGGTCATGAGGACGGTGTCTGGCAGGGCAGCATCAAGCAGGTGCTGGGACGCGCCGGCGTGATCTCTGCCGACCTCGACGCGGTGATGGCGGAGTACAATCTCGCCTCGCCTTATTCGGCTGAAGAGGATAAGGAGGCCGCCACAATCGAACCACGCGAGATCGAGCGCGAAGACCATACCGGCGCCATGACGCTCACGATCGACCCTTTCGATGCGAAGGATTTCGACGACGCGCTTTCGATCTCTCCGGGGGCGGAAGCAACCGAAGTGGTGATCGGCGTTCATATTTCCGACGTGGCGTCGTTTATCGCGCCGAAGTCGAAATTCGACAAACAGGCCGAAAAACGTTCGTTCAGCTGTTATCTTCCGGGGCGCACGCTGCCGATGTTGCCGAAGACGCTGACGGCGAAGATCAGTCTGCAGGCCGGAGTGGAATCCCGGGCGCATACGGTGTTCCTGACGGTGGAGAAAAAGACGGGCAAGGTTTTGTCGTTCCGGCGCTGTCATACGACGATCCGGGTCGATCATCGGCTCACTTATGATGAGGTTCAGGAGTTTCTCGATCAGCAAAACGCGCCGGCCGACTGGTCGGAAAAAATGAAGGCGGCACTGTCGCAATTGCTGGATGTTACCCGGAAAATGCGGGCGTTTCGCAAAAAATCCGAGGCTTTCGTTGAGCTTGATCTGCCGGAAGTACGGATATTGTGCAGCGAAGTCGAGAACAAGATCCTCGGCATTGTCTCCAAAAATCCACGGGAATCAGAGCAGTTGGTCGAGGAGTGTATGCTCGCCGCGAATTCGGCTGTCGGTATTGAGTTGGGCGAAAAGAGCATCGCAGGGCTCTTCCGCGTACATCCGCAACCGGATCCGGAAAAGGTGATGGAGTTCTCCGAAATGATGCAAAGCGCATTCGGCCTCACGCCCGGTGACTTGACCGAGCGCAAGAGCTGCAACGCATTTTTGGCTCGCTTGCCGGATGATCCGCGTAAGCCGGTGATTCTCAGTTTGTTGCTTCGTGCCATGCCGCGTGCGTCTTATCTGGAGAAACCGGCGCTTCACTTCGGACTGGGCAAGGGAAGGTACGTCCACTTCACCAGCCCGATTCGGCGTTATCCGGATTTGGCCGTGCATCAACAGCTTTGGAATTACGATACCAAGGCACGCACCCGGAGCGTTTCCTCCATGGCGCATGTCGCTGCCGAATGCACGGAGAAGGAAGAGAACAACGACAGCGCCTACTACGCCGCCAACGACCGCCTCAAGCTCCGTTATCTTGAAGAACGGCTCGAGGCAGGGGAGGTGAGCTGCTATGAAGGTGTGATCGTCAAAACGACGCCCAACGGCCTTCAAGTCGATATTCGTGAGCTTGGCATGTACGGATTTGTGGAACGCGACCGTTTGCCGGGAGAATTTCGTCGTGGCGACCAGAGTCAGGCGAAAGGCGGTTACAAAATCGGCGATTACATCTCTCTTCGGCTTTCGCATATTGATTTTGTGCGCGGCTCGGCGCTTTTCGTTCCGGCCAGGCGCGCAATGGAGGAAGGGGAACGATGAACAGTGGAAAATATTCGATGAAGCACATCGGAATCACCATTGTGATTTCGTTGATCGTGTTGGTGTTGGTTTCTCCGTTGCTTCGCCCGAAGGCGGCGCTTCCGGCTTCTCGCATCGTGACGCCGGAGATGCGGGAGATTGCCGAAGAGTATCGCAAGGAAATGGCGCGCATCGCCGAACAGGCCGCGATGCAGCATGGAGCGGGAACCTTGTCGCTGTTTGATTTGCTGGCTGTGCGGATGAAAGCGGATCAGGTGGCGATTGAATCGTTCGCCTTGGCGCTCCCGTCCGGTCATGGCGGCAATGCGACGCACGCGGTCGTGACCGCGTCCTACACCAAACAGATCATGGAGTTGCGCATGGAGAATTTCAAAGCGGGTATTCTGGGCGAGCCGATCGATTGGATCGACGCCTCTTACCGGTCGCGGCTCGGGTTGGCACAGCAGATGGCGGAGATGCGGGACAACAAAGCGTTTCTCGCTGCCTGTGCGGCATGGGAACAAGACCGTAGCGGTGAAAATTTGAAGAAAATGTTTGATGCGGAAATGAACTTATGATGAAAAATTTGCAGTATTTGCGCGATTTTCATGACCTGACGCTTCCCGCGTGGGGGCCTTATTCCAAGAAGTTTTTCGGAATTTCGCATTTGTCCGATCCGGAAACCGGGATGCGATTCGATTTTACCGTTGTTCCGGCGGTCTATCGGCGGCAGTTGGGAATTCCGGATGTGCTGCGCCCTTCCGGGTATCTGCCGTGGAGCGGTTCGCCTGACCTCGAAACCTACGGTTACCGGCAGCAGTTGGAGGCGAAGGATCGTCTCTACGCGGACATTCGTTTTGCAAAGCTCACCGACAGTATGCGTCTGGTGGAGTGTCGTTGCGAAAACCGCTCCGATCAGCCGACGGCGTTCGGCGTCCATTTCCTCTCCATGCTGGTTGCGCCGCCGGAAAAGCATTGGGTTCCGGTGCTTCCTCAGGGTGTGACGTGGATCGACGCGCTCGATCATGTCGGTCTGGAGTGGGCCAATCCGCGCCCGCAGGATAATCTGGTTTATGATGCGCTCCGGCGCGGCGAAGTTCGGTTAACCGGCGCGGTGCGCGGTGGTTGCGTCGGGCAAAACTGGGGTGCGGATGCAGGGGATCGGCTCTCGTTCCGCCTGCCGGAATCTGTGACCGGTCCGGTGGAGCTGGCGATCCGCTGTCGCGTGGACGGAGGGGGCGCGGTCGAACTTTTGATTGATGGCGTTACCGTCTGTGCCGCCGGCAATGGTGAATGGGAGTTGCTGACGTTTGAACTTCCCGCCGGAACATCGGATGTTCTGACGTTGATTTCGCAGGGCGGCGGCGAATGCAAGATCGACGGAATCGCCGTTGGCAAAGGCGCCGGACGGACAGAATTTGTCGAGGCGCAAATGGGAACCACTCCGGTCATTTCCGCCGGACCGGTTGCCAACAGCCGAATTGTGAGCTATGATTCTGTCGCTCCCGTGTATGGCGTCTGGTGGAGTTTCGACTCCGATTTCGTGCGTCATTACCGGGCGACGTCGATGATCGATCTGTTGCTTTACAACGATGAAGTTCATCAGCCCTTTTTCGGGCCTCAGGCGCTGCATGGCGGGGACGAGGAGTGGGTGGATGCGGTGATGCAGCCGCTCCCGGTTGCGCCGGGTGGCTCGGCGGTGGTGCATGCCGTGGTTTGCTCCGGCTCCCGTGCCGAGGTCGAAGCGTCGTTGCGTCAGGCGTCGGAGCGTGCGGCGGAATTTCCCGGTGTTGCCGAAGCATCGTTAGCGGATGATTTTTCCGCTCCGACGACCGCTGCCGGAGAGGCGTTCCGCTTCAGTCGCAAACGGCTTGCCGCCGTTACGTTAACCAACGTGGTTTACCCGACCTATTTCAAAGGGCGAAGCGTCCGGCACCATACGCCCGGGCGGCGCTGGAATTGTCTTTACACGTGGGATTCCGGATTCATCGGTCTGGGGTTATTGGAGATCGGCACCCGGCTTGCCGCTGAAAATCTGAACGCATATCTGACCGAGCCGGAAGATGATGAGTGTGCGTTTATTCACCACGGCTCCCCGGTTCCGGTGCAGTTCTATCAGTTCGCGGAGCTGTTGAATCGGACGGGCGATCGGAAGCTGGCGGAGTGTTTCTATCCGAAACTTCGTCACTATTACCGGTTTATGGCCGGGCATGCCGCTTCGTCCACCATGCGTGGCAAAAAACGCGACACGATGATTCGCAGTTGGGACTATTTCTATAATTCGGGCGGTTGGGATGATTATCCGCCACAGATTCATATTCACAAGCACCATTTGCGCGACACCATTCCGGCGGTCGGCACCTCGCATGTGATTCGCGCCGCGAAGATTCTTCGTACGGTTGCAGAGGAGCTGGGGAAAGTCGAAGACTTCGCCATGTATAACGCCGATGTCGCCAGCCTCTCCGGGCTGTTGCAGGGCGCGTCGTGGGATGCGGAGGCGGAAACATTCAGCTACGTCCGACACGACGCGGAGGATCGCCCGGCGGGGATCCTCCGACACGAGAGCGGGGTCAACTTCGACCTCGGGCTGGATGGCGCTTCCCCGCTGTTGGCCGGAATCTGCACGGAAGAGCAGAAAAAGGCGCTCTGGGAGCGGTTGGAGAACCCGGCGCATTGCTGGACGGATTTCGGCCTCTCCACCGTCGATCGTTCCGCCCCTTATTACCGCAACGACGGCTATTGGAACGGTTCGATCTGGATGCCGCACCAGTGGTTTTTCTGGAAAGCGGCGCTTGATGACGGCCGGGCCGATTTCGCCTGGCGGATCGCCCATACCGCGCTCTCGGTTTACGAACGCGAAGTAGCCGATTCTTACGGTTGTTACGAGCACATCACGATTGCGGCGGGCAGGGGAGGCGGCTGGCACCATTTTTCGGCGCTGTCCTGCCCGGTGCTCTGTTGGTTCGGCGCGTACTTTGCGCCGGGTCGCCTGACCGGAGGATTGGATACGGTAATTCGTGAACTCTCGGTGAAAGAGCGCGAATGGAGCGCCTCTGTCGCAATCGGCGGCCGCCCGGAAGAAGGCGTTTCGACGCTGGTTGCTGTGACTGTTGCCGGAGAATGGAGCGCGGAGTACGATGGGGCGTCATATCCGGTGCGGAACCGCGTCGACGGAACTGTGGAGATCGATCTGCCGCGCGGAACTTCCGGCAAACTTTTTTTGCATCGTTTGCGTTGAAGAATTCCTTGCGTTATCCGGTGGAAAGGTGTATATTGGAAGGATGCACATAGAATACAGCCGATAAGGATTTATGACAATGACTTTCATGGAAAAACTCAAGCATGCTACTCAGAAAAACCGCAGCCTCGTCTGCGTCGGGCTCGACCCGGAGCTGAGTAAGCTGCCGGAATGCGTCAAGGGGAAGAAAAACGCGCTGTTTGAATTCAACCGCGCGATCATTGACGCCACCGCGGGTTTCGTCTGCGCCTATAAACCTCAGGCTGCGTATTACGCCGGGCAGAACGCGGACGATGATCTTAAAATGACCATCGATTACATTCGCGAACACGCGCCGGATGTGCCGGTGATTCTTGACGTGAAGCGCGGTGATATCGGTTCGACCGCCACGATGTATGCGAAGGAGGCGTTTGAGCGCTACAATGCCGACGCCGTTACGGTCAATCCGTATATGGGGTTCGACACGCTCAAGCCGTTCCTTGATTACGCTGATCGCGGGGTCATCATCCTTTGCCGCACCTCGAATCCGAATTCGGGTGATTTGCAGAATCTGGTCTGTGACGGCAAAATGGTTTACGAACACGTTGCGACACTGGCTCGCGACAAATGGAACTATAACGGCAATGTGACGCTGGTGATCGGCGCGACTTATCCGGAAGAGTTAAAACATGTCCGCGAACTTTGCCCGGAAATGCCTTTTCTGGTTCCCGGCGTCGGCGCTCAGGGCGGCGACGTGCAGAAAGTCGTGGAATTCGGCTGCGACGGGACCGGCGGCGGAATCATTATCAACTCCTCGCGCGGCATCATCTATGCCGGTAAAAGCGAGGATTTCGGCGTTGCAGCCGGCAAGGCCGCGCAGGAATTGCGCGATCTGGTCAATCGCTTCCGCGCCTGAATCGAACGAATTGGAACACTACCATGTCGAAGATTGAAATTTTGGAGCAGAAAGAAACACGTCAGCCGACCATTGCGATTGTCGGGCGCCCGAACGTCGGGAAATCGTCGCTCTTTAACGCGATTGTCGGGCGGCGCGTTTCGATTGTACACGAAATGCCGGGCGTTACCCGCGACCGTGTGATCGCTCCGCTGGCTCGCGGTAACCGCCGCTTTCGTCTGATTGATACCGGCGGTCTTGGAATGATTCCGGGGGAAACACGCAAAGTCGACGCATGGGATAACCGTATCGCCGAGCAGGTGAAGGTCGCGGTCGAAGAGGCTGACGTTCTGATTCTGGTCGTCAACACGCAGGACGGCATCGTCAGCCTCGATGAAGAGGTCGCCAGTCACCTGCGCGTCGCCGGGAAGCCGGTGCTGTTGGCCGCCAACAAATGCGACAATCCGACGTTTTCGGCGCAATCGGTGGAGTTTTCCCAGTTGGGATTTTCTGACATATATCCGATTTCCTGTCTGCATCGCAGCGGCATCAATGCGTTGGTGGAAACCGCGCTCAATTTCCTGCCGGAAAATGCGCCGGAGGATGCGGAGGATTCAAGCGAAGACGGTAGCGTCGCCCGCAAGATCAACATTGCGGTGGTGGGGCGTCCGAATGTCGGTAAATCTTCTCTGGTCAATGCTTTGCTTGGTGAAGAGCGTGTGATGGTCAGCGATGTGGCGGGAACCACCCGCGATGCGATCGATATCGATTTTGAATTGAAGTTCCGCGGAGCCACTCATCCGGCCACGCTGGTTGATACCGCCGGGCTGCGCAAAACGGCGAAAGTCGATACCGTGGTGGAATATTTCAGTGTGATGCGCTCTAAAAGCGCGGTGGATCGTTCCGATCTGGTGCTGTTTGTGGTCGAAGCCAGCCCCGACGGGGTGACGGCGCAGGATCGCCGCATTGCGGCTGACATCCGGCGCTCCGGTCGCGGCTGCGTGATTGTCGCCAACAAATTCGACATCTATAAGAGCGATTACAAAGTGAAGCAGCTGGAAGCCGAGATCCGCTATACGCTTTCCGGGATGGATTATGCGCCGCTGGTGTTCGCCAGCGCCCAGGATCGCTGGAATCTCGACGGGGTGCTTGATTGCGTCGCCGACGTGATGGAACAGCTTGAGATGAAGATTCCGACCGGTGTGCTTAACCGCGTGTTGATGGATGCTTACGAGCACCATACTCCGCCGGTGGTCGGCGTGGCTCCGTTGAAATTGTTCTATGCGTCGATGGTGGGAACATCTCCGTTGCGGATTTTGTTGTTTGTCAACAATCCGGCCTATTGCGCGGACAACTACTTGGCTTTCCTTAACCGTACGGTGCGTACTGCGTTTAACCTTTCCGGCGTTCCGTTGGAATTTGAGCTTCGTGAACGTCCGAAAAAGGTCACGAGCATCCGATCGGAACCCGGTGGCCCGCGTCGTCGCGGGAACCTTCGCCCTGCGGCCGCGGAAGGCGAAACCGCTGTGGAGAAAAAGCCGAAGAAAGCCGTAGCAGCGGCAACCGACAAAAAGAAAGTCAAGCCTCGCGCGAAGCCGGCTGCAAAACGAAAAGCGATGAAGCACAGCGCCGTAAAGAAGAGAGGTGGCAGATGAGCAAGGATTTGGAAATCAAGCGCTTTATGGCGCAGAAACTTTCGGAGAAGGAATCCCTCTCCGAAATTCAAAAACAGTTGAATGAGAAATTCGGAACCAAAATGACCTATATGGAGGTTCGTATTCTCGCCTCTGAATTGGAAGATGTCGATTGGAAGGTGTTCGACCCGGCTCCTCCCAAGAAAGAGGATGAGGAAGATGCGGAAGCGGAAGTTGTGGCCACCGATGGCGTCGCTACCGGTACGGTGGTGGAGGTCAGCAAGCTGGTCCGCCCCGGAACCGCTCTCTCCGGCTCGGTGACTTTCCGTTCCGGTTCGAAAGCCGACTGGTACGTCGATTCGTACGGGCGGCTCGGTATTGAAAATCTTCAGGGGGCGAATCCGACCGAAGAAGATGTGCGCGAATTCCAGACAGAGCTACAGAAGCAACTTGGGCGCTGAGGACGATTTGCGCGGTAATCGCAGGTATATGAAAAAGCGGTTGAAGTTTTCGCTTTTTACACTGGGTGGAGCCGCGTTTCTCCTGATGCTCGGTTGGTTTTTCCTGACCGGTTCCTTTTTTCTGACCACAGTGGTGTTGCCGTTTGTCGGCAGCCGTGCGGGAGTTGAGATTGCGGCCGACCGGGTGGAACTTTCTTTGTTCCAATCCCGGATTGCATTCCGGAATTTTCGGATCGGGCCGGAGTCGCGTCCGATCTTCTTTGTCGAACGTATGGAGGGGGCTTTTCAAGCTGAAACTCTGAAGGGCGTTCCGGTGTTTTCCGACGTGTCGCTGCATGGTGCGGAGCTTACGCTTTACTATCATGCGGGGACAGGGCGTTGGAGTGCACTTCCTCCTGAAGAAAAATCGGTTGGCGATGAAGAACTTGCGATCGATCTCCCGCCAAAGGCTGTCGCGCGCGCGCCATTCCGGATCGACTTGAGTAACGTGATGGTGCGCGATTCCCGGTTGCGGATGATCTTCGGCGAGGCCGATGCCGGCAGTGCATTTGAGCTTGCGGAGCTGAACTTCAATGCGGAACGATTTGCCAATGGAATGCCGTTCAGCATCAGCGGAGAATCTCAATTGCGTTTTGCCTCAAGCCGGGCGAATCATATTGATTCCGGAACGGCGAATTTCATGCTCGATTCCGAGCTGGGAAGCAATTTGGCGCCGGAAAAATTCCAAGGTAAATTTCTGTTTTCCAGTCTGTTTGGCTCTATCAGCGGCGAATCGCTGAATGACGGTCTGCTGGAAATCGGTGTGCGAGGCGGATTCAAAGATAAACAGTTGAAGTTGGAACAGTTTACATTGACGCAATCGCAGGGCGGCAAAGTGCAAAGCGACGTTGTCGTCTCCGGCGAAGCGAAATTTCAACCATTTGAGATTGCGGCGAACGTCGATGTCCGCAGGCTTTCGGAAGATGTGACCTCTCTGCTGTTTGACCTCGGATTTCACTTCAACCCCGGTCGTGCCGTTATGCAGTATCAAGGCAAATTTTCTTACGGTAGCCGGCGTTTGGCCGCGACGGGACGCTTGCGGGCGGATCGCTCCGGCGATGCGATCTTCGGGTTGGAGCGGATTGTGCTGCCGCCGTTTCGTCTGGATGGCGAACATGATTTTGAGATCGACCTCGAAAACAGCATGATCGATTTGCGGAAATTCCAGCTGGCGCTTTCGGAAACCGGGAGCAAAACTGCGTTGTTTCAGCTACGGAACCCGATTCAATATTCGTGGCTGGCGGGAGAGCACACCGGAGGTCAGCGCGCGGTATTTGATTTTGAATGTAATTCATTGGACTTGAAATTGCTGCGTTTTCTTACGCCGGGCGGCTCCGCGTTCCGGTTCAACACCGGAAACCTGACGTCGAAAATGCAATTGACACTGCGGCATAATCTTTCGGCGGTTTCGCTGCTGGGCAGCGGGAAAGTCGGAAACGTGTCCTGCCGTTGGGATGGCCGGGATTTTGAACTCTCCGAGCTTCAGCTCGGCCTTGATATGGATTTGCGGCGCGATTTACATTGGGCGTTGCGCAATCTCTCTGTCGCTTTCAAAACGCCGGAGGCGGAACTGGGCAGCGCAAACTTCTCCGGGGCAGGGGAGTTGACCGATATCGCCGGGAAACTTTCCGGTAAATTTGAGCGGTTGACGCCGGAACTGGCCGCGTGGCTTTATCCGTCGTTCGCCCCTTTTCTGCCGGAGTATCGTAAATTGCGGCTCGGCGCGCTTGAGGTGAACGTTTCTCTGGAGAAGCCGTCCGGGAGCGATCCGGTGATTTTGAAGAACCTCTCGGCCGGGATCGACCGGGATGGGACGAGGGTCTTGGAGCTCAAGACGGCAACGCATCGATTCGATGGCGTCAACTCCGGGGATTTGAAGGTGCAGCTTACCGGGCAATTGCCTGTTACGGCATTTTCTCCGTGGCTGAAGGAGCGTTCGATGAGGGTGGAAGAGGGTTCCATCCGGTTGGCGTTGGAAGGCTCCATTGCACATGATTTCCGTTCAACGGTCTTTTCCGGCGATCTTTCGTTTGAGGAGTTGGCATTGACGGTCGGGGCGAAGGAATTCCGGGGATTCTCCGGCCAATGCGCTTTTTCCGGCTATGTCCCGGATACGAAATTGCTGGAATTCCGGACGCTCAATTTTTATCTGCGCCGTTCGGGCAAGCCGGCGTTGCGGCTCGAATGTCCCGGCGTGTGGGATTTCGGCAAAGAGAGTTACAACGGCGAATGGTCGATCCGTTATCTGAACGATCAATTTTGGGAACTGATTGTGCCGGGAGCTGTTTCCGAGGCACAGTTGACCGGAAAAATCCGGGTGTCCGCACAGGAGAATTTCCAGATCATCCGGGCGGCTTTCGGGGTTGATCTGACGAAACTGGTTCCGGTTACGGTGTCGCCCTCTCGTCCGCTCAGTGGCAGTATGTCGTTTGTGATGGAACGGGACGAACGGCGACTGTTGTTGCGCCAGATCCGGGCCGGACTTCGCCAGGATGAGATGTCGGTGTTCCAACTTGACGGTGAATGCCGAATGGATCTGACGTCGCCGGAAGGGGCGATTACCGCACAGCTTGCCGCGTCGGATATCGATGCGTCGAAATTACTTGCACTTCTCCCGAAGAAAAACGGGAATACAGTGAAGAACGGCGAGGAGACGATTCCGCAACTGGATTTCGGTCCCCGGCCGGTGGATTTCGATTGCCGTCTTTCCAAAATTCGCTTTACGCCGGAGTTGACGGCGGCGCTCAGTTCCCGTGTCCATCTGCGTCGCGATTCGATCGCTTCCGAGCAGTTGAAGCTGGAGATCAACAAGGCGCGATACCAAGGGGAATTTCGAGGGGTGAATACGGTGCGCGGCATCGCGTTCTCCACCGAGCTGCGCGGGAGCGATCCGCTGTCCCTTCCGCCGCTGATCGAACTGATCGTCGGCAGCCCGCAGACGGGAGCCGAAGGGACGCTGCGGGCGCTGAATTTGAATCTCCGTTTTCTGGAGGGGGGCGGCCCGGAGTCGTATCTGGAAACGATGTCCGGAATGTTGGAGATGGATTTTCAGGAAATCCGTATTCCGAATAACGTGACAAATGGCACCTATGCCAAGTTGCTGTTGTTTCCGATCGAACTGGCCAGCCAGCTCGATACTATTTTGCCGGATGATCTTGCCGCATGGAAAGAGCGTGTGGTGGAGGGCAATGCTTTGAAGCGGCAGCTGCGGACGGTTGAACTTTCCGCCGGGAAGGTGCGGCTTCATGCCGCGGACGGCCGGGTGCGGGTGAGCGAGTGTTCGTTTTTCGGTGACTGGGTGAGTCGCCTTGTGTTCAGCGGCGACTTCGATTTGTTCGGCGACCGGGCGCTGCGTCTGGTGTCCGTGCTGACGGTCGGCGGTATTCAAACCACGATTCCAATCGAAGGGGTGTTGGAGTCGCCGTTGGTAAAACTGGGCGCCGTCGCCTCGGGATCGTTGAAAACGTTGCTCCGGAAAATTAGTGAACTTCAACTGATCGGCACCTCGGCGGATCCCCGCGATCCGAACAAAGTTGAACCGGTAATCATGATCGACAAACTGCCGAGCGCGGGTACCATCCGCGAACTTCAGCAATTGTTCAAAGGACTTTGGAAGAATTGATCGCTATGGAACTTTTTGACTCTCATTTTCATTATTACGGGGAAAGCACTCCGCGGGAATATTTCCGCAACTGCATGGCTGAGGCCGCGATTTCGCCGCAGAGCGATGTCGGTGTACCCGATCGTCTTTTGCTGATGGCGGCGGGAGGAGATTATCTGGAGAGCTGTCGCGCGCGGGAGTTTTCTCAAGTGATCGATTCCTGTTGGTTTGCGGCCGGTGTTCATCCGCACAATGCGGGGAAGTATCTGGAGTCTCAAGAGGATTACTCGGAGTTTCGGAACCATCCGAAACTGAAGGCAATCGGAGAGCTTGGGCTGGATTATTTCTATGAACACTCGGCAGTCGAAGAGCAAAAACAGGTATTCCAGTATTTCCTGGATCTGGCGCTTGAATGGGATCTTCCGGCGATTGTTCATCTGCGTGACCGCGACGATGTGTGGACCGCTTATGAGGATGGGTATTCATTGTTGGAACCCTTTGCCGCGGCGGGCGGGCGGTTTGTGGTGCACTGTTTCTCCGGAACGCCGGAGTGGGCGAAGCGTTTTCTGTCATTGGGCGCTTATCTCGGCGTTACCGGGTTGGTGACGTTCAACCGTGCGTACAACATTCGCGAAACACTGACGGCGATTCCGGACGACCGGCTGCTGATTGAAACCGATGCCCCCTACCTGGCTCCGGTTCCGCATCGCGGGCAGGAGAATCATCCGGGATATCTCGCCTTGATCGCGGCTCGGGTGGCTGCGGAGCGGCGCCGGGAGTTCGCGGCAATCGCCGCGTTGACGGCGGCGAATGCCCGGAATCTATTCCGAATCGGAGAAGGAGAGGCGATATGAGTATTTTCTTTCCCGGAGCCGCGGCCTTGCGTTCCGCGGCGTCGGCGCCGGATGATGTGTTGGTTGTGTTGGCCGGGGATCGGGTGATTCTTTCCGATTCCGGTTGTTTGCCGCGCGCCTCGGAGTGGCCGTTTGCCGGAGAGCGGTTGGAATTTGGCCACCTTGACGATGCCGTGTGTTGTCTGGTGGAGGAATTGCCCTCACATCCGGAAGCGTTCCGGGAAATAGAGGTGCGTTCCGCATTTTGCGTGCTTTCCGAGGCGGAGCAGACCGCTGTCTGCCGCGCCCGCTCGTTGGTTTTCTGGCGCAAGAGTCACCGATATTGCGGCGGTTGCGGAGCGGAGCTGATCGATGCCATAGGGGAATGCGCCCGGACGTGTCCGGAATGCCATGCGGTCTACTATCCGCAGATTTCCCCGGCTATTATTGTCGCCGTTACGGATGTGGAAGGGCGGCTGCTGTTGGCTCACAACGCGAAATTCCGAGAAGGGCTGTACAGCTTGATCGCCGGATTTGTCGAGCCGGGCGAATCCATGGAGTCGGCGGTGCGCCGCGAAATTCGTGAAGAGGTCGGCCTTGAAGTCGACAACATCCGTTACTTTGGCAGCCAGAGCTGGCCGTTCCCGAATTCTTTGATGGTCGGGTTCACCGCCGAATATGCTGACGGTGCGGTGACGCCCGATGGTGCGGAGATTACCGATGCGAAATTTTTTACAAAAAACGATATGCCTGCCATTCCGCCGCCCGGTTCGATCTCCCGTGCGCTGATCGATGACTGGATGAGCGGCTGCCGGACGAAAGGAAATGGATTGTGAGTGAAATTGGATTGTTTCGGATTGCGCTTGCGGTTGCCGGAGTGCTTTTTGCCGCCGTCGCTGTATGGACGCTTCGGTTGTCGCTGGAGAATTTGAGCCGTTGGGAACCGTTGCCGCGCTACCGTTTGCCTGGAATGTTGATCGGCTGGGTTGCGCTGATGCTCTGCGTTCCTCACGCGGCTGTGGTGTCGCCCGGGATTCTGGTTCCGTTTCTCTGGCCGTTGGCGATCGTGGTTCCGATACTCGGATATTTCTTTGTGGATTATGCGTTAGCGCGTGCGCTGGGAGGAATTGCGATTCTTGGCGCGTACTATTTTATTCATCGCGCGTTCGATTTTCATGCGCCGCTGGCGGGAGTTTTGACCGTGATGGCGCTGCTGTTCGGCATTGCCGGAATCTGGGTTTCCGGCAAGCCGTGTTCGCTTCGGGACTGGATTCGCCTCTGCGCCCGGAATCGTTCCTGGCGGATGGTCAGCGTGGCATGCTGGAGTGTCTGGGCGCTGGCGCTGTTCTGGGGCGCGGCGATGACAACAGGAGAGTGAGGTAACTTCATGTCGTTTGATCTTTCTGCGTATGCCGCTTCGTGCGGAGTGACCGATCCCGATCAATTTGTTTCGCGTTGTTCTGTGTTGCGTGAAATCATCATCGAAACCAACAAGACCATGAATTTGACCCGGATCACCGAGCCGGACGAATTTGCGATCAAGCATGTGGCCGATTCGTTGACCATTGCGCGGGAATTCCCGGAGCTTGCCGCAAATCCGCTTCAGATTGCCGACATCGGTTGCGGGGCGGGGTTTCCCACGCTGGTGCTTGCGCTGGCTTTCCCGAATCTGCGGATGACTGCAATCGATTCAACCGGGAAAAAGGTCGCGTTTGTCGAACGCGCCGCCCGGGAGCTGGAGCTGAGCAACGTCAAGGCGGTTCATGGCCGGAGCTGTGAATTAAACCGGCGTGGCGGATTCCGGCATAGTTTCGACGTGGTGACGGCGCGGGCGGTGGCCGCGGCTCCGATTATTTTCATGGATGCCTGCGACTTTCCCAAACGCAAGGATGGGCGTTTTATTCTTTACAAGACACCGCAACAGGCGGCGGAAGATTTGCCGGCTCTTGAGATCATCTGCCGGAAGATGTCGGTGACATGGCGTTCCACTGAAATCTTTGAATTGCCGGAGAATGCCGGACAGCGCCTGTTCCTCTACTCGGTTCCCCGGGCGAAATGATCCTGTCAGCCGTGTTTGCGGCGCAGACTGGAGGATGGAATGTTGAGCGCTTCACGGTATTTCGCCACGGTTCGGCGGGCGACGGCGAGCCCGGCGGCTTTCAGCTGCTGTGCCAGCTGTTCGTCGGAGAACGGTTTTGCTGAATTCTCGGACTGAATCAGTTCACGGATTTTTTCCATCACCGCGCGATTCGACAGCTCTTCGCCGCCCTCCGAGGTAAAACCGGCGCTGAAGAAAAATTTCAATGGGAAAATCCCTTGCGGCGTGCGGACGAACTTGTTCGCCACTGCCCGGCTGACGGTTGTTTCATGTAGCTCCAGCTCTTCGCCTACCTGTCGCATGGTAAGCGGCCTGAGCGCTTCGACGCCTTCTTCCAGGAAGTCTTGCTGTGTGTCCGCGATGACTTGGGTGATGCGGATGATGGTCGATTGCCGGAGGTCGAGAGCGCGGATCAGTTCGCGTGCCTGTTGTAGTTTTTCGCGCAGATACGTGCGATCTTCGGCGGAGAGATCCGGCTCATCCAGCATTTTCAAATAGCGCTCGGCCAGGAATAGACGAGGCATGCTGCCTTTGCAGGAGTGAGCCTCGTAGCGGCTGTTGACAAAAATGATCTCCACCTCCGGCGCGATGAATTCCGAGTGCTCCGGCGAAATTGCCGACCCCGGATAAGGCGATAATTTTTTCAGTTCCGCAAGGCAGCCGTTCAGTTCGTCCAGCGAGATGCGCAGCGTCCGAGCCAATTGAGGAAGGCGGTTTCGCGCAACTTCTTCCAGATGATGATCCAGCAATTCGATGAGAATCGGAGTGAGTATGTTCTTGCGTTCCAACTGCAATCTCAGGCATTCGGCCAGGTCGCGGCAGCCGACGCCGGGCGGATCGAAGCTCTGAACCAGCTTTAACGCCGCCTCGACGGTTTCGACCGATTCTCCGGTCGACATGGCAAGATCGGCAACGGTACTGCGCAAATATCCGGAGTCGTCGATGCTGCCGATCAATTCGGATGCGGTTTCTCGGATTTCCGGTGAAACATCGGAGAATGCCAGTTCTTGTTGCAATTGTTCCTGAAGTGTCGGCGCCTCGGTCAGCGAATTGAAGAGGTATTCCCGGCGCTCATCGGCCTCAGCGCCGCCAGAGGCGGGAAGGGGGAGCGAGTCGCTCCACTCGTCGGCTTCGGCGGCGGCGGCTTCGTAATCGTCTTCGTCCGGTTTTTCTGTTTCGGATGGAGAGGGCGCTTCGGCTTCTTGAAAGCGGTCGAGATCCTCGGCTTCCAGAAGCGGATTATCCGTCATGGCCTGCAGCAGTTTCTCTTCCAACTCCAGAAGGGGCAGATTCAGCAATTCCAGGCTCTGGAGTTGCCGCGCAGAGAGGAGTTGTTCCTGCTTTAAAGTTGTACTTAACGTTTGCTGATTACCGGACATTGTGATATATTGATACTGTGCAAAAAATGATGTTCAAAAAACTTTTGTTTTTGGCGGAAGTGTATTTGCTTTTCGCCTGAATAGAATTTAAATTGAAAACGGGATTTTTCCAGTCGGAAATAGCTTTTTTCCCGATAAAAGGCGGTAATTGCCGCTTTTATGGATAATTTTGATGATTCGGGACAGGATTTACTCATGGTTAAGTTAAGTGTGCTCGGCAGTGGAAGCCGGGGGAACTCTCTGATTCTCTCCGGCGGCGAAGGCGCGGTCATTATCGATATGGGGTTCTCACGGCGGGAGCTTCGGCATCGACTGGATCAGCTCGGCATCGATCCGGGCTGCATCCGGGCGGCTTTGCTGACGCATGAACATGACGATCACTCCAAAGGCTGCCGGGTGTTCTGCGACGAGTTGGATATTCCGCTTTGCGCCTCCGGTCCGACCGCCGATTATCTGCGCCGCAAAGGGAAGTTGCCCGGCCGGGTGTTGGAGTTCGAGCCCGGTCATGATTTCCATATTGCCGGGTTTGAAGTTTTGCCCTTCGCGGTTCAGCATGACGCGGTCTGCCCGGTTGGGTTCGTGATCCGCCGCGGCGAGTGTTCGATCGGAATCGCCACCGACCTCGGTGACGTAAACGCGTTGACGCGACGGATGCTTCACGATTGTACCGCACTGATTCTGGAAAGCAATTACGATGCAAAAATGTTGCGCGATTCCGACCGCCAGCTTTATTTGAAGCGGCGCATTCTGGGGCGCCACGGGCATCTGGATAACGCGGTCGCTGCTGAAGCAATTGAAGAGCTCCTCACGCCGCGTACTGCGCTTCTGATGCTGGCGCACCTTTCGGGTGAATGCAACTGCCCGAATCTCGTGCGCAATTTATTTGAAGCGAAACTGCGCGAACTGGGGCGCGAGGATCTGCGCTTTGAAGTGCTTTCGCAGGAACAGCCGATTGGGCCGGTGGAACTGTTCAGCACCTTGATTTCAGAGGAGCTTGGCTATGCCGCCAATTGAAGGGGAAGAACCGATCAAGGTTTTTTGTCGCGGCTGCAAGGCCAAACTCGATGTGAGTGACGAGGAGCCATTCAGCCGGGTGGCATGCCCCGAATGCGGAACGATTTTGCGTGTGCCGAAGCGGTTCGACCGCTATTTGTTGGAGAAACTTTGCGGACAGGGCGGCATGTCCAGCGTTTACCGGGCGATCGAGCCGCAGTTGGCGCGCCGGGTCGCGGTGAAAATTCTGAATGCCGACGATGAATATGTTCAGGCGGAGGTGGAGCATTTTTTGACCGAAGCGAAAGTGGTCTCCCGTCTGGTTCATCCGGGCATTATTCCGGTTTACGATTGCGGCGTCTACCGTGGAGAAGCCTTTATGAGTATGCGGTTTATGGATAATGGAAGCCTGGAACAGCATATGAAAGCCGAAACACTCCCGCCACGTGAACTCCTGTTGGGGCAATTGACGACGATCACCGAAGGACTCGCGTACGCCTGGGAACATGGCGTAACGCATCACGATGTGAAGCCGGGAAACATTCTTCTGACCCGGGAAGGGGAGGCGAAGCTCGGTGATTTCGATCTGGCCGATACTTCCGCACAGGAGGGGTTTCGTTCCGTGCGCGGCGGATTTGCCAGTCCGGCCTATGTCAGCCCGGAACGGTTGTTCTTTGGCGCCGAGGATCACCGTGGTGATATTTTCAGCCTAGGTGCGACCATATATGAATTATTGACCGGGGAGGCGCCGTTCGGTACGGTCGGCGAGCCGGAAGATTTGTTGGAACGGCGGAACAAGAAAGCGTATTCGCGGCTGACCGGCTATGGGTGTTCACAGGAATTTTCCGATCTGGTGGATCGGATGTTGTCTTATTCGCCGGAAGAACGGCCGGGATATCCGGAAATCATCCGGGGATTGCGCGCGGAAACGAAATATGCGGTGAAGCCGAATGAGGAGCCGCGTACGGAAACCGGGGCGCTGTTCGGCCGGATTTTGAAACGGTTCGGCAAATGACGTTCCGGATGAGAAAGTAGAGGAGAAGCTATGAGAAAAGCAACCGGGAAGATATCGACAACCATCGTTCTTCTGGGAATTTTATGCGGGATCGCGACTGTTTCACTGGCGGTGTTCGGATTCCCTGAATTGCTGAATACCCTTCGTTTCGGAGTGGTTGCGGATATGCGCGACTGGTCGATGCTGGTCAGCCTTGGCGGAATGCTGCTCGGGTTCCTGTTTTCGGTATGGGCGTTGATCCGGATTGTGCGGCAGGTGGTTCATCCGGTTCGTGATGCGGCGATGTTTGCTGACTTGCTGGCGAATGGGGAGTTTCCGGTGCGTCTTTCTGAGAAGGGGATGCGGAACAGCGAAATTCAGACCCTCTTCACCGCCTTGAATCTGCTGCGCGACCGGCAGCAAAATCTGAACAGCAAACTGCAACTGAGCTTGTCGCATGAGGCGGAGTTGCGGCGCGGCGCGGAATCGCACAGCTTGCTTCTGCTGCGGATCATTGCCCGGATGTTGCCGGAAATGCGTATCCCACTCGGTTCCATCAAGGGGTTCAGCCGAGTGTTGATGTTGGATCTGGAAAACGAGTCGGTGGATCGCGCTGAAATGCTTCATTTGCTGGAGGAGATCGGGCATCGGGTCGGAACTCTTTCCCGGCAGATTGAACGCCTGCATGACATTTCGGAATTGAACCGTGACCGCTGGAGCCGTTCCGAAGCACTCGAATTCGATACCGCCGAATTTATGCGTGAAGCGGCGTCGGCCAATCTGATCTCGTTGCAGGAGCGTGAGATCATGCTGGTGAATCGCTTTTCGGCAAGCGCCCCGGAACGACTGTTTCTTGACCGGGAATTGCTTTTGCAGTTGTTGACCATCATGACGCGCGCCATCGGGCGCGCCGCCGCGCCCGGCGAAACGCTGGTTCTTTCCTGTTATCGTGAAGACGGCAAGGTGATTTTTGAAGTGTGTGACTCGATGCACGCTCCGTTGCGCGAGCCGGTGGTCGAAACGTTCCGGAAATTTGAAAACAGTGTCGACCCGCAGGGGTTTGCGGCGGAGTCGCAGAGTGTTCCGATTCTCGGGCTGATCTTTGCCCGGGATCTGGCGGAGAAATTGGGGGGATCGCTCCATGTTGCGCCCTCCGAAGCATCCGCGGCAGTGATTCGTTGCGAACTTTTTGACGGCTGCATTGCGCAGGGGGCGGAGTTCCGGCAACTGCGCGGCAATGTGGCGCGGGTGGAATTTCCTAAAAACGGTACACACTCCGATGACGCGAAGAAGCGTGAACAACCGATCCGGGTTCTGCATGGCAGCGAAGTGGCGGATTCGCCTTACTTGCTGAAACGCCTTCTTGGTGCGGAACACATTGACGTTTATAGTGTCGATTGTGTGGAAAAACTGCGAAAGGAAGCGAGCGCCGGAGAGTTCGACGCCCTGATTCTCTCTCCTTCTCTGAAAGGGTGTGAACTGTCGGAATTGATTGCCGAACTGCGCCAGATTACCGGCCGGCGAGAGTTGCCGGTAGTGGTAGTGGGGGATGTGTTGTCATCGGATCTGCGGCGCGATTTAAAAGCGCTGAACCGGGTTTTCCTTTTGAATATCCCTGTAAACTACGCATTGCTCAGCCGAATCATTCATGAAACGGCCGGGGGGCATGCGTGAACATCTGAGAGGTGAATATGTTACGTTTATCCAGTTTATTCGTTGTCGCGTTATGTCTTGTTGCCGGCTGCACGACGGAACCGGAGCAAAAGGCGTCGGCGCCGTTGGACTTCCCCACTCCGAAGACGACGCTGACGATCCAGGAATCGGGGAAAGTGATTCCGTTGCGGGTAGGGGAGTACGTGATGATCTCTCTCCGGGAAAACCCCTCGACCGGATACAGTTGGTTTTTCCGCCTGGATAACGGCAAAGGTGGCCCGCAACCCCGCAATAATCAGGCGGTGGAGCTGCTCGGCGAGCGCTTCCTGCCTCCGGAGGTTGTGATGCCGGGAGCCGCCGGCACGCGCGAAATCATGATCAAAGCGGTACGTCCCGGTTCGGTTTACGTGATTGGTAATTGCGTGCGTCCGACGGACAAGAATCAAGACCCGGCCGAGTCGGTTCGCTTCGTTTTTGAAGTGACCCGTTGAAGCCAGACAACAGCCGAACAAGGTGAAAAAAAATGTCGAAATATGTATCGATCATGCCCTGTCTTGATATGCAGAACGGCCGTGTGGTCAAAGGAGTTCATTTTGTCGATATCGCCGACGCCGGGGACCCGGTGGAATGCGCCGCGGCCTACTGCGCCGCCGGAGCCGATGAACTGGCGATGCTGGATATTACCGCGACGGTAGAAAACCGCCCCACGCTGGTTAAGGTGGTGCGTGACATTGCCAATGTGTGCAGCGTGCCTTTGACCGTTGGCGGCGGGATCAACGACGTTAAGGCGGCGGCGGCGGTGTTGGAGGCGGGAGCAAACAAGATTTCCATCAGCAGCGCGGCGTTTCGTAACCCGGGATTGATTCCGGAGATCATTCGCGAATTCGGCCCTGACGTGTTGACGGTGGCGATCGACGTGGATGTGAATCCGGCGCTTACCTCTGGTTACGAGGTCTTTATCAACGGTGGACGCACGGCAACCGGGTTTGACGCGGTTGAATGGGCGAAAAAGGTTGATTCGTATGGGATTCCGGTGATTTTGCCGACCAGCAAGGCGGGTGACGGAGCGAAGACCGGGTATGATTTGCCGGTGATCCGGATGATGGCGGAGAGCTGTCAGGCAAAGATCGTCGCCTCCGGCGGCGCGGGTAAGCTCGAGCATTTTCTGGAAGCGGTAGAGGCTGGAGCCGATGTATTGCTCGCCGCCTCGGTGTTTCACTTTCGTGAAATCGCAATCCCGGACTTGAAGGCTTACTTGAAAGAGAACGGAGTTCTTGTCCGCTAAGAATCATTCCGGCGGTATTTTATGCCGCCGGAATGATAGATCTTATCGCTCGACGACGATGTTGGCGATTTGGTTCGACCAGCTTTGCGATGCAACCGGAGCCTTCAATACGATTCGCAAATAGCGTATCTCGCCCGGAATCGGCTCTGCGTTGGTCATGGCATAATGATCGAATTCAAGTTGCCTCTTCAACTCGAAACGGAGTGGAAGGCGTTTGAAGGTCAGGTTATCCTGTGATCCTTCCAACTCATAGTAATCGTTTAAATCCTTACCACGATGATTTTTCCAAAAATAAACATCGGCTTTTATATTTCCAAACAAGGAATTATCGCCCGCGTAAATGGTTCCAATCGAGTGCCGTTCCGGTGCTTTGGCATCAAGCCCTAACTCATGTTCTCCAATCTTTAGTCGCCCTTGGCATCCTCCGAAGTAGTCGCTGATGCTAATATCCGGCACAATGAACTTCGATGCGCTATTTGGCAGAAAGATCGAAAGCAGTTCTTGTATTTGATTGTTCATCAGCAGTGCTTGGGGATTGTCTAAAGAAAATGCCTTTTGTTCGCCTGCATGGATCGCTTCCAAATTTGAATTGGCTTTTTTTATTTCCGTAAGCATTTCATAATAAGGTTGATCCGTGTAATTCACCAATCCGAAATTGTAGCTTTCTCCATTTGGCAGACTACGCCTTGTTACCGGTTGGTCAAAAAAGATGAAATATCCAAACCCGATGCAGAGAGGGGTTGCCGCCATTTGTTCGGCATAGAAACGATAGGCCAAGCCGCGTGATAATTCATCGCGAACCGTATTGAATGAATTGTATGTTGGAAACCCGCGCGATTCGCAGACAAAACTATATTCTGTGATAAAGACTGGTTTGTCTAATTCGGTCAACCGCGGCATCAACCGCTTTGACCAGCTGGCGAGCAAATGATATTCATTCAGCATGACAGCGTCCGTAAATTCTGCCGCCGCATAGATCCACTCCGGCGACTGGTTGCCACAATAGGAAGCGCCGAACCAGAGATGATCAGGAGCGTATTTACGGAACAAATTTGCCAAGATTTGATGATAATAACGAGAGCTTTTCGTGACGAAATCGGCACGATCCTTTAAAGGAAGTTCTATTTGCGTTTGATTATTCAACATGCCTTTGCGCCCATCGGTCACGCCGAATAATTGCGCGGCCTTTTCCTCGCCGTGGCGTTTGATCAGGAAATCGATTAATGCTTGTTTGGCAGCGGTTTCCGGCGTGGCTGCAGTCAGTAGTATGACGTCACGGTGCGACCAGCCGTTTTCATTCTCCGTGGAGTAAGCGATCAGCATTGGATCACCATTGCGGCATTTGGTCAGTTCCTTGATTGCATCTTCAGCAATCGTGGGGAATGCCGGATCATAAAAATCAATTCGTCGATCGGGTAATTTCTTCGCCTTGTGAAAATTGCAATCTTCGACGTAGGGGAGATCAAATGTTTCACCCCATCCCCACTTTGCCGTTGAGTTGAATCCCCATGAAATCAGTCGCTTACGGTTAACTTCCTTTGATTTTTCATAATAGTTTGAACCGTATTTCTTTTCAAGATTAGCAGCGAGCAGATTGACCTTCTTTCTTGCTAAACCGTCAGGAACGCGCTTTGTATCCGGTAACTCGGCAAAGACATTGCGCATCGAGCCGTCCGGATTATTCAGCGGAGAGGCGTAGCCGTTTTCGTTATATCCAACCGCATCACAGCCGATAATGAAATAACGGTTGCCCTCCGGTGTGATAAGCCACCAGCGACCATCGATTTTTTTAGTGTAGAAGCGTCCGGTTGCCTCGAATTTTCCCGCGTCGAGCCGCCCGCCGAAGCGGTCAAAGTGGGCCGGATCGAATTTTGCATCTTTAATTAATGGCCATTCTTTTTCCGCGTCGGCGCGTAATTGGTCATCGGAAGTGATTTTCCCCGGCCATTCTTCGCCAGTGTACTGACCATAACGGTCGACCGCCAGTTCCGCGTGGGATATGAATGTTCCCAAACAGGTTGCGGCTGCGATTAAGAGAATACGAGTGTTCATACATGTTACCTTTCGTTGTTTCAGTATGCTTCCGTAACGGATGACTTTTGAACTATGGTGAATTTGTTTGCGACATCTGTTTTCAATTCCGCGCCGCCCATGGTGGCAACGTGACCGTCGAAAAAACCAGGATTCGCCCGGTTGCCGTGGCGTAAGATTGCGGCCAATTTATTGTTGCTGGGTTCCAAGTATCTGGTTGGAGAAAATGAATAGTTGCCGTAAGAAAAACTACTTGATGTCGGTAATGCTGCAACTGTATCAATCAGAAATACCGTATTGGAGGGCGATTTTACCATGGATGGACGATAATATGGACGAGTCATGTCGTTGTTGTCGAACTGGACAGCATTGCCGAGAAAAGACGGATCGTCTACATAGTTATCATCTCTTCCGGCAGAATACATGCCGTAGATTCCAAAGTAGGCGTTCTGCTTCTCTTTGGGAGTCGGATCGCTTGGACATACGGCGATATCGCGAGGAAGATAAACGGTAAAAAACGGTCTTTCCGATCGTCCCCAACCCTGGTAGTCGTTGCAATAAAGTGCAGGCGTATGCCCATAATCGTCGGCATATAGCATCATGCCGGTCAACATTTGTTTGGTGTTGTTAACGCAACTGGAGGAGCGTGCTCGTTCTCGTGCCTGATTCAGCGCCGGCAAAAGCATGGCGGCGAGAATGGCGATGATCGCAATTACGACTAACAATTCAATTAAAGTAAAAAAATGTTTTTTCATGCCTTAATCTCCCGATGTGATATGTTTGTATGATGGATAGAGGTGCTGTTGCGTTTGATCAGTGTACTTTGAATAATGGTTTCCATTGGGGGGATTTCGCCTCGGCGAATCATGGCATCAAGATATTGTACGGCGCGTTCCCCGATTTCTTCGCCCGCTTGCCGTAAGGTAGTCAACTGTGGTGTGATAAGAGAACAAAGTTCATCATCGTTGAATCCGATCAAGGAAAAATCCTCCGGGCATTGTTTGTGTCCATCTCGAATGGCGGCGGTTGCTCCCGGAGCAAGCTCATCCCAAAGCAAGATCACGGCGGATGGCGGAGTCGCTTCCGACATCAATCGGTGCATGGCCGGATAGCCGAAAAGATCCAAGCCGACATCGGTTGGCCGGAGATTGGCAAGTGTCGTCCCCAGCTCGGTGACATATTCTTCTCGAAATGGTATCCCATGATCGGATAATGCCTGACAGTAACCGTTAAAGCGCTCCCGCACGGAACGAACCGCATCGAGAAATTCTCGACAACTCAGAATGAATCCGATGCGGCTGTGACCAAGCTCGATCAAATAACTGACCGCGCGATAAACGGCTTGAAAGTTATCAGTACAGATAACAGGAATGGTGAGGCCTTCGTATTGGTTGTCTACACAAATCATCGGGATTTCCAACGAACAGCGCTCTGCCAGCTCCCGATTGCTTTGTGTGAAAGGTAATAGAATCATTCCGTCGACCCGGTTGTTGCGGCTGCGACGCAGGTATTCCGCCTCCCGTTCGGTATCATAACGTGAAGCGCAAGCAATCAGGGAATAGCCGAGTTTTGCGGCAGTCTGCTCCGCTCCGATCAGAATTCGGTGGCCTAGCGAATCCTGCAGGTTGGCGCATATATAAGCGATTTGCCGCCCCTTTTCTCCGGCCTGCCGTTGCCTGCCGTGCGTGATGGCAACAAAGGTTCCTTTGCCTTGAACCGAATGGATTACGCGGTCGTACTTCATCGTATTGAGCGCTTTCAGTACCGTTTGACGCGTAACCCCAAAGCGGGTGGCGAGTTGTTGTTCTGTCGGTAATCGCTCTCCGGCGACGAAGACGCCTCGTGAGATTTCATCGGAGAGCGTCTGGTAAATCTCTTGGTATTTGGGTTGTGTGGACATTGTTGCTTCCTTTTGGTTCTTTGCTTCAATTATGGATTGAAAGAGGAGAGACGGCAAGCGGAAACTCGTTTTTCTTAATGAAAAAGCCACAGTGTTGCCTGAATTGTATGTACAACTGCGAATTTCGAGATTGTATTCCATGTAATGATAAGCCAAGTTTTTTCGATAGATTCTTGTTTTGTTTGAGCTTGAATATGGTTTTTGTTGTGAGGTTTTGCGAAAAAAAAAGAATGTGCTATTGACAAATGGGTTATCATTTGCTATACTTAATACAACGACAACTGAGAAAGTGATGAATTATGAGCGCGCCATTGATTTATAAACGCATTGAAGACGAGATTAAAAACCGGATTGAAGCCGGAACCTATCCTCCCGGCGGAAAACTTCCGCCGGAGCGTGATTTGGTGGATGAATTCGGCACCAGCCGCCTGACGGTTGCGAAAAGCCTTGCTTCACTGATTGCCGACGGTTATATCGTGCGGACACGGGGTAGGGGAACCTTTGTCTGTGACCCCTTGCCGGAGAAAGATGGGGCAATTTCTTTTGGAATCGGGACAAAACTTTTTCAATTCATCAGTCCCGGCGGAGAAGAGGCGGGGATCCAGCACGGACTTCTGGAAGGTTTGTGTGATGTGATGACGCCGCACGGCTATCACGTTGGCGTCAAGTTTTTCCGGAGTGTCGAAGAAGAGGTTGAGCATCTTCGGAAAAATCGCGACTGCGGTGGTCTTGTCGTCTGGCCCGCCCGCGACGAAACAGTGGTGAAAGAGCTGAAAGATCTTGCTGCTGACAATGTTCCATTTGTTCTGGTGGATAGTTATTTCCCCGAAATGGAGTGTGATTACGTCATCAGCGCAAACTCGGTCGGCGCGGAGTTAATGATTGATTATCTGGCGGATCTCGGGCATCGCAACATCGCTTATCTGACGTTACAACCGGATCGGATCAGCCTTTCGGATCGTCTTTCCGGTGTGATCGCGGCAATGGGGCGGCGCGGGATGCCGATCGCGGAAAATCTTGGGGTCATCCCCGATTTCTACAAAGTCAGCGCCGAAACGCGGGTGACGGCCAATGTGGAATTTTTTCGCGATTGGTTGAAGTCGATTTTATCGCGCCCGAACCGGCCGACTGCGCTTTTCTGCGGCAACGATTCGATAGCCGTGAAGGTGATGGAGATTCTTGACGAAATGGGTGTGCGAGTTCCGGAGGACCTTTCGTTGGCGGGGTTCGACAACATCGATCGCGTTGCTTATCTGCCGGTGCCGCTGACCACGGTGGCACAGGACTTCTACGAAATCGGTCGTATGGCAGGGAAAATTCTTTTGCGGCAAGAGCTTGCAAGTGTCGGTGATATGCCGCTGCAGTATCGAATTTCACCGCGGCTGATGATCCGCGATTCCACGGTTTCTCCTCGCGAGAAGTAGCCGTATCTCGTAAAATTCCCGAATTGTTTCGGCAGGGCACATGCCTTGTCATACGATAGTATTGTCTTTGTTGACCCCAAACGAAAGAGGAGAATCATGAAAGTAAAAAGATTTACGCTGATTGAACTATTGGTTGTAATTGCAATTATTGCCATCCTTGCCGCCATGCTGTTGCCGGCATTGAACCAAGCGCGGGAAGCCGCTCGTAAAACGAGCTGCGTCAATCAGATCAATCAAATTCTCAAGGCGCAGATGATGTATGCAGACTCCTATGATGGTTATCTGGTTTCGCATGTTCCGTATCTGACCGGATGTTCCCCGTTCGGCGCGGTTCTGTCGAATATGAATTTGATCACGACGCCGATGCTGTATTGCCCGTCCAACCCCAAGGCGTCAACCAGCGTCTGGCGCACTTATGGCGTATTCAGGAGTGATTTGAGCAAGACATTCAATAACTGGTATACCCCACGCATTGATACGATGGGCGATTATATGCGGAAAGCGGCAGTTGGAGACGGGGTCTTCTATGCTCAGGGGAGAGTTCGGCAGCCGAGCTCATTGGCGTTGATTGTGGATAGCCGGATTTCCAATGCGAATCCAACCGATGCGGGGATGGGGCAATGGGTGTTTCTGCCGATGAATTCAAATGAAAACGGGAACATCGGCATCAATCACGGCAAATCCAGTAATCGAGGGTTCTTCGACGGACATGTTGCTGCCGGACGGCTGGAAGATTTGCGCGAGGACGGATATACGGAAATTGTGGTGGACGGTATACTGAAAACTTACTGAGAGGGATATTATGTGGAAAATCTTATGCAAAAGCTCGATTGTCATGTTGGCGACGCTGTCGGCACATGCCGCGGTGATTACCGAAAACATGGAAATGCCGGATTCGGGCTGGATATTCAATCACGGAAAAGAATTTCCGGGCGCACAGGGGAGCTTGACGTTTGACCGGAAGGTTACGTTTGGTGGACAGCCGGTTCTTCGTTTGGAGGCTGATTTTTCCAGTGGTGGCGCGTATGTCGCGGTGGATCGAAAATTTACGGAACCAATGAAAATTGATGAACTTCGACTTCAGCTTCGGACTGGAGCCCAAAAGATAAATTTGCGGTTTCATGATTCTTCCAATCGAATCTATCAAAAGGAATATATCCTTTCCGGGAACGCAGAAGAAGTTCAGGAACTTGTCATCCGTCAGTTCGGCGGCGCGAAAGGCTTTGCCTCCTGGGGCGCAGGAAGTGCTGGTGATTTTGTACAGCCGATGAAGGGGTATTCGCTTACGGTTCACCGTACGGATTTGCAGAGTCAGAGAAAATGGAGTACTGAATTTGGCAATATTCGTCTAAGCGGTGACATTGCGATCAAGGTACAGGCAGCCGGGCGCCCGGATCACTGGCTGGTTAAGCCCGGTGGCGAGATCTCCATTCCGGTTCTCGGGGTGCCCACGGAGGGGCAACGGAAATATCAGCTTTTCTCCTTTGGCTCCGATCAGCCGGTCGCTTCCGGCGTTGCGCGACTCATTGGGGGTGTGCTTGCGCTTCCGGTACCGAAAGAGCACGGATTCTATGAGATCGTGTTTCCGGAGCTGGATTGGCGTGGCGGACTGATTGTTGATGTTGATTTCCAAGGGAAAGCGGATCCCTATTTTGGTATTGATGCGGCGTTCTCGATCTTTCGTGTGTATCAGGAACCCAAGACGTTTCAGTCCTCGGTACGCTTTTTGAAACGCTCTGGAATCACGACTGTGCGCGACCGTCTTACCTGGCGGGCATTGGAGCCTCAGGAGAAGAAATTTAATTGGACCCTCGGATTCGGAAACGGTGAAGCCATCCGTAAATTCTGTCGTGATGAAGGCTTTTTCTTTCTCGATGTCTGGCACGATGCTCCTGCCTGGACAGGGGCTGCTGCTGCGCATGAAAACGATTCCATCGGTTCGCCTTACCCCACGGATTTTTTGAAAACCGTGGAGACATGGCGAACCGTCGCTGAAAATTGGAATGACAAGCTCTCAATGCTTGAAGTCTGGAACGAGCCGGAAATCGGATTTGGACGACATTTGCCCGGGGATCAGGTTACCGCTTTACATCGCGCCATCGCCTGGGCGTTTCAGGAAGCGGATGTGGATACGAAGCTGTGCGGCGGCGTCTTTACCGGATTTTTTCGCGCTCCGGAAATCATTGAACCATATATTGATAACGGGATTCTCGATGTATCGGATGCGTTCAGTTTTCACGATTACCAGACCCCGCTTCAATTTGAAAAAATGGTACAGGATTTTCGGCAGTTGATATCCGGGACTGATCGAGCCGGAATTCCGTTTCTGATCTCCGAATGCGGCAAACCGTGGCCGCGCGGCGGAGACCGTGCCCCGCAGGAAGCGGATCGTCTGAGTGGTGCGTGGATTGCCGCCAAGGCGATCGAAGGAAAGGCTTGCGGAATTTCGCAATTCTATACTTTTATCTATTATTTCTATAATGAAAATCTGAATAATTTCGGGACGATGGATCAGAATTTTACCCCGATGCGCTCCATGGCTGCTTACTCCAATGTCGTTCGACAGCTTTCCGGATTTGAGTATGCGGGAGACTTACCGGTACAAGGAGTTGATCGGTCGCGTGCTTTCATCCATGGCGATCGTGCTGTGATTGCGCTTTACTCTGAGGCATCAAACGCAACGGCGATGCTTCCGACAGGGTTCCGTCCGGAGCAGGTGACTGGAATTGACGGTCGGGTTCTGCCGCTTCCGGTGAATGGCAAGCTGGCAGTAGCAGACCGCCTTGTTTATTTGCATGTCTCTCGTGCTGCGCTCGAGCCATTTTTGAATCGGAATACCGAAGCGATGCAACTCTGCCGAATTGCCCGGAGTTATCAACCTCGGCCGCGTGTAGCCAAACCTCTGGTCTATCAATTTTTGCCGGATTTGCAGGTTCAGCCTTATAATGTCGATGGCTATTGGCTTGATTCCACCAGTGTTAAGTTAACTTTCGCGGTCAACAATCTCGGAGATCAGCCGGTGAAAGCAGCGCCGCGTTTCGAGTTGCCGGGTGGTGCGAAGACTGTTGGGGCGCCTGCAGAGGTCGAATTGGCGCCACGTAGCCGAGAGTTGTTCACGGTAACAGTTGATTTCGGCCACTTCCCGAAGGTCGGCGAAGTGATCAAGCTACGGCTTTGGGATGCGAATGGGGCAGGGGAGGCGGTGGTTCTTCCGTTCCGGAAATGGGATGTGGAATTCTTCACGGTTCCGGCATGGAACGATTCCGCTGAACGCATCGATTTATCCGCTCCGACTTCGGAAGGGTGGTATGAGTTGACGGAATGGCAGGCATGGCAGAGCGAACAGGCAGTCCCGGATATTCAGGCGTCAATGCGGATGTTCCGAACCGATGACGGCCTTGAAGTGCAAGTGATGGTTCGTGACGATGTATTTTATCAGTCGCAACCGGCCGCCTCCGCATGGCGTGGAGATTCGGTGCAATTAACGATGCAAGCGTTGCATAACAATCGGATTCCCGGTCCGAAATTTGCGGAAATCACCGCTGCGATGACTGCGAAAGGGCCGGTTGTCTATCGTAATGTTGCGATCAAAGAAGGAAAAGATACTTTGCTGAAAAAATCCTCTTTGATCTTTCGCGCCGGACCCGGCTATCAGATCTATCGGATTCAGCTTAACGCTGCGGAATTGGAGTTGGGGAGCATACAGCCTGGCATGCGTATGGGCATGGCACTGCTCGTCAACAGCAACAACGGAGAAGTGCGACACGGTTATCTGAAGTGGGGCAATGGAATCGGAGACTCAAAAAATCCTCGAAAATTCAACCAACTGCTGGTGGAATAGTCGCATTACTCTGCCGGAGTGGCGTGTGCGCCGGCTCCGGCGCGGTAGTCGCCGGGAGTGCAGCCGTGGTGTTGCCGAAAGAGGCGGATGAAGTAATTCGGATTCGGGATGCCGCATTGTTCGCCGACTTCGGCCACGGGCAGGCGGCTCCCGATCAAAAGGCGTCGCGCGTAAGCCATGCGAAGGCGGCGAACATGCTCCATCGGGCTATGCCCGGTGTGTTGATGGAAGATGGCATTGAAGTAACTGGCGCTTAAGGCACAACGCTTTGCCAGATCCGGTACGGACACAGGTTCTGCGAAGTGCCCGGCCAGGTGCTGAAGCGCCACCGCCACCGGTTCCGGCAATCCGGGAGAGGCATTCCCCGCGAGTTCTTTTCGCTGGAGGCGTCTTAACAGTAAGGAAAGAAGCAGGTTGCACTCCTCCATCTCCTTTTGTCGATAGAGCAGGTCGATCTGGTCAATCCAGGTTGCAACAAATGGATCGCGCATTGTTTCGATCACCCGAAAGGAGGGATCGAATGGCGCGGTCGGCTCCAATTCAAAGACCAGATAGGTGGTTCCCACTTCGCCGAAATCAATCTGGCGGTGCGCCAGCCCCGGCGGAATGACAAACAGATTCCCCGCATCGGCATTCCAAGCGCCGCCCTCCACGATATTACTGCAACGTCCGGCGCTGACGAAAACGATTTCCATACCGTCGTGACGGTGGAGCGAGGTGTTTCTGCTCCCCTGGTAGCGGCCGCTGTAGAGAAGCTCCGCTTTCATGGTGTTACACGTCCATTGCGGCGATGTGGGGCGAGTTGCGGTAAAGTTCGTTGGCGTCGAGCCCGTAGCCGACCAGATAACGGGGACCGGTGACGAAGCCGACCCAGTCGGCTCGTTCGATTCCGTCTTGAGTGCGCGGAATGGTTTTCTCCACCATGACGGCGGTGCGGACGCTTATTGCTCCAAGGGAGAGCAGATGGTCGCGGACGCATTGAAGTGTGACCCCGGTATCGAGGATCTCGTCGACGATCAAGATTTCACGCCCGGCGGGATTTAACTTCATCTGCGAACGGAAATCAAGTTTTCCGGTGCTTCGGCAGTTCGCATAGCTTGCGACGGCAAGAGAGTCCATCTGAAGCGGCAGATCGATTGCCCGGCTCAGGTCGGCGGCAAAATAAAGTCCTCCGGTCATCAATACGACAACGGTGAGTTCTTTGCCACGATAAAACTCGGTGATTTCCGCGCCCATCTCCGCCACGCGTCCGGCAATCTGCTCGCGGGTATACAAGATTTCCATTGAATGTCCCATCAGTTTGAATGTAATTCCTGAATCCGTGAAAGAAACACCGTGTTTCTCTCATTATTGTTATTATGCTA
>JBEBTY010000012.1:0-103184 GCA_040393525.1 Victivallis vadensis | reverse complement strand
GGTTTTTCTATTTTTACGCCCCTTTTTTATTCATTTCTTTCACGGACTCAGGTTTATGACAACAAATCGGCAAAATAATATGAAAAAGTGAACTTATCATCGATTTTGTTATCAAAAGACTTGAAAATCAAATAAAGTTGCTATCAATTTATAGCATAATAACAATAATGAGAGAAACACGGTGTTTCTTTCACGGATTCAGGATGAAGGAACCCGGATGAACGAAGAAGCACAACTCCTGGCGACCGGGCGCATCATTGCCGCCACCCGGAACATTGAGAGCAAACTGGTCGAATGCGGAGCATCCGGCAGCGGGCTGCGGGAAAAGACGGAATCACTCGGCTCCCGCCTCCCCGTGGAAACGGTTCGACTGATCAACCACATCGGAACCGTCCGCAACCGGGTCGCGCACGAGAACAACGTTGAACTCCGCGATGATGAACTGGAGTTGTTTGAAGAAGCCTCCGCCACCGTCTTGACAGAACTTGAGAAACTTCTCCCCGAACCGAAAAAAGCAGTACGAAAAAAACCGGCCGCCCCAAAATCACCGACCGACGAACCGGCGGAACCGGAAACAACCACAAAGACCCCTGCGGAAAAAGCACTTCCCCCTTGGAACTCTCCGATGTGGGCCTATTTCCCCGGCGTCCATCTGGCATACGCGTTTTTAACCGGCTGGAGCGCATTCGGCGCCGGACAGCTGTATTTGCTGTTGCTTCTGGCGGAATTGCTTTCGCTGACGGCACTCGGGTTTGCGGCCGCATTGCCCTCTGTTCCACTGGCGATTACCGGAGGGAGCCTGTTTGTGGCAATCTGGCTTTGCGGAGCATTTCTCGGCTGGCGCGGGCGAGCGGAATACAAACTCGGGTTCTGCCTGTTCCCGCTACTCAACTTATTCTGGTTCATAAGGAAAGTCATCGACTTTATCGACCCTGCCCGCCTGGTGATCTCCATCGCCATTCTGGGCACGTGGCTGGCGGCGATTCAACTCGCCGCGTCCGGAGAGTTCCCCGCCGCCGCCATCGTCGGAGCCATCAGCTGGATTGGTGCGTTGATTGACGCCATTTTACATAAGCGATGACGGTTTTTACAAAATTTTCTTAAGAAGTCTTTACAAAATATCGGACTTCATCTATATTACACTAATTTCTCAATGATCCGAAGGAACCAGAGTTATGAAGAAAAAGTTTACTGTAATCGCCCATCGCGGCGTACCGGTCGCAAGCCCGGAGAATACCCTGATCTCGTTTGAGCAAGCCATTGCGGCGGAAGCGGACGCCATTGAATTCGATGTCCATATGACACTCGACCAGGCGCTGGTGGTTTCCCACGACGCAACCGTCAACCGTTGCAGCAACGGAACCGGAGAAATCTCCAGTTATACCCTGAAGCAATTGAAAATGCTGGACTTCGGCAAATGGAAGGCGCCGGAATTCACCGGCGTCCGAATTCCCACGCTCGACGAAACGATCGACCTTGTCACATCCCTCCGACCCGACATGCAACTGCTGGTGGAATTGAAGGATGACAGCGCAGAGTGCACGCGCAAGGTTCTTGAGCTGTTGCGTCGACGGAACGTCATCGATCAGTGTATGGTGTTATCATTCCATTCTGAACAACTCCGGCTGGTACGGCAGCTCGAACCATCGATTCCGCTTCAGGGCTTCCCGCATCGCTACCTGAAAGTGTCCTGCCGCGACCTTTATGATTTCGTAGATAAAGTCTGCATCTGGAACCATGAAGCGTCAGCGGAAGAGGTGAAGGGATTCCAGGAGCAAGGCATCGAGGTAGACATTTACCCCGTCGACGATGAAGATCAGCTCGACAGAGTGATCGCCACCGGAGCGGATTCCCTCACCACCAACTCCCTCCACACGATTCTCCCGCTATTGAAAGAGCGCGGTTTGCGCTGATAGAAAACATAGTTGCCGCTCCCGAAGAGATTCTTCTCCGGGAGCGGCTTTTTGTTATTCCCCGCAGCAATGTCCGTGGCGCTCTTCGTCGCAACCGGAGTGCGCCCCATGGTGTTCTTCACCACAGCCGGAGTGCGCCCCATGCTCATCCTGACCGCAACCGCGATGGCCACGGTGGTGTTCCGGGGAACCGCACTCGCGACCATGATGTTCGCGGGAACCGCATCCATGACGACCATGACGACCGTGCATTTCAGCATCGCACGAACAATCACCCAAAAGTTGCTCCAACCCTTCGCAAACACGCTCCAGATAGCCGCCAAGGTTTTTTTGTTCCTCTTCCGTAAGGCAATCAAATATTCCGGCAAGCGGACTAAGCGACTCTTCCGGGTTGGCGGCTTCGACGCCCGCATCCGTCAGCTTGATGTTCATCGCCCGACGATCGTCCTCCGACGGCGTCCGGGTAATGAAGCCGTTGCGCTCCAACTTCCCGAGCAGTTCCCCAAGCGATTGCGGACGCATATCCAGCAGATAGGACAACTCACGCTGACCGATTTCCGGTTTCATCTTCAACAACTGCAGAATCCTCCCCTGCCCCCGGTGCGGGTTCCCCATGGGGCCATGCGCCAGATGGTTTCGCTGGTGCCAATGATGCAGCATACGATTCAACCGCAAAAACTGCCCCAACAAGCCGTCAACCATTTCTTCTTCCTGTTTCATTCCTGTATTCTCCTTTTCAACTTGATACTGTAACTTATATTGGAAGGTACCTTAACTATAATATAAAGGTACCTTTCAATATAGCAAGCCGAAAAGAGAAGAAATTTCATTTTTTCACAAAAAAACAAGGCCCCGGAGTTCCGGAGCCTTGCTTTTTGTTTCGGTGGAGAGAATTACTTCGCCACCGAGAGAGCAACCGCAACGGCGACCGTAGCGCCGACCATCGGGTTGTTGCCCATGCCAATGAGTCCCATCATTTCGACGTGCGCCGGAACGCTGGAAGAACCAGCAAACTGCGCATCGCCGTGCATGCGACCCATGGTATCGGTCATGCCGTAAGAGGCAGGGCCGGCACCCATGTTATCCGGGTGCAGAGTACGACCGGTACCGCCGCCGGAAGCGACGCTGAAGTACTTGCGGTTGTGTTCGCCAGCCCACTTCTTGTAGGTTCCGGCGACCGGATGCTGGAAACGGGTCGGGTTGGTCGAATTACCGGTGATGGAAACATCGACGCCTTCCTTGATCATAATCGCAACGCCTTCGGAAACGTCGTCGGCGCCGTAGCACTTGACCGCCGCCTTCGGGCCGCTGGAGAAAGGCTTCTCGGAAACCGTCTTCAGCTCGCCGGTGCCGTAATCATAAGCGGTTTCAACGAAAGTAAATCCGTTGATGCGGCTGATGATGTAAGCGGCATCCTTGCCGAGGCCGTTCAAAATGACTCGAAGCGGGTCCTTGCGAACCTTGTTCGCTGTCTTGGCGATACCGATCGCGCCTTCGGCGGCCGCGAACGATTCATGACCGGCGAGGAAGCAGAAGCACTTCGTTTCTTCGCGCAGCAACATCGCGGCGAGATTACCGTGACCGATCCCGACTTCGCGGGAGTCGGCAACCGAACCCGGGATGCAGAACGCCTGGAGGCCGAGGCCGATGTTTTCAGCGGCTCCGGCAGCGTCCTTCACGCCCTTCTTGATCGCGATGGCTGCACCGAGGGTGTACGCCCAGACCGCGTTCTCAAACGCGATCGGCTGAACGTCGCGGACAATCGCGTCCACATTGACGCCCTTAGCGAGGCAGAGGTCGCGGGCGGCTTCGAGAGAGTCGAGGCCATATTCCTTCAGCACCTTTTCGATCTTGGCGATCCGGCGCTCGTATCCTTCAAATTTCACGCTCATGCTATGAACTCCTTACTCTTTGCGCGGGTCAATTGTCTTGACGGCTTCACTGAAGCGGCCATAGCTCTTGACGTTGGATTCATACGCTTTGGCAGGTTCAACGCCCTTGCGGATCTCGTCCATCATCTTGCCGAGGTGGACGAACTTGTAGCCGATGATTTCATCGTTCGCGTCGAGTCCGAGCTCAAGCACATAGCCTTCCGCCATTTCGAGGTAACGGGGGCCTTTTTCGAGGGTCGAGAACATCGTGCCAACCTGCGAACGCAGGCCCTTGCCGAGGTCTTCGAGACCGGCGCCGATCGGCAGCCCGCCTTCGCTGAACGCGGTCTGGGTACGGCCATAGACGATCTGGAGGAAGAGTTCACGCATCGCAACGTTGATCGCGTCGCAAACCAGGTCGGAGTTCAGGGCTTCGAGAATGGTCTTCCCAGGCATGATCTCGGCGGCCATTGCCGCAGAGTGGGTCATACCGGAGCAGCCGAGGGTCTCGATCAGCGCTTCCTGAATCACACCATCTTTAACGTTCAGCGTCAGCTTGCAGGCGCCCTGCTGCGGCGCACACCAGCCCACTCCGTGCGTCAAGCCGGAAATGTCGCTGATCTGCTTGGACTGAACCCACTTTCCTTCTTCCGGAATCGGGGCCGGACCGTGCTTGACGCCCTTGGCGACACGGCACATCTGCTCGACTTCGTGCGAGCACTGATACGGACAACTCATGTTGTTCTCCTTCGCGAGGTTGTTTTCTTGAAAACAGAAACGGGTATTGAATACTATACACCCGATTCCGCAAAATTTCACCCCGGACAGAGAAGTTTTTCAGCTTTCCTACCTATTTTTTTCCGATATCGTCAAATTCACGCCATATGCAAGTTTTCTGGATCGGAGCGAATAAAGCATGCCTGGGCTATCACTCACGGAAATATTTTTGGAGTTAAGGTATTCCAACATGTTCACAGGTGGAATCGAACCTTGGGATATTTTGATGTCTCTTTCCCTGACCCGATTCCGGGAGCAATCATGATGTAACTCTCGCGCAGCTTTCCATCGTTGTCATTGACAATCAGATTGAAACGGAAACCCTCTTTGCCGATTTGCTCCGTGAAACCGAGTGCATCAAAAGGAATAGAGGCATTGTAGACGGTTTGCCCGCTTTGCTCATCGCGTCTGGTTTTCAACTTGATTTTTCCGGCAACTGCCGTTGCATCATACCCGCTTGGAGCTCGCCAGATAAAGACTTCCGGCGCCCCGTTGTCGAGGCGGGTAAGTCCAATCTCCCAGAATGAATCCTGATTGGGCAATTGAAGCGCGAATTGAATGTTGTCTCCCATCCAGACATCGCCACCTCGCTTCTTTTGAACATGGATATCATCAGAGACGATTGCCTGCAACAATAGCTCTCCATTCCGATGCACCAAGCGTATTTCAGCACTGAGGTCTTGCGGACCTTGCCAATGAAGATGGGCATTTTGGGGTTCGTTCGTGATTTGAGCGACCACCTGATGGGCGGCATTCAAAAGAAAGGTCGGTTCGCTCGGGAACGTATCCGCAGGAATTCCGATTTCTGATAAAATCGGGAAGGAGCATTCGATCGGTTCAAACTCCTGTGATTTCAGCAAAAACGAAACGGTTCGCGGCATGGATTCATAGGAGCGAAATTCTGGCGATACATTTATCAGGAACTCGATGTCCTTATGCTTCCCCGGCAGGAGGAGACAGTTTTCACGAATGGTACCGGAGACGCCTTCGGGCAAGACGCCGTCAATCTGGATATTCAGCGGAATATCGACCGGATTAACCAACTTGATTGCGATGCGATCCCGTTTCCCGGGGCGCACCATGAGAGCAGGTTGCGGAAAAATACCGCCGCAATGAGTCGGCTCTGCGGCTTGCCCGGTGAGTCGCAGAATCATCGGTTGCGCAAATTTCACGATCAGATTGCCGTTATTGGCAGTAAGTGTTTTACGGTTCCCCATTAAGTCGATCAATTCCGCTTGTCCGGTGATTCCACTCAAGCCGATCAGTCGGTCGGTGGAGATGAGCGCGTCGTTCCAGAATGCCAGAAGCATACTGTCGTCCTTTGCTCGAAATAAACACGCATGAAGTCCGCCTGTGTTCAGCAATGTGTTCTTATACTCCGCTTCTCGAAAATAAGTAGCCAATGTATTGTAGGCCAGATAAGCTGCTTTGGGTTTGAAGTCTTGTGTAATCAAACCAAAGTTATGTTCGCCATTTTTGAGGCTGAATCCATCGTTACGCAAATCGTACCAATTGTAGCCGATCGCCCCCTTGGACCAAGCGTAAATGAATTTTTTGAACAAAATCTCCGCTTGCCGAATTTCTCCTACCGCTGTCGCAGAAATGGCTGTTTCATTGGAGTACCAAGGCAATCGGTGCGTTTTTAGTTTTTCTGTAATATACTCAATTTGCGGCTGGTATACTGCAAAATCTCCATGTGCGTGGAATGCAAAAATATCAATGGTGTCACTGTCAAGTATTTGATCAATGAACCCCTTGCGTCTTTGGCTGTGATTGTGGGCGATTCCGGCAAGTCCGCCATTCATCACCATCGCCTGCGGATCGTTGGATTTTACCGCACGATAGGCGGATTCCTGCATTTTCAAATACTCACCCGGGGGGAAATTGGCGAAATGATCAAGATCAGGCTCGTTCCATACTTCATAGAAGCGGATTTTGCCTTTGTAATGCGCGCTGGTTTTGTCGACAAAATTTCGCCAATGTTCATAATCGGGGCGTCCTCCCCGTTTTTCTCGTTTTGGATCACTGGAAAATGACTTCCAATCTTTCGCCCAGGACCAATATGGAGCATAGGAGAGGATCAATTGGAGTTCAATTCCATATTGGGCATTTGCTTCTACGGTGTGATCCAACCAACTGAAATCCCAATTCCCCTGCGCTCGTTCCAGATGGCGCTCCCACCGAGCATCGGTGCGCAATACTTTGGCGCCGCAAAGCGAGGCGGCCAATGCTTCGCGCTCCCGATCGTGTGGCTGGTAATTGTAAGGATGCCCACAGACGCCAAAGAGAAACCCCTTTGCGACGCCCTCGGTTTGTCCGGCGGGGTGCATGACAGCAAAACGTTCCCTGCCGGTAAATGTTCTGCCAGATGCTTGATCGGTGAGCGCATAGGTTGCGAACCAGACTCCTTGCTTTTCGCGATCCATCTCCAGCAACAATTCGTGGGATTCTCCTGCCGCGATGGCGATGTTACAGGGGGAGGCCAATGTCTCCCCGGAGTATTCATTGATCAGCGTCACGACGCCATTCAACACCAAATTTTTCCGGCCGATGTTATGAAAAATAAGCCGGGGGATTTCCGATGAATCCGGCACCAGCAATCGAACCGGGTGATTCAGGGCAAACTCATTGATCAGCAGAGCCTCAGGGCCAAAAATACGAACTTCATCGATATGGATTTGGGCCGCAGGTGCATTGTTTACACGAATTAAGTTGAGCCCGAGGGAATCAAATGGTTGCTCCGGGACAGCGTCTTTCAAGTCTTTGCCGCCCCATTTGCTCTCCCACACCACATGGTCGAGGGATGCACCGACTGTGGTTTTGACTCCTGGCTTCAGCAAAACACGTTTGCTTTGGAAATAACGCTTGTTACGGTCGCGAATCCGAATCGCCGCTTCACTGGGGGTATCGGCAGTTACCACAAACTCAATCCGTTTGGTTCCTTCCGGAAGGGGTTTATGAAACTCACCCGCCACATAGACGCTTTTGCCGCCAAATCTCCCAGCCAGTGTCACTTTGCCATTGTGGTCTATTATCAACGTTGCGGCTGCTCCGGGAAATTCGGTGCCATGGTGAGCGCTCCAGATGCTGAGATCGGTCGCGGAATCGAAACGGCTTGACGGAGGAGCGACAACACGAACCTCATCAATTCGTAGTTGAACCGAGCTGGTGGAGCCACCATCGTTGGGACGAATCGCATTAATTTGAATGACCCGATAAGGGGCGGTGGGGATATGACCCACGCCAGCTCCCCCCCAACGTTTTTCCCATTGCGTAGAGTCAAGCCGGGCAATCAGGGTACGTACTTCGCCCGCATTCATAACAACGCGCTCGGTTTGGACAAAACGTTTCTGCGAATCTTCTATCCGAATCGCCGCGTCACACTTGGTTAACGCGGTTACGGTAAACTCAAGTTGCGTCGCATCGGGCGGTAATTGTGGTGAACGCAACGCCGCCGCGACATAACCGCCGACTTGAGGGAAATCGGCGGAGAGGACAATCTTGCCGTTCTCAACACCCTTGATTTTGCCGACGGCTCCAATCAATTTTGGGCCGTTGTCAAGTTTCCAATCCGAGAGTGACAATGGCAAGCTACTGGTGACATTTGTTGCGGACAGCGCCAACGACAATAACCCGAATAAGATGACCGATAGTTTCCTCATAATCACTCAAAGATTTTCCGCTCTTGCATTCAGGTGATCGTAGATTCGCTTTATCAGCATTGGAGAATCCTTGAGTTCATTTCGATTCATGGAAATGGCATGTCCATCGGCAAACGAAACGTTAGTCTGATTCGCGTGTGCGATCGCAAGATAGTTTTTCCCGCTTGTGAGAGGTTCACAGGCGAAACTGGTGGAATTGCCTTTGACTGTGCCGCTGGGCGCTGCGGCGGTTAATTCAACTGCGTCTGCAAGCCCAAATGTTCTGGAAGGGGATCTCATGCGACTGACAATATGATAATTCGTATCTGTTGCAGGAGATTGGGCAAAATCTCCAAGATTCGCTTTTACCGCTGCTTTACCGGCAGTGGTATCGATCCACGGCCGATAAAGTCCGTAAAGATACCACAGGTCGCCGGTTGTGGCCGGATTAATTCGTCCTCCACTGGTATTGGTGATAGTCGGACACTGCAAAACCGGACCACGGGGCAATAAATTCATCTGCGTTGTGAACAAATTTCCCCACGTTTTAAAGCCGGGCCCGGTACTGATGTAAACGTTCGCCATGTTTGATTCGTTTTGTCTGTATTGTGTTCATTTTATCCAAAGATTTAAGTTGAAGCAATGCTCCAATTAAAATATTTCCGCCATTCGAGTTGATTTCTTCGCCACCTTGCTGTATCTTAATCACTATTCACCTGTTGGGTTAAACTTTATATTGTTGAATTAAGTAATCATAATATACTGTTTATCAACAGGTTTTTCTATTTTTACGCCCCTTTTTTATTCATTTCTTTCACGGACTCAGGATGAAGGTATACAAGGATTGGCTTTTTTGTAGACAGCAAAATCAAAAAAAAACTCCTCTATATGGGGGTGCTGACAGAGGGAAGATGAGACCGAAGTGTCGTGAAAAATGGTTGACTCTTTTCAATTAAGGATGCAAAGAGAAGACAAAAAAGATACCTGCCCAAATCCCTTTTGAGTTAGGTTAACCACAACCAACATGGAAAGGGATTCAGGCATATTCATGAAAGACTATATCACCGAGGTGCACTGTTTGATAGACGACATGTAGAGAAAGAGACGGAAAAGTTTGAGAAGTCGCTATCTACAACCTGAATGATCGGATGCCGAGGTCATTATCTTTGAGCGAATTGTCTGTTGAAAAATTTGTACATCGCGTAAATTCGATCCGCAACCGCAAAGAAATCGTTTCGCCCGGCAGAAGAATGCCTCCATCTCCGTGCTCAAGATCCGCGCCCCGGCCACGCATCCCCGCGTTGGTCGGTTCGAGTCCAAGTGCGTAAGAATTAGCAAGACAATTCTTCCACATAACGAAGTTGGGCAAATGTGCCGTTTCATAGACAATCCTCACGCCAACCCCTACATCCGGATGGAATACCGAGAAGGAAGCGACCCCGTCCTGCGACGGCAACCGATGAAAAAAGCACTCTTCTGAACGATCAGGCTCCGGCGGATCAAGCTCGTGCCAACGGGAGCAAGGCTGCGCCTCCGTCTTGCCAATCGGTTCGACCTTGTGCTCCCGCTGTTCAAAGATCAACCCAGGAGCAACCAATGGATAGCCCAGATTACAATGGTAGAGAATCAGAAACCTCTCGCTCCGGGCAGAATGGTTGCTTAATTCATCTTCTATCGTGATCGCATTTTCACCCCATGCGGTGAAGATGCTACGCCTCAGCTCCAGATACTCGCCAAACATTGCGCTCTCACGCATGGTTCCGGCGGCGGAAAGCACATAGCGCCCGCCTTGCCAGCCGCGTCGAATTCCAACATCTTCGGCAGAGAGGTGCGAAACTCGTCCGTGCTGCCCGAATTCACCATCCGGCCGCCCCACATTTCGCAATCCGCAGGTCGTCAACAATCCGCCGGACCAGGTACGTAACCACCCCTGCCCTTGCGGTTCATGGCGTGTCGGTGACATATGGCCGACCGGAGAACGAAACGCAATCGGCACCCCCAGAAAAGAACACTCCACAATATCCATCCCTCGATCGGGTATCGCGGTGAAATCCAGCCCGGAGCCATTTGTGAAACGGATCACCCGATTCCCGCGCCCGTTCCCCTCCAGAAGCTCGGACATTCGGACGTCGGCCAGCTGCTCCATCGCACCGACATATCCGCAAATCGAATCCATCGTATACCGATTCATCGCTCTTCCCCCTTCTTGTGCGTGTAATCAACCGATTTGAAGATACTGCTTGATCCGGGTCAATTCGCTTTCACGTTCCCATTCTCCGGCAATCAATCTCCAATTCACCTGCGGCCGCAAGGCTTCTACCGCTTTCAGCAAATGATCCGGCACAATCCCCTGCGAGCGACAGAGCCGGATCGCGCCGATCAGCCGATCGTTCCAGCCAAGTTTGCGTTCCGGATCACGAATCACCCGCTCCACGCTGTCGGCCAATTCCGGGGAAGTCATGCGTTTCAACAGTCCATCCGCCCATTTGGAAAAGTTGTCAGATTCAAAGCAATCATCCGATCCGGCAAACTTCCGGCAGAGCGCCCGACCGCACTCGTCAATCAACGCAGCGCGGGCAAAAGTCATCAGCTCAACATCCCCCGCCGCTTGATCCATGGTGACGAACCCATTCCGGTCAGCCAATACACCGAGCATGAAATGAACGGCATTGTGCCCGTAAAGCTTGGTTTCTTCAAATGGCACCAGATCGCTTTTGGGGAAAAGTCCACAAATGCCAGGCGGCTCAATTCCCGGCGCATCACGAGTGTAAATCGTATTGAACGCCTCCACCAGATGCCCACGCAACCCCCCCGGAGCCAACGGCAAGAACGCACTCCCGGTTACATCAAGCACCTTGCTCATTTTGCCGATCACAGTATCGAGGTAATAAACCTCAAGAAATTCACCAACCGCCAGTCGGAGTTCCTGCGCGGCAGAGGTGGAATTCTCCGACGCGTAAACATACTTCGGAACTCGGGAGTGTGCAAACCCCGCGGCAAGCCAAGGCGCAACAAACCGATAAAAGGCGGTTGATGGAAGCGCTGTGTTGACAGCGACGGCTTCGGCGGCGATCCCGGCCAAAATCTCCGCCTCTCTCGGAACAGCGGGATTGTAGATTTCCACCCGATCGAACGTCTCCGCTCCGATTCCGGCGGTGTTGACGGTAATCGAACCGGAAGCGCGAATTGCCGCCACAAGATCAGGATCAACATCCGCAAGCACAATTCGATCAAATCCGCCATGCCACGCACCGGCAACGAAAATTCCGGTTTGAATCGGCCCTGCTCCGATACCGAGAAATGTTTTTCTTACCATGATTCCACCTGCAAATCTTCTTTTTCCAGGGCATTGTACATTTCGGACAGAGGAACGGCCCCACCGGACGCGGTGGCAGCCTTCAGGTTGAACGCGGCACTGGCTGCTGCAAGCTGAAGCATTTCACTCACTGGAAGATTTTCGTGAACACCGTAAAGAATTCCGGCGCAGAACGCATCTCCTGCTCCATTGGTTCCAATCATTTCTTCACGCGCAATCGCAAACGAAGGGCAGAAACAAATCTCTCCGTTTCTCCGCGCCGCGACCGCGCCTTCCGGAAAATGGATCACGATCAAAGCGCCAACTCCGTGTTCAAAGAAAAGTCGGATGCTCTCCCGCAATGCCTCCCGGCTCCAGGAATTGTCGGCGCGACGAATCTCCAAACCAAAGGTACACCCGGCTTCAATCTCATTGATGACCAGAATATCGATCTCCTTCAACGCGGGTAAAACGATACGACGAAATTTTTCCGGAGCCTCCGAAACGAAATCCGCCACAGTCAGAAACCCACGCTTTCGCATTGCGGCAAACACCCGTGCGGCACGAGTGCCATATTCGCAATCCTCACGATCAAGTTCATCAAGCAGAAGGAGGTAGCCCAGATAGAAGATTCGCCCTTGCATCTTGATTGCAGCAAGCGTCTCATAATCAAGATGCGCATTCGCCCCCCGGCAATGAAAAAACGTCCGCCGTCCCTCCGTCGAAATCACATCGGTAAAACTGGTCGGCGCAGTTGCGATGCGAACCATGTGACGAGAGTCGATGCCACGTTTCTCAATCTCCGAAAGTAGCCAGTCGCCGTCGCCGTCCGTCCCCAGCATACCCGCGGCGTAAAGCGGAATACCGCTGTTCATCGCCGCAAGATCGAACAACACATTGCATGGGCCGCCGCCACCACCTTGTTCGATGTTATGAATGTTGCATAAATTCCCCTCTCCCGGCCACCGGTCAACGGTTTTCACAATGTCGAGAATCCAATTCCCGGCTCCGACGATTCCCCGCCGCGCCGTCATTGCAGCACCATCGTTTGGTAGTCGCCGGACAACAGAAATTCGGTTGGAGCATCTTCCTCGACCAGATCGAAGCGCGGCATCCCATCGACAAAACAGTTGTCGTTGGAGTCGTCATTCACCATTGAAACCTCACCGACCAGTACCCGCCCGCTTCCCGGCTCTCCATAGAAGCGGTGTGCATGAATCGGCTCCAGGCAGACGCTGTCTCCGGGACGAAGAATCAATTTCTCTCCACTCGTCATCGTCCGTTGCATCCCGTTTACGGAAATGCGAAATTCGCCATCGGCAAGGGCATTTGTAATCGGGTCCGCACAAAAGAGTTCAATCACCAGATTACCACCGCCGCGATTGATGATGTCTTCGCGTTTACGCCAGTGAAAATGACACGGCGTTACCTGATGCTCCCGAACGATCATGATTTTTTCGGCATACGGCTTCGGGTACTCGGCAGAGCCAGTGCGACCGTTGCGAAGCGTGAAAAGCAGCAACCCCATACGATTGAAATCGTCACCGCCAAAGGAGGTGACATCCCATCCGAGTTTGAGATCGAAGATTTCCTTTGCCGCATTGCGATGTTTTCGCCATTCATCCGGCGTGAAAAGGGCAAAGGGAGGCAGTCTGAAGCCGTGCGTGTCGAAAAACACCAGCGCATCGCGGATCACCGCATTGATCAAAGAACGTTTCACCAATCGTCTCCTTATTTTGTCCGGAGACGGCAGAAACCGCCCGGAATCTGTTTAGAATATAAACGGATTCCAGATGGGAAAACCTGCTTCTTTTCAGCAAAAGCAGTACTTTATTAATGAATACAGAGCCGATGAGCCTGCCGATATTCTCGGGGAGAAATTCCCTTTACGGCACGAAAACGGCGATTGAAGTTTGAAAGGTTGGCAAATCCGGCAATCTGGGAAATATCCAAGATTGACCGATCGGTGCGAATCAGCAATTGAACCGCGTGATTCAATTTCAACTCCAACACATAGTCGATGAAACACCGCCGGGTCGCCTTGCGGAAATAACCGCTGAACGCGGGTGGCGTCATACAAGCCACGGCTGCGACATCCGCCAGAGCGACGCCCTCCCCGGATTCCAGCCGTCGATGGATAAATCCCAACACCAGATTCAAGCGCTCATCCGGAGGAGAAAGAGTCGACGGCGGAGGAGTCAAGTTAAGCGGTCGAAGCGGCGAACGGGCAAGAAGCTCAAGAATGTCCAACAATCCGATCATTCTCCGAAACCCCTCCACGGCGGAGAGATCCCGCAATTTCACCTGTACGATCCGCGCAATCTCCGGGGGGGCGTGCAATCCCCGATTGCTGTTCGCCAGCATCGCTTGAACGGCAGAAGCCTCTGGACGGAGCCAAAGATCCCGTCCGCAAAAATCGGGAAGAAATTTCACAACCCAGGTACGGCTCCACTCCGGCCCGGTACTATCGGTTCTCCGAGTCAGATAGTGATGTGGAACCATGCCGCCTGTAAGCATAAGATCCAGCTCGGCGAACGGTTCCAAAGATGCACCGATGAAGCGAGTGCCGAATCCGGACTCCACCAGCGTCAGCTCATACTCCGGATGGACATGAAACACGCAATCCAGCACCGGCCCGCAGTTATACTCGATGCGGAACGGCACACCCGGCGGAGCCAGTACTTTTTCATAATGGTAGCGCATATAAAAAAATACCGGTTTTTTTCAAAATATCAAGGGATACTCTTGCTCCGGATCTAAAAATGTTTGTTTTAAAAAAATCTCTATTTTCTGTGATTTGGCATTTGCAAAAAGGTTAAGCTGCTTTACATTAATTAGACAAGGCTAATAAAATAATAGGAGGACTCGACCATGCGTTGGAACTGGAAACAAAATTTTGCCCGGCCGGGTGTTTCTCCCGGCAGTTTTCTTGTCTTTTTCGGGATGAGGCGTCACCATCGCGCATTGCAGGAATTCGCGATGGCTCACTTCACGCTGCCGGCAGGCGGGCGGATATTGGACATCGGGTGCGGAGGCGGAGACTTCCTGGCGGAGATGCTTCGACGCGCACCGGATTCACATTTCTTCGGAGTGGATCACTCTCCGCTTTCGGTGAAAAAATCCAGTTCCCGCAATCACAAAGCGGTGGTGCAGGGCAAGGTTGAGATTGTCGAAGGCGGTGTCTCCGCCCTTCCCTTCGGGTGTGATTTCTTCGACCTTGTCACCGCCTCGGAAACAGTCTATTTCTGGCCTGATCCGCCCAACGACTTCCATGAAGTGGCGCGAGTGCTGAAGCCGGGCGGAGTTTTTGCGCTCTGCTGTAACGCGACTGACAAAGAAGCCGCCCGCAAGTATACCGACCGGATCGAAGGAATGACGGTTCACACCAAAGAGGAACTTGTCGCATTGTTCACAAACGCCGGGTTTCATGACGTCACTTGCCACGCCGATCCGGACACAGGAATGTTTTGCGCCACCGGCAGAAAACCGGAGCAGGAAGGATGAAAACCGGCAACATCTTTCTCGATCTGGTTCGCAACCTCGCCTACTTTGATAAACGGCTCCATGTCTATGACATCAAAGAGCCACTTTACAGTTCGGAGATTCACATCATCTGCATCATCGCAGAGAATCCCGATATTCACGTGACCGGAATCGCCAAGCGAATGGGCTTCTCCAAAAGCGCCGCATCGCAAATGCTTGCCAAGCTGGAAAAACGCGGCATGCTCCTCAAAGGGGTCAGCCCGGACAAATTGACGAAGCTGACCTTTTCCCTGACCGATTCCGGACGGAAAGTTTACGAGTTTCATGAGGAGCTGCATCGGGAGTTTCACTTGCGCTTTCAGGCGATTCTTTCCGACCGCAGCGAAGAGGAACAGAACATGTTGCAAAATTTTTTCACCGACCTCAGCCGAAGCGTGAACGAATGGAAAAAGGCACGCGCCCTCTGATTGTCAAATGGAGTATCGTATGAAGAGAAAATCAAACCTGATTCGCCTGGTGGAGTATGCAGGAAAACATCGAATGTTGTTCTTCTTCGGCTGCTTCCTCTCCGGACTCTCCGCAATTCTGGCCATGTTCCCTTACATCTGTATCTGGTTCGTGGCTCGCGAAGCGTTCCGACTGCACGAGGAGAACCATCTGATCGGATGGGCATGGATGGCGGTGACTTTTGCCGGAATTTCGGCATTGCTCTATTTCATCTCCCTGATGTGCACACATCTGGCGGCATTTCGCACAGCACGCAACCTTCGCTCCGTGGCATTGCGCCATATCGTCGGGTTGCCGCTCGGATTTTTTGCAGTCAATGAAAGCGGGCGGTTACGGAAACAGATTCACGACAACGCCGATCTGACCGAAACCCTGCTCGCCCATCAGCTACCGGACTTTATCGGTGCGATCACGGCACCGGCGGCAGCGATCATTCTTCTGTTCGTGTTTGACTGGAGAATGGGGCTGGCGTGTCTGCTTCCGATGATTGCGGCAGCATTGCTTCTATTCCGAATGCTGAACAACTGCAATGGCAAATTTTTCACCCTCTACCAGCAAAAATTGGAGGAGATGAGCGGAGAAGCGGTAGAATATGTCCGGGGAATTCCGGTGCTCAAGGTATTTCAGCAAAGCATCTACTCTTTCCGTAATTTTCATCTGATCATCCAGGAATACCGCGACCACGCGAACAATTACGCGATGAGCCAACGAACGTCAATGACGCTGTTCACCACGTTTCTCAACGCGACATTCGTCCTGCTGATTCCCGCCGGCATGCTGCTGATTGCGACCAACGGCAACAGCGGAACGTCCCTTCTGTTCGATTTTTTGTTCTATCTCTTTTTCGCCCCCGCCTGCGCGATGATGCTGACCCGCGTCATGTATTGCAGCGAAGCGGTTCTGCAAGCCGGAGAAGCCGTACGGAAACTCGACTGGATTCTGGAGCAAAAACCATTGCCGGAACCCGTTTGTCCGGAAATCCCGGCAAAGAACGAGATTCAATTCGACCGGGTAACATTTCAATATGATGAAAATGGAATTCCGGCGCTTTCGGACGTATCGTTCTCGGCGGCAAACGGAACAACCACTGCAATGGTCGGACGTTCCGGCGGAGGGAAAACCACCGCGGCAATGCTGCTTCCCCGGTTCCGGGACGTCACATCCGGAGCGATCCGAATCGGCGGCATCGACGTCAGGCAAATCCCGTCCAGTGAACTGATGAAGCGGATCTCGTTCGTCTTTCAGGACACCCATCTTTTTCAAGGCTCCATTCTGGAAAACATCCGCTGCTCGAAGCCGGACGCCTCACCGGAACAAATCCATGCAGCGGTCAAAGCCGCCCGTTGCGAGGAGATCCTCGCCAGACTTCCCGCAGGAATCGATACGGTTCTCGGAACCAAAGGCACTTATCTCTCCGGTGGCGAAATGCAGCGGATCGCACTGGCTCGCGCCATTCTCAAAGACGCTCCGATCATCGTGCTGGATGAAGCAACCGCTTTCGCCGACCCGGAAAATGAGCATCTGATCCGCGAAGCGCTCTCTGTGCTGACGAAAGGGAAAACCGTTCTGACGATTTTTCACCGCCTCTCCAACATCGTTCCAACCGATAACATCCTCGTGTTCGATCACGGAACAATCGCGGAACGGGGAAAGCACGATGAGCTGCTTCGGCAAAACGGAATCTACGCGGAACTGTGGAAAGAATACCACACCACCATCGAATGGAAGACGGAAAGAGAGGCCCGCCAATGTTGAAAAAAATACAACAGGCATTCGCGCTGACCGAACCGGGCGCACGCAGCTTGGTTAAGAGTACCCTGTTGACCGCGTTGGCCAATCTGACGCTGATGTTCCCCGTCGGATTGATTGTCATCGTACTCAAACAACTCACCGGTCCGGCTCCCGTCACGATGGCGGAGATTTTACTCTACACGATTTCAGGAATCGCGCTGGCGCTCCTGATTTATCTTGTGCACTATTTTCAATACACCAGTTTGTACATCGCGACTTACTCTGAAAGCGCCAATCTGCGTATTCAGCTGGCGGAGAAACTCCGCAAACTTCCGCTGGCGTTTTTCGGGAAGCGGGATATCGCTGATTTGACGAATACGCTTATCTCCGACTGCGCATTTCTGGAACAGGCGTTCTCGCATTATATCCCGCAACTTTTCGGATCATTGCTCTCCATCACCTTGGTTGCAATCGGAATGTTCTGTCTGGATTGGCGCATGGCGCTTGCCGTACTCTGGGTGCTGCCGGTGTCTTCTCTGCTGGCGATCGGCTCCAAGATGTGGCAGGACAAGTTCACCAAACGCAGCCTGCTGGCCAAGCAACAGGTCGCGAACAGCATTCAGGAATGCCTTGAAACCATCCGAGAGCTGAAAGCGAACAACCTTCAAGAATCGTATCTGGAGCAATTCGATGCCAAGCTGCGAACGGCGGAACGAGCCGCCATCCATTCCGAATGGATGACCGGCTCCTTCATCTCCGGAGCGCAGGCGTTCCTGCGCCTCGGGCTGGCGTCCACCGTGCTTGTCGGCGGAGCACTGCTGCTGAAAGGAGAAACCGATTTCCCGACATATTTCGTCTTTCTTCTGGCCGCCTCCCGTTTATATGATCCCCTTGCGGTTCTTTTCATGCACATCGGGGCGCTGTTTCTGACCCGGTTGCGGATCGACCGAATGAAGGAGTTGGAAAACCAGCCGGAACAATGCGGGGCGAATGAATGCCGCCCCGATTCATTCGACATTGAATTTCGGAATGTGTCTTTCTCCTATCATGACGGTGACCAAGTAATCGACCGGATATCTTTCACGGCAAAACAGGGCGAAGTCACCGCACTGGTCGGCCCCTCCGGTTGCGGAAAATCGACCGTCACCAAATTGGCGGCGCGCTTCTGGGACGCGGGTTCCGGAACGATCACACTCGGCGGGATCGACATATCCACCGTCAACCCGGAAGCGCTGCTGGCTAATTATGCCGTGGTGTTTCAAGATGTCATGCTCTTTCACGAAAGCGTGATGGAAAACATCCGCCTCGGGCGGCGCGGAGCCTCCGATCATGAGGTGTTCGCCGCGGCAAAAGCCGCACAGTGCGAAGAGTTCATCCAGCGATTACCGCAGGGATATCAGACCGTCATCGGTGAAAATGGGGCAACGCTTTCAGGGGGGGAACGCCAGCGGCTTTCCATTGCGCGGGCATTGTTGAAAAACGCACCAGTCATTCTGCTCGATGAAGCCACCGCCAGCTTGGATGCGGAAAGCGAGTCCAAAGTGCAACAGGCGCTCGGCGTTCTGGTTCGAGAGAAAACCGTCCTTGTCATCGCCCACCGGTTGCGAACCATTGCCGGAGCGGACAAAGTCGTGGTATTGAACAATGGGCGCGTGGAGGAATCCGGAACGCCGGCGGACTTGATGACGAAGAACGGCACTTATCGGCAATTGATGCAATTGCAGACGTAATCTTACGCCAGAAATTCCCAGATGGGGCGATCCGGCCCCAGAAGCGCCTCAGGCATCGCCCCGGCAAGGTCGTACCAGCCAAAGTTCTGCCCTTCCCGTGGCGAAATCTCCGCGTCCTCCGATAAAAGCGCCCGGATAAAACGGAGGTGAATCACCGCGTTATGCGTTTCATGCGTCAGCCGAAACAGCTCATCCAACGCAAGGACATCCACATCAAGTTCTTCGCGTAACTCGCGCTCCGCCGCTTGTTTCAGCGTTTCGCCCGGTTCGAGTTTGCCGCCGGGGAATTCCAGGCCGGCGGGGGGCTTCCCCTCCGGACGAGTGGCCAGCAAAACCGTTCCATTCCGGCGAATCACCACGGCGGCGACCGTCATCTGGCGTTTCATTGCAACATCCTTTCCATCGCGCGCGCAATCGTGGTGATTTCCTCCGCTGGAGTGACAAAAGGCGGCATCGTGTAGAGCCATGAACCGAATGGCCGCAGCCAGACGCCGGTTTCACGCACCAGCTGCTGAACCCGTTCCGGAGAAGGAGCCTGCTTCAATTCCACCACGCCAATCGCACCGAGAACGCGTACATCGGTAACATTCGGATGCGCGCGGTACGGTTCAAGCTCGCGCTTCAATTGCGCTTCGATTGCGTCAACTTTTGTTTTCCAGTGATATTCATCAAAGAGCCGGAGGGAAGCGACGCCGGCGGCGCACGCCAGCGGGTTCGCCATAAAGGTCGGCCCGTGCATAAACGTGCCGACCATTTCCGCCACATGACCGGAAGCCACCGTCGCGGCCAACGCGATCGCACCGCCGGTCAGTCCTTTGCCCACACACATGATATCGGGGGTGATTCCGGCATATTCACCGGCGAAATAACGGCCGATCCGCCCGAACCCGGTGGCGACTTCATCCAGAATCAGCAGAATGCCATGCGCACTGCAAACCTCACGCAGGCGCTTCATGTACATCGGGTGATAAAAGCGCATCGCATTGCCACCTTGAAACACCGGTTCGATAAAAACTCCCGCAAGCTCCCCCGAATGACGCTCGATCAGCGCCTCCATCGGAGCGAATTCCGCATCGTCCCATTCGCCGTCAAAGGCGATACCCGGTTGCGGCAAAAAGAGATGCTCCCGCAAGTATCCACCATAAACCCGGTGCATTCCCGCCGGATCGCAAAGCGCCATCGCCCCGGCGGTGTCGCCGTGATATCCGCCGCGAAGCGCGGCAAGGCGGCAACGTTCCGGACGGCCGGCCGCATATTGATATTGAATCGCCATCTTGGCCGCGCATTCGACCGCGACCGAACCGGAATCGGAGAAAAACACCCGATCCACTCCGACAGGGGTATGCTTCACCAATTCCGCAGCCAATTGGATCGCGGGTTCATGGGTAAATCCGGCAAACATCACCTGAGAAAACTTTTCCGTCTGCTCCCGGATCGCCGCCATGATCGCCGGGTGGCCGTGACCATGCGCCACGCACCACCAGCTGGAAACGGCGTCGATCAGCTCCAGCCCGTCGTCAAGCCGAATGCGTGTCCCCTTCGCCGCCACCGCGAGGTTCACCGGTGGCGGCACGGAAATCGACGCGTACGGGTGCCACAAATGTCTGCGGTCAAACGCAAGCAATTCATCACGATTCATCGCGCCGCCTCCAATCCAAAAATGGAAGAGAAATCGACATCGGGAAGTTCGTCCCCGACTTTGGGCAGCTCCACCAGAGTATCCGGCATATGATTCTTGCCAAGGTATTTGCGGATCATGCGCGGCGAATCCGCATCAATCACCGGATCGGCGGACGGATAACAGTTGTAAATGGTTCCCGCAATGACGATTCCGCGGCTTGCAGCTGCCTCGATGGAGAGGATCGTGTGGTTCAAACTTCCCAGCCGCCCTGAAGTAACCAGAATCAACGGACACTTCAGTTCCGCCGCGAAATCAACGGTCAAAAGATCCTCCGTCAACGGAACCGCCAGCCCTCCTGCTCCTTCGAGCAGAACGACTTCGTAGCGTTCAGCAAGCAGCGCGATCGCCTGGTGGATCGCCTCGAGATCCAATTCACGATCCTCCAGCTTCGCCGCCAGATGCGGAGAGGCGGGGAAGCGAAAAATCTGCGGAGACGTGATCCCTTCCTTGTCTTCCGGAAACAACGGCACACGCATCATCGCCCGATGCTTGTCGAGATCCTCAGAAAATCCGTCATTCCCGGTCTGTACCAGTTTCATGGTAATCACACGAACGCCACGCCGATGGAGAAATCGCGCCATCATGCCAGTCGCCACGGATTTACCGATATCGGTATCGATTCCCGAAATGAAATAGACACTCATTTTGCTTTTCGCTTTCTCGCCACAAGGGTGATCGGGTGATAGGTCAGCGGGAACTTGCCGTTTTCCAAACGGAACTTCCCGGCATATTCCTCACTGAACGCCTCCAGTTTCCGGCGGGTCCAGTGTTCGACGGGAGCCACGGCAGTCACTCCGGTCGCTTTCAAACTTTTCAACATATCACGCGGAGAATCAAACTCCGGCCTCCACAACTCCTCCTGTGCGCCCAACACCTCGAATCCATTTTCCTCAAGAAGCGCAATCAGTTCGTTCGCAGAACGATACAACAATGACTTTCCGGTCAGTGCCGAAACTTCACGCAGCGTTTCCGGCCCGAAGGTGGTAAACCCGAGAAATCCGTCATCATGCAATTTCTCCGCAATCCGCCGAAACAATGCAGCGGGTTCCTCGACCCATTGAAACACGGCGTTTGAAAGATACAAATCCCCTTCCGGCAACACCATTTCTTCAATGTCACCGGGCAAAAAACGCATTGCGGGACGGTGTCGATGCAGCTCCTCGCACTCCGGAACCAGATCATTCAGCGTCAATTGCGCAAAGTCGAAGCGGTCGACCAGAAGATCGGTCAGAATTCCGCTGCCGCAACCAAGCTCCACCAGCTCAGCGAATTGCCGCTCCAACGTTGCCCGCGTAAACAAATCAAGCAGCGTCGTCGCCATGGCGCACTGAATTTGCGCCGCGTCGTGATAGGTTTCAAGACTGCGCCCAAAGCGCCGCCGCACCGCCATCTTATCAATTTTGTTCGGCATTTGCCAACTCCTCAAACGACTGGAATGCGGCAAACAAATTATGCGGAGCCTCCGCGTTCTCCGTGACGGGAACATCGGCTTCCTTCCAGAATTTCCGTTGAGCGGCGGCGGGAATGATCCGATCACGTCCACCGATCCATGCCGCGCGGAATGGATTCGGCAACGTCGGAACCATCCTGAAACGGACATCCAGCGCGGCCAGTTCTTCGCGCTGCGACTCCCAACTCCGCTCCGGGCGCGGAAATTCCGAACTCCCGGCCAAACGGCGAAAGAAACGGTCGCGCGCCTTTTCATCGCTCCAATTGGCGACGGTTCCGGCAAAGACCGCCGGATCGATTCCATACTCCGCATCCACCGGGCGCAATGTCCCGTTGAACGCGGTCGCCGTCGCAAAACGGTATGAAGTTCCTGCCAGCGCCTCCGCCGCCGCGCGGACGCCGAGCGACCACGCAGCAAGATGAAGCTCGGAGTAACCGGACAAATCCGGCAATTTCGCAACTTCCGTATAATCAAAAACAGTCATTACATCAAATCCGGGCACAGGCCAGTCGGCCAGCAGGGAATCATCCATTCCCCAACCGTGGAAGAACAGCAGCAACTTTTCGTTTCCATTTTTATGCAGCCAATGAATCACAACAGCCCCCCGATCCGTGCGATACTTTCTTCCGGCAGCGCCGCCGAGAGAGAAAAGCGAAGACGCGCCCCATTCGGCGGAACCGTCGGCGGGCGAATGGCGAAAACCAATATCCCGTTCTTGCGGAACAACTCCGCCCGTTCCAGCGATTCTCGGTCGCCGCCGATCAAATACGGTACAATCTGTGAATTCCCGGAAACAGTCGCCGCACCGAACAATTCTCGCAAGGCGTTCCCCATCCGACGCAATCCGGCGCGTTCAGCATCCATTTTCGCGCAACGGTCAAGGACAAAGCAGCTCCAGTTCAACACAGCCGGAGGCAATCCGGTCGTGAAAATCAACGGACGCATATGATTGATCAGATAACTTCGCACCTCCGGCGCCATGATCGCATAGGCTCCGGTCGAACCGAACGCCTTGCCGAAGGTTCCGATCAGAATATCCACTTCGTCCGCAACGCCGCACTCTGCGGCCAGACCGGTTCCATCGGGGCCGCAGACACCGACGGAATGCGCCTCGTCCACAACCAGAATGCAGTCGTATTTCTGTTTTAACTCCACCAGTTTTCGCAAATCCGCCGCGTCGCCATCCATGCTGAAGACCGATTCGGTCACCAGAAACACCCGACGATAAGCGGCGCGTTTTTCCGCCAAAATCTTCTCCAACTGTTCCAGGTCAAGATGACGGTACCGACGGAACTCCGCGTCGGCGAGCCGCATCCCATCGATAATGCTCGCATGGTTGAGCTTGTCCGAAAGAATCAGATCGCGATCGGACGAAAGCGCCGGCAGAATTCCGATATTTGTATGGTAACCGCTATTGAACACCAGTGCGGCGCGACCATTATAGAGAGAGCTCAACTTCTCCTCCAGCCGGGCATACGCCGGAGTATTGCCGGTCAACAAGCGGCTGGACGCGCTCGAAAGCGCCAACTCCGGCGACCCCGCATCAGGGTACTGCGCATAAAATTCCCGCCGCAATCCGACGTCCGCGGCGATTCCCATATAGTCGTTGCTGGAAAAATTAAGATAACGAACCCCGTCGAGGCGGCAATACCCCTCCCCTTCCGAAGAAATTTCACGCAACTGCCGCAACCGGCCCGCCGCTTCCAACGCCGCCACATCGGCGGTCAATTCTTCTCGAAGTCCCATCGTGTCAAAATCCGTTCAGTTGTTCGATGAATTTCACATCGTCTTCCACGCTGCGCCCGCGGGTGGTTAAATATCCGCCGGTAATCATGCTGTTAAGACCGGAGAGCATCAACAGCCCCTGAAAATCCTTCATCGTCGTCTCGCGCCCGGCGGCGAATTTAATCATCTTCGTCGGATTGAGCAACCGGAACAGCGCAAACGCCTTGGACGCTTCCGCCGCCGTCATCACCGGCCTTCCCTCCAATGGAGTGCCCTGGATCGGCAACAGAATATTGAGCGGAATGCCGTCCACATCGAGTTCGCGGATCGCCAGCGCCATATCCACCCGATCCTCCCACGTTTCCCCCAGACCAAAGATTCCTCCGGTGCAGTTGGTGACGCCGAACTCCTGAAGAAAACGAATCGTCGCGATCTTGTCTTCAATGGTATGCGTATCGGCAATCAGTTCGGCGTAACGTTTCGGGCTGGTTTGCAGATTCATATTATATCGCCATGCGTGATGCTCGGCGAGCAATTTCGCGGTTTCGCGCGAAAGGATGCCGATGGAGACGCATATCTTCAACTCCGGCAATTCGTTATGCAGCAATTCAAGCGTATCGAGAATCTGCTGAAATTCCGGCGTGACGATTTTGTAGCCGTAACCGCTGGTGACATAACCGAAAGCGCGGACGCCGTTCGCATACGCGGCACGCGCGGAAACCAGCACCTCTTCCGCCGGGAGTAATTCATATGTTTCAATTCCCGTGTCATGATATTTGCTCTGGGCGCAAAAGCGGCAATTCTGAGCACAGACGCCGGATTTCGCATTCAGAATCGAACAGGGAACGATGTCGGGCGCGAATTTTTTCCGCACCTTATTGGCCAGAGAAATCAGATCCAACAGATCGTCGCCATTGATTTGCTCTGCTATTTCAAGCGCCTCCGCACGGGTGAGAACTTCTCCGTTCAACACCTTGGAGGCGTTTACGATAATCGGATTCCACACGGGTATTCGATCCTTTCCATAAGTAGAATTCCCGTTAATATAGCACGCCGCATTGAAAAAATCGAATAAAATCCCTTGCATTCGTGCGATCAAAGCTGTATTTTATATATTGTTAACTCATTTAACAAAGTCAAAAACCGGAGGTTCACAGATGGACAAGGTCAGAATCGGCATCATCGGCGTCGGCAACATGGGCACGGGCCATATTCACAGCATCAAAGACATTCCGCAGGCGGAGTTGGCTGCAATCTGCGACTCCAACAAAGAGCGCGCTGACGAGAAGCTCAAACTTGCCCCGGAAGGCTGCAAGGTGTTCTATTCGACGGAAGAGTTGTTCAACTCCGGCGCGGTGGACGCGGTCATCGTTTCGGTTCCGCACTACGATCACACCCCGATCACCATCGCGGCGTTTGAAAAGGGTCTTCATGTTCTCTGTGAAAAACCGGTGGCGGTTACCAAATCCCTCGCCCAGCAGATGATCGACGCACACGCGAAACACCCGGATCTTCGCTTCGCGCTGATGTTCAACCAGCGCACACGCGAAGCACATAAGAAAATTAAAAAACTGATCGAAAACGGCGAATTCGGCAAAATCGTCCGCGTCAACTGGACGGTGACGGACTGGTTCCGTTCGCAGACCTACTACGACAGCGGCTCCTGGCGCGCCACCTGGGCGGGCGAAGGCGGCGGCGTACTGCTCAACCAGTGCCCGCACCACCTCGACCTTTTTCAGTGGTTTTTTGGCCTTCCGGTCAAAATCCGCAGCACGACTTCGATCGGCAAATACCACGATATTGAAGTGGAAGACGATGTCAACACCTACTGCGAATTCGCGGATGGTTCGACCGGCAATTTCATCACCTCGACCGGCGAATTCCCCGGGACCAACCGTCTGGAAATCTCCGGCACCCGCGGCCGCATGAGCTTTGAAGACGGTGTGATCAAATTCAAGCGCACCGAAGTGGACGTCAACGAATTCTGCCGCACCACCCCCGAAGCGTTTCCGAGCATGGACACCTGGGACGTGGTCATCCCGACCCGCAAAGACACCGGCCACGAGCATCAGGATGTGATCGCAGCCTTTGTCAACGCCATTCTCGATCCGAAAGCGGAGCTCGTCGCTCGCGGCGAAGAGGGAATCCGTTCGGTCGAATTCGGCAATGCGATGCTCTACTCGGGGCTGAAGAAGGAAGAAGTCACCATCCCGATGGACACCGCAAAATTCGACGCGATGCTCGACGAACTCGTCAAAGGCTCGAGATATCAGAAGAAGGAAGTCAAAGCGGCCGTCGTCAACATGGGCAACTCCTTCTAAATTCGACGACGCTGAACGGAAAGTTTGAGAGCGGGAAGCACAGACTGGAATTTTTGACCGGACCGACTTCGCAACTCTCGCTTTCCGGAACGGCGATTTTCCGGCGCTCGTCCCGCTTTCACCCGGATATCGGGTGGAAGTCGACGGGCGCTTTGTTTTTTACTTCCACGCGGCGTCGGATCGCAACCCTGCATTTTGATGCGAAAAAGCATTGGTAAAAACGACCTCCCCTCTTCGACAAAAATATAGTTCCTGTTTGTTTTTGTAAAACTTTTCCGAAAACGATTTGCTTTTTCACTTTTCAGGAACTATGCTTATTACAATGAAGAAGAGAGACCCCCTGAAGCGTGGCTCGATCTCCCCGATTGCGGCTCGCACCCCAAAGGAGGAGAAGTATGAATTGGACCGGAATTGTTGTCGGCTTTTTTTGTTTTCTGATCATCGGATTATTTCACCCCATCATCATTAAGGGCGAATATTATTTCGGTGTAAAACTGTGGATCGCCTTTCTTCTTCTCGGCATTATTTTGACCGTATCTTCTTTGTTCTGCGGTAATTTCATCCTGTCTTCGCTGCTTGGCGTAACCGCATTCACCTGTTTTTGGAGCATTCTCGAAGTCTTCGAGCAACGTACCCGCGTAAAAAAGGGATGGTTTCCCCCCGGCCCGTCCCATGGAGTCGAAAAACCAAGAGAGGAGAAACAAAATGAAGAAGAAAAATTTATCAAAACTGACCAATGAGGTCGGTGCTCCGATTCCGGATAATGAGAATACCATGACTGCGGGGCCGCGTGGCCCCGCGTTGCTTCAGGACGTCTGGTTGCTCGAAAAGCACGCGCACTTCAACCGAGAGGTCATTCCGGAGCGCCGCATGCACGCCAAAGGCTGGGGCGCCTACGGCAAATTCACCGTCACCAAAGACATCACCAAATACAGCAAGGCCAAGCTATTCTCGAAGATCGGGAAGGAAACGGAGCTTTTCGTCCGTTTCTCCACCGTCGCCGGAGAGCGGGGAGCCGCCGACGCGGAACGCGATATCCGGGGAGCCGCCTGGAAATTCTACACCGAGGAAGGTAATTGGGATCTTGTCGGCAACAACACTCCGACCTTCTTCATTCGCGACGCACACAACTTTCCGGGCCTGAACCGCGCCGTCAAACGCGATCCCTATACCGGGATGCGTTCGGCACAGAATAACTGGGACTTCTGGACGTTGTTGCCTGAGTCTTTCCATCAACGGACGATCGTCATGTCCGATCGCGGCATTCCCGCCTCGTTTCGGAATATGCACACTTACGGGTCACACACCTTCAGCTTGCTCAACGCCAAGAATGAGCGTGTCTGGTGTAAATTTCATCTCCGCACCCAGCAGGGGATCAAGAACCTGACCGATCAGGAAGCCGAAGAACTCTGCGGCAAGGATCGAGAGAGCCACGGCCACGACCTGTTCGATGCCATCGAGCGCGGCGACTTCCCGAAATGGACACTGTACATCCAAGTCATGACCACGAAAAAAGCGGCAAAGCATTACGAGAACCCGTTCGACATCACCAAAATCTGGTCACAAAAGGAGTTCCCGCTGATTGAAATCGGTGAAATCGAGCTGAACCGCTGGCCGGAAAACTATTTTGCCGAAGTGGAACAAGCCGCATTCTCTCCGGCGCATGTGGTTCCCGGAATCGGGTTCTCGCCGGATCGCTTCCTGCAGGGACGCCTGTTTGCGTACGGCGACGCCCAACGCTACCGCCTCGGAATCAACCATACCCAGATTCCGGTCAATCAGGCGAAGAACGCCAAGGTCAGCGACTCCCATCGCGACGGAGCGATGCGTGTGGACGGTAATTATGGCCGCGCCCCCGCCTACACTCCCAACAGCTACGATTGCTGGACGGCACAGCCGGAAGTGATGGAACCGCCGTTGGATCTGGAAGGCGCCGCTTACGCCTACGACCCCAAAGATGATCCGACCGATGACAATTTCCGCGCCGGCGGCAATCTTTACCGCCTGATGAACGAAGAGAAGCGACAGCTTTTGATCGAAAATACAGCGCGCAACATCGCCTCGGTAACCGACAACATTAAATACCGCCATGCGGTGCATTGCTACTGGGCGGACAGCGAATATGGCGAACGCATCACCAAAGCAATGGGGCTCAACTTCGATCGGGTGAAGAAACTTGCCAAACTCGATCATGAAGAACTGATTGAGAAAACCATGCCGACAGGTCATTAAAGGATCACTGCATGACCCGTCTGGTTCAAACCATTCGCGTGACAAAACGCAGAAGCATCGGGCGCCAACTGCGCTTCGCCGCCGGTTGCGCACTGCTGCTGGTCGGTGGAATCGGTATTTTTCTGCCGATTCTGCCGACGACTCCATTTGTCCTGTTGGCAATGGCCTGCTTTGCAGGAGAGCCGAAGATTCAGGCGCAGATCCGTCGTTCCCGCATGTTCCGCGAGTATATCGACGCGTATCAGCAAAAAGGTGGAATATCGGGCAAAGTCTTGGCGCGTAGCTTGTGTTTCCTCTGGGCAATGCTCGCGCTTTCCGCCGTAATTCTATGGGAACTCTGGCTCGCGATCCTGCTGGCCGGAGTGGGAAGCGCGGTAACGGCGCATCTGGTGCAATTATGGCGACGCGGATTGCAGAAGCGCGGATTTACGCTGGTGGAACTTCTGGTAGTGATCGCCATCGTGCTGATTCTGGCTGGCATGCTGCTCCCGGCATTGGGAGAGGCACGGGAACGCGCCTCCCGGACAACCTGCACAAACAATCTGAAACAGCTGGGAACGGCACTGGAATTCTATACGACGGATCATGCGGGGATGATTCCGGATACGGACGGAAGCTACTGGGGCTCCAGCATTCCCATCGCCCGGATGTACGGAGGCGTTCCCTATGCTCTGGGCAAATTGCCGGTGTTATACCAGGTTCCGCCGGAAATTCTCGGCTGCCCGTCCAACTCCGACCGCACCCCCGGTTACGTGCGGGATAATTGGAAAAAAAATGGAACGGTGGTGCAAACCGCTTATCTCTACCGGGAAACCGAAGCCGAGTTCCGGCCGTTGAAATCCTCGCCGCAGAATCAGGGCAAGGCCCTTCTGATGGACTTCGCCTGCGTCTACGCCTCCGGCCTTCTCATGCCGCACAACTTCAAGATCGTCAATCTGCTGTACAACGACGGACACACCGAATCACGCTCCAACACTCCGGTTCCGGAAGAGTATTACACCGTAACCGCTCCGCCCGGCGGAACGGTTCCTCCCTGCGACACCGCCTGGAGGAACGCCGACCAGTAACCCTTCTTACTGCACCAGACGAGCTGCCGAACCGGGGATCAGATAATACACTTGCAATGTATCATCGTCCCAGGTTTTTACCAAGGCATCACGAAGATCGTGTTCGGTGGAAAGCGCCGCATGACCATCGGCAAATCCAAGGCTTCCCTGTTTGCCGTGAGTAAGCGCAAAGGCATTGTCGCCGGCAATGTTCTTGAAGTTCCATCCGGCATTTTCATTCAGATTCCGTCCTGCATCACCGATTAACGGAAGCGATGAAGCATTCTGGACTCCCTTGAGATTCAACCCTGTATAAGCTCCGCTCAAAGAATAATACCGGCTCGGCAACAACTTGGCGGCAGGCGCAGGATTGGCAAGTCCGTAGGTGTAAAAATTGATGTCATTCGGATTCGGCCCCGGCAATGTCGGACAAGAATAAATCTTATCATTGCTGGTCAATGCGCCACCGCCTTCCTTATTCGCCAAAACCATTGCCCATGTCTTGTTGTTTCCGTAGAAGAACATCATATCGTTGTTGTCATCCAGATACATCCGTGTCATCGTAGAGAGCTGCTTGATATTGTTGACACACGAAATAGCACTGGCTCGCGACCGTGCCTGATTCAGTGCGGGAAGCAACATCCCGGCAAGAATCGCAATGATTGCGATTACCACCAACAATTCAATCAACGTAAACTTCTTCTTCATGCCTACCGCCTCTTTTCGTTGTTCTTGAGAGAGTGATTTCGTTTGGAACTACTTTAATTATAGTATTTATTGATTTGGAAAACAACACTTCCAATGCTATAATATGTATAGAAAAGCAATGAAAATGTTTGGAATCCTGTCAAATGAAATATTTAGATGAATCTTCACAACAACTCTTTCAGCGTCTTTCTTCTCTGCCGACGGAGGAACAGGGAAACGGCTATCGCCTCGGCATTGTCCGAAATGAATACTGCCGCCAATACCAAGTCCCGGCGGATGCCAGAAACGACATGATGCTCTCTTGCCGCCTACTCTGCCACAGCCGCAGCTGGAAAGGGTACTATCTGCATCGGGAGAACCCTCTTTTCCTGAGTATCGGAGTGATCTGCTCCGGTGAGCAATGGGTTCGGTGCGGCTCCGAATACCGGATCATGGAGGCAGGCGATGTAATGCTCCTACCTCCGGGAATCGATCATGAACTCACAACGCCGCTACGTTGCAATAAAATCGGGATTCAGATAGAAGGATACGCTCTGGCGGGGATTCTGGAATCCAGTAAACTCGCTCAAGGAACATTCATCAGCTTGAAGGCGCTTGATCTTCTCACCGGGTTGTTTTCACATCTGGGCAACGCGCTGCAAGAGACATTTGCTCCCATCGCCCGTCGCCAGGTATCCAATCTCTGCTTTGAAATCATCCAATATCTCGTGTCGCCGGAATCCGAACAACACCAACCTGCGCCGTTGGCCGCCGCTTTGGAAATCATCGGACGCAGCTATTCGCAAAAGCTGCTGATCTCCGACATCGCCACTGGAGCCGGAATCAGTGAGTCCAGGCTGAACCGCTTGTTCCGAGAGTATTTAGATGTGACGCCTCATCACTATTTAACCTTGTTGCGAATGCGCCAAGCCGACGCGATGTTGCGCCAAGGAGGGCTGTTGGTTAAAGAAGTCGCCGCCAAAGTCGGCTATGATAACCAGCATAATTTTTCGACGGAATTCAAGAAATTTTTCGGTTACCCACCCCGGCACTTGCAATCCACCGAAATAGAATAAACCTGTAGAAGATAGAAAAAGGGAGCAAAATCAGGGCAAAAAAAATGGAGGCGTGGACCGGAGACGTTTTGAACCTTCCAAATTTTTTTCCTTGTCAACTCTTGCAAATCAACTGTTTGCAAAGTTAATTCTATTCAAAACAAACACTTTGGCAACAAAACCTGTGTCACAGTTGTGTCACACTTTGTGCCTCAGCGCAACGCCTCCATTAATTTATAAAATAGCATACAATCGGTTCATGTCAAATTATTTCAATGGAAATTACTGCTCTGCTCCATTACCTATTTATATGTAAAAGTGCCAAAACTTATCTATAAATGCTGAAGAGCTCTTGCGCTTCCAAGGCGGGAGCGTAATCTCTGCGGACTTGCATTAGAGTGAGCTCTATTGTTTGCTATAAAAAGAAAAAGCCCTCCGAAGAGGGCCGGGCTGACGTCAATCGGAATCAATCAGGCAACGGCTGGAGAGATTATGCTACGGGATTAAACCGGTAGCACATGGCATTCTCGGATTTACCGGAGGCATAGGTCATCCTTCGGTTTTCCCGTGTGACCGAGAAGTTGCCGATGCAAACCTCGCGGTCGTCTCCCAGCTTCTTATACAGATTCGCGAGACGCCTTCCGATTTGCGAACAGACTTGCGTATGTCCCCGTTCGTCCAAATCCTGCCACAGAGCTCCCTGCGCTCCGGGAAGCTCCACTTCGGCCAGTTCACAACGCTCCGCAAGGTCGAGAGCCGTCATCGGACTATCCAGTTCATTGAGGTCACGGATAATATTACAGAGCCCCTTCAGCCAATTGACTTCAGGATGCACCGTTACCATCTGAATCTCCCGATGCCCATCCATTAAAGGAGCGCCATGGAGGATATTCTGGACCATCCAATCGAGCGCCCGGCACCAATCACGAAAATCGTGCGCGGCACGGGGCATTCTCTGGCTTTCCAATCTGACCCATTCCCGGATGACGGCGAAAACCGCCCCCAGATAGCGAGGTTGATTTGCCTTGATATGCTCAAGGATATCTCCTTCGGGGAAAGATTGGAACTGATAATTCTTCGATTGCTTGAAAATGCGGATGATGCAGGCCCGATTCGCCATGTCAACCGTCAACTCGAAGTTATTCGAGGTCGCCATGATGAAATAACGTCCGGGCTCCACTTCAACCTGAGGAGAGTAAGGCATTCTGGCCATATGTCGTTCCGAGGTCAGAAAGGCTTCGATTTGCGGGCTGTTCAGCTTACCGCGCAGGTTGTCCAGCACGATAATCTGACGACCACTGCAAACCGCCGCATCAAAGTTCTCATCCAATCCTCCGGTACCGCGTTCACGCTGAGCTACCGTTACCGGCGTCTCATTGTAAATGGCTCCAAGAATTTTGGAAAAGAAACCTTTTCCCGACTGGCTTTTATCCGCTTCCAGCAACATCATCGGAGACCTTGCATTCAAAATCCCGCCAGCGACCAGAGCCGGAGTCAGCAATGCCGCTAAAGCTCTGGATTTATCGTGATTGTTTCGACCATGCAGAGCTTCAAGCGGGACGATACGACCGGATTGCGGGTTTATAAGCAGGATGGTTCGTTGATGAGTTTTTTCGATTCTTCTGCTCAAGCGTGGCCCGGCCAGTTGGAACTGAATCCCAATACCGGCAAACCGGTGGAGTCGCTGGCTAACGTGATTGCTATGCGGCGTCCCATCGTCATTGTTGATGAGGCGCACAACGCCAGAACCCGCCTCACCTTCGACACCTTGGCGAACTTCAGCCCCAGTTGCATCATGGAATTTACCGCCACGCCGGATGTACAAGTCAATCCTTCGAACATTCTTTATAGTGTGTCGGCGCAGGAGTTGAAAGCCGAAGAGATGATTAAGCTCCCAATTGTGGTGGAAGGCCGTCCTGATTGGCGTGAGCTCTTGCAGGACGCTATCAATCGGCGCAATCAATTGGAACGACTGGCGATGCTAGAACAGCAGAAAACCGGCGAATATATCCGTCCGATTGTGCTGCTTCAGGCGGAGAGGAAAAGCGAGCTGGTCGATACCCTTCATGCGGAACGCCTGAAGGTAGTTCTGGTTGAAGACTTCCGGCTAAATGAAGACGAGGTGAAAATCGCAACCGGCCCCATCGACGAAATCAACAAGCTGGATTTGTTCAAGGGCGACTGCCCGGTCCGCTATATTATCACCCAGCAGAAGTTGAAAGAGGGATGGGACTGTTCTTTTGCCTACGTCTTGTGTTCCATTGTCGAAAGTCATTCCAAAATTCAGGTGGAACAGATTCTCGGGCGAATTCTACGTATGCCCAGAGCCAAACGCAAAATTTTCCCGGAACTCAATCAGTCTTACGCATTCGCCACAGCTTCCTTCAACGAGATAGCACAGAACCTCAAAGATGCTCTCACGCAGAATGGCTTTGACCGGCAAGAAGTGGAACGGTTGATTCAGCAGGTTCCGACCTATGATGACAGCGACGATTTGTTTGCGGGCCAATACCCGACGGGCGGGCTTCCCGATACTGAAGTGGTTCTGATGCTGACCGACCGTTCGGAGATTCCATATCTCGCTGAGGGCGAACTTCTGGAAAGCAAACCGGAATTCAATCCCTATGACGGAGCCCTGATATTCCACGAGCCGATGACCGTGAAAGACCGGGAAATACTGAAGCGCCATTGCCCCAAAGATGCCGCCAATATCGAAAAGGCGTTTCTGCAAAGCAACCATATCCACATTCCCAACCCGTCACCGGCGGAAAGACGACTTGAATTCTCCGTGCCGCTCCTTTCGTTTCAACAGGGGGAGTTGTTTGAGTCCTGCGAAGACATTCTGGAGGAATGCGATTGGAGCTTGAGCAATCTCCCTGCAATCTTCAGCGCTAGTGAATACAGCCCGAGCATCGATGAAATCCAACGCGGTACTATCGACGCGGAAAACGGCAAAATCGTCTTGGAGTTCGTTGAACGGGTTCAGCAGGACAGCGCGTATTGGGATGTAAATGCCGCACATAACTGGGAAGTTTCCGACCTCGTTTATTGGCTGGGTAAACGTATCCAGTACCGTGACATTACCGCACAGGAGATGACCGCATTTCTAACCAGACTGATTCTGGATATGCAAACCAACCGAAATATTCCGTTGGCGCAAATGGTGGTGGATAAATACAAGTTGAAGACGGCAATTGAAGATAAAATCAATTTCGCACGCCAACTGGCGCGAAAAGCCGCATTTCAGCAACTACTGTTGCCGGAGGGCGAATTCAAGGCGATTGTGACTCCCGAACGCTGCTTCCAATATCCGTCTGACTATCCGGTCAACAGCCAATATCAAGGCTCTTATAAATTCAAGAAACACTATTACCCGATAGTCGGGAGTTTCGACGGAAAGGACGGCGGCGAAGAGGAGCAATGTGCCATCTTCATCGACCAGATGCCGGAAGTCGAATACTGGGTCCGCAACCTCGACCAACGCGAACACGACTCCTTTTTTCTTCAGTTGCACAACCGCAAATTCTATCCTGACTTTGTGGCAAAACTCAAAGATGGCCGTATATTGGTTATTGAATATAAAGGTGCAGACCGCTACAGCAACGACGACTCCAAAGAAAAGCGAATCGTCGGTGAATTTTGGGCAAAGAACAGCAATGGGCGATGCTTATTTGTGATGACAAATGGTCCATGTTTTAATTTGCTAAAAAGCGTTATTGGAGAATAAAATGAAACCTATCAAGGTAGAAATAACAAAGGAAGCATTGCAAAAGCACGCAACCTGTGATGTTTATGATGCATTAGCCCAAATCATCTTCAATTCCATCGATTCCTCGGCAACACGAGTAGATATTAACTTTGAATACGAAAAATGTGGATTGGATAATGGCGATTTTTCAGTTCACGAAATATCGTCAATAGTCATAAAAGATAATGGGACGGGAATACCTTTTGCACATGTAGAAGAGTATTTTAAGCAATATAATAAGTCGTGGAAAAAAGACAAAAAGCGTCCCGATGGGCGGCCTTACCAAGGACGCCAAGGAATTGGACGCTTCAAATACCTTTCATTGGGAACTGATATAAAATGGAGTACATGCTATAAAAATAGCGATGGGAAATTATACGAATACTCCATTGAATCCTGCTTTTCAGAACCGGAATCATTTCCTTGGGGAGATGAAGTTGAGTCAAAAAGAAATTCGACAGGCACAGAAGTTACCATCAGCAATATTTCTCTTAATGCCCAGAAGTTAAAAAATTCTGATAGATTTGCTTTCCGGCTCGCCGAGTTAGTTGGCCTCTACATTAAGAGTGACCCTGATTTTACATTAAATATTAACGGAAGTGCTTTAAATCCTGACGATTTCATTGACGGTGAAAACAAAGGGAAATTCGTACTGAATTTTAATGAGACAGAATATATCTTTGACTATCATTTCATTGTCTGGAAACCTGCTTATAACTTCAAAAGACATAAGCATACATTTCTGTTTGATAAAAGCTTTAATTATAAAGGAGCCTTTGCTTCTGGCGTAAATGCTGCTGATTCCTTGCCATATCATACTGTATTTTTACTTTCTGATTTTTTCTCTGCATATGATGAATATTCCTCAGATTTTATGGATGCCGCAACTCCTATTAAAAAAGCTTATCGGGAGAGACTGTTACACTTTCTATATGAAATGCGGAAAAAGCGTTCTAAGGAGCGATTCAAAATATTTTCAGAAGCAGAATATTATCCTTTTGCAGTTGAGCCGAAAAATGAAGTTGAAGCCGCAGAGCGGAACTTGTTTGATTTATGCGCGTTCTCCATTCTTGAACACGAGGAAAGGGTTTTAAGCAGTAAAAAAAGCTCATTGATTTTACTATTCAAGTTACTCAGAAAATTCATTGAGAAAGATGCTTCTATAGCCGACAATCTCAGCGAAGTCTTGGAACTGTCTCCCGAAGAGGCAACAGACTTTCAAAATATCTGTAAGAGCACTCCTCTTCCTGCGTTGATACAACATTATAACGAAATTTTACGACGAGAAACGTTCCTTGATGTATTGGATTCATTGGTCCATAAGGATTTTTACAAGAAAAAACTCAAAGAGCGAACTCAATTACATAAGATTGTTGAGCAGGAGACTTGGATTTTTGGCGATAAATTTGATTACAACCTGAGCAATAGTGACCAAAGTCTGACAAATGTGTTAAAGAGCAATTTGAAGATTCAAGAATTGTCTGTTTCGGAAATAGAAGAAATAGAGAAGGGCATAGAGAAAGATGCTAAAAAAGTAGACTCATACCTCAAAAAAATTCCTGACCTATATATGTGGAAAACGATTCCCGATTCCATAGGGAAGCGGAATTTTAATTTAATCGTCGAGCTTAAGGCTCCTAATGTGCCGATAGGAGTAAGTTTGCAAAAACAGGCAATGGATATTTATCGCGGTATTGCAAAAACTACTGGAGTGGAAATATCCGAAAATAATAAATGGGAATATTGGCTGGTTTCTTCAGATATTACAGCCGATATGGAAGCTCTCTATCAAGGAGATAACCCTCAAGAGCAAATTTTGCAGGATTATCTACACGGTAATTATCGCGTCTACTGTCGAACATGGAACCGTATTATTCGAGAAGCTCGTTTCAAATTGACAGAACAAAAACGAGGGCTTGAGATAAAAATTCAAGAAGAACAAAAAAATAACCTTCTGGATAAATATCTAGCTGAAGTAAATTTCATGAGCCGCAAAACGGGCGTTACACATCTGAACTTTTTTCCGGAGCGGGTCCAAGTCAGATTCTTTGCTCAACACTTTGATTCGAACCTGAATCGTGCGCCGGAATTTTTTGTCCGCTCTGAGTTCCACCAGCTTCAGCTTCTCAAGCCGGTCTGCCGGAATCATGGAAAGCAATTCCATCATCAATTGCCGGTCGGTCAATGATTGCGGGTTCGGGGCGGGAGAGGTTTGGTTTTCTCTCATTTTCATTCTCCTTGCATGAAGGCACAATGTGCCTAGGCTAAGAGAATAAAGAGAAAATCAGGTTTCCCTGTGGAGTTCTGAGAACTGTAGCGGCGATGAAACATCGCCTGTCACTTCTTTATTCTGCAACTAATTTTACGGCATCGACATTCAATGCCGCTAACTCGAGAATTAATATAATCGCTTCTTTGATTTTATCAAATGAAGATTTTTCAATAAATTCCCCGGCCCGGTTGAATCGGGGAAATTATAGTTTATTAGAACTCTCTGGCAGGAAGCCGGGCTATATGCGTAGCAATGATTTTGTCGTCAAGCGGAGTTTTGCCCAAACACTCGAAGATATCAAAATCGTACACAAGCCTTTCAAGCATGCCTTGCATATCAGGAATCCGACCTTTGGCATAGCGCCCGGCAAGCGTTCCTGTCCGTTCATGCCCGTCCAGACAGGCAATCAGGAATGGGTTCGCATCCGGGAGATTCATCAATACCGTGTCAAAATTATGCCGAAAGCTATGAAAGGTTTTTCTTTTTTCGTCTGGAATCAGTTTATGGATGACATCGTTAAATGAGTTCATCTTCCTGCTATAGCCCTCGTCACTGGCTGTCAGCATGGGGAAAAGCTGGTCATTCAATCTGTTTTCTGCGCTCCATAGCGAATCATGATAGTCCAGAAAACCCAGTTCCAGTAGAGTCGAATGAATCGGGATTATCCGGCGGCTGTATTTGTTTTTTACTTTCTGTTTACGTTCTTCATTGGCTGTGATTTCAATGCAGGGAATTCCATTGACTGAAAAAATGTTGTCCAGAAAGAGCTGACAGATTTCATTTATCCGCATTCCCTGAAACAGAGCAATGAGCGATACCCAGTAGCGGGCCGGATACATTTTTCTACTGAAATAAGGACGATTCGGCATTGCTGCGACTTCTTGAAAAATACTTTGCAATTCCTTGGTCGCAAACGGCAGTCTCTGCTCATCATCCCGTTCTTGCCTACCCTCGCAAAAGCCATCCGCCGGATTCGCAATCATATAACGGCCTGTTTTTTGACACCATCTGAAAAATGTACTGATAGCCCCGATATAGTTCTGCACTGTTCCCGCGTCGATGTATCTGGGGGATAACGGCATGATTTCGGCAAGACTTTTTCCCGGATAAAGTTTATTTCTGTTCCACGGATATTTTTTGAGGACGTTTTCATAAAGGTCCAGCATGTCTTCATTGGAAATCAAAGCAACATCTTTGTCTGCCCCGAAGTGTTCCAATAGAACGTTGAGATATCCGGTTTTCATGGTGGTCAATTTATCGCTCCAGTTCTTTTTGACCTGTCTGTCACGGATATATTTCCGTACCGCTTCCACCAGAGTTATACCGGAAGACGGAGTGATTTGAACAGGAGCTTCGACCGGAAGAGAGGACGAAATGGAGGGCTTTTCTTCTTTTGGCGATTTCCGGGAATGATGTTGCAGATTCTCCCATGTAGGAGGACATTTTTTCTCTTCCGGGACGGCACACATGGAAAGAATTTCTCTTACATCAAATTCCGGGGCCTGCAATAAATCGGGAGAAGTATCATCAGGGGAGAGAATCTGTGAAAACCGTCCCTCCGGCGTTGCATCATCATAACCGTTTCGCAAATTGCCGTTCATTCGTTCCTTCTGGATACGCAGAACTTCAAGGTATGCCTTGTAGAAGTCCAGAATCAGGGCATCGTTATTCGGGTCATTGATATCGACAGCCTCGCCGCGTTGAGCGGCATAGAAGGCAAACATCTGGGCGATGGGAGACTGAGTAATTTCATTCCTGAGCCAGTAACGGACCCATTCCTCTACATCATTACACTGCTGTAGAGAAAAGCTCATTCGGAATTGCCGAAGCTGGCTTTGCCCGTCAAAGAAAAGGAAGTTGTTGCAAATCTGCCTCACCAGAGGATGCAATATCGCCATGTCCACCAATCCGTTTAATGCCTGTTTGAAGAGCTTTGCCAGTTCACTCTCCAGTAATTTAGTTTTCCTTACCGCAGTTTGCAAGTCCATTCCCCGCAATGAGCAGCGAATTTCTTTGCTTTGAATGTGTCTTCGCAGAGAAGCGGGTACCCTCATGCGGAAGTAGAGGATGCCGTTGCGGTTCCAGAGATGGTTTTCTTGCTTCACAGTCACCTTTCCGGTGGCGTGTGCGATTGTGCCTCACCTGTGTCACAGTTGTGTCACAGTTTGTGCCTCACAAGCATTGCGCCGCCTGATGTATGTGCAAGCAGTTGAGGGGAGAAGAGTCGAAAATCAGGGCAAAAAAATGGAGGCGTGGACCGGAATCGAACCGGTCTAAACGATTTTGCAGACCGCTGCCTAACCTCTTGGCTACCACGCCTCGTGATAATATTACTATACCGCGGATTTACAGAAAAGCAAATCCGCCTCATGGTTTTTTCAGCTTTTTTACTCCAAAAACAGCTTCCCGAATACCTTTTCGCACTCCATTCCGGCAACGGACTGGTTCAGCTCAGGGTTTTTGCGCAGCTCGACAAAAGTAGCTTTCAATTCCGGCCAATCGTCGCTCCATTCGAGCGGTTTGCCACCGTTGCGCTTCAGTGCGTCTTCCGCCGCAGCGCGAGCAGCAGCGAAGTCGTTCTGTTTCAAGAAGGTAACGATCCGTAAAATATCACCTTCCGTCGACGGTGGATTCAGCGTCAAAATTTCCAGCGCCTGCGCATAATTTTCCGTCTGAATATGGCTATAGGCCATACGGAGCGGAATCCGGGCGTTGCCCCGATCGATTTCATTCAGCTGCCGATAGTACCACAAAGCACTCGTCCAGTCTTCATTCCTCGCTGCTTCCGCAGCGGCAGTGGACATGAATTCCGCCAGTTCCCGGTGTTCGGCCAGTAGTTTCCCCAGCTTCGGTTCCAGCTCCGAATCCGGCTTGGCTCCCAGGTCGCGAGCCTGACGGTAATAATCTGCTGCCTCTTTTTCCTTTCCGTCCGCAAGTACCAGACGAGCCATTTCAAGGTTTGGCTCCGGAGCGGACGGGTTGAGTTTCGCTGCGGTTTGAAACCCCTGCATTGCCGCATCTTTCCGACCGCTGCCCGCCAATGCCTTCGCCTGAACAAGGCGAAGGCGAAAATCGTTCGGATTCAATGACAACGGCTTTTCCAAAACCGACAAGGCGTTGCCGTATTTGTCAAGGCCAGTCAACGCTTCCGCGTACAATGCCGCAAGAACCGCATCGTTCGGACTACGCCGAGCAGCCTTGGACAGAAGCACTTCTGCACGGGCGAATTCACCGCGCCGAAGCACCAGCGCTCCCAGCCGAATGGCGGCTTCCTTGTTCTCCGGCTCCTGCGCCAATGCCGCATCGTAGTTCCAGATCGCCACATCCCAGCGCTCTGCGGCCTCTTCTTTGCGCCCCGCGGCAATCAGATCCGCCGGTTTCCGGTCGGTCAATGGAGTAGTGTCCGCAGGGGCTCCCGGCAAAAGCGGCTCCGGAACCGTCGGCTGCGGCGCCGACGGACGCGGCTTAGCGGAATCCTCCTGCAATTTGGCCAACGTTTCCGCCAACGCTCGGTTCTTTTCAGAAAGCGCCTGGTTGTTTTTCTGCTCCTCCACCAATCGGCTGGAAAGTTTCTCCAACTCCGCCAGACGCTTTTTCGCGGTGTCCAGCGAGGTTTGAGCAACCTTCAACTCCTCCGCCACCTGTTGACCGGCGGCAAGTTCTTTCCGCATGGCGGGAACGTCGTTCCGAAAACGCTCCAACTCCGGTTCCAACTTGGCAAGACGCGCCTGCGCTTCCGCCAGGCCGGTTTCTGTTTCCTGAGTTTTTTTCAACTTGTCTTCGGCTAAAAGCAACGCAGCCTGACTTTGCGCCAGCTCCGCATTGGCGGCTTCCAACGCTTTGCCACGAGAAGCGCTTTGCGTCGTCAGAACTTTCAGCTCTTCATCCTGCGTTTTCAACTGATCCTTCAGTGACTTCAGCTCTTTCGCCTGCTTCAGATTCTCCTCTTCACTCTGGGCGATTCCTGCTGTCGCGGCGGTATTCTGCGTCTTCAGTTGTTTCTCCAGCCGGGCGCAACGTTCGCTCCAGCTCTTCATATCTTCTTCCAACTTCGCGTTACGCTCACGCAACGTCTTCAGCTCCACGCTCGACAGCTCGGCGGAGGCGCGTTCGCGCTCCAATTCTTTGGTCAATGTGGCGTTTCCTTTTTCCAGTGCGAGGCGGAGTGTTTCAATACGCAGCAAAACTTCTTTCTGCTGAACCACTTCAAGCTGTGCGGCACGGTGCTTGTTCTGCAACGCCAGCAGCTCTTCCGCCGAGGCGTCCAGCGCTTTCCGGGCGGCAGCGGCTTCGGCTTTGAACTTTGCATTTTCCGTCAACAGTTCCGCATTCAGTTTATCTGTTCCGCCCCCGGCAACCGCTGCGGCGGCAAGACGACGATTCAAGACCACAACTTCTTCGGTCTGCGTCGCCAGCTTCGTCGTCAGGTTCTTCAGCTTCAACTCCGCCTCTTTCACGGCGGCCTCCTGCGCGGTACGTTGCTTGACTGCGGCATCGCGGAAATTACGCAACTCTTCGAGTTCACGACTCAAACGAGTGACTTCGGTCGCGGAAGTTTTCAGTTCGGTTTCGGCCTTGGTTTTCTGCAGATTCAGCTCGGTGATTTCACCGTCCAGCTTCTGCGCTCTGGCCTCGGCAAGTTGAAAACGCTTGGAGAGCAAGTCAAACGCAAGCTGCCCCTCCACCATCTGCTTATGGAGCGCCTCTACCCGGGTTTCCGGCTCCTGCAACTGTTTTTCCAGCGTCCGGTTCTGCTGCTCAAGGAGAGTGAGGTTTTCGCGCAGAACACGTTGCTCTTTCAGGAGTTTCAGCGCATCGACTTCGTTGGTCTTAAGGCGTTCGGCCTCTTTGCGCAGCTGATCATTTTCCACGGTCAAATCGACGATCTTCTTCCGGTAGATCTCCAGCTCGCGTTTTCGGCTCTCCTGATCCACAAAATCGACGCCGGCCGGCGCAGCCCCCTGAGGCGTCGGCTTCGGCGCATCATCGACGGGGACGTCGGCAATCCCCAGCAACTGGCGGACACTGCTGAGTTCTCGCTCACTATCTGCGATCCGCTTCTGAATAATGCTCTGATCCCAATCCGGACGCTGCCGCTGGATTTCGCGGTAAAGGCCGAGGGACTTTTGAAATAACTCGGCCGCCTTGGAGTATTCGCCGCGATCGCGGGCCGCTTCGCCCTTCTGGTAGGTTTCATACCCTTCGCGCCAGATATCCCAGGCGTTCTTCGCCGCACCGGAAAGAAACGGCAATACAGCCAGCAGGCAGATGAAAAGGAAACAGCGTTTCATATCGAATACTCCAGAAATTTATGCCGATGCACCGGGCCGATGGTCAACACCAGCTCCAATTCGCCCTGCTCGTTGTAATTCTCTTCAAAAATACGACCACTGGCATGGGCGAGCGCGGCAAGATCGTGGCGTTCCGGCGGAAGTTTAACCCGGAGAAGCTGAAAATTCTCCGCTGCAATCGCCGTAAGCCGCTTCTTCAGCGCATCAATCCCCTCCCCCGTTCGGGTGGAAACATAGAATGCCCCGGGGAACAGTCCGTTCAGCCGCGCCAGAAGAACCGTTTCCGATTCGCGGTCGATCAAATCCAGTTTGTTGAATACGACTAAAATCTTTTTTTCATCCGCTCCGAGTTCTTTCAGCACCGAGAGCGTCGTCTCCCACTGAGCATCCAACTGCGGAGAGGCGATATCCAATACCAGAAGCAGGAAATCCGCCAACACCGCTTCTTCCAACGTCGATTTAAACGCCTCCACCAGCGCATGCGGCAGTTTGCGGACAAAGCCGACCGTATCGGTCAGCAAAAGTTCAAGGTTATCCTCCAGCAACACTCGCCTTGTCGTCGGGTCCAGCGTGGCAAACAACTGATCTTTCACCAAAATCTCGGAACCGGAAAGCTGGCGCAACAACGAGGACTTGCCGACGTTCGTATACCCGACAATCGCTCCGTGCGGTACCAGATTGCGCCGCCTCGATTTCCGCTGAGTATCGCGCTGTTTACGAACCACCTTCAACTCTTCTTCCAACTGCCGGATACGGCGGCGAAGCATCCGCCGATCGGCCTCGATCTGCGTTTCACCTTCTCCACGAGTGGCGGTGGCTCCGCCACGCTGACGGGAAAGATGCGTCCAGGCGCGGGTCAATCTCGGCAACGAATAACGGGTACGGGCAAGCTCCACCTGCAAAACCGCTTCACGGGTCGAGGCGCGTTCGCCGAAAATATCAAGAATGATCTCTTCCCGATCGATGACGCAACTTTTGGTCAATCGTTCCCAGTTTCGCTGTTGCGAAGGAGAGAGCGGGCTGTCGAACACCAGACAATCCGCCTCGCACTCCTGCATCAGTTGCGCAATTTCCTGCGCCTTGCCGGTGCCGACGCAATACTGCGCCATCGGAGAATGCAGATTGACAACAACCGGCTCCAGTGGAAGGATATCAAGATTCTCAATCAAATCGGCAAGCTCATCGAGATGCTCATGCACCTCGGCCCCGGTTTCATCGGGAGTGCGAATGCCGACAAGGAGTGCGCGTTCAACTTTTTTGCGGGAGTCTTCTGCAAGATCGATCATATCAGTCAAGTTCTTTCTCGTGGAAACAATTACATGTCTCTTAACAATACACCATCCAACCGGATTTTCCAGATAAAAAAGCGTAAAATTCGGTGAAAAAAACTGTTTTGCCAAACGTCTTTCTACAGAACCACGGTACAGAAAACAGAAAAGAGCCAATTGCCATCTTGTGCAATTGACTCAATTTTCCCAACGCGGCTCGACACGATACGACAATGAACCGCTTTTCGCTATGCCATTCCCCTGAAATCGGCAGGAAAACAACGGAGATCGTGTCCGGCCCGGAGGCCGACCACGATTTCCAGGGTTTTCTCATAGCCGCAGGCGGCAGTTGCAAGCGTAAAGATTGACCCGATCGAAACGACGGCGCTGCGGAATCCGCCTCAACTCCGGCGCATCGGCGCGATTCGGTTTGGAACTGCCGCACAACCCGCAAACGGTAATTGTCTGAGTTGGGTATACATGCGGAACAATCCGAAAACGAATGGCTTTGAGTTCGCCTGTAAAACTAAGAAGGAGTTCCTGTCTTGCGTAAACCGGCGCAGGCAGAGAGATAGACAGTTCCGGAAGCGGAACGCCTAACTTTTCCCACAATTGGTTTACGGAAAATTTCATCTGGAACAATCCTTGATTTTACAACAGCTTACTTGTCGTTTTCGTTCTTCTGGAGCACACCGGCTTCGACGAGCTTGTCGATAAGCTGCTGCATCGAGCTGAAGGTGTTCAGAAAGCCCTGCGGCGGCATGATAACGCGCTGGATGACTTCGGGGGTCGGGTTTTCGCCTTCTTTCGGCTGCAGCGTAACGAAGTCGAAACGCACCATTCCGCCCGCAAAGTGAATCTGTCCGATGCCGTCCGCAAAAATTTCTTTCTTCGCTTCCATGTTCAATAATCTCCTTTGTGTTGATTGAACTTTGGCGTTTTTCAGAACCGCACCATGCGACTCCGCGACAACGCCGATATTAAACAAAGTAATCCTTTCCTGATAATTGTCAACCCCATATGATGACAGATTCTATCTTTTCTTCTATTTTATTTCTTTTTTTGTACACTCCGTGCGCATTTTCACTTCGGATCATTGAAAAACCGGACGCATGGATGTATAGTATCCAGATAAAATCGGCGGGATTCAGCATAAAGCCGGAAAGAGTTCAGCAAGTCTATGATCAGCATCGTGATTTCTTCCCGCAACAATGAAAAGCGGGTTGGCCGCACATTGGCCGGAATTTTTGCGCAGAACGGGCGTGACTTTGAAGTCCTCTCCTGCGACGACAACTCTTCCGACCGCACCAATGCCATTCTGGACTATTACCCGGAACTGCGCCGATTCCGAATGCCGGAGAGCGCCACCCCGCACCACCCCGGCGAAGTGCTCAACCGGGTGTTGCCGGAGTGTCGCGGCGAAATTGTCGTATTCAACCATGCAGACGCCTGTCCGCTTGACGCGGACTATCTGAAACACCTGCTGAAACCCCTGGAAGACGAATCGGTTTCCGCCGTATTCGCCGGCCAGGAGAGCTGCCCCGACGCGCCATTCGCCGTCTGGCGCGACACGATGCGGAACTTCTCCGGCGATTCGCCCAGATTTTCACTTACCGCCGCCGCCATCCGCCGGAAAACGCTTGACGAATTCCCACTCCACGCAGGCCTTCCGATCGCGGTATCCGAGGAATGGAGCAAGCGACTCGAGGCGGCCGGACGAATTATCGCCTATACCCCTCCCGCACGAGTGGAATATTCTCAGCCTTTGACCTGGAACAATTTGTGGGACTGGAACTATCTGCTCGGCAAATGGCGCGCCATCGCATTCGGGGAGTTGTTCCCATTCTCCACGTTTCTGCAAAAATTCGGAACCGATACCCGAAACGACTTTTACGCGATACGGCGCGAACGACGTTATTCCGCAATACCGGAAATCATTCCCTGGCGGCTGATTCAACATTATGCCTATTACCGAGGCAACAACGACGCACAGGGAAGCGAAGGGAAACTATGCTGAAAACTGCTCAAATCCTGAGACGCTTCGCTTTCAATGAATGGAGCGGCACCGAAGATTCGCTGTGGAACAGCGTCTTGGGCATGCACTCCCACAACATCAATTCGGAGATTCTCAGCACCGCCGTCGAAGGCGCCGCGGACATTGAGGAACACAACAAGGTTCTCATTCGCCGCTTCCCCTATTATTACCCCTATTGGCCGCTTTCACCGGAAGACCGGCAACGGCTCGACCGTCGCGGGGGAAATCCGATTTCAATCCCGCTCTATCACCATTTGCTGGCCGCGGATCATGATTTGCTTCACGCGCACAGCAGCGGTTATCTCGGGTTGGCGGTGCGGGCGGCGGCGCGGAAGCGCAATATCCCTTACATCGTCAGTTTTCATCACGACGCAATCGCGATTCCGGAGAAAGAACGCCGGGAAATGGAGCGGCCACTGCGGCATACATTCGCCTATGGTCGGATCGCTCAACTGATGCACGGCTGGCGGCGGCGCTTTATTTCCGACGCTGACGGCGTGGTCTGTGTCGGCGAGGCGGAGGCGGATTATTTGCGCGAGCATTGGCCGTCGAAGCGGATTCTCCGACTGCCGAACGGCGTCGACTTCGAGCGCTTTTCCACACCGGTGAAAACCGATGTCCGCAAAGCATTCAATATCCCGCCTTACCGGACGCTGTTGCTTTGCGTTTCCCGTATTGACGACCGAAAGAATCAGAAACTGCTGGTGCGCTTTGTGTCGGCACTGACGGAACAAAACGAAAATGTTCACGCCCTGCTGATCGGGCCGCCGCGCACCGAGTACTATGTCAAAGAGCTGGTGGAACTCTCCAAGGAGCTCCAAGTCGAAGACCGCGTTACGATCGTCCCGGGGCTTGGAGCCAATGATGAGCGGCTGGTCGCGGCCTATCAGGATGCGGATCTCTTTATCCTGCCATCGCGCGATGAAACATTCGGCATCGTCGCACTGGAAGCGTGGAGCGCGGGACTCCCGGTCATCGCCTCCGCTGTCGGCGGGCTTAAGCAGCTTGTGCGCGACGGGGAAAATGGATTGCTCTTCGAGCCGGACAATCTCGGCAGTTTGCTGAACGCCTACCGCACTCTTTCGCGTTACGGATTAAAAGAGAAGCTAACCACCAATGCCCGTCGAGAAGCGTCAGCCCGTTACAGCTACGCGACAATGAGCAATCGCCTCGCCGACTTTTACCGGGAAAGCGTGGAAGAGCGTCAGGATTCCTGACGCCGGCTGGCTCACTGTTTATGCGTTTGAGCCGGAGAGAATCTGCTTCAGCGCAATGGAGAGCTGATCCGGGCACGACGTAGACTTCCCACCGCAATGAATTCCCTGAAGCCGCCGAATCAGCTCTTCCGGTTCCATACCGACCGCCAGGCTGGAGATGCCGGCGAGATTCCCTGGACAGCCGCCGGTGAATTCAAGATGTGAGATCCGTTTGCTCTGATCATCGATTTCAATTTCGATCATACGGCTGCAAACGCCGCCGCCGGGTTGATAGTGGTAAATCATTCTGCATTTCCCTGTTTTTTACAAATATAGAAGCGCATTTTCTGAAGATTGCGCGTTTTTTCCGAAGAAACCTGTCAAAATGGCTGGATGATTCGGAAAATCGATCTATATTACTAATATATCCGATTTCGCAAAACAAATCAACCGATAATATATGATTTAAGATGGCAAAGAAAAAAAGTACGTTCCGAATCTACGCGGAATATGTTCCATTCTGCGTCCTTTATGGCATCCTTCATGCACTCCCGTTGAGTGTGGGATATGCGTTGTCCGGATTTCTTTTCCGGTTGCTCTTTCTGGTGGACATCCGCCACAGAAGGCGAACCATTCAACACGTCATACATGCCGGTCTTTACACTGACCTGCGCGAGGCTCGTCGTTTTGCGCTGAAAAGTTATCTCGAATTCGCAAAACTCTTTGTGGAAATCGTCAAGATGGATCAGCTTTACTCTAAAGAGAAGATCAGCGTCCTCACCCCGGAAGGGATTCATTCCGGCAACATCAGGACCAATGAGGACGGTCAATGGGAGCAGTGTATCATCGTCACCGCTCATTACGGAAATTGGGAGGTGGCGGGAACCGCTGTTTCGGAACAAGCCAATCGCCCGATGAGTTCATTTATGCGCTCATTTGAAAATCCACTGATCGGGAAAAAGATTCTGGATCACCGCGCCGGGGATCTTCATAAATTAATCGATAAAACCGAAGGCATCCGCCCGATCCTCCGCGCCGCCGCCGAAAAGCGAAACATCACCATGCTGATCGACCAACATGCAGCCGGCAACGAGGGCATCGAATGCGAATTCTTCGGTCAGCCCGCCCGGGTTCATACATCTCCAGCTCTGCTGCATCTCAAAACCGGATTGCCGATCCAACCGGAACTCACCCGCCGTAAACCGGGAACCGACTTTGAATTTGAGATCATTCTTGCGGAACCGATCCGCTATACGCCGACCGGCGATAAGCAGAAAGACATTCAGGTAATCACTCAAATGTCCGTGACCGCACTGGAGAAGATGATTATGCTGGATCCGGTTCAGTGGCTCTGGACACCCCGGCACTGGCTGAACATCAATCGCAGACAGGCGGCAAAATACAAAGACTGGAAGCCCGCCTCACAGCGATAACATCTTAAAATCAACGCGCCTCAAACCGGCATCGTCTGCACAAAACGATGCCGGTTTTTATCTCTATTCCCATATAAATCTTAATGTTTCCGTTTTTTATTTGACATTATCTTTGAGAGTGCTATATTCCTTCAAGCCGTATTTATCCGCCAAGGAGAAAATTCGGATGCTGTTTAAAAACCGGAATCGCTCCAGGATCTTTCCGTAGTGATTGAAAAATCCACGGAACAAGGCTTCCCTTTCGCAGTAATCCCCGGTTTTCACGGGCAATATAGAGTTCATCATTTTACCCGTCCAGATTAACACCACCAAATTCCCACATTGACACGATCGGCTTGTGCAAGCCGTTTGCAGTAAAATCGTCGTAATACATCGGATCAGGCAGAGAAATCAGCCCTCCGGTTTCGACAATCGATCAAACACAAGGAGAAAAAAATGTCTGAAGAAACCACCACCCCGGCAACCCAACCCAAAACTCGTCTGATCTATATCCTGTTGGCAATTTTCCTCGGCCAGCTCGGCATTCACAACTTCTATGCCGGGCGCACCAAAGCAGGCGTCATCCAGCTCGTGCTGACCGTGGTCTTCTGCTGGACCGCCATCGTTCCGCTTGCCGTCTGGATCTGGGCGATCATCGACATCATCAAGATCACCGAAGATGCGAACGGCGTTACGATGGTGTAATGCTCCCGACGCAAAAAACTCCCGCGCTCACCAGAAACTGAGCAGCGGGAGTTTTTTTTACCCTGTAAAAACGACGATGACTTATTTCATCAGGAAATCGTAATTTTCTGAAAGCATCAAAAAAACGCTGACGCTCCAGGAAAGTGTTATCTCGTCATTCCCGCAACCGGTGAGCGCGTCGAAATTCTCGTAAAATCCATGACGTGCGCAAAGAGCGCAAAAATCGGTGATCAGTGACACCGCTGTGTCTTTCTCTCCCGACGCCAACAATCCGGCGATGGCGATAAAGTTGGACGGAGCCCAGATCGGGCCGCGCCAGTATCCGGCGGATTCATAGAATTCCGATGTGACGCTCTCGGACGCCAGACCGAATTCGGTTCGGAAACGCCCCGGACGCAACATGCCATCCCGCATCTTGGCACGGATCGCCTGCGGCAATCGCTTGCCGAGCAACAACGGCAAATGAACCAGCAGCGTGTCGCCGGATTGCGACAGCCGTTCTCCGGCCGGAGTGACGGCGCAAAACATTTCTCCATCCCACATCCGGTCAATCATCCGCTCCAGAAGTGCTGTGGATTCCGCACGCCACGCCTGTGCGTCATGGGCACGGCCAAGATCATTCGCCACATCGGCGAGCAACTCCATCTGCAACACCAGATAAGCGATCAATTCCGGTGACGCCAGAGGAACCGGATTCAAAAAGAGCGTGGAATTATCCCAACCCGAGTCATTGCCGTGACAGTAACACGGCAACCCGGTTCGTGCGTAATCGCGGAAGTTCATCCAATACCGCGTCCAGCCGGAAAGTGCGTTGTAGGCCTGTTCAGAGATTTCGCGACGACGGAAAAATGCTTTGTTTCGCTTCCTCATCAGCGAGAAAATCCATCCATGCACCGGTGGCTTGGTATAAACGTGCATCGCCGCAGTCGGAGTCAGCAAGTCGGGGATTCCGCCTTGTTCGTTCTGCGCGTCAAACATCGCCATAAACTGATCCCATGCCAATTCCGGTTGTGAAGACGCCATGGCAAGCGCGTTGAAGCAATGATCCCACGCCCACATGCCGCTCATTTTGTTCTTCGACACCAACATACACCGACGTTTCAGCAGACCGGCGGGAGCGACTTGCGCCGACCAATTCAGATAAAGCGCATGAAATCTCGCCCGATCAAAAGGTGTCCCCTGCGGGAAACGGTCGACAAACGAATCGAATTCCCGGGCAAATGAATCACGGCACGCTTCAAACGAGGCGGGGAGAACCGGGGCCACCGGCTCTTGAGTCGACTCCTCCAGCCGAAACTCCGCACGACCGTTTTCCGGGAGGATGCTCCAATCGTTGTTCCGCGACGCGCGACCGCACCACTCTTGCCGAAACGAAGTGTTACCCGAAAGCGCCGCCAGATGAAAGAAACTGTTTTCACAACGGCAATGCCCGCGCCAGGCGAAACGCCAAAGCCCCGCTCCCGCCGGAGTCGCGAGGCAGATCCCGCTCTCGGCATGACCGGTAGTCAACCGGCAGCCAAGCGTCGCAGAAAAAAAGCGGATGCACCCGGTATCGTCAAAGGTGAATTCCGCAAATTCTCCGGAGGCAACCTCCAATCGAAGCGCCCCCGAAACCATTCGCTCCGAGAACGAAACACTCTCTATTCCACGAAGAAGTTCCACACGAAAGAGCGGCGCATAACTGAAGAGCTCGCGGTTGGTTCGCAGATAAAGCCCCGGAATGCTAATTCCGTGCCGCTCGTCCAAACGCGAAATCGACATCCATGCCCCGGCGCGTGAAAACGGGGTAATTGCGAAATCGATCATCTCATAAAACGTGGATTTCGTCATCTTATACTTTCCTCAAATGGTAGGTCGCGGTGAAAATCGATTTGGTGTGCCACGGGGATTCGTAAAATGAGTTCAACTCCATCCCACGCGTGACCAATTCAAAACCGGAGCGGCGGTCAATCTCGTCGCCACAGTGATTGAAAATTGCGTACTCGGCGGCGTCATCCAATCCGCGTAACGGACAGGGAGGCAGATAACGCGAAAGCGGCATCCATGCGCGCGCCACGCTGACCACCGCCTCGGAACGATCCGGAAGCGCGTACTCAACCACGCTCGCGCCATTCTCCTCCACCCGGAACAGTCGGTAGAGGTCACCGAGTTGAACGACCGGACGGATGGTTTTGTAAAAACGGATATAGAGGGAATGTTCCGCCAGTTCCTCGCCCGACAGCTTGTTCAAGTTGGACGCGATTCCGAGATTGCCGCGCATCGCAACATCGAAGCGCATCGACAGCGGCCACTTTCGCCCGGTCTGGGGATTGTCGTATTCACTCACCCAGCACTCCATCGCCCGAGCGGGATAGAAAAGGCTGAATCCTTCCTGAATCCGAATCCGGTCGAGTGCGTCGGTGTTGTCGCTGACCCACGTCTGTTCGATTCGCCCGAGGATTCCGGCGTCGATCCGCCCCCCCCCGGAGGCACAGCTTTGCAAGGTCAAGTGTGGATGATCCGCGCGGAGCTTGTCGATGATCTCATAAAGCCGTTCCGAATGCCGCTGCCAGATGGCGCGCCCGGCGACAGAACCGGTTTCGGAGGGGCGGCGATTCATGTCCCACTTGAAAAAGTCGACATCGTTCTCCCGCACCAATTGATCCAACGCATTGGCGATATAGTCACAAACCTCGTCGCGACCAAAATCGAGGATCAGCTGCGAACGGCTCTCGCGCCGGGGGCGGCCAGGAACATGAAGCACCCAATCAGGATGAGCACGATAAAGATCGGAGTCAAGGTTGACCATTTCCGGCTCGACCCACAGCCCGAACTGCATGCCAAGCTTGTGAACATGATCCGCAAGCGGCTTCAGCCCGTTCGGAAAAAGTTCCGGCGCGGGGAACCAATCCCCCAATCCCGCACGGTCGTGGCGGCGGGAGCCGAACCAGCCGTCGTCAAGACAGAAGAGTTCAATGCCAATGGCCGCGGCCTTTTCCGCAAGAAGCATCTGATCGTCTTCGCGGATATCGAAATAGGCCGCTTCCCACCCATTATAAAGTACCGGACGCAAAAAGGAACGATCCTTTTGCACCGGCTGGCGCTCATCGCGCAACAGGCGGTGCATCCGACGGCTCGCGCCGCCCCAGCCGTCTGTGCAGCATCCGAGAATCAGCGCGGGAGTGCAATGGCTCTCGCCCGGCGCAAGGGTCAACTCGAAATCGAAGGGGTGATAACCGGCATGAAGAAAAATTTCGTCGGAGCCGAGACGCTCCCAATGCAGTTCGCTGTTTCCACTCCAGGCGAGCGCACCGAAATAAACGGTTCCGCTTTCTTCCCACGCCTGCCCCGGGCGGTTCAATAAAAAAGCCGGATTGGTGTCATGCCCGACAATCAGTCCGTGACTGCCGATCATGGTGTCGCCCGTGCGCAAAACCTGTCGCTCTTGCTCGAATTCACGGGAGCAGCGCCCGGTCAATGAAGTCAGCTCGGTACATCCGGCAGGGAAACAGACGGTTCCAAACTTCAGAATATCAAACGAAACCGTGCCGTCGCCGGAATTGGTCAGCTCCAGATAACGTTCCACCAAATCCTGTTCCACAACGACCCGGTAGCAGAGAACCACAACCAACCCGCTAAGTTCATCTTCCAGAATCAGTTTCAGTGTCTCCCGCCGGATCGGATTCCGAACATCCTGTCCATGTGTCGGGACATATCCCGGCTCGGAATCCTCCGTCACCTGCGCTTCACGGAAACGCAGGCGGCAGTCACGCAATGCAAAGCCATCCGAGCAGCACACATTCGCCTTGAGTGAAACTCCGTGAACTGCCACATCGCCATAGGTAACCAGCTCAGCATGTTCCGTTTGATCGTCCTGACTGGCAAAATTGGAGTCGAGCCGCAACCGTTCGCGGAAGGCGGGCGGCACAACACTCCCGGCCGGACGCGGCCCCCAATAAACATGTAACGGTTTTCCGTCTTCGCGGATCGCGATGGAGTACAGCGTCCGTTCGGTGAGCAAATGAAAGTTGCGTCCATTTGGTTCAGTAATAATCATAACAATTCCTCAAACAATAAGAACAAGAAAAAAACATTCATCGGTTAATGTACTGTATCCATACAGTTTTTTCAATTAAAATTCCATGCTACAAGTAAAAAACAAGAAAAAACTCGATCATCAAAGCGATTTCAGTTGACAAATCTGTAAGGATACAGTATACTGTACCCGAAGCCATTCAATTGCAATCCCTCAAAGAGGTCGGGCATGGAACGCCGCACGCGGCACGAAGAGCTGTATGAAGCACTGAAGGAACAACTGATTGCGATGACGCCGGGAACGCCGTTCTTCTCCGTCCGCAACATCATGACGGAACACGGTGTCAGCCAGCAGACGGCGACCCAAGCGCTGGAGCAGCTGTTCAAAGAAAAATTACTGATCCGCAACGACCGCCGCCGCCATATCGTGACCGAACAGGCGATGCTCTACCGGCCGGGCGCATTGCCGGTGATCGGGCTGACTGTTTCCGATTTTCAGTCGAATTTGAATAATCACGAGATTCAACTGTTTCAGCAGGCGGCGGAGCGCCACCGCTTTCGCCCCCTCATGCTCTCGTACAGTTGGCGCAAGGGAATCCTGACCGAACGCCCCGCCTTTAAAGTCGATGCGTTGCTGGTGGCCACCTCGGTGCTCTTTATGGAGAAGGAGCATACCGAAACGCTGAATCGCTTTCAATTGCCGTTCGTCCTGCTGGATGTTCCGGCAAACGACCGCCGGATTCATCAGGTGCTTCGCGACGATCAACATTCCGGGCGGATCGCGGCACGGCACCTGATGGAGCTGGGGCATCGCAGCATCGCCTTTCTGATCTCCGAACCGTATCATGTCCAGATGGAGCAACGAAAAAAGGGTGTTTCGGACTTCTGCCGAGAGCATGGATTGCAACTGACGATCGTCAACGCAAACATCACCCATGGAGATAATTCCGTCGACGCCACCTATGAAGCGATGAAACGGGAGCTGGCTCATCCGGTGGATTACACCGGCATTATCGTATTCAGCGAAGACCCCGCGCTCGGCGTCTATCGCGCCATCAACGAAGCGGGCTACCGCATTCCGCATGACTTCAGTGTAGTTGGCGGCGACAACCTTGGACTGGGGCGACATTTTTCACCGCCACTGACCACCTTGTCGAACGAACTCCAAACCCGGATCGAACGGGCACTGGATATTTTGTTGAGCCAGTTGGCGGGAAAACCGCAATCTCCCGGCAGGCACATGATTGAAAATCGGTTGATTCTGCGTGAATCCACCGCCCCGGCCCCAATATCCAGTCACAGGCAAGCACTCATCCCAAACAAATAAAGGAGATCGACATGAAACTTCACCACCGGATATTTGTACTGCTGCTATGCCTGGGGAGCCTTTTGTTGAGCGCGGCCGCTGCGGAAATGACCGCGTCGCCTCCGGTTCGCGCGGAACGGACAAATGCGCGTTATCAGGTCGGAGAAGAAGTTCGTTTCCGGCTCAATTTGCCAGCGGGAGCTGCGGAGTATTCTTTCCGGCTGGCCGGGAACGGCGCGAATCCCGTGACCGGTTCCGGGAAAATCGAGGGTGGCTCCGCCACCATCACCGCCAAAGCGGAGCGCCCGGGCATGATCTTCTGCATCGTCGACTATCTTATGGCGGATGGGAAAAAAGGCTCGGCCTGGGGAGGTGCCGGGATCGCGCTGGAACAGGTAAAGTCAGAAACCCCTGACCCGAAGGATTTTGATGAATTCTGGGCGACCGCTAAAGCAGAACTGGCTCAAGTTCCCGCAAATCCAATCACCCGCCCACTCCCGGTGGACGCACGATTTGCCGATCAAGTGGAGGCATTTGAAGTCGAGATGGCCTGCCCCGGCGGCCGTCCGGTTCGAGCCGTCGTCACCATGCCGAAGAACGCGCAGCCGAAATCCCTGCCGTTGCGAATCAACTTCCCGGGCGCCGGAGTCGGCTCCACCCGCCCCACTCCGGAATGGGCGCTGATGGGCGACGGTATGCTGATTATCGCGTTCAACGCGCACGGCCTTCCCTCCGGAATGCCGGACTCGTTCTATAACGAACTCCGCGAAGGAGAGTTGCGCGATTACGGAAAACGCGATTGGGACAACCCGGAAAAAGTTTACTTCCGCGGCATCGTACAACGACTGTTGCGCACCTTTGAATACGGCCGAACCCTGCCCGCGTGGGACGGCAAAATTCTGATTTCCTCCGGCGGCAGCCAAGGCGGCTGGCTCGCCACGGTCGGCGCCGCGCTGAATCCGGATGTCACCTGCCTTGCAGCCACGGTTCCGGCCATGTCGAATCTGGCAAGCGACGAAGCAGGGTGGCCGCAACCGAAACGCTTCCAGAGCGCCAATGCGGAACGATCGATGCCGTATCTCGACACAGCGAACTTCGCCGCGCGCGTCCGCCCGGAGGTCGATTGTTTTTACAGCGTCGGTTTTATCGACGGAACCTGCCCGGCAGGCTCTATTTACGCGGCATTCAACAACTTGCGAAGCAAAAACAAGTTTTGCCAGAACGACATTGAGTTTCCCCACCGGGAATCCCCCGCCACCCGCAAGGCATTTGACGAATTTCTGCTCGATCACGTCAAACACATGAGGCAGGACAATGGAACGCTTTAACCGCAGCTTCCCCCGTTATGAGCTTTACCCGACGGAAGTGCCGGTCTGGTGCCTGACGCCGGATGATCCCGGCGAAGTCATCCATCGTTTCTTCGATACTTCGCCGTTAAGCCCTTCAGGGCGATATGTTGCGGCGTTGCGAATTCCGGTGACCGACCGCGCCCCCCTTCCCGGAGAACCGGCAACCGTACTGTTGATCGACACCGAAACCGGCTGTACGAAAGAGGTTGCGGAAACCCGCGGCTGGGAGCTTCAACTCGGCGCCAACCTGAACTGGGGTCGCTCGGATGAAGAGCTGATTTTCAACGACGTGGATACCTCCGACTGGAGTGCGTATGCGGTTGTTTTTAATCCGATTACCGGCACGAGCCGCAAGCTCGACGGCACCGTCTACCATGTTTCACCGGACGGCCGGAGCGCCGTTTCGTCAAACCTCGTCACAACCCGGCGAATGCAAAACGGCTATGGCGTGGTGATTCCGGATCATCTGGTTCCGATCAACCGCGGACCGGTCGACCACGACGGAATCTTTGTCACCGACATTGCGTCGGGAGAGCGTAAACTGTTGATCTCCACCAGAGAAGTTGTGGAGCGGGCGATCCCGACGGAGCGCCGGAAAGAATACGAGAAGAGCGAAGTCTACGGTTTCCACTCCAAATGGAGCCCGGACGGAACACGTATCATGTTCTCTCTCCGCTACTTCCCATATCACGGTTCGATGTTTAATGCGATGCGTTACGAGATGCGGCTAAAGTTCGACATCTTCACCATGAAAACGGATAAGACGGAGCTTTACAACACAGTGCCGGCAGAGCAATGGGCAAAGGGTGGACATCACACTACCTGGACGCCGGATTCGCGTCATTTGACGATGAATCTGAACATCTTCCAACAAGGAATGCGTTTCTGCAAGTGTCAACTCGACGGCTCCGACCTCGCCCCGGTGGGGGAGTATGTCGGCAGCGGCCACCCGACCCTTCACCGGAATGGGCGTTACGTGGTTACGGATTGCTATATCCCGGAACAATTTACACGTCCAGACCGCTCTGTCCCGTTGCGATTTTTCGATCTCTCCGACAAAAGTGAACGAGCGCTGACGTATCTTGAAATTTACACTCCGGCTCTGAGCATCGACGCCGATTACCGGCTCGACCCTCACCCGGCCTGGAGCAACGATTACCAACTGCTGTTTTTTAACGGTATGATCCACGGCAAGCGAAAACTATTCGCCGCCGATATGAGAAAGTTTGAGGAATAATATGCAAAAAAACGCCTCCTTGCCAGGTTGCTTCGCATCGTTTGAGCAAGGCATTGTTACGATCGGCAACACCCGCATCACTCGAAAATGGAAATTGACGCCCAGGGGACTTGTCGCAATCTCCTTTCAGTGGAACGGAATGGAGTTTATCCAATCACCCCGGCTCCCTTCCGGAAACGTGCCGGAAGCGACGTGGAAAAGCCATGTCGCACCGTTGCGCGTGCCGGGGGTGACGGCGCTTCATGCCGAACTCTCCGCCGCCGGAGAAAATTATCGCTTTGCCGTGACGCCGGATCTCCCGGCAATCACGATTTTTCGAGAATCATCGAAAGGCGTAACATGCGAATCAGCAGATGATTTCGAGGCTCCTACCGGTAGCGAAGTCGATTTGCTGGCAACGGAACGGGAACTGCAGGTGGACTTTGAATGCTTCGTACCCGCACACCCGCATTTGCGGTTGATTGAATTTCAATTGATCGACCAGACGGACGGATTCGACAATCTATTGCACGTCATGGAATACCGCCTCAATATTGTGGAAAAAGTCAGCAAACGCGGCGTGATTTTTGCGTTGGAGGACCCGTTGAGCAAATCGGGGCTGGTGTTTCTGAAACTCGCGCCGTTGCCGGATTCGCGCCCGGTACCGGAGGCGGTCGATTTCTCCTGGGATCGGGAGCGGGTACAGTTCCCCGCCAGCCGTTACCCCTATGCTGTCATCGGATTCTCCGGCGGAAAAAATGGGATATCCTCAGCTCTTCAGCATTATCAGAGACAGCTTCGGCAATACGTCCCCGGACGCGACGGCATCGCCCTCAGCAACACCTGGGGTGACCGCAGTCAGGATCGCGCGCTGAATGAAACGTTCCTGCTTGGCGAAATCGCCGCCGCCGCCGAAATCGGGATCGACGCCTGCCAAATTGATGATGGCTGGCAGGGCGGCGTCACCAAGAACTCCGTCGCCGCACAACAAGCGGACGGCGGATTGTGGGAAGGGTATTACGGAGCCGCCGGAGAGTTCTGGCGGGTTCACGAAACCCGCTTTCCCAACGGCTTCGCCCCCCTGCTCCGCCTGACCAAAGAGCGCAATGTCGGGCTCGGGCTCTGGTTCTCGCCGGATTCCGCTGACGACTTCGCCCACTGGCGGCGCGATGTGGACAATGTGATGAAACTTTATCGCGAATACGGCGTCAAATGGATCAAAGTCGACGGGGTAAAAACCCGTACGGTCGCGGGAGAACGGAACCTGAACGCGTTCTTCAACACCTGCTTCGAGGAGAGCAACGGTGAAATCACCTTCGACTTCGACGTCACGGCGGAGATCCGCCCCGGCTACTTCGGGATGCCGGAATTCGGCGCAATCTTTGTCGAAAACCGCTACTCCGACTTCCGTCGTTACTGGCCCTTCGCCACCTTCGCCAATCTCTGGAACCTGGCGTGGGTGATTCCCCCGTTGCACCTCCGCATGGAGTGCCTGAATCCGGAACGAAACCAGGAAAAATACGGCAACGACCCGCTCGCACCGGTTCACTACCCGATGGATTGGATCTTTGCCTCCATTATGGTTTCTTCGCCATTGCTCTGGTGTGAACTCAGCTCTTTGAGCCCTCACTGCCGGGAAGAACTGAAGCGGATTCTTCCGCTCTGGAAGCAGTATCGCGAGGAACTACACGGCGGCGATTGCCTCCCGATCGGCGATTGCCCGGATGGAACGACGACATCCGGATTTCTCACCATGTCCGACGACCGTTCTGTCTGCCACCTGCTTCTGCTTCGCGACCTTGATACGGACGCAAGCCACACCTACTCGCTGCCCATCTCTTGCGAAGAATACGACATCGAAATTCTTACAGGCAACGGTTCCTCGGAAGTCGTCAGCGGTCAGATTCGCTGCACGCTTCCGGATCAGCGCAGTTACCTTTGGCTACGGCTGAAAAAGTAACAACAATCACCCCGTCGACACCGGAGCTATATATCCGGTGTCGATTTTTTTACGCTCATATGTATTCCGCATGTATCATATGACGTATAAATATACTCTTTTCGCTTTTCGCATGATTGCTTTTGCCGTACAAATGAATCATAATTATACCCAGACAAGAAACAACCGGATGAGATAAAGTATTATGATAGTGCAACGCGATCTTACGAAAAGCGAACACATTTTCCAGACGATCTACGAATCGATCCGCTGCGGCGATCTGCCACATGGAACGCGTCTGGCGACCGAGATGGAGCTTGCCCGGGCGCACAATTGTTCCCGCGTGACCATTCGCGCCGGCCTGCGGCAGTTGGAAGATTTGAAGCTGATCCGCCGAGTGCGCGGCAATGGAACATTCGTCAACAGCGCAGAGATCCGCTTCTCCAGCCGGCGCAACATCGCCATCGTCGCCACCGGGGTGCATGCAGATAACTACAGTGAAGTCGACCCTTACTTCACCAGCTTGATGATGGGATTGTTTCATCATGGAAACATGTTCGATTTTTCGGCAAACTTCATCATCATCCGGCCGAGCGACCGGAATTTCATGGAATCCTTCGAGCGTCAGGACATCGCTCTCAGCGACTACGATGGACTGATCTTCGCCAAACAGCTCACGCCGGAAGAGATCGCCGTACTGGAAGGGAAACGGCGCAATTTCATTGCACTGCAGACGCCGGAAGACGATCAGGAGATCTCTTGCATCGCCATCGATAACTTCGGCGGCATCTACATGGCCACCCGGCATCTGTTGGAACGCGGCCGCCGCAACCTCATCTTTCTGCACGGAAACCTTCAGGAGAAGATAAACCAGGAAAAACTCAACGGCTTCTACCGGGCTTTGGAGGAGTTCTCCCTGACTTCCCCGATGGAGCGGCGACATTATGAAATCACCCCGTTTGCAGAAGAGGACTCTGCCGAAATCATCACACAGATCATCCGTGAAAAGCAAGAATTCGACGGCGTGATCGTCCACGGAGATTGGGCCACCATCGGCACAGTAAACGCGCTCCGAGCTGCCGGGCGAAGAATTCCCGAAGATGTTTCGCTGGTGATGTACAACGATTACGCCATCGCGCAAAAAGTCACCAAATTGGCGATTACCGCAGTGCGCCAACCGTTTGCCGAACAGATCCGCAATGCGCTCGAACTTCTGCTGCGTCGTCAGAATCGTCCACGCAACAGTCATACCATCAAAATCTTGCAGCCAACATTGATGATTAGGGAGACGTCTTGATATGAAATATTTTTTTCTGATCTTCGCACTGATCTTGACGACGGGCGCATTGCCAAACCGTGCGGCGGCGGACGAATCCCGCCCAGTGATTATCCTGAAACTGGATGATGTCACATCCAAAGGGTTGAAAGGAAAGACTGAGATTCGGTATCCGTGGCAGATTCTGCATGAATTCCTCTCTTCTAAAGAGATCAAGTACAGCCTCGGCGTCCACTGCGAAACATTTGAAATCGACCACCAGCCAACCATCGATTGGATCAAACGCCTGCACGAAAGCGGACAGGTGGAATTCTGGTGCCACGGCTTCCGCTCCAGTCGCGACAAGTTACCGGACGGCACACAGGAAGCGGCAGAATTTGAAGGCTCTTACGAAGAGCAAAAAGCGATTCTGCGAAAATGCCAGGATCTGACGATGGCTAAACTCGGATTTCCGTTTCGCGCCTTCGGCCCTCACTGGAGCGGCGTAAATGCGGGAACCGCCCGGGCACTGAGCGAAGTCCCCGAGCTGGAAATCTGGTTCTATGGCCCACGCGAATTAGAGGCGACAAGCGGAAAATTCATCTACGATCGGCCGATCAATCTGGAGAACCCCATCTTTGTTCCCGACCTCGCGAAGTTCAAGGAGCAGTGGAAGAAAAACGGCAAGAAACAACGCGTCGTCACCTTGCAGGGACACCCGCAACAATGGGGCTGGGAGAAAGACACTCCGCGTTGGACAGGGTTCCGGGAAATCATTGAATTCCTGATCTCCGAAGGCTGTACCTTCGATACCCCGAGCGGTTATTTCGACAAGCAAAAAGAACTCCCAACAGAAAGGTAGTAGCAATATGAAACGAACATCATTCACTCTGATTGAACTCCTGGTCGTAATTGCCATCATCGCAATTTTGGCCGCCATGCTCCTTCCGGCGCTGAATCAGGCGCGGAGCAAAGCACGCAGCACCGTCTGTATCGGCAACCTGAAACAGATGATGACCGCAATTACACTCTATACTGACGCATACGGTGGATGTATCATGGGAGAAGGCCCCAGCTACTCCTCGGTATTAAAAGACGCCGGACTGATCTCGGAACATTCTCCGAAGAGTTTCATGTGCCCGTCAGCCAACCCGGCTCCGACCGGAACTGATCTGGCAAAGCTCTACAATGAACATACTTACGGTTTCAATTACGGCGGACTTCTGGTGGATAACGGAGCTTACAAGGAGGGCAAAGCCTCCGGAAACGGCTGGGTTGTGGAAACTGGGGTCGCCAACAGTTCTTATCTGGTGATACACAAGGTGAAGAAACCATCCGATTTCGTCACGCTCGCCGACACCCGGCGGCAGGATATCGACAACAATCACTGCAAGATATGGCCGTTCTCGAAAACCTGGGCGGGAGTTCCGTGGCTGGTTCACAGCACCAATTTCATCAACACCGGCTGGCTGGACGGGCATGTCAGTGCGGCAAGCCGCACGGAATGGAAGGAAAAATTCGCAAACTGGAACTTCGACGTCGCATTTTAATCCTTGGAAAGGACGCGCCATGTCAACTATTCGCCTCATTTTTTGCGCAATCTGCGTCGCCGCCGCCCTCCCCGCCGCGGCACAGTTCCCCGCGGGAATCGAATTCAAGCCGAATGGGACATTCCGAGCAGGAAAGCTCGACTTCTCCATTCAGCACTACTCCGCCCAATGGAAGTTCACCGACAACCAGGGTTGGGAAAACCGGAACGTTACGCAAAGTGAAAATCAATTCCTCCTGACCGGAGCCTTCTCCGTGGATGGGATAACGGCCAACGTTTCCGAACAATTCAACGCCCGAGGCGAACAGGAGTTTTCCCTGAATTTTCAGCTTGCGCAAAAGCAACCGGCACAGGCGAACAGCCTGCATGCCGCATTGACCATGCCGACGGCGCTCACCAACATCACCGTGGACGGAAAAGCGATTGTGCTCCCGGCGGAATTCAAAGAGTTAATTGCGTATCAAAACGTTCACGTCCGTCAACTGGTTCTCCCGACCGGGGACGGCAAGGAGCTTCTCATCTCCTCGACGGAACCGTTTCGGATGACTGTGCAGGACGATCGCCATTTCAAGCGTAACAGTTTTGCCGTCCGCATCGCCGCCGATCCCGGGCACGGGATGATTTCGGAAGCGAAATTGCAACTCGATTTCCGAATCGCCCCCGCCGGAGAAACAACAGCGACCCGACCGGCCGGAAGTTTGCCGAAAGAGCTGAAAATTGCACAAAACGGCAGCTTCACGCTCGGAGAAGGCAGCTTCATGATACAGAGCTATTCCGCCAGTTGGCGCCCCGCCGTCAATCGCGATTGGCAGGATATCCGCGCCAACCTGACGTCGGACGGGCTGGATCTCTCGGCCAAACTGATTGTGGACGCGCAACAGGCAAAGGTGACGGAACAAATCATGGCTGACAGGGACAACGCATTCCAATTGCGATTCGATGCCGCATTCGACGCACCGGTCACGCTGAACGCACTGCACGGTGCCTTCTTCCTTCCCGCAAAAGAGTGGATGTTGCAGGTGGACGGAAAGGAGATTGTGCTTCCGGCCAAACAAGACAAATTGATTTTGATGCAGGCGCCCTCCGTGCGGGAAGTACGCATCCCCTTCGCTGGAGGAAGCATACTTGTCGTCACACCGGAAGAACCGTGCCGGCTGACGATTCAGGACAATCGCCAATATAACAACGACACCTTCGCCATCCGCTTCGGCGCACAACCGGAAAGCGGAAAAATCTCGCAGGCAAAACTCCGCCTGACGTTTCGCATCGAATCGACAAAAGGCACTCCGATTTCTCTGGATAAGGCAGCCAACATGGGATTCGTCGACGACGTCGCGGGCGACGGCAAGGGCGGATGGACAGATCAGGGTCCCCATAACGACCTGCGCAAATTCACGCCGGAACTTCGCAGGGTGGACAGCATCGAATTTCTCATCACCGATCCGGCCAAGAATGACGGCAGATCCGCATTGGTTCTGGCCGGTGGCGAGCGCGGAGAGTTCCCGAAAAGCACCACGTTGCTTCTGCCTCCCGATAATACTGCTCAGAGTGTTAATTTGCTTCACGCTTCCGCCTGGACGCCCCCCGCCGGGATGGTTCTGGGCGAAATCATCGCTCACTACCCGGACAACACGCAGGAAACGCTCCCGGTGATGGCGTGCAAAGATTGCGGTAACTGGTGGAATCCGACCCGCGGTGACAACGCGGTCATCGCCTGGAGCGAAGAGAATCCGGACGCCCGGATCGGGCTTTACGCTTCCAGCTTCTCCCTGAAGCGTCCCGGTCCGGTGCAACTCACGCTGCGAATCGCATCCGAACAGGCGATGTGGATGATTGTCGGAGCAACACTGACGGATCAGCCGGTGCGGTTCCGGACTTTTCAGGGGAAAGAGTTGACCATTCAGGAAAATTCCCGTTGGAAAAAACTTGACTTCAACCGAAAAATCATCAAAGGCAGTCCGCTTGATTTCTCCTTTCTGCAAGATGCGCCCGCCGGAAAATACGGCCGGATCATTCCGGGTAAAAACGGCAAATTGACCTTTGAAAACGCGCAACAGAAACGAATTCGCTTTTATGGACCGAACCTCTGTTTCTCCGCCAATTATCTCTCCAAAGAAGCGGTGGACGAGATGGCCGAATACTTCATCCGCAGCGGCTACAATACTGTGCGCCTGCATCATCACGACACCGATCTGCTCGACCGGAACACCCCGGACAGCCTGACCTTCGACCCGGTGAAACTCGATATGCTCGACTATCTGGTTTATCGTATGAAGGAATCCGGCATCTACATCACCACCGACCTTTATACCAACCGGGTGTTCAAGCCGGGAGATCGGATCGCGGAGTGTGACTTCTACAATCAACGCCAGATGAAAATGCTGATTCCAGTCAGCCGCGACGCGATGGAGAATTGGAAAGAGTTCGCCCGGCGTTGGATGTCGCACAAAAACCCGTACACCGGACTCACCTGGGGAGAAGAACCCGCACTCTGGTGCCTGAATCTGATCAACGAAGAAGTGCTCAGCTCCAGCTGGAGTGGTTCGCCTACCTCGGTCAAGCTGTATGAACAGGCGTTCCGAAAATATCGGGCGGAGAAACAACTGCCCGACTCCCCCGCGGCCAACACCAATCCGGTTTTCCTGAAGTTCCTGCACGAGTTGCAGGAGAAGGTTCTGGCCGAACAAATCGATTTCGTGAAAAACGAATTGAAGGTCAAAGCGACAATCACCAGCTTGAACTTTATCAATGATACGCCGCTTACACTGCTGCGGGACCGTTTTGATGTGGTGGATAATCACGCATATTTCGATCACCCCGGCTTTCCGGAACACGCCTGGCGGCTGCCTTACAGCTACAACCAAGGTTCCGCCATCGCCAGAATGGCGCAAGTTCCGCGCGGGATGATGCCGACACGCATCCACGGAAAACCTTTTGTCGTGACGGAGTTCAACTTCTGCAGCCCCAACATGTACCGGGCGGAAGGCGGCCCTCTGATCGGCGCTTACGCCGCATTACAGGATTGGGACGGACTTTATCGTTTCGCCTGGAGTCATAACAACAACGGCATCTATGAACTCAAAAACGTCGACGGATTCGATGCGGTAAACGACCCGATGGCACAACTCTCGGATCGGATCGCGGTGGCGATGTTTCTGCGCGGCGACGTGGCTCCGGCCAAAGAACAATTCGTTTATACGGTGAGCAACGATGTGTTCGATCGCAACGAGCCGCGCACCTTCCCGAACCGTTTCCAGAACCTCGGGCTGGTGGCCGGAATCAGTTCCGCTCCGGCCGACAGGCAAGTTGCGGGGAACCCGACACTCCTCACCCCGCAGCAATCGGAAGAGTTTGATGCGGCCGGGAACCCGACTATCGCTGCGCTCTGGCAAAACGCGGATGAAAAGCGCGTGGCGGAAAGTGCAACCGGGCAACTGAAGCTGGACGGCAATCACGGAACGTTTTCCGTCGCCACGCCGCTCTGCGAATCGTTGACGCTCCGTTCCGGCGATCTGCAGGCCGACGCGCTCAAGGTCAAAAACGCAAGCTGCTTCCAGAGCATTGCCGCGATTTCTTTGGACGGAAAGGCATTGCGCGAGAGCAACTCCATACTGATCATTCAGCTTACCAATGTTGCCAACAGCGACATGGTGTTTGAAAATGAAACCATGACATTGCTGAAAAATCCGGGCAAACTCCCGCTGCTGCTTTATCGCGGCACGGCGGAAATCACCCTGGATACCACCCGGCCATTCAATGTGACGGCGCTCCGCAGCGACGGCTCCCCGCTGGGTCAGGTCAAAGGAGAATCGGACAAGGACGGCTTTCGATTTCTTGCGGATACTGCCGCCTTCCCCGGCGGCGTCATGGCGTGGCACTTGACACGCTGAATTAAGCATTAAAAAAGCGGCTTGTCCATTTCAGGGCAAGCCGCTTTTCTGTTTGTGGTTATTTCAATTTCAGGAACATGACTTCCAACGGAGCAAGTTCCACTTTCCCCTGCAACTCGCGCCCGGAAATCAGCTCCGTCGCCGAAAAGGGCAACTCGACGGTTCGCGCTTCCCGATTATAGTTGGTCAAATTGAGCCATGTCGTACTGTTAGCGGTAGCTTCGCGGGTGATGACTCCGATATTTCCGGCGTGGTGGAGCACCTTCGCCGGAGCTTTGCGTGGAACCGATGCGAGAACTTTTTCCAATGCGAAGAAAAATTCCGTTTCGGTCAAATTCTCCGGCAATGTCGTGTACTGGAAGCCCGGCGTCAGCGGGCGATTGAACTCATCCCGCACCGGAGCCCCTTTCCAGGTGTAGATGGTTCCACCCTGCCGGACGAAGTCGGCCAATCGTTCCGAGGCTTTCCGGTCAAGATTGAGCACCGACGGCAGGAACAAAATCTTGTAATCGCGGAAGTCGCCGGCAGCGACCTTGCGTTCACTCAAGAAACCGACTTTATGACCGCCGAAATTCAACAGCGTATACAGCTCCTCGGTCGGAGCGGAGACTTCGTTGATGTTGTAGATGATGTTGGTCGGCGAATAGAGAATGCCGACTTGTTCCGGCGCCTCATTGAATGCAATGAGATCCGCCGCGATCCGGTTTGCATCCAGCAGCGCCTCGCTCTGCGCCAGAATCGCGGAGGGGCGACGGAACACGCCGCCTTTCAGGTCGATCGGCGCTTTTTGTTCCGCCGCCCAATCCAGATCCACCCAGACCCAGGTGACGATGGAGCCGGTACCGTGCAGAAATTGCTGCATGGTAGAAGTATAGATATGTTGCGGAATCACCGCACCCTTGGTGCCATCCGGGATCACATGGTTCTCGGTGTTGGCGATGGCGTTCTTGCGTTGCGTGTACTGAACATCGCAGGACATGGTGAGCCGCGGCCAGTTGGATCCCCAGCGTGCCGAGTCGTAGTAACTGAAGTTGTCGTTCCCGTTGATTTCCGTAATCTCGCCGAACAACTCCAGATCGATCGCGTCGCCGTAAGTTGACGGCAAGTAGTTATGCAGCGCCATCACCTTGGAAGAAGTCGGCATGCCGGGCCACGCCGCACGCACCAGATCGCCGAACCACTTATGCCATTCGGCGAAAAATTCGCGCTTGAAACTGTGGAACGCATAACGCGCCACCGGATCCCCCTCCCCCGCGGCAAGCAGATCGTCAATCGAAGAATAATTCTTACCGGTCAAACTGTTATACTTCTCCAGCGATCCGAAACGCTCCTGTAGATACGTTTCAAATTCCGGCTTCAGGAAGCAGGTGGACATGGTCATGGTCTTCATATTCGGCTCGTTGGAGAGCACGATGCTCTGGATCGTGTCTTTATAAGGACTCTTCACCAGTTCGGCGAACAACCCCTTCACATACGCTTCGAGCATCGGGCGATTTCCGCGATGATAGAAAGCATAACGGCCATTCGTGTCGTGTGTGTTTGCACGGTCTTTGTTGACAAAGTGGGAAAACGGATAATGCGGGGAAATCAGCAAGCTAATCTTAACATTTTCCTGTTGCGCACTTTGCATCGCTTTCTCGATGTAATTTCGGAACCGATCCAAATCGATATTTTCCAGATCCCCCTGCCCCGGGCTTGGAGCTTTGAAGAAACGGGAGGGACCGATTTCGATTTGAATCAGATTCGCCCCGATCCGGTTCATGACCGGAATGTCGCGCACCAAATCCTGAAAATGACCGAATCCGGCAAAGAAGAGCGGGCGTGTTTCCGAACCGCTTTCGCTCGCCGCGGTGGCAGTAAAAAAACCGTTATGACACTTCGCCGGGCTGCTGATGTAACGCCACGCGGCAAATCCAGCCTTCCCCTTTTCGCCCTGAGCCAACAGTGTCCGCATCCGCTGTAGAGCCTCCCGCACACCGGTCAACTCGACGTCGCAGATTCGCTGATAATACTCTTCCTCTTCCTTCGAGGCGTAGTTGCGATTCAGGTCACGCTCCAGAAATCCGAGGTGACGATCAATCAAATAGAATCCGGTATTCAAATAATTCGATTTTTTCCAGTCTTCTCCGACCGCGTCGCGCTTGGTGGAAAGTTCCTGATACTCTTTGCGGGCAGCTTCCGTACCTGCCTTCAGCTCAACGCCGACGTTGCGTTTCAGAAGTTCACCCGTCATCTTGCGACCGTCCGCCAAAATCAGCTCCAGTGTCACGGAGCCGTTATCCAATGCCCCGGCATCCAGATGATAAATCAACCGGCAAATATCCCCTTTTTTCAGCACCGGAAGCGTTTCCGTGGAGCGAATGCTTTGCCCTTTGCCGTCACGCAACACCAGCGTCGCCGTCTGGCTGTCCGCACTCTCCAGACCGGTCAGGAACACGCGACCGGAGGCGTTTTTCCAAAATGCCGGTTCATCGGGAACAACGCGCATCTGCAATTCTCCCGTCTGGTGCCACGCCAGCAGATTCTCTACACTGCTTTTGGACGGGGTATGAATTCCGGGAGCGAGAAACCAGACCCGCCGATCCGTGCCGTCGTCGTTGTTCACGATGAAGTTGAAGGAGAACAACCGGTCGGGGTTGGTTTCGATCGTGTCCAGCAGTTTCCACTTCAGCAGCGCCCGGAATTGATACCCGTCGTTTGTCAGGCCGCCTTCGACTACGCATTCCTCTTCTTTGAGCGCTCGGTCAAACTGCCAACACCAGGTATTGACGCGCTCTTGATCCGGAGCGAAACCGATCTCCAGATCGGAGAGTTCGGCAGAATCGCCCCGTTTTCCGGTACGGTCAATCCGAAGCTGGATCGAGTCACCCGTCCACATTGCGCCATGTTGACGGACGCGAATGACCGGATCCTTGATTTTCGCCGTCACAACCAGACCGTCTTTCTCGAACGCCATTGCGAAATTTCCGCTCAGGCGCGCTGCTTTGGCGTCCCCGGTATAGTTGCCGTCAACGGCGTTGAACGCAATTCCACCGCCACCGGGGAGATCCTGGACCGGCCAGATTTTTTCCGCCAGAAACGCGCTCGCCGGAATCACCTGCGGTGCAAGAGAGTGGATGCTGATCTCATCGATCCAGAGTTCATCGGCGATGTCTTCGATCAGGATCTGGATTTTATATTTCCCATTCTCAAACTCTTCCGGCTTGGCGATAAAATCGTAAGAGAACGGCTCGAATTTTTCCGAAACCGTGGTAGCGCGAAACCGCTCTTTCCACGACTTCCCGAAGCTCCACTGGTACCCGCCGACGTTTTTCCCGCGCGCATTGTACTGCAAGCGGTAACGTTCCCCCGGAACAAGCGGCAACGAAGTGGTGATATGACTGAAACGGTGTGCCTTAACCGGAGAGGTCGAAATGATTTTCAAAACATTTTTCCCCTCCGTTCCCAATCCGCCGCCGACCACCTCGACCACGCTTTGCGCCCCTTGCGCCCGCCCGACGAACCAGCCTTTCGGCGCTTTCCCCACCGCGGAATTTTCAAACGAACCATCCGGCATCAACTCCTGCCCGCAAAGCGGAAGAAGAAGCGCAGCGGCAAACAACGAAGACAGAATTTTCATCGACGTTTCCTTTTGATTTCAGTATGAGTATGGATTAGAATAACAAAAAAATGCGCGGGAGCCGTTTCTCCCCGGTCTCCCGCGCCAGACGAGTAGAGATGCACTATTTATCGAATAGAACCACCGGATACAATTCCGGAGATTTGCTGTCACCGATTCCCGGCGCGATGGCGATATAGGTCTCCCGGATCTCCCCGTCGTTGTCGTTCACCAGTAGATTGAACCGGAAGCCCTCCTGACGGATCTTCTCATTCAAGCCGATTGCGTGAAACGGAATTCGCACAAAATATGTGGTGACTTTCAAATTATCGTTACGCGTGGTTTCCAGTTTGATCGACTCGGTCACTTTCTTGGCGTCAGTCTTTTCGGGGGCGATCCAGAGATACACTTCCGGCTTGCCGTCGGCAAGGCGGGTCAACCCGATCTCCCACATCGAATTCTGCTTCGGCAGCTTGAACGCCATCTGGATGTTGTCCCCCATCCAGACCGCGGCGCCAGTATACGGTTGATGATGAATATCGTCTTTCACATCGATTTTCACCAGCAGATTTTCTTTGTCGTATCCCAGGCGCACTTCGGCGCTCAGGTCTTCCGGCCCCTTCCAGAAAAGATGCGCGCTGCTCGGGTCGTTCGTTGCCAGAAATGCAGTCTGTGATGCGAGGTTCAGCACGAAATCAGGACGTTCGCTCAACTGTCTGCCGAGAACGGCGATGCTGTGCACAGGATAGTTGATCTCTCCCGTCCAAAGTCCACCGGCAGTGAGCGTCAGTTTGACCTCCTTCATCATACCGCTGAAGGAACGGAAGTTGTCGGCGACGTCGAACGTCAGCGCGAGCTTCGTGGTTTTCCCGGGGTCGGCAACCACCTTGACAGGAGCATTGCGAAGTTTCAGCCCTTCCGGGAGCGTGAACGCGAGTTGATAGGTGATCCGCTTGGCGGTCGGATTGATCAGTTCAAGTTGATACTCCTTCCGCTGGCCGGGGCGGAAGACGAAATCTTCCGTCTGGCGAATGAATTCGCCCTCGATTTTCGGCAGCGCCGATTGCCCGGCGATCCGCAGCGTAGCGGGAACCGTGTTGACGTCGAGCACCAAAGTGCCGTTTTCGCTTTTCAGCACTTCTTCGTTTCCGAAAAGATCGACACGGGTCACGGTGCCGGTCACGCCGGAAATCATCACCGTTCGCGGGCGCTTGTTCTGTACTTCACTCCAGTGGGGAATCAGCAAGTCGCCCGAGGCGTTGCGGAAAAAATAACCGGTCATGGCAGAACCGAAATTCGCGTCCGAAAGATACTCGCCCTCACTGAATTGACGCGCGAGCATATTGTAAACTCCGTAGGCGGCCTTCGGATAAAAATCCCGGGTAATCAAGCCGAAGTTATGCTCGTTCTCTTTGGGGTTGAATCCATCATTGCGGAGGTCGTACCAGTTGTACCCCATCGCGCCGCGTGCCCAGCTGTACAGAAATTTCTGGTACAGTGTAATCGCCTGCTCCATTTCGCCGATGTGGATGGAGGAGATCGCGGTTTCGTTGGCGTACCACGGCTCCGTGACGCCGAGTTCGGCGCGCAATTTGATCAATTTCTCGATCTGATTCCGGTAGTTGCGGAACGTTCCATGCCCATGGAACGCATGAATATTGTAATACCCCTTGCCCTCTACCAGCGTCCGCGGCATATGAGTATAGGAAATCTTGCCAAAATCCGCCGGATAACAGGTGTAACCGCCGGTGAGGACAATCATATCCGAATCGATCTTCTTGGTTTCGCTATAGGCGATCTTCATCATCTCGATGTATTCGTCGACGGAGAAGTTGGCAAAACCGAAATGATCCGGCTCGTTCCAGACTTCCACATAACGAACCTTACCGCGATAGTGCTCGGCCCACTTCTGAATAAATTTGCGCCATGCTTCATACTCGGGGCGGGGTTTTCCGTTGAATTTATCGGTAAACGGCTTCCAATCTTTCGCCTTTGCCCATTGCGGCACATAGCAATAGATCGCCTGCACTTCGATGTTCTGTTCTCCGAACGTATTGACGACGGTATCGTAATGGCTGAAGTTCCATTTATCCTCCGGAGTCGGCTGAATGCGCTCCCAGTAGATATCAGTACGCATGATCTTGATCCCGCAAAGCGCGGCGGCAAGCGCCTCAAGTTTTTGGGTTTCAACTGGAGAACCGCCGGGATGCGAGCAGACGCCGAAAAGAAACCCCTTCGCCATCCCGGGCGTCGGCCCGGCAGGCTGCATGTAGCTGAAACGGAACTCTTTTTCAAACGGCTTGATTTCCGGATTGCTCTCCCGATAATCCGTTTCCACATAGTAAACACCGAAACGCGACGGCTTCTCAATCGGGAACACATGCCGCTCTCCGGCTGCCAATGAAACCTTCAGCACGTTCGACTCCATTTGCGTTCCGAATGCGTCACGCACCCGGATCTTCAGCTCCCCCTGCACCGGGAACGCGCGATTGTTATCGATGACAACACCGAAATCCCCTTCCCACTCCGGCGTCAGGACGTGAACCGGGCTGCCGGTTTCCAACGCCGGTTGAAGCGGCAGATCCGAGGTTAAAACGTCAAATTCAACAGCGCCGAACGCGAGGAACCCGCTGCCTTCTTTGCGGTTGAAATCAGCGGCGACACCAGAGAGCCTCACGGGGAGATCGATCGCCTTGTTAGCTTTGTCGCCAGCGCCCCAGATACCGGCTTTCGGAGTCCGGGCATTGATTTCATAAACAAGCTCCTGCCACCCGGTTTTCCCGGTGGGAAGCGGCTTGCCGAACTGAAAAATCTCACCATCTTTATCCGTCAGGCGGAGATTGAGATTTCTGGCGCTGACGTTTGCCGGAATATAAGCCTGAATGCGAATCTTCGCCGTCAGAAAGTCCGGCAACTGCGCCGCACGATGAATACTGAACTCGAAATAATTGGAATTTGAACAATCCCAGTTGACCTGAAGCGCATTCCAGCCGTCCAGCACTACGCTTTCCGCGGACTGCTTCCGCTTCTCCGGCGTATGCAGCGAAACTCCGGTAGGTTTCAGCGTGCCGAAATCCATCAGCGGAGCGGCATTGAGCCAGCCCGTCAAAAACAGCAGAAAGCAGAGAGCCGCGCCAAGCAGCCGGAGAGTTGATTTCGTCATTCGATCATTTCCTGTTGGTTCGTTTTGTTCGTTGAAAGTCAATTTCTCTGTAATATAAATGATATTATGACACAATCAAAACGTTTTGTCAATCATATCCGGAAAGAAATTTTCAGAAAAGCACAGCTCACTCTACTGGAGCGTCAGTACGGAGTGGATGCGGGAGGCGAGAAGCGAGCACTCGAACAGCAACCGGTCGAAGTTCCGCTCTCCAGCGCGATCGCCATAAAAGGCAAGCCCATAAAACATTTCGTTGTATTCCACCGGAAACGTGATGTTCCACCGTCCCCGCTGCTCGTGCCGGAAGAGATAGCCGTTGCGGGCGACATGCTCCAGAAGCGGAACAATCTCGTCCAGTTCTGCCTCATCGCTCTTTCGCGCACGGATATCGTGGAGCAGACACGCTTTGGCCTCTTCCAGCGGCAGGCGTTTCGCCAGAATCGCAATTGCGATGTTCGAGCGATAAAGGGGAACCCGATGCGGCAGCCCAAGGCTCCGTTCCGAAGAGAACGCATCGCTCCGATACAGATATACCACCTGCCCCCGCTCGATTCCGGCAAACGCACCGTCAACACCAAGCTCCTCAACCCTGCGGCGTACCAGCGGATTGATTGTGCGCGGCAGATGGGAGCTGTGCACCGCGTTCTGTCCGATCCGGATCAAACCGAGCGCCGGCTCAAAGTGACGGTAGCCGGACTTGATCAAATACCCCGCCTCCACCAGATCCGAAGCGATCCGAGAAAGGGTACTGGTGTTGATATCGAGCCGTTCATTCAGCTCCTTGAGCGATACCGGTTCCGGCGACGCTGCGACGGTTTCCAGCACCTGAAATGTTTTTTCCAACAGTTTATTCTTCATCACAGCTCTCGGTTACTTGAGAAGGCGACTTTAAAACTAAAATAACGCCGCTTTCTTACAATACAAGTAACATCGAGATCTTCCACCTTAATTTTTACATTGTGATATTTAAAACTTTTAATCCCGCAATTATAAATTCCATTCTTGCTTTCCAAATAAAATCCGCTATACTCTAATAAGAAGCAATTCGCATGTGAGCAATCTCTTGGGAAAGGAAATCGTTATGACCATCACCCGACGCAATCTTTCGGCTGACTTCATCGTGGTCGGCGGCGGAATCGCGGGCCTCTGCGCGGCGGTCGCCGCGGCGCGGAACGGAGCGAAAACCATCATCATTCAGGATCGTCCCATGTTCGGCGGCAACGCCTCGAGCGAAATCCGCATGTGGATCTGCGGCGCTCACGGCGATAACCGCAAAGAAGCCGGCCTCCTGGAGGAACTTCAGCTCGCCAACTACTATTACAACCCCACGATGAAATATACCATCTGGGATGATGTCATGTACGGCTTCGCTAAGCACGAGAAAAACCTGACCATCCTTCTCAACACCACGGTGGAGAAAGTCGAAGTCACGAACGGTAAAATCACCTCCGTCACCGGCTGGAACCTGGTGGAATACTGCCGCTATAAAGTAGAAGGCAAACTCTTCGCCGACTGTTCGGGCGACAGCATTCTCCGCCTCTCCGGTGCCCAATTCCGCTCCGGCCGCGAGGCGCGCGCCGAATTTGACGAACCGTACGCGCCGGAAACGGCGGATGCGAAGACGATGGGCAACTCCATTTTGATCCAACTCCGCAAAACCGACCGCCACATCCCGTTCCGCGCCCCCGAATGGGCCTATCATTACACCGAGGAAACACTCCCGAAACGCAACTTTGAGCCGGAAGGCAACAACTTCTGGTGGATGGAGTTCGGCGGTATGATGGACACCATCTCCAATGGCGACGAGATTCGCGACGAACTCTACAAAATCGCCTACGGATGCTGGGAATACATCAAAAACCATCCCAACGGCCGCGGCCACAACTGGGAATTGGACTGGATCGGCAGCCTCCCCGGCAAGCGGGAAAACATCCGTTACGTCGGCGACCATATCCTCTGCCAGAAGGAAGTCGAAGCCGAAGGCAAATTTGCAGACACCGTCGCCTTTGGCGGCTGGACGATGGACGATCATCACCCCGAAGCGATCTATTATCCGGGGGCGCCGACGATTTTCCACCCGGCTCCTTCGCCGTTCGGCATTCCCTACCGTTCGCTCTACTCGACCAACATCGACAACTTGTTCTTCGCGGGGCGCAACATCTCGACCACGCACATGGCGCTGAGTTCCACCCGTGTCATGGGGACAACGTCAATGCTCGGTCAGGCAATCGGAACCGCCGCCGCGCTGGCGACCAGATACAACGAATTGCCGCGCGGAATCTACGAGCGCCATTTGGATGAGCTCCAGCAGACCCTGCTTGATCAGGATCAGTTCCTGCCGAACATTCCGCGTCGTGTATCGCCGCTGGCTCTGAAGGGCAAAATCGAACACGAACTTCTTCGCAACGGTCGCGACCGCGACTGGGACGACGGCAAGCAGGCGGTCGAATTCGCCGCCGGTTCCAGCACAGCCTATCAGTTTTCCACTCTGGAGAAAGTGAGCGGCGCACGTCTGGTTTTCGACAGCAATCTGGCCGATCTCAAGAAACAGCTCAATACGGAAGATCATACCGCGCTCCGCCCGATGCCGGCGCAGCTCCCGAAGAACTTCCGCATCGAAGCGACGGTCGACGGCAAAACCCGCATCCTTGCGACGGTTACCGACAATCATCGCCGCCTGGCGATTCTCAATTGGGAACCGGTATCCTGCTCCGAAATCCGCCTCGTCCTCGAAGAAGGATGGAGCGACGCTCCGATTCGTGTCTTCAGCTTTGAAGTCCGCTGATCGTCAATCACCCCAAAACCGTCCGCCCCGAATCCGGGTCGGACGGTTTTTTCTATTGCGGTTGCTTTTTCTGCATCCCGGCTCTATATTCTACAAACATGAAACCATCGAGTACAAAAGAAACCTATCAAGCGGATGAATACCGCATCGATCCTTTCGCTCCCAAGCCACCGGCTCCACATCCGCCGCGGGATCGGGATCGACTTGGTTTCGGCTGGAAACTGCTTTTCTGGATCACGCTCCCGATCCCATTCGCCGGCTTGACCGTTTCCATACTGGCAACCGTACTCTCTTGCAGCTGGCGACGCCGATTTCCCAAAAAGGCGGCAAGCATCAATCGCCTCGGCTGGCTCATTCTGCTGCTGAACTTGATGTTTTGCGCTCTTCTCATGCTCCTGCGGGAATGGCTCTAGATATCAGGACGAAATCCATTCTCCCGCAATACTTCCGGCGAAGCGCCGAGCCGCTTGCGAAACGTTCGGTAGAAAACCGAATATTCAGCATATCCGCAACGAGCCGCTATTTCCTTGGCGGTCAACCGTGTCTGCAACAGCAAATCGATCGCCATCCGCAACCGGACACGGGTGATGTAATCATGCAGCGTACTTCCGGTTTGCTCCCGGAAGGTGCGCGAAAGATGTTCCCGGGAAATCCGGAATCGCTTCGCCAGAGAATCCACATCCAATCGCTCGGCCGTTTCGGAAGCGATGACAATCTGGACGTCGCGAATCAGGGAGCTTCGCGGCGACTCCCGCAACGCACTCTCTTTTGACGAACAAAGCATACCGATCGCCTCCAGCGCCAACGTTCCCGCTTCCAACGGGGAGAGCACCTGAATCTCGTTCCGGTAATTTTTAAACGCCATCAGTTTCGCCACCAGCGGCGAATTCAGCGGAACATCAAAAAGATACCCGTACTTGCCGTTGATTTCCGCAATCAGCGACTCCGAAGATTCACCGTCAAACGCCATCCAGAGAAAATTCCACTCTCCACGGCCGTCCGCCGGATAATAATAGCAGACCTCCGGATCACCGTGATTGTGCAAAAACGCCCTCCCCGGCGCCAAAGGGAAATCCGTTTCCCCGATGCGGATCGCCCCGCGACCGCCCAGCGTGATGGATAACTGTCCGCCGGAATCGCCGCGCAATCTTCCGTCACATCGATATTCCGGACCGGTTTGAACCTCCTCCACGATGAGATCAGGAACCGGCAGCGACGCAAACGGGCGATGCACTTCAAATTGAACCTGCCACTTGCGAACCTTTGCCCAATTACTCATTTCACCCTCCTGTTCCGTAAGAAAGGTAACCGCTTTGATTCGTTTTTCAAGCGAAACTCACAAAAGGTTTTTCAAAATCACAAAATGCAATCACCAAAGCACTTGTTTTTCTCTTTAAATCGGCTAACTTAATAACGAAACCTGAAACGATTAACAGAAAAAGGGGGAATCCAATGAGTAAGATCAATGTCACAATTTGGAACGAATTCCGTCACGAAAAGCAGAATGAAGGCATCAAGGCCATCTATCCGGACGGGCTTCACGCCGCGATCGCGAAGGGCATCACCGCAGACGACCTCAACATTCGCCTCGCCTCCCTTGACGAGCCGGAACACGGACTGACCGACGATGTCATTCAGTCCACCGACGTGCTGATCTGGTGGGGACACTGCGCCCACTCCGAAGTGCGTGACGACATCGTCGCCAAAGTGCACAAACGCGTCATCGAAGGGATGGGGCTCATCGTACTGCACTCCGGGCACTTCTCGAAAATCTTCAAGGCGGTCACCGGATGCTCCGGTTCGCTGAAATGGCGTGAAGCCGGCGAAAAAAGCCGCCTCTGGAACATCGCTCCGCGCCATCCCATCACCGAGGGAATCGGCGAATATTTTGAACTCGCACACGAAGAAATGTACGGCGAACGATTCGACATCCCCCGCGAAGCGGAAATCATCTTCATCTCCTGGTTCGAGGGCGGCAACGTCTTCCGTAGCGGTTTCACGCTCGAACGCGGATATGGGCGTGTATTCTATTTCCAGCCTGGTCATGAATCGTACCGTAACTACTACGACGCCAACGTCCTCAAAGTGATCGGCAATGCCGTCCGCTGGGCGAAGCCGGCATTTTTCCGCGAAATGAGCGCGCCAAAGACAGCGGCGCTCGATGAAATCCGTTCGGTCGATCCGGGCGCCCCGAAAGCGGGAGTGAACCAGAACGCCGACGGCAGCAACAAGTAATTCAGGAGTATCAGGACTATGGCCAAGTTGAAAGTCGGCGTAATCGGCCTCGGAATGGGGCGCAGCCACCTCGCCGGATATGTGACTCACCCCGACGTTGAAGTCGTCGCAATCGCAGATCGTATTCAATCCAAGCGCGAAGCGGCGCAAAAGGAGTTCAACCTTCCGAAGATCTATGCGGAAGGTATCGATATGATCCGCAATGAGAAGCTGGACATCCTCTCCGTTGCGGTCCCGAACGATCAGCACAAAGATCTGACCATCGCCGGGCTGGAGGCCGGAGCGAACGTCCTCTGCGAAAAACCGATGGCGATGAATACCGCCGAGGCGCAGGAGATGCTCGATGTGGCGAAAAAACTCAATCGCAAGCTCGGTATCGACTTCAGCTACCGCTTCAATCCGCAATCGCGGGCGATGAAGGATCTGGTCGACGCAGGCAAACTCGGCAACATCTATTATGCGCGTAGCGTCTGGCTGCGTCGACGCGGAGTTCCGGGGTTGGCCGCAAACAGTTTCAACACCAAAGGCGGCGGCGCGGGAAGCTGGTTCTTTGACAAGAAACAGTCCGGCGGCGGCCCGTTGATCGACCTCGGAGTACATCGACTCGACCTCGCGCTCTGGCTGATGGGTTACCCGGAACCGGCTTGGGTCATGGGCAGCACTTACTGCGCGCTGGCCGGCGAAATGGCCGCCAAGCGGGGGTTGGATTACACGGTGGAAGACTTCGCCTGCGCGATGATTAAATTCAAGAACGGCGCCACATTGGAACTCGACGCCTCCTGGGCATCCAACATCAAAGAGAACGAGCAGATGTCCACCCGCCTCCTCGGCAACAAAGGTGGCCTCTATCAGCAGAACCTGAACGAAGGTTACACCTGGGATGCGGAGCTTTACGAGGATATTGACGGCAAGCAGTTCGACTGTCGCCTTCACTCCTCGCCGGAGGTGAGCAATGCGTTCCACCTCTTCGCAGAAGCGGTACGCGACAACACGCCATTCTTGGTTCAACCCGAAGAAGGCGTGATCGTCATGCGTCTTCTCGACGCGATCTATGAATCAAATCGCACCGGTGCGCCGGTCAAATTCTGACGACTCCATTGCGACGATCCCCGGAATCTTGCGGTTCCGGGGATTTTTTATGCAAAAAAAACACCCGCAGTCGTTTCCGACTACGGGTACAAGTGCTGTATTTCAGAGAGATCGAATCAGATTGCTCAGCTGCGTTGAAGTTGACGACGAATCTGCGAGATCGCGCGCCGGATGCCTTCATTGTCCTCACTGAGGGATGGAACGCGCTTTTCGGCATGCAGCACGGTCGCATGGTTGCGCCCGAACGCACTGCCGACCTCGTTGGAGGAGCTCGGCGTCAACTCACGGCAGAGGAACATGGCGATCATGCGCGGCTCGGCAATTCCCCGGTTGCGTTTTTCACCCAGAATATCTTCGAGCGTTACACCGAAATGAGCGGCCACAGTACGCTGGATCGATTCAATCGAGATATCACGCGCCGAACTCTCCTGTGCCAACTGGCTCTGAAGCAACTCCTCGGCATGTTCGATCTCCAGTTTCCCGCGTCCGCTGAACGAAGCGTAGGAAGCAAGACGAATAAACGCGCCGCGCAATCTCCGTACATTCGACGAAATACTTGACGCCAGGAATTCCAGCAGAGAATCATCCAGCGAAGTATGAACCAGCGTTTCGCTGCGCATCATCTTCAGGATGGAAAGGCGCGCCTCATATTCCGGCGGGCAGACTTCGGCGGTCATCCCCTGCTCGAAGCGGGTTTCCAGCCGCTTGTCGAGATCGGCGATTTCGCACGGTTGCCGGTCGGAAGTCAGCACGATTTGCTTGTGCTGATTATAAAGCATGTTGAATACGTTGAAAAATTCCACTTGCATCTGCGTTTTTCCGGAAAGCATCTGAACGTCGTCGATCAGCAGAACGTCGACTTCGCGCAGTTTGGAACGGAACGCGGTCAGATTTTTCTTATCCAGCAGATTGTAGTAAAAATCATTCAGCAATTCATCACAGGTCGTCGTCCGCACCACCGCCTTGGCGGAGTTGCGATAGACCGTGGAAGCGATCGCATGAAGCAAGTGCGTTTTACCCACTCCGCTTACCCCGTAAAGAAACAGCGGGTTGTAAACCTTGCCCGGCGCTTCCGCCACGGCCCGCGCCGCGGCATAACCGAAACGGTTTTCGGCGCCAACTACAAAATTTTCAAACGTGTGTTCTTCCAGGCAGTTTTTGGCGGCGCCATCCCGACGGGCAACGGATTTCTTCTCCGCCGACTCCGCCTTGACCGTCTTGGCCGCTGATGCGCTGTCATCGGCAGGAAGTGGTTCATGCCCCGCTTCCAGAACATAACGGTAATTCACGCCATCGATTCCAACAAGCGCCCCCAGCATGAGATCATCGTACTGATCTTCAATAATGCTGGCAAAAAAGTCGTCGGACACGCCGAGCCGGAGAGCTTCACCCTCTACGGCAAGCGGCGTAATTTTCCGAAACCACTGACGATACAGATGTTTATTCTGTTCCTTCAGTCGGTTTGCGGCGACAGACCAGATTTCTGCCACGCTGTTCACTTGCGAATCCATAACACTTCACTACCTGTTTTACTGCGTCAAATCCATTTTGAAAGCAGCCCCTTCTTCATCGACGCGACTGCCTTTAAAATGAATTCAATACGTGCCGGAGAGCGATCACACACGATGCCATTCCTCTCTTGCGGGGAACCCTTTCATAAGAAGGATTTTCCCGGTTTTGAGCGGAATTTCTCCCCTCCGGACCATTGACAACCTATCAACAACTTATTAACAACCCGCCTCTTTGGCTTGAGCCGCAACAGAGATCAATTTAGCCGCCATACTCCGATAATTCAAATCGAAAACAGGATCTTTTCAAGAAAAAAAGGCGGAAAAAAAACTTGACAAAACGAGAACTGTCAACCCATAAAAAAACCGGAGGCGGACAGCCTCCGGCCCATGAACGAGTTACGGGAATCAGGCATTCGGATCGATTCCGTCCAGAATATTTTTCACTTTTTCGACATCGACCGGCCAATCATAAATCGTCTCGAAACGGGATGGCGACAAACACTCGCCGAGACGGGCATAGAAGCGGTTGCGCTCCGCCCGATCCGGAAGCTCCTGCTCAGCCCACTCACTTAAATATCCGCGATTCAACTTTGCAAACAGCGTATGCCCGGTCAAAATCCGCGCGCCGGCAACAAAAGTATCGGCATGTTTGCGCAACCCGTCACAGCCAAGGTCGTCGACATGCTTGAGTCCGGGAGCATTCATCTCCGTACCGATTACCACCGGGAGATCGCGCTCCATGCACGCGGCAATGACCCGATCCAGTTCGGCCACATGGCGAGCGGTGCGGCGCGGATCGTCCGGGAAACAGTTGCGGTCCGGAATGATGTTCAGCATAGCGGCGCCCTTCCGGATATGAAGATCCAGCAATTGATCGACATCCGCCTCTCCGGCAGACAATCCGTTCAGCCACGCAATGGTCGGAATCGCGCCACAGGCGAGAATAAACTGATTGAACTCCTCCAGCGGCGGAAACGTCTTCTCAGTCGGAGCGATATAGCCCGCACCGCCTTTCTTCATCGTCTTGGAGCGGATCTTCGCCTCCAATTTCACCGGATCAGTGACAATTTTCTCTGCGTCCGCCGCTTTCATCTCAAGTTTCTCGCCCCAGAATTTCGCCAACGCGTCGTGCTTCGGGAAGAGTTGCTCCGCCTTCTCCCGATACGCCCGGCAAAGATGGCGCTCAGTGGCGTTCCCGGCGGGGGTCAGCGTGGCGACATCCGCATCAAAGTCGAGCCGAACCGGGTCGAGCACATCGTTGACCCGGTCGATAATCTGCCGGATGCGCCCGGAAGCCTGAGAACGCATGTCAAGCGAAAAATCCCGAACATAAGGCGGAATCTCATCCGTATCGAAGCCAAGTCCGAGGTGATAAGCCACCCCCGGCTCTCCGGGAGAGTTGATCACCGCATCGGCAAGTTCCCGGATGAATACACGGGTTTCGATGCCGCAGGAATAATTGATGTCAAGTTCTTCGGCGCTCTCCCGGAACTCCCCCACCGCGTCAAGCACGTCGAAGTCAATGATTCCGGCGGCAAGCCAACCGGATTTCTTCGCCAGATAAGCGATAAAAGAGGGAGCATAGCCATAGCCGTTATAACTATAACAGGTATGACAGTGCATGTTGTGCAGCATACCGACCGGCTCCAGCGGGATCTTCCGACTGCGGCAGAGTTCCGCGATTTCGGCCAGCGCGTTTTTACGGACGGAACGCTGCGGCGAATTGAGTTCTTGCTCTAACGGCATGAGTTCTTCTTTGCTGATCATCGTAACATCCTCCTGATTGAAAGTTTCGCAACTCCTTAATTTTTCACTAACTCTACCAGATATCGAGAGTAATATAGCGATGCTGCCGAAGGTTTCAACTGAAAAAGCCGTTTTTTTATGAAAACTAACTTGTATCGCATTGACAACAATAATATATTATTATGGAAAAAGAAGTAATGATTCTCAATTGTGAACAGAGGATGCAATATTATGAAAATGAATCGCACAGCACAGCGGGAAGCGATCCTCAAGGAACTTCGTTCTGTCAAATCTCATCCCACCGCGGACGAGTTGTACGCTATGCTGCGCATTAAAATGCCGAATATCAGCCTTGGAACCGTTTATCGAAATCTCGAGCAAATGTCTCTGGTCGGCATCATCCGCAAATTGGAGATTGCGGGAAAGCAGAAGCGGTTCGACGGCGACCTCTCCATACACCATCATATGCGATGTACTGAATGCGGCGCGGTCACTGATCTTGCGTCGACGGTTTTTACCGGAGTAAATCGTGAAATGTATGCCATTATGGAGCAATTGAAGTGCGACTCGTTCCACCTTGAGTTGAACGGGAAGTGTGATCAGTGCAAGCAACACCAATGAAGAGGAGACGGAGAAAATGCAGGTTGAAAAAAAGCAGTTTCTGAAGTGTGCGGCATGCGGCATGGTCATTCAGGCGCTCGACGCCGGGAAGACCCAGGAGGCCCCCGCTCATTGCGGCGCACCGATGGCAGCTCTGATTGAAGGAACAGTCGACGCTTCGCGCGAGAAGCACGTTCCTGTTATTGAAGTACAGAATGAAGGCATTCTGGTCAAAGTCGGCGAAATCGAGCACCCGATGGAGGAAAAACACTACATCGAATGGATTGAAGTCGAAAACGGCAGCTATGTCAACCGTTATTACCTGAAGCCGGGCGATAAACCGCAGGCTGCGTTCTATGTATCGAACCAGCCAGGACTTGTGGTTCGCGAATACTGCAATTTGCACGGCCTCTGGAAGAAATAATCGTATTTTTTCAAACTGAAACGCCGGAGAGAGCTGGACACGGCTGTTTCCGGCGTTATATTTATTACATCATGTAATAAGAAAGCGTTTCCGGGTAAATCTTATGGAAGAATATTACAAGGCAGTTAAAGTCACCGACAAAGTCTACTGGGTCGGTGCGATCGATTGGAACATCCGTAACTTTCACGGTTACGAGACCGGACGCGGTTCCACGTACAACGCGTTTCTGGTTATCGATGAAAAAATCACGCTGATCGACTCGGTCAAAGGACCGTTCGTCGAAGAGCTTTTTGCCCGCATCCGTTCAGTGATCGGCGATTTGACCAAGGTTGATTATATTGTTTCAAACCATGCGGAACCGGATCACTCCGGCGGGCTCCCGGCGACCATCGCCGCGCTCAAACCGGAAAAAGTGTTCGCCTCCCCGCTCGGCAAAAAAACCCTGGCCGCCTATTATCCAGAACTGGACATCACGGAAGTCAAAACCGGGGAGTCGATCTGTACCGGAAAAAGCAACCTTGCGTTTGTCGAAACCAAGATGCTTCATTGGCCGGACAGCATGTTCACTTACCTCGATACGGAGAAGCTCCTGTTCTCGCAGGATGCGTTCGGCATGCACTTGGCGGGCAGCCAGCGTTTCGGCGAGGAATATGCGCCGTATGTGCTGGATCATGAAGCGCGTAAATACTATGCCAACATTCTCAATCACCTTTCTCCGAAGGTGAAAGAGCTGTTGACCTCCCTGCCCGATCTCAATCTCGATATCGAAATCGTCGCCCCCGACCACGGTCCGATTTGGCGGCGGCCGGAAGATATCAAATGGATCATCGACCTCTATCGCGAATGCTCCGAGCAGTTGCCGAAACCGCGTGCGGTAATCGTTTATTCGACCATGTGGCATTCGACGGAGCGCTTGGCAAACGCGCTGATGGACGGCATCCGCTCCACCGGCGTCGAAGTCAAAGTATTGGATCTCACGGTAAGCGATCGCAGCGAAGTGATGACCGAGATCATCGACTGCGGCCTGGTTGCGTTCGGAGCACCGACGATGAATAACCAGATGTTTCCGCAGATGGCCGACGCCATCTGCTATGTAAAAGGGCTTCGCCCGAAAAACAAAATCGGCTTCGCGTTCGGCTCCTACGGCTGGAGCGGCGAAGGCGCCAAACAGATCGCCGCCGAACTGGAAGCGATGGGGATGGAACAGCCGAATGAACTGTTTCAGATAAAGTACATGCCTACGGCGGAAGACATGAAACGCATGTCGGAAGTCGGCGAGAAACTGGGCAAGCTCCTTCTGGAGCGGGTCAAGTAAAACAAATCCGAACAAAGAGGAGAGCAAAAATGAAAAAGTATGTATGTGATGTTTGCGGTTATATCTATGATCCCGCCGTTGGCGACCCCGACAATGGCGTTGCGGCCGGAACCGCCTTTGAAGATATTCCGGAAGATTGGCTCTGCCCGGAATGCGGAGCAGGCAAAAGCGAATTTTCACCGCTGGATTAAGCGCGGCACGGAGTGGATATGACTGTTTTCCGTCGATTTTTTTTCGGCACGGCGATGGCGCTGTTGGTCGGCCTTTCGGCCGGTTGCACGCTCCTGCCGTGGAATGAAGCGGCCTACAACATCGAGAACTCGAAAAAACTCAGGGTCGCAATGACCAAGAACGAAGTGCTCGAAGTAATGGGACAGCCGTTGGCAGGCGCCACGTTTGCCACACCCGACGTCTGGTACTACTTCACCCAGACGGTCTGGATGGATGGGTTGAACACAGAAGACGAGTGTATGCCGGTCGTATTTGAAGACGGCAAGCTGGTCGGCTGGGGGAACCCATTCTACACGCAATACCGCATCGAGAAGAAGCAAGGCGGCAAGACGGTGGATATCTGATCTCTGATCGCAAAAAAAACGGGGGGTTGACAACAAGTCACTCCCCGTTTTTCTGTCTTCTTCACCGGTTGCGCAAGGATTCCAACGCATATTGTACGGGGGAGCGGCGATCCTCCGGGCGTGTTTTCAATGCTTCGACCGCTTCAAACACAGCGATGCAGGCCGTCCGGTAGTCCACGCCGCCGATTTCAGAAACCAGCCGGATTCCGCGATCCATCAACTTTTTGTTGCTGACGTTGACCCAGCTCATCCAGTTCCCGGTCACCCGTCCCAGGCGGGTCATGCACCCGGTGGAAACGGTGTTCCAGAAGAGCTTGATGGCCATGTGCCGCATCAGTTCCAACACGGAATTCTTCGGAACGAAGGGAAGCAGGAGTTCCAGATCGATCCGTTTTACGGTCTGGAATTTCCCGGCGAACCGGGCTTCAAACGCACGTTCCAGCGCTTCGTTGCGACCGAACGAAACCAGAACGGCGGTGTCCGATGCGGAAGCATAGCGCTCCGGCATGTCTTCGTTGCCAACCGGAATGGCCAGCAGATCCGCGGCACGAATCGCAGGAGGCTGCAAGATCACCTTCTCCGGCGCATTCATCGCGCGATAATCGTCGGCCGTCCATTCCAGACAGCGAACATTGCGACACATCTCACGCCGCCACGTTTCCGGAGTGTCGAACCGGGGATTCTTGACAAACGCCCATGGCTCCGGCGTGCTGTGATCGTCGCGGCGACGGAACGGCGGAAGCATAAAGGTGGGGGAACGCTCGGTGGTATCTGTAAAGATATCCAACAGAAAGTCATCGGCAAAATAGGTGATCTTTCCGCCGCTCCGGTAAACCGCGGCCTCAAACTCGATGTAATCGGCAATCATGCTCACGATTTCAGGACGTTCCATCGCATCGAGAAGCATATGGAACTCCGTCGCAACGGACGGATGCTCTTCATCGAAGAGATTACGGAGAATCGACTCCAACGCCGCTCCCGCCACCAGTTGCTCCGAAGTCGTCGCCTGCATTCGGGTCGACCCGGCCAGTGCCATGGGGCCGCAGGAGAGATCCAACACGCAGCAATTCGGATTGCGGATCACCGACCGGGAGCGCTCCAAATGCTCACACAGTAACTCCGCCGGATTGTTGAAGAGCAGAAACACCGCCGCACCGCACGACAGCGCCTCCTCCGCCGTGCCGAGCACGGAAGAGGTTTCTCCGCCTTCGGTGATGGCGATCAGCATATCGCCCTCCCCCATTCCAGCGTCCCGTACCTGGCGACGGCCGAAAACAGCGTAATCCTCGAAAAATTCCACGGAACGAATCAGCGCAAAATCGCCGCCGGTCATAATACTCTCCAGCGAATCGGCATACTTCGCCGCAGCCGGGTTCTCCGTGCAATACTTGCGCCACATGCACTCCAGTAAAATACTCAGGCGCCCGGTAGCACCGCAGCCGGAGCAGACGATCTTCCCCCCGCCGCGCACGGTTCTTCCGCCAATCTCCACCATGCGCTGGAAGGATTCGGAATTCAACATCCGTTCCGCCATCGGCAACACCTCGCGATCCACCCGCTGAAGCGTCGCGACACCGCGCGCGCCGGAGGTCTTGAAATCCGCCTCCAGTGTCCGCGACAACGGATTCGACTGTTCGGTCGGAAGAAACCCGAGGTGAAATTGCGTTTCCTTCTCCATGAAATCCATGGCCTGCTGCAAAACCGTGTCGCGATTCATATTGTCGTTCCGTTCCTGCTCAAATGACATACTGTTCCGTTTCCATAATATAGCATATCCCGAAAAGAAAAACGACGGAACGTCGATTTCATGACTACTTTTTTGAACGGATTTTTTTCAGGTTGCAATCTCGATACCGAAGGGATATATTACTATTTTTAACATTGAGCTAAATTTACAGGAAAATCAATATGCCGATTTCATTTAATAAGCAGAGCCAAATCTTCAAGCTCGATGCGGGGAACTCCACTTACGCCTTCCTGATCGAGCCGAACGGTTATCTTGCCCATTTGCATTACGGCGGTTACATCAGCTCCGATGCGCTTGCCTATCTTTACCGGCCGGGCGACCGGGCATTTTCGCCTTCCGCACCGGGAACCACCGCTCTGGAGTCACGCGACGTGATCCAGCAGGAATTCGGAACGAACGGCGTCGGCGATTATCGCGCCCCTTCCGCCATTGCCCGGCAGGAAAACGGTCACTGCGTCACCGACTTCAAATACCGTTCGCACCGGATTTTCAAAGGGAAACCGGCCATCGCCGGACTGCCCGCCACCTTCGGCAAAGAGGATGAAGTCGAAACGTTGGAAATTTCGCTCTACGACGAAGCCGGCAATATGGAATATCTTCTTTCTTACAGCGTATTTGAGAAGCACAGCGCCATCGCCCGTTCAGTCAAGGCGATCAATCATTCGCTCGAAACGGTGCGGCTGGAAAAACTTTCCAGCGCCTCGATCGACTTTCCGCATGGAAATTTTGAGCTGATCAGTCTTCCCGGCGCCTGGGGACGTGAACGCGCGATTGAGCGCAACCGCCTGTCCCACACCCGGACAGTGATCGAATCGGTACGCGGCCTCTCCAGTCACCAGCAGAATCCGTTTGTCGCGCTGGCGAATCCGCACGCCACGGAAGAATCCGGCGACGTCTACGGCTTCGCGTTGCTCTACAGCGGGAACTTCGCCACGGAAGTGGAACTCGACCAGTTCAACAACCTGCGTGTCCAGACCGGAATCAACGAACGGACATTCACCTGGAAACTCGCCCCCGGCGAATCCTTTTCCGCCCCCGAAGCGCTGCTGGTTTACTCCGCCAACGGTTTTGGAGAGATGAGCCGCACGTATCACAACGTCTTCCGCGATCACCTGATCCGCAGTTACTGGAAGGACCGCAAGCGCCCGATTCTGGTCAACAACTGGGAAGCAACCTATTTTAATTTCGACACCGACAAGCTGCTCGCCATCGCCAAAGACGCGGCACAACTCGGCATTGAGATGCTCGTACTCGACGACGGCTGGTTCGGCCATCGTGACACCGACAATTCCAGCCTCGGCGACTGGTTCGTTTACGAATCGAAACTCCAAGGCGGGCTCGCCAATCTGGTTGCCGAAGTCAACAAACTCGGCCTGAAGTTCGGCCTCTGGTTTGAGCCGGAAATGATTTCGCGCGACAGTAAACTCTTTGAGGCTCACCCCGACTGGTGCCTGCATGCCCCCGGCCGCGGCGCGTCCGAGGGACGCAACCAGCTGGTGCTCGACATGTCGCGCCCGGAAGTGGTCGATTATCTCTTTGAAACCATCTCCGGCGTACTCGACAGCGCCAACATCGAATACATCAAGTGGGACGCCAACCGCCATCTGACCGAAGTCGGCTCCGCCGCAGCGCCGGCCGACCGCCAAATGGAGATTTCACACCGTTATGTGCTCGGCATGTACGAGCTTCACGAGCGGTTGATGGAGCGTTATCCGAAGCTGCTGATCGAAGGCTGCTCCGGCGGCGGCGGGCGCTTCGACGCCGGTATGCTCTACTATGTTCCGCAAATCTGGACAAGCGACAACAGCGACGCGATCGAACGCCTGAAAATTCAGGCAGGCACCAGCATGCTCTACCCCTGTTCCACCATGGGAGCGCATGTGTCGGACTGCCCGAACCATCAGACACACCGCACCACACCGTTCGCCACCCGCGGAATCGTCGCCCTTTCCGGCACATTCGGCTACGAGCTGGATCTCAATAAGATGGATGAAGAGGAACGTAAGTTGATCCGCGAGCAAGTTGCGGCTTACCACAAATACAATCATATCGTGGCGGGAGGCGACTTTCATCGGATCACCGATCCGTTCGACCCGACAACCGTGGTGGTGGTGTGGGAGCATGTTTCCCGCGACCGCACCGAGGTGCTGGTCACCATGGTTCAGCCGCGCAACATTCCGAACGGGCCGATTCACCGCGTCCTTCTCCGGGGGCTCAACCCGAAAGCGTTGTATGAGCTGGAGGGCTCCGACGAACGCTTCACCGGCGAGATGCTGATGAAGGCGGGTCTGAACCTGCCGCGCCTCCAGCACGACGGAGCCGCCGCGCTTTACTACTTGAAGCAGGTCTAATTACGCTGCAAATATGAAACGACTCAATCTCGTCGGCGCCGCTCATTTGACGGCGCTGATGACGGTCTTCCTCTGGGGAGTCACTTATATTTCAACCAAAGTGTTGTTGCGGGATTTCACTCCGATTGAGATTCTGTTTCTGCGCTTTCTGCTCGGCTTGGGTGCACTTTCGCTGATCCGGGAACGCCTTCCATTTAAAAATTGGCGGGAGGAACGTTTCTATGTCGGAGCGGGGCTTGCCGGCGTCACGCTTTATTTTTTGTTTGAGAACATCGCCCTCACCTGCACCTCCGCCTCGAACGTGGGAATCCTGGCAACCATGGCGCCCTTTTTCACCGCGTTGTTTGCAAAGTTTTTCCTTAAGGAAGAACGATTAAGCACACGATTTTTCTTCGGCTTCGTATTGGCGATCTCCGGAGTGGCAATGCTTTCCTATTCCGGAGCGGTTACCTTGAAATTGAATCCCGTCGGTGATTTTCTCGCGCTGCTCGCGGCGGTGGTCTGGGCGATTTATTCGATTCTGCTGAAGAAGCTCAGTCACTTCGGACACTCGATGGCGGCATGTACGCGCCGCACATTTTTTTACGGACTTCTCTTCATGATTCCGGCACTGTTCCTGCTGGATTTTTCACCGGATTGGGCAAAGTTACTGAAGCCGGTCAACGGATTGAATCTCCTGTTTCTCGGGCTTGGCGCATCGGCGCTCTGCTTCGCAAGCTGGAATTGGGCGGTGAAAATTCTTGGAGCCGTGCGCACCAGCATCTATATCTATCTGATTCCGGTGATCACCGTTATATCCGCCGTGGTGATTCTGGGCGAACAGCTCACCCTCCCCGGCATCTGTGGAATGGCACTTGCCCTCGGCGGCCTTGTTCTGTCGGAAACCAGGCAACCGGCAAGCGACACTATGCCATCTTAAATCAACAGCCAACCGGGGCTGGCAAGCGCCATAACAATCCCCAAAATCAGAAATATCACAAACATCATCTGAATGAATATCGCCTGGAGTGCTTTCCCGGTTTTCTTCTCAATAAAAAATACCACAGGAGAAACCGATAGCGAAATCGCAAAACCGATCCCGACTCCCCGCCAAGGGGAAACAACCTCGCCAACACGAAGCATTGCGAAACCATATGTTATGATCCAAAACCAATTGCACAGAAGCACCAGGAGCAAAACAAAAGCGAGCCGATTCAAAAAATCATTGTTCTTCCATCGCTTCATCTGTTCTCCAAACGCCGCGTTTCCCCAATGCTACAACGTGGTTTCTTCATCAAGCCGCTGAAAAAACGCAGCCATAAAAGCGACACGCTCTCGCGCAATTGCCCGCCCGGGTTCCGTCAGCATCTCATCGGGAAGATGGCGAAATTTGACCAGATATTCACGATACGCAGTATCTTCCCGGCTGTAAGCAGGAGAGCTAAGCGCCTCGACTTCGCTGTTGTGAAGCCGCGCCCCCACGCCTCCGGCAAAGAGAAATGCACGCCCAAGCCCGACCGCCCCCAGCGAATCGAGTTTATCAGCGTCATAAACAATCTCCCCCTCCAGCGAAGAAGGCGCCCGCTGTGCTCCCCGGTAACGGTGCGTCAACACCGCTGTCGAAACATGCTCGATCAAGGCGGGGGTGAACCCTCCGACCTCCCGCAGGATGGCAACCGCCTGCTCCGCGCCCAGCTCCGCATGGCAGACTTTTCCCTGCGAACTCATCTCTTCGGGACGCGCCACGTCGTGCAGCAAAGCCGCCAGGCGGACAACGCGAAGATCGACGCCGGGCAACTGCGCGGCCAGATGCGCCGCATTCGCCAGAACCCGCAATGTATGATCGTAGTCATGGCAACCTGACACGGCGTTCAATTTGGAACAGACCCGTGCCGCAACCGCTGCAAACCGAAGATCAAATTCCTCTCCGGTCATTGCTCCACCACGATGATTGAAACCTCTTTCGCCGGCACATAAGTGCGCGTTCCGATCTGCAGAGCCGTGCCGATCTGAAATACCGCAAAAGTGAGCAGATAAGCGACCGCCGTATAAAGCACGATCTGCGCCGCCATAAACGTCAGTGAATTCGCCTCGCGCCAAACCACCGCCATGGTAGCGATGCACGGAACGGTCAGCAGACAGAAAAGCATGATGCAAAATCCCTGCAACGGGGTGTAGGTGCTCCGTAACGTCTGCTGCAACGTATGCTCGCCGCTCTCCGCATCTTCCACCGAGTAGAGAATACCAAGTTGGGCGACAAACAACTCCTTGGCGGCAAAGGCGCCAATCAGCGCAGAGCTGATTTTCCAGTCGAATCCGAGCGGAGCCAGCACGACCTCCAGTCCTTTGCCGACGCGCCCGGCGACGGAATATTGCAATGACTCACTCTGTTGATTTGCGTGCAGGGCGGAGAGTTCCGCCTGCTTCACCTCTGCCGACAGAGCGGAGTTCTCCACGTGAGAAATCGCCGCGTCATAATCAATCGAAAATTCCGTCTTCTCCGGGAACGTACTGATAAAGAACAGAAAGATTGAAGCCAGCAAAATCAGCGTTCCCGCCTTATGCAGATACATCGACGTCTTTTCCCACATCAGGATCAGAATGCTACGGAGCGTCGGACAGCGGTAAGGCGGCAGTTCCATCACGAACACCTCCCCTTCCCCCTTGAAAATCGTCGACTTCAGCAGAAGCGCACAGCAAAGCGCCACCACAATGCCGATGATGTAAAGCGCCCACATGATCAGCGCCTGATATTTCACGGCAAAAAAAGCCGGAATCAACATGGCATAAATCGGCAATCTCGCGCCGCAACTCATAAAAGGAACAATCATCATCGTGGTTTTGCGGTCGCTCTCATTCTCAATGGTACGGGTCGCCATCACCGCAGGAACCGAGCAGCCGAACCCAAGCAGCATCGGGATAAAACTCTTGCCGTGCAAGCCGAATTTGTGCATGAACCCATCCATGATAAACGCCGCCCGCGCCATGTATCCGGTACCTTCCAGCACGGCCAGCGCCAGAAAGAGGAGAAGGATGTTGGGGAGAAACACCAGTACGCCCCCGACTCCACCAATGATTCCTTCGGTCACCAGGCGCCGGATAAACTTCGCCTGCCCTTCCGGCCAGACCTCGTTCACCGCCTCGCCCAACCAGCCGAAAAAGCCATCGAGCCACTCCATCGGATACTCCGCCACAGTGAATGTAAACCAGAAAACCAGAAACATCAGCAACAGAAAAATCGGAATGCCCAGGAACCGGTTGGTCGCATATTTATCAATGACATCGGAAATTTGGCGACGCTGGTCAATTCGCGAAACAACCGCTTCACGACATGCCCCGGCAATCACGCCGTAGCGAACGTCCGCCATCAGAATTCGACTGTTGATGCCGTTCCGCACCGAGATTACCTTGCGCCACTCCTCCGCCTCAAGACAGAGAGGCGAAAATTCGGGGCGCTCACATATTTCCTGGTCGTCTTCCAGAACTTTGATTGCAAAATAACGCGCCGGAATCCGTTCCGCCTCAGGCAGATTCATCGCTTCAATCCTCGCGGTGAGCGCCCGGATCGCTTCATCGGTTCTGGGACCGTACTTCGGTTTGACCGGACGCTGCGGCGTGGTGGTTTCAGCCAATTCCTGAATCTTGTTCCGCAACGTTTCCAGCCCGATCCCGGCAGAACCGACCGTCGACACAATCGGAGCGCCGAAAAATTGCTCCAACTTCAGGAAATCAAACTCAAGCCCCTGTGCTTCCGCATCATCAATCATGTTGAATGCCAGCAACATCGGAATATCCAACTCAGTCAACTGTGCTGTCAGGTACAAATTCCGCTGCGCATTCCCCGCGTCGACGATATTGAGAATAAGGTCGATCTCTCCATTCAGCAACTCCCGGAACGCCACCCGTTCCTCCGGTGACGAGGAGGACAAACTGTAAATCCCGGGCAAGTCAATAATTTCCGCCCGAAAGTTGCCGATCTTGCAAATTCCGGTTTTACGCTCCACCGTGACGCCGGAGTAGTTCCCGACATGCTGGCGCGTTCCAGTCAAACGGTTGAATATGGTGGTCTTTCCGCAGTTGGGATTGCCGGCAAGAGCGATTTTAAACACTTTGCTCTCCATAGGAATTGATAACCTTCAAAATATAATTAGAGGAAACTAAATATTCGGATTTAAAAAAAGCCCGCGATTACGTGAGCTTAACATGGATAAAAGCGGCGTCCCGGGCGCGCAACGAAAGGCTGCTGCCCATAATCCGGACGCGAAGCAGGTCCCCAAACGGCGCATGCCCCTCCAAATGCAGCAGGGTTCCGGGGACAAGCCCCAGATCCGCGAACTTTTTCAGACCACGCAAATTCTCATCAACCTTGACCACGACGGCGCCTTGCCCGACGGGAAGTCCACTGAGCGGGATGACCTCCGTATCCTCTTCCACAATCTCGGCACTGAGCTTCGGCATGGTCTCTTCCAGATAGGCTCGCAACGGCGCGCAATCTTCGCGTTCGGCAATGGCTTCCACCAAAAGAACGATTCGGGAGAGGACTTTTTCACCGATCACATGCTCGATCTTGCAGGCAGTTTCATCGGCTTCGACCGATTCCAGCTTAAGAAGACCGGCGAAAAACCCCTTCAACACCGTGTGGCGGTGGCGGATCACCGCAGCGACTTCCGTGCCAAGACTGGTAAGAACAACAGGGCTATGCGATTGATAATGAATCAAACCGCGCCCGGCCAGAGCCTGAAGCGCGTTGGTGACGGACGGCATTTTAACGCGCAGTTTTTCGGCGATATCTTTGGTATGCGCATGCCCGTTATTTTCGATGATCTCGGCAATCGCCTCGAGATAATCCTCCAGACTGCTGGAGATTCCAGTATTGCTCATAAACCAGTTTCCCTACAATATAGAATACGTTTATAAATTCTCCCAAATTACTATATCATCTTTTATTCCATTATTCAATCGTCACTCACAACGATTCTCTGCAACATTTCCCTCTTTTAGCTTGACAAACCCGCAAAGGGAGCTATATTAATCAAATACAGCGCGGGGTAGAGCAGTGGCAGCTCATCAGGCTCATAACCTGAGGGTCAATGGTTCGATTCCATTCCCCGCTACCAATTATATTTCAGCCGTCATCCAGACGGCTTTTTTTCTGCCCGCATTTTAATTGAATTTACCTCCCTGCCCTTCTCGTTGGATCATGGAATGAGCTTCCATTTCGGCAGCGATACGGTTTGTGCTTTCTTTAAACCGTATCCGAATTGACACCCGGCGGGTTGAATGGTATAATTACTACAAAGACAGTGCTGATTTACAGGATGATAGCACAATGCAAGACTTCTAACAAAACCAAAATAAAAGTCAAACCGTATCACAACAAACCTCAATTGTATTGCATCACAACCAATACAATCGAGCAAAAGGATTTCAACAAGATGGTAGGCGCGAAAAATAAAGTCGAAGCACTCTATGCGGAATTGCGGCAGGAGATCCGCAGCCGTAAGCATGGGGAACGCTTTCTCAGCATTCGCGGAATCATAAAAAAGTACGCCGTCAGTCAGTTTGTTGTCGATCGTGCCATACATCTGCTGCGAAATGAAAAATTGCTGAACGTCGTCCCCGGAAGCGGTCTTTATGTCTGCGGCTCCGGCGAGGAAGGCTCATCGGCGATAGCGCGTAAAACGGTACTGTTGCAGGTTCCGCACTGGCCTTCCGTCGATATTCAGGAACTGAACGAAACGGTGGAACGAATCAATCATTCCTCATCTCTCTGGAACATCAAGATGGATTGCTTTGATTTCTCCACCGCCATTCCCCGCAATCTGGACAGCGCGTTGCGCCGAGCCGACGGAATGATCATTCGCCCTGCAAGCGGCGTGTTTCAACAGGCGGATCTCAACGCGCTCACGCATTACTGTTCCCTCCGCCCGACGGTTGTATTCGGGCGCTCGCTGGAAGGGATCAAGACCGATTGCGTGGGGGTGGATAACTATTTCGCAGCTGGAATCGCCATTCTGCATCTGGTAAAGCACGGTCACAAGAGAATCGGGCTTCTGATCAGCGAACCTCATACCCGTGGGATTCGGGAGCGCGTTCGCGGCGCCATCGGTTTTGCAAAACTCAACAACGTCGAAATCGATCTGATTGACTGCAAAGTGATTTCCGGCGAAATGGCCACCGCAAAAACGTATAATTGTTTTCAAGCTGTACTCAAGACGGGATTCCAGTTCACCGCTCTCCTCGGAGTATCCGGGGAGTCGATACAGGGGGCGATCAACGCCTGTCTCAACTGCAGGTTGCGAATTCCGGAAGACTTGAGCGTTGTCGCCATCGCGGCGGAGTCTTTGACCCAGATCAGCAGCCCTCCGCTTGACACGGTGCCGGCGGATATCAGTGGACAACTCACTGTGGCGCTTGATCTTATCGACCGAGCCGCCGAAAGGAAGGGAGCCACTCTTTCGGAAGAGATATTTCTTCACTCAAAACTCATCCAATGCGGATCGGTACTCGATATCGCAAAAACAACAAAACAAGGAAAATGATGATGAAAAACAAGTTCACACTAATCGAACTTCTAGTTGTAATTGCAATCATTGCAATTCTGGCCGCGATGCTTTTGCCCGCGTTGAATCAAGCCCGGGCGAGAGCCCGCTCCATCACCTGCGTCAACCAGCAGAGCCAGCTCTACAAGGCTTATGCGTTTTACGCAGACGATTTTGGCCAATATGTCGCACACTTCGGCCCCAAGGACGAGCCATGGGGGCTGCTTTTATACAACAACGGTTATCTGGCAAAAGGCTCCCCGCTGCTGAACTGCCCGGAGGTTCCCCCAAAGGCGAGTTACGCCCCGGATCAAAATGACTATTACACCTTCACCTACGGAATGGCCCGTTACGAAACGAACAATGCGTTTACTCCTTTCTATGAGAGCAAACGAGCAGAATGGGGACACTTCGGCGTTAAAATCGCCGGAGCCGGCAATTGCTACAGTGTTCTGACCAAAATGAAGGCGCCGACAGAGATATTCCTGAACGCCTGCACGCTGGGCGTCGGCACTACAGGCTGGTGGGCGAATGGGGGCATCAATCAATATCTTGCGGGAGGCTGGAACAACGCCGGAGATATCACCCCGATCCACAACGACCGAACCAATATGAGTTTCTTCGACGGTCACGTCAGCTCCGTCGGTAAATTGGACCTGAAATCCATGGGGCTCGCCGGAGTCGTAATCTCCGGCGTATACATGCCTTTCTGAAGCAAATCTCCATGATCTGCCTGCGTTGCGCAGGCGAATTCTTCTATCTCAAAGGTTACTTATGAAACTATTGCTGGAAACAATCCTTCTCGGCGTACTATTCCTTTCCGCGATGGCGGTGGAACTGTATCCATTGCCCTGGTCCGAAGACGTCGGGCGGGCTGCCCGTTTCGAGGCCAACTCTTCCGGTGTGATGGTCATCGCGGACGATGCAAAGGAAAATGCAGTACGATTTGAAGTGGAATTCCCACCGAACACCGATCGCTGGGTCTACCCGTACTTGCAGCTGAAAGCGCCTGAATCACTCGTCGGCGTCAAACAGATCCGGTTTGAGTTCCGAACCGAAACCGATATCGCATGCCACTTCGCCCATGTGATGTTCGGTGGACAAAAACCTTATTACAACTTACCGGCGCCGACAAAGAAATATCAACTTGTCACAATCGACGTCGCCTCTGCGGTCAAAGACCCGACAAAGGTAATGAACCTTCAGATCGGCATGAATCCGGAATCGTCGAAACTGGTCTATTTTATTCGCAATCTGGAATTTCTGACATCCGTGGAACCGGCTCGCATCACCGACGCGTCGCTGTCGCTTGTTGCCGCCGCACCCGGCACGGTTTTTTTACAAGGAGAAGCGTTGAAGTTCCAATTGAAATCGTTTGCGGCACGGCCGAAACGGTGGACATTGAAAAACTGGAAGAAGGAAACGATTCGGCAGGGCAATTGGTCCGGCTCCGAACTTGTCCTCGACACACTTCCGAATGGCTATTATATGCTGGAACTTGACGGATTCACCGGGTGCCGCAGCTTCGCGGTGGTTCCCGACCCTGAAAAACGCCCAGCGAATCCGGAGCTTTATTTTGCGATGGATTCGGCGCAAAGCTGGCTCGCCCGCCCTTTCCCGAACAATCCCCGGCTGGTGGCGAACGCATATGAAGTCGTCTCTGAAGTCGCTCGCCGCGCCGGGCTCCGGATGGTACGGGAACGGCTGCACTGGAACGAACACACGGAACCTGTTCCCGGCACACTCGACTGGCAGCAATATATGAGGAACGCTGAATATCTCGCCAAGCGTAATCTTGCGATTTCCGGTGTCTATCACAACGCCCCCGGATGGGCAAAGAAGGACGAAAATGCAATGCTCCCCAACGATCTCATTGCAACCTATCATTTCGCAAAGGCTACAGCGGAAGCGTTCCGGGGAAAAATGAAAACCTGGGAGTTCTGGAACGAACAGGACAGCCATGGCTTCACGATGGAAGGAGCCTGGGATTACGCTGCGGCACTGAAGGCCGCTTACCTCGGTTTCAAAGCCGGGAATCCCGAGTTGTCGGTGGCAATCGGCGGTTACACCGGAACCGACAATTTCGCCTACGCCGATGCGGCGATGAAGAGCGGGATCGGCGGGTATTTCGACATATTCAACATCCACACCTACGATCCCATCCGGGATTACCCGGAAATCATGAGAACCATCCGTGCTCACATGAAGCGTTTTCACATCGAACACCTTCCGATCTGGTTCACCGAACACGGGACACGCGTCGAAGGATTCGGCCAGTTGGAGAACTGGGTTCCGGAAACAATGATGCACTCTCCGGATCAGGAGATGTTGCTGGCGGAATTCATTCCCAAAGCAATGCTTACTTTGCAGCATCTTGGAGTTTCCCGCGATTTCTTCTTTGTTTTGCCCCCCTACAACGAATTCAACGGCAAGAAAGATTGGGGAATGATGCGGCGGGATTTCACCGTCAAACCCGGATTCGCTGCTTTCGCAACTCTGGTCGATCAACTCGGCTGGGCAAAGCCGGAAGGCGAAGTGAAACTTGACGACGGCCTGAAAGGTTATCTCTATCGTCAACAGGACGGAAGTCGGTCACTGGTGTTCTGGAGCAGTTCCCCGGTTGATACCGGCGACGGCTCGGAAACGCTGTCGGCAACGGACCCGCTGAAACGGAACTTCAAGTTGCCGGGAACGCGACGAAAATTGAAAGGAGTCGACCTCTTCGGCACACCGCTGGAATTTGACAGCATGGAGGTGACCGCAACTCGCTTCCCGGTGATCTTGAACCATGTAACCGATCTCAAGATCAGCGTTCCCGCTCGGCTTCCAGGCGGACAAAAGACAGTTCTGGAAACCGGGATCGACAAAACCGTAATCTTCCGCACGGAACTGTCTGACGATTTTGAAACCTTTCTCAGCCGGGATTGCGTCAATGTCCGGAAACCGGACGCAAAATTCAAACTTCAAATCTGGAACTTGTCGAGCCATCCCAAAACCGGCTTCATCGAAGTCGCAGGCGGAACGTTTGCCGGGGTTCCTCCCGAAATCAAATTGCCGCCGTTCGGAAAGGAAGAGTTGGAACTCTCCGTCACTCCGCAGTGGAAAAATGCACAGGGAGAAATACGGATCAATGGCCGTTTCAACAACAACAAGGCTACTCCGCTGGTGATTCCGGTGATTGACATGAAAGCCCTTCTTTCCGTCGGCAATGTGTTGAAAATGCCGCGCATGATCCAGCCGGAGAACTGGCGAAAAAACTCTGCAGGCGACATGACAATTTTTCATGATCCCGCCGAAAAATCCATCGTGTTCCATACCCGCTTTGCACCGGGAACCAAAGACCGCTGGAGTTATCCGGAATTCCTGCTTCAACTGCCGCAGGAGTCACAGGAAAATGTACTCGGGATCGCGTTTGAGGTCAAAGTATCAGACGCCGCCAATGTCCAACAAATGGCGATGATGGCGGTCAAAGGCATCCAGAAAGAAACCGGCGAATATTCAATCTTCAAGATAGCAAGCCCGAATGAGAAGTGGGAGAGCCGCTTTATCCCTTACCTCATTCCACACCTGAAACCCAAAAGCGTGCGGCAGATTCGTATCGGCATCAACGCGCTTTCCGACGACATCACGATCTCTCTCCGCAATATCCGTTTCATCTATTATAGAAGTGAAGTTAATTTATGAAGATCACCTTTCTCGGAACCGCGGCGGCGGAAGGAATTCCCGCCATCTGGTGCGAATGCGGCATTTGCGAACGCGCAAAAACACTTGGCGGAAAAAATCTCCGCCGTCGCTGCACTTACGCAGTCAATGACAATACCATGATCGATTTTGGTCCGGACGCGCTTTGGCAGACCACGGAATTCGGCATTGACCTGAGGCGTTTGGATCGGGTGATTTTCACCCACAATCATGCGGATCACCTGAACCCGCTGGAGTTCCAACTCCGGCGGACGAATTGGTTCAGTCAGGTGAGCCGTGAACTAACCGTAGTGGGGAGTCGCCGTGTTTTTTCACGAATTCTTTCATTCGCGGCGGAAGACAGCGGAATTTACAATCTGGCGGACCTCCACATTCGCCCGGTGGAGATCAAAGACGGCGAGTGTATCGAAGAACGCGAACTGTCCATTACGGCGCTGGCAGCCAATCACGCCCCGGGAAAAGACGCTCAACTTTTCCTTTTGGAACAAAATGGAAAGCGCTTTTTCGTCGCCAATGACACCGGAATGCCGACAGTGGAAACCTTGGAGCAATTGCGGGGAATCCACCTCGACCTGGTTGCCATTGATTGCACGATGGGAACCGCGACCAATCAGGTGACCGGGCATCTCGGCGTCACTACCGTAATTCAGCTTCGGGATAAACTTCGGGAATTGGGGTGTGTCGACGACGACACGCTGGTATACGCCAACCATTTTTCGCACAATGGCGGCTGCACCCACGAGGAGTTGGAGTCGCTCTTACTGCCTTGCGGCATTTTTGTTGCGTTTGATGGATTGGTGGTGACGCTTTAAATGAAATCTCCCGCCGGTTTCGCAGCGGAACCGGCGGGAGATACGCTTTTCGTTACGACAACTGCAACCGATCCGTCAGGACAACAGAAGGCGCGTTGAGTTTGTGAAGCTCCAGAACCACAATCTCATTTGCACCCTTGCGCAAAATCGGAGCCGGAACGTATAGCGTGTTCCCCGGCCCGATGTCCCAGTAACGGCCAAGATTGAAGCCGTTCACCCAGACCACTCCTTTGACGCCGGGAAACTCCAGAAACGTATCCGCGACTTCAACGGCATCGAAAACGCCGCGATGGAACGCCGGGTGGTTTTCACTCTCGCCAAATACGCCGAATTGTACGTTATCAATGTTGTCCAACTCGAGGTTCCAGACATCGAAATGGCTCAACATCTGCCAACAGATTCCAACACCGAGCGGAAGCCCCTTCTGGTCACGCCCGACCAGAGCGCCATAATTGATCCGCCCCATCGCTTCGACCAGAAGATCGATCGTTGCGCCATCCGGGCCGATTTCGAGCGGGATAAAGCGTTCCGCATCGTTCCGGTAGACGGTTCCGGCATAAACCCCATTCACAAATGCCATCACGCGGTCGCGCACTTCCGGAAAATAGAGCCGCTCCTGAAACGGCCCGGAAACAGTGGTCCGGTAATGAATAAAACCAAAATTTTGTCCGCACGCCTCCATCGTCGGCGGACGAACCGATTCGTGTTTCGTCGCCAGACGATCCAATTCCCCCAGCAACGGAGCGCTGCCAGTCAATTGCACCTTGCCATATGCGATTTTACGCACCTCTCCGGGAGTGCCGAACTCCGCCTCCGGACGGTATTTGCGAATCACACGCTGGCAAGCGAAGTATTTCGGTGTCGGATCGCCGCATTCGGTCAGCAAAGCATCATAGTCATAGCTGGTAATGGTCGGCGCGTAATCGCCCGGCTTGTCGCCGTTCCCATTGGCGCCTGCGGTAAACGCAAAATTCGTGCCGCCGGCAAAGACGAAGAAGTTGACGGACGCACCGCTTTTCAACATCGCATCGAGTTCCTGCGCCACATCTTCCCCGTCGCGGGTGTGATGCTCCTCCCCCCAATGATCGAACCAGCCGCACCAGAATTCCATGCAGAAATCCGGCCCCTCCGGCCGGTACTTCCGCCCATTGGCAAAGCTCTCAACCGAACGGCTGCCGAAATTCAACGTCTGGTAACACTCGGGGATCGTGCCCCCTTGAATCATCCAGTCCGCCGGGCCATCGGAAGTGAGCAGCGGGACATCGATTCCATGGTCGAGAAACACATTGCGAACATGTTGCAAATAAGGTTTGTCGTTGCCGTAGCTGCCGTATTCGTTCTCAATCTGCATCATAATGACCGGGCCACCTGCCGAATAGAGGCGCGATTTCACCATCGGCAAAACCTTGTTCAAGTAGCGGTCATTGGCTTCGAGGAACGCTGGATTCATACAACGGAACTCCACTCCGGGTTGTACCGAGAGCCAGGGAGGCAGGCCGCCGTTATCCCACTCCGCGCAGATATACGGCCCCGGCCGCACAATCGCATAGAGCCCTGCTTTGTGAATCTCGTCCAGAAACGCTTCCAGATCCAGCATGCCGGAGAAATCAAACTCACCCGGTTTCGGCTCGTGAAGGTTGTGACAGACATAGGTTTCAATTGCATTCAAGCCCAGCATTTTCGCCTTGGCGATACGATCCGCCCATTGCTCCGGGCAGATGCGAAAATAATGGATGGTGCCGGAGATAATCTGCGTGGGAACTCCATCGAGCCGGATCGCGCCGGCGGAAACCTCTACCTTTGCCATAGGACTCCTTCTGGGATGTAGGTGTTGTTATGGAATAAAAAACTGAGTTTTTGCTTTTTTCAATTCACCGGTCAAAATCGTCCGGAGCGCCGTCGCGGTTTTTTCAGAAACCAGCTGGAGCCGCAAGTAAGGCGCGGCCTCCGCAAAAGGAATAAAGCGACCGGGCGTCTTGGAATGCACCTTGACCAGATAATATGCCGCCGCGTCTTCCAGAATCCGGCTGATGCTCCCCGCCGGAAGCGTAGGATCTCCCTGCCGTAAAAGTTCCAACAGATTCGTTTCGTCGAACGCGCTTCCCTCAGGATCGACTTCCGCGGCAACTCGATTGAAGTCTTCCCCCTGTTGCAACCGGGAACGAACCGTCTTGGCCCGGTCCAGCGCATCGGGAGAACTTTTCAGAATACGAATCACACCGAGTTGATACTGCTCCGGCAAACGGAACTGATTCTGGTTCACCCGGTATACGCGCTCCAGCTCGGCGTCGCCGACCGCGATGATTTCGGGTGCGACACGGCGCAAATATTCTTGAAGCGCAACGTTCCAGCGATAGTTCTCCGATGCAGCCAGGCGCTTGAGATCGATTTGATTCAAGGCAGACAATCCATGCGGCAGTGCGCGTTCCAACTCCGCAAGCTGAAGCGCAGCCGCTTCTTCGGAAGGTATGATTTTCTCTTCGGCCAACAACCGTCCAAGCAGATAAAAGTAGATTTCGTTCTCTGTGGCACGGCGAATGGCGGCACGACGGTTCTCTTGAGAATCTTCCGGAGAGAGTTCACCGGAGTTACGCAAGCGCCGCGTCACGGCGTCGCGGGTAATCGGGTATCCATCCACCATCGCCACCGTTTCCGGTAACGCATCGTCACTTTCCATTGCGGGAAGCAACATCCCGACCCACACAAACAAAATGCAGAGCAGCCAACGCGCAGTCATGGTTTACGGCTCATTCACCGGAGGAGGAGGAACCACCGGCGCGGTCGTCTTGACCTCCGGTTCCTGCCCGGACGTTTTCGCCGCCTCTCGTCGGGCGACTTCATCAATCTGAAGCCGATAATCGGTGAAGTAGGCGCGCAATTTCGGAGTCATGTTGGAGGACAGCCCGGTAGAGGCCGCAGTCAGCGCCGACGACATCGCGGCAGAGGTCTTCGCATTGCGCATTTCGTCGAGCAACATCTTCGCATTGCGAAGCTGACGAATCCGGCCGCGCTGGCGAACCAGATCACGGTTCGACGGATAGGTTTTAATGCCTTCATTCAAGACCGCCAAGGCGCCGTCAATGTTGCCGATGTTGATTTCACGCTGGGCACGTTGTAGAAAAGTGTTGCTCTGCTGAACAGTCACCAGTTTGATGATATAGTCGTTGCTGATGTCCATCGCCATCAGTTTCGCTCCCTGCTCCGAGGCGGCGGAGGCGTCTCCACGTGCCATGCTCTCGAAAAAACGCAGAATCAGGGAGTTTCGTTCCGTCGGCAAAGCCTGAGGAGTCTTGCCGCAACCGGAAAAAAATCCGGCGAGGCAAACCAAAGCAATCATTACAGAAATTCGTTTCGTATCCATACTCTATCCTGAATCCGTGAAAGAAACACCGTGTTTCTCTCATTATTGTTATTATGCTA